>CAVPKV010000029.1:0-173296 GCA_963705785.1 uncultured Solirubrobacterales bacterium | reverse complement strand
ATGACTGCTGAGTCGATGGTTTCTAATCAGGCTTTGAGCAACTGGCTCCAATATCCGGCATATGTTGACAATATTCAGGTGTGCTTTGTGAATATGTTTAAGGAGTAACTTGAGGTACGTATAGTTGTAATCGGTAGTCGAGTAACTAGATTATATATTAGTACAAGTAATTATTTAATAATTTCCGATTAGATTTATCTGTATATTCTCTTTTTGATCTCCAGCTTAATAAGTAGACCAACCCCGACGTCTAGACCAGGTACTAGACCGTCTTTCTTCTTATCGTAACCTTCTATCTAGATTATTTATCGCCGGGTAAACTGGAGGTTCTTTTTGAGCGTCGCTGGGGCTGCTAATAGAGTTTCTAAATGATCGTCTAGAAATATGTGTTTCACGTATTCTTTGTGGGCTTTGTTATTATTATTCTCACTACTTTTGCGAGCTTGCGTGTCGTTGATCCTTTGTTTGGTTGCTTGACGGTGAAACTTATTATAGCTTTCGAGGGTTCGGTATTCTGCTATAAATCGACGCTATTGCTGGAGGTTATCATACCTGCACCGACGGGATCAGCCTGATGACGATCCCGACCAGCGCCGCCGTCGCCAGCATTGCCAGCACCACCATGCCATCCACGCGGACCTCGCCGGCGCGCGGCAGCGTTTCGATTCCGCTATGGCCCAGGGCGCTCAACAATCCCGCGCCCAGCGCCGCCCCCGCCACGCCGCCTGCCAGGGCCACCAGAATGCTCTCCGTCACCAATTGGCGCACCAGGCGTCCCGCGCCGGCGCCCAGTGCCAGCCGGGTGGCGAACTCCTTGCGCCGCTGGGTGGTTCGCGCCAGCACCAGGTTGGCGACATTCAAAACGCCGATCTCGAGCAGCACGAACGCCGCTCCTCCCCACAGCAGGTAGAGCGCTCCCCGGACCTCCTTCACCAGCATGTCCTCCAGCGGCACCACCATGGTGTGGAATCCCGCGTTGATCAAGAGTTTCTTGAGATTCGGAAACCGGTCGAGGTTGGCGCGGTTGAGCGCATCCACCTGGGCCTGGGCCTGCTGCAGGGTCGCGCCCGGCTTGAGCCGTCCGATATACCTTCTACTTCTATCTCTACCACTGTGTAATAGGGGTTCGCTCCGGAAATAGGGGTTCGCCCGGAGCTACGGATCTGCAATAGACACACACAACGGCCGGAGGTTTATGAAACAGATACGCTTAGGACGATCCAGGCTGCGGCGGCCGAAGGCCAGGAACTAGTCTACGCTACAGCTGGCTTACAGCTGCGATGCCAGCCTCGCTGCCAGCCTCTCTACCAGCCTCGCTGCCAGCCTCTCTACCAGCCTTGCTGCCAGCCTCTCTACCAGCCTCGCTGCCAGCCTCTCTACCAGCCTTGCTGCCAGCCTCTCTACCAGCCTCGCTGCCAGCCTCTCAACCAGCCTCTATACCAACCTCCTGTACCCGCCTCTCCACCAACCTCCTCTGATGAAATGCAAGGCTGGGAATCATGTATATATAGAACCTATATCCCCTTCTTGTAGAAGGCAAGCTTGAGTTTCTTCTTCGCACAGATCAGACTGCACTTATAACAATATATCGCTATCACCTCGTGCTACGCTGCTTCTCCATTGTATTGCAATCCCTCCTGCTGCTCTCCGGCTCGCCAGCTGCCCTCCGGCTCGCCAGCTATTACACACTGCTAATGCCTTAAAGAGATCTGGCCTTCCTCCTAAACGGCCCAAAACAACGTCAAAGTCAGCATTCTATTAGACACAGACAATAGGCCCTTATTTTAACACTAAAAAGAACCATACTTTCGCATTACTGCTTTGACAAATATTGCAGAGACCATAGTATGCAAATTGGTTGCTAAGGCCAAACTACGTGGATGGGATCCAAATAGATATATATCCGTTCCAGCGGAACTTCGCGTCCACCGGTAAGCATGAGCCACTGATATATATGGATCATATGCTGAAGATAGAGGATTTGTTGCTGCTCATGCATTTGTGCAGCTTGCTGAGATGGTGATGGAAGACTGGAGGGAGGGGTAAGCTCCGTGCAGCATGTTCCAAGGGTCAGCTTGCCAGTTAATCTCCTGGAGAGGATAATCCATGAACTTGAACATATCCTTAGCTAAAGTGCGAGAAGTGACCCCTTTCCATTTTACCAGAGCCTCGACAATCAGAACAACCTCTGGTGGCGTTAAGGACCAGGTTCTTTCCTTCCCATCTTTTCCAACATGACGATAGGCATTGAGACGATGGGTCAATTCACTTTGATCTATATTGAGCACAAGCACAATATCTTTTCGGTTGCGCGGTGCCCTTTTCAGTGCCGCATCAACAGCGTTACGAAATTCGGTTACATCTGCCATAGTTCACAACACCTTCGGCATGAGCGAGAACAGGAAGCGCCGCTTGGACATCGTCGCGAGGGTCACGATGTCCAGCAGGCCGTCGTCGAGCTCGGCTCCGGGCGCCGCGTACATCCCGCCTCCATACGCCTTGCTGTTGGCCGCGCCGACGCTGTAGCCGGTGACCACGTACTGCCGGTCGCCATCGAGCGTGAGTTCGAACCGGGCTGGGCGCCGGCTGATCAATGCCCGGATCGCCCCGTAGGCGTAGACCAGATTGCCGCGAACGAGCCGGGTCTCGTTGGCGATCCGGTTGGCCTCAGAGTCGAACCCGCAGCTGGCGATCCCGATGAAGGTACGCTCGCCGGCCTGCCCCGAGATCGAGGGCCCGCACGACCCCCTCAGCCAGGACGGAGCACGCCGGGACCGGCTCCAGCGGGATCCCCAGGACCCGGGCGAAGTCGTTCCCCCGGCCACCGGGAAGCACGCCGGCCACGCCGGTGGAGTGCATCAGCGCGCCGGCCACCGCTCCCACGAGGCCGTCGCCGCCGAAGGCCACCGCGACCTCGCCCGGCCGGCTGCCTCCACTGCCAGCTCGCGCGCGTGCTCCAGGCTCCGGGTCGTCTCCACCCGGTGTTGGAGCTCCAGGCGCCTCAGGGCATCCTGCACATCGGGCAGCGCGGCACCCGCCCGCCCGCCGCCGGCCGAAGGGTTGACGATCAGGGCCAGCCGCCGAGGCGGGGTACCGGTCAGCTCAGCGTCCATCGCCTGTCACCAGGGCGTACAGATCTTCCGCCACCGCCAGCGGAGAGGGGTCGGTGGCGGCGCTGGCCTGCTGGCGTGAGGTCACGCCGGTGAGCACGATCGCCGCCTTGAGCCCGGCGGCCGCTGCGCCGGTCAGGTCGGCGTCCAGGCGGTCGCCCACCACCAGCGTGCGGCCACCGCCGAGGCGGTCGAGTGCGGTGCGGAAGATCTGCGGCTCGGGCTTACCGACGATCGTGGCCGAGCGTTCAGTCGCGTATTCCAGGGCGGCCACGATCGCCCCCGACCCGGGCCACAGCCCGTCACCCGCCGGGAAGCTCCGGTCGCGATCGGCGGCGATCATGTCCGCACCGGCCAGAACCGCCTGCATGCCCTCGCGGAGCTCGTTGAAGTTGAAATCCTCATGACCGGCCACGATCACGACGTCCGCGTCAGTGGAGGCCCCGGCGTGGTTGAGGATCCGGTAGCCGGCGTCGGCGACGTGGCGGAACAGCGGGGCGGACCCGATCACGTAGGCGCGGCCCGGACCACGCTCGGCGAGTACGTGCTGGATCGCGCCGCCCGCCGTCACGACCTCCTCCAACGAGGCCTGAATGCCGAGCGACCAGAGCTTGCGGACGTAGTCCTCGGGGGAGTGGCGGGAATCGTTTGTGACGAAAGCCACATGCTTGCCGGCCGCCCTGAGCTCGGAGATCGCGTCGCTCGCCCGCGGCGTCGGAAGCTCCCCGATCCAGACGCATCCGTCGAGGTCGAGCAGCAGGTTGTCATAACCAGCGACGAGGGGGGAGAGTCCCATCGAGCCTCAGAACAGTGCGGGCTGACGCGTGGACGGCGGGGCGGGGGGCTCCAGGCATTCCGGCCCGTCGTAGCGCACATCGTTCACCGCCGGGCCGACGGGGCGGATGACGGTCTCGTCGGGGTCAAGGGGCCGGAGCAGCGAGTGCAGGGCCGGCGCGGGCGTCGAGGAATCGAGCCAAACATCCTCGGCGGTCCGGGGGAGGATGACCGGCATCCGGTCGTGGAGGGGCGCCACCGCCGCGTTGGCCGTGGTGGTCAGGATCGTGCATGACCGCAGCTCGTGCGCCTTGTCCGCATCCCCGGCCGAGGGCTCCTCGGTCCGGGGGCGCCAGATCGACCACAGGCCGGCAAACGCGAACAGGTCGCCGCCGCCGCGGGTGATGTGAAAGGCCTGCTTGCGCCCGTCGGGGCCGGGCCGCCACTCGTAGAACCCATCGGCCAGGATCAGGCACCGGAACGACTCAAACGCCCGGCGGAAGGCGGGCCGCTCGGCCACGGTCTCCGCACGGGCATTGATCATCTTCGCCTTGGTGTCGGGGCCGTCGGCCCAGAAGGGCACGAGCCCCCAACGCAGGAGCTCAAGCCGCGCGGTCCCGGCTCGGTCGGTCGTGACGGCCAGGACCTCGTCGCTGGGTGCGACGTTGTACCGGCGCCGGATCTCGAGCTCGGAGCCAGAGGGAAAGCGTGCCCGCAGGTCCCAAGGGTCGACCGAGGCCAGCGTATAGCGACCGCACACGGTCGCTACTGAGCTCGGGACGCGATCTGCTCTTCCCGCTCGGCTTTCATCCGCCGTTGTCGGCGGCGGCCGAAGAAGAACAGGAAACCCAGGGCGACCAGAACGAGCAGGAACCCGTAGAAGATCGAGATCTGGACCGATATGCCGCCCGCCGCCTGACCGATTCCGTAAATGATCCCGAAGCCCAGCCCGAGGACGAGCGCGATCAGCAGGATGATCAGGACGACGCCGCGGACCCTCGCCACGAGCCCGGCGCTGGCCGGCGGTACCAGCAACCCCAGCAGCTGAAGGCCCCGGAGCTGACGGGTGGTCGGCGCCTCCATCCCCAGACGCTCGGTGGCCCTTTTGAGGTCGTCGGCTCGGCGCTCCGCCAGGGCCAGCGACGCGTCGGCCATGCGGCGGAGGTGCATGCGCTCCTGCGGCCGAGCGGCAGCCATGGCGCGCTGGAAGTGCGCGCGAGCGGCCTTGGCGTCGTAGCGCTCGGCGGCCCGGGCTCCGAGGATCGCCTGGGCGGCGGCCTTGTACCGCGTCTCGGCCTCGAGTTCCTCGTCCGAGCGGCTCTCCAGCTGCTGGATGGCCGCCAGCTGGCCACGCTGCTCGACACGCATCATCCGCTGTTGCTTTGCCACGGGGATGATGTTATCCGCGCCGCTCCCGTATCCGGTTGCGGCGACGTTGGGGTATACCGCCCTGGCGGCGCTTCCCGGGCCCGGAGGTCCCGGCGGCTACCGGGGCTTGATGACGTACACCCGCTGAGAGGTCAGATAGTTGCCTCCCACGTTCGGGCTTGAGGGCGGCCGGCGATACACGTCGATCCGGTGGCCGTTGATCGCGCCCCCGGTGTCCTGGGCTACGAACCATCCGCCATGGCCGTCGTGACTGTAGGCCGGGATGTACACGCGGCTCCCCAGCGGAATCACGCTCGGGTCGACCGCGATCGACTGCAGGTAATGCAGCGGCAGTGAGGCTCCGGCGGCGAAGCTCACCCCCGGCAGGGTGACATAACGCTTGCCGGTGCCGTTGTACCAACCACCAGCTGACAGGGGGAACGTCACCCCGCCGTGGCTGTTGCGCCAATAGTCGCCCGCCCGCCAGAACGGCGACCCGGCCGCGAACTCGTTCGAGGCCAAGGTCGACCTGCCGGCGGCCGTGACCCAGCCGCCGGCGCCCATGGAATCGATGTGGTACATGCGGCCGTCCAGGCCGACTCCCTCGCCCTCCATTGACACGCCCATGGCCGAGTACAGCCAGTCGATCCGATGGCGGCCCGAGAGCCCCGGAGCGCCGACCAGCTGGCCCGCGAACCACGACTCGGGCGTGGGCCAGTACTCGGTGATCGTGAACCGATCCAGCCAGCGACCCTTGGCGTGCTGATTGGGCGGCGCTGGCGCGTTGCTCTTCTGCGGAGAGGGCGAGAACAGCCCTCCGCCGCCCGAGGGGCCGTTGGAGCTGCCAGAGTCGCTGCTGGAGGAGCCACCGGCGCCACTGATGCCGGCCCCGCCGCTGCCGTTGCCCCCGGAGCCGCCGCCGCCGGATGCGGCCAACGAGGGGCTCGGTGCAGCGAGAGCCGGTGCAGCGAGGGCCGCCAGGGCCAGGGCACACGCCGTCACGGCGCGCCCCCAGCGCGAGGCCTTGAGTCTGGCCAACAGGAACATCCAGAATTGATTCTCGGTCGTCATGACGGGCGCCGTGAGTTCTGCATCCTGGCTTGGACCGATGACGGCACGCTCGCTGCTATCTCGGTCGGAGCGAGAATCCTGCCACGCGAGCCCATCTGAGCGCAGCCCGATCGCGGCCGGGGTCTCGGCGAGGCGTGGTCCGGGCCCTGGTCGAGAAAGTGGTCAGATAGTCCAGTTTCTCGACCAGCCTCCGCATCACGCCCGGCGTCCGGTCGCGTTTTCGCCCTACTAGGTCTACATAAGATCGATTATCGAGCATTGAAGGTAATTACCCGCCCTTCACTCGCACCTATAGGGTGCACACAACCCGAAACTCAAATCTGCGAGGTGCATGCTCATGAAGCGCGTTGCGCTGGTCGGTGCGATCTTGGTGGCCCTCACCGTCGCGTCAGTCGCGGTGGCAGCCGGTGGCCTGGGCAAGTTCGAGTCCAAGATCACGGGCACCGGGCCCAAGACGGACCATGGCCAGGCCGACGGCACCTGGACGATCGACCTCAAGTCGCCGACCTCCGGGCCGCTCAATCTGACCCGGAACGGCCAAAACATGGGCGGCGGCACCTACGCGATCTCCGGGTCCAAGATCACCTTGACGCCAAAGCAGGGCGGCAGCTGCACGACGAAGGGCAAGTACAAGTTCACCCGGAGCGGCAAGACGCTGACGTTCACGAAGATCAGCGACTCCTGCACGGTTCGTCTCGACGTCCTGACCGCTCACTCCTGGAAGAAGATCAGCTGATCAAAGTCCGGACCGGCCTGCCCTAGCTTCAGCGAGGGGCGTAGTTGGCCGTGAAGGCGCGGTGTCGCATGCACGGTGCCGTCATGTGGCCGACGGCCTTGTCCTTGCTCACGAAATGCCCCGACAGCTTCAGATGGGCCGTCTTCCCATTCAGATCGGTTCCCGGGCCGTCGTATGAGAAGTGCCCATCAGAGCTGACGGTGATCGGGTTCTTGTTGTTGTAGTGATTGCCCTCGTTCGGCCCCTTGTGCCAGTCGTAACAGACGAACACGAACATGTTCGTCTTCGTCCGCATCCAGAGCGTGATTGCCGGGCGGCCCTGATGGTCAACCGCCACATAGTTGGCGTTGCCCCGCGGCGCGACCGACGCCAGGGCGGCGGAGGCTGTCAGGGCAAGCAGGCCCGAGAGCATCACGACCAAGACCCCGCGGCCGGAGAGCTTCCGGCGCCAGGGAGCTCTTCGTGCCGGGTTCACGCAATTCTCCTCAGATCGTCTACCCGTTGGCAGCCCCGCATCTCTGCGAACTCTAATCCGACCGGAAGCCTCGCGCCGAGCGATACTTGACCCGTGGCCAGACGAAAGCTCATCTCCCTCGCGGTGGCAGTCGGTGGCCTGGGCCTGCTGTCGGCCTCGTCCCTCGCCTCGCCAATGACAGAGCCCACCGGTCACCTCAAGGTCCTGCTCAAGCCCTGCTGCAGCACGATCGCCGTCCGGCCGGGCCAGCCTCCACCCCACTACGCCCCGCGTTGGTTCAGGCTGCTGGACAAGGCAGGCGCGACAGTCGTCAGGAAGAAGGTGGCGATGGGTCGGTGGACTGTTCTCGTCGCTCCCACCGGCCGGTACCACGCCGTGGGACAGGGATGCAGCTCGGCGGATGTCCGAGTTACCACAGGCGCCGAGCCGCGGGTGAGGCTCAGGTGTCCCGTGCCATAGGCGCGGAGAGCCCCCGCCCAGCGGCCGACGATACGCCGCTCACCCCGCCTCGCCGGCCACCTCGGCGATGATCCTCGACAGCTGGCTCCCCTGCCAGGCGATCGGCGAGCCGGCCCGGCTCGTCCAGGATCAGCCGGGCGCCGGGGATCGCCTCGGCGTAGGCCTCGCCCAGAGCCTGTGGATGGCCTGGGTCGGCCTCGTCGCCCGAGGCCACCACCACCGCCGGCACCCCGCGGATCGCCGCCAGCTCCCTCAGCTCCCCGAACGGCCTGGAGCGCGGCACCGTCCGTAGCGCGTCGACCACCGCCCCCGGGTGCTCGTGCAACTCCATCCGCTGCTGGATCACCTTGACCACGGTGTCCCGCCAGGCCGGCGGCACGTCCGGGACCCCGTAGGCCCGCAGGAACCCCTCGACTCCCCCCTGCTCGAGCCCGTCGGCCAGCGCGTCCCACCTCGCCAAACGCGCGGGATCGTCCGTGCTCGGCGGGTCATAACCGGGTGTTATGACAACCAGCCCCTTCACCCTCGCGGGTCGCTCCAGGGCCAGCTTCAAGATCGTGGCGGCGCCCATCGAGGCCCCGGCCAGAACGGCCGCCGGCACCTCGAAGAAGTCGAGCACAGCCTCCAGATCCCCGACCAGGTCCGAGTACTCGTAGGCCTCGGGTCGCGGCGCGGGGTCTGAGCGGCCATGGCCTCGGGCGTCGTACGCGATCACCCGGTGCCCAGACCGCTCCAGGGCGCGTGAGCCCATGACCACATAGCGCCGTGTCGCGGTCAGCCCGTGGAGCAGCACCACGGGGACGCCATCGCCGTCGTGCGCGGCCGCCAGCCGGGTCTGTCCGCTCGGAATCATGTGCTCGGGCATGGCTACCATCGAAGCATGGACGTGACCGAGTCCACATTCCAGTCCGCGGTGCTCGACCGCTCGCGCACCGTCCCCGTGGTGGTCGACTTCTGGGCCGAGTGGTGCGGCCCCTGCCGTCAGCTCACGCCTGTGCTGGAGAAGGCCGTCGCGGAGCGGGCGGGCAAGGTCGAGCTGGCCAAGGTCGACACCGACGCCGAGCCGGGACTGGCCCGGACCTACGGGATCCAGGGGATCCCGGCCGTCAAGGCCTTCAAGGACGGTGAACTGGCCAGCGAGTTTGTCGGCGCGCTGCCTCCCCAGCAGGTCGAGCGCTTTCTGGACGGCCTGGTGCCGTCCGAGGCCGACGGCCTGGTTGCCCGGGGCGACGAGGACTCGCTTCGGCAGGCGCTGGAGCTCGAGCCGACGCGGGCGGACGCCGCCGTTTCTCTGGCCAGGACCCTGATCGCCCGCGGCGAGACCGACGAGGCCAGCGGCCTCCTGGCCAATGTGACCGGGAACTTCTCCGCCGACGGGCTCCTGGCCCGCCTTAAGCTCCAGCAGGCTGGGGGCTCGGCGGACATTAACCTGAGCGAGGCTTTCGAGGCCCTCGACGAGGGAGATCAGGAGCGGGCGCTGGATCTCCTGATCGGCGCGCTTCCACAGGCCGACGGGGCCAAGGACGACATCCGCCGGGTCGTGGTCGGCCTCCTGGACGAGCTGGGTCCCGAGAACCCGCTGGCTCGGGACGCCCGGCGCCGGCTGGCCGCCGCCCTGTACTGAGCCGCCCGGGCTGAGAAAACCTCCCCGCGCGGTGAGTACTCACCACATTTCGGGTAGCCACCTCCCGAGGTGTTGACCCGGGTTCGACGTACATCGAGGAGTTCCCCGCCACACCCGAGGCGGTCCGCAGGGCCCGAGCCGGCGTGGCGGAGTTTGCGCTGGCTTCCGGCGCCGCGGGCCCGTGCCTGGACGCGATCCGCCTGGCCGCCTCGGAGGCGATCACCAACGCTGTCGTACACGCCTATCGCGACCCCGGCGGGACGGTAAACGTCAGTGCGTCGTGCCTCACGGACGAGTTCTGGCTCCTGGTCTCCGACGACGGCGACGGGTTGAGGCCGGGCGGCGATGGCCGAGGACTGGGGCTCGGTCTGGCGGTGATCGCACAACTGGCTGACGACTTCCAGATCGTGAGCCGGTCCACTGGCGGCACCCAACTCCAGATGCGCTTCAGGCTCGAAGCGTCTGGCGCCCCGGGGTCGCCCGAGCCCGGGCAGTGCCTGCCGGCCGCGCTCTGAGACGCGAGGCGGCGCTCAGCCCCTGGGGTCAGCAGCCTCCGCGACCACGCCGGCCTCGCCGGTCTTCTGGACGACCAGGTAATTCGGCTCCCGCGCCACCACCACCTCGACGTCGAGCCGCTCGTGGCCGGGCGCTACCAGGAACCGGCGGGGGTGGCTGCGGATCTGCTCGTAATCGTGGAAGCTCAGGGCGAGCATGCAGAGCACCCGAGGGTCGCGCACTCGCAGCGGAAGCTCGTGATCGAGTCGTCCTCGCCGGGCCAGCGGCCGCGTCTGATCCCCTCGTTGATCTCGCGGAAGATGGCCTCGTTACGGGCGGTCCGCTGCTGAAGCTCGTCGGCCACCCGCGCATTATGTCGTGCCGTCCGCCGGTCAGACGCGTCGTTACCGTCGCGGGACCAGCAGCTCGACCACGAACGTCGTGCTCGTCGTGATCGGCTGGACCAGCTCGGCCCTGTAGCGATACCGGCCCAGGACGCGATCCAGGAACCGCTGGAGAGCGGCTGGGGTGGTTGTGAGGGAGTGTCGCTCGACCACGAACCACACGGGCCTGCGCTCGTGGAACACCCGGACAACGGCGGCGTGGTCCGTGGCCTCGATCAACGCCGGGGCCGGGTGCAGGTCGCGCCTGGCGTAGAACCCCAGCGGGATATCGGCCCCGGGGTGCCCGGGCACCGCGACCACGGCTCCGGGCTGGGGATGGCTGTGAATGAAGGCGATCGTCTCCCGGGCCGGGGCGTCAAGCCCCGTGCGCCGGTGGATGGTGATCACGCCCCAGATGGCCGCCGCGGCGGCCAGTGCCGCGAGCCCGGCAGCGCCCGCGCGGGGCAGTGAAAGCACCGCCGAGGCGATGGCCGTGAGCAGCAGTGGGGCAGCCACGGCCGCGTAGCGGGTGATGACCACATCGCTGCCGGCGGCGCCCAGGATCAGAATCGTCACCGGGGCCGTGGCCCCCAGCGCGAGCAGCAGGCGGGGAGCACGGACCCTCCCCCGCGCCCCGGCCGCCAGCACGGCCACGGAGACCGACAGCGTGAGCAGCCCGATGATCCGAAACGCATTGACGGAGGCGACGAAGCGCCCGTCGAACGGGGTCTCCAGGACCCGAGCGGCGTTCAGGCCGGTGATTGCTCCCGTCGCCCCGATGCCGCCGTTCGGCGCGTAGCGGTACTGGTGGAGAAACAGCGGAAGTTCGATCAGCGCCCCGGCGAGGCACGCGCCGGTAAACCCGACCCGGGACCGCGCGGAAAGCTCCCGCCGCGCCGCCAGCCAGACACACAGCGGAGTCACGACCAGCGCAGCCGTGTAGTGCAGCCACAGCGCCAGCACCGCGGCCGCCCCTCCCAGCACGAGCCGTCGCGTGCGGTGTGGGGCGTCCAGGGCGGCCCGCACCGTCAGACCCACGGCCACCGTCAGGGCGAGCAGCACGAACACGTACACGCGGACCTGTTGTGCGTAGGTCAGGACGAGCGGGCTGAGCGCGGTCAGAAGGGCGGCCAGCAGGGCTGCGGGGCGATCCACAAAGGCCCGCGCCATCCAGTACACGGCCGCGACGAGCGCCACTCCGGCCAGCGCGCTCGGCAGCCTCGTCACCCACTCGGTCTGTGAGCCGGTGCTGTGAAGCCAAAGGTGCAGCCCCCAGAAGAAGGTCCACGGCGTCGTCTCCGTCTTGGACACGAGGCTATTGACCGTCCCGATCGACGGGAGGGCGTGCTGGATACTCAGGACCTCGTCCACGAAATAGCTCGACGAGCCCAGCCGCCAGAGGAAGTCGGCGGCCCCCAGGCCCGTCACGGCCAGCACGAGCACACAGGGGTTCCGCCTGCCGATGCCCGGCCAGACCCGATCTGGCTGGGCACCCTCGGACCGCGATGCCGGCGGCGTCTCCGCGATCACCTGCGGCAGCCTAGCTGGGGGTGGGCGTAGCTGCTGGCGGTGATTAGACGGCGAGTTGCAGCTGCTCACGCTCGGCCGGCTGGAGCCCGGCCACCCGCACGCCCAGCAGGCGCACGGGCCGCCTGGCGGCGAAGCGGCGCAGAAGCTCGGCGGCCACCGGTCCTACCTGTTCGGCATCGGCCACGGGCTCGGGAAGCGTGCGGGCCCGAGTATGGGTCGAGAAGTCGTCCAGGCGGATCTTGATCCCGACGGTTCGGCCGTGTCGGCTCTGCTTCAGAAGCGCGGCGCACAGGCTCGCCACCAGGCGTTCGAGCTCAGACTCGAGGACCGCGGGATCGGAGATGTCGGTGGGAAAGGTCGTCTCCCGCGACTCGGAGATCACCTTGCGCTCCTGGGTGACCTGGCCGTCATCCTCAAACCGGGCTCGGCGCTGGAGCTCCGGTCCCAGGCGCGCACCGAAGGCCTGGCCGAGCTGTTCCACCGGCGCCGCCCCGAGCTGGGCCAGGGTGAGGATGCCCAGGGCCCGCAGCCGCTCGACGGTCTTGGGGCCGATGCCGGGGACCAGCCCGCACGGGGCCTGGGCGAAGCGCTCACAGGCCTGCTCGCGACCCAGGACGACAAACCCGCGGGGCTTCTCCGCGTCCGATGCCACCTTGGCCACCAGCTTGTTGGGCCCGATCCCGATCGAGCACCCGAGCCCGGTCTGCTTATCGATCTCGGCTCCGATCCGGCGCATCGTCGCCCGGGGTGCGAGCAGCCCGGTCAGGTCCAGGTAGACCTCGTCCAGACCCACCACCTCAAGCGAGGTGACGTGGGCCCGAACGATCGCCATCACCTCGGCCGAGGCCTCGCGGTAGTAGGCGAAATCGGGAGGTAGGAAGACGCCGTCAGGGCACAGGCGGCGGGCTCGGGCGGCCGGGACGGCGGAGCCGACGCCGTAGCGGCGGGCCTCATACGAGGCGGTCGTGACGACGGCGCGCGGGCCGCTCCCGGACACGATCACGGGCCGGCCGCGGAGCTCCGGCCTCCGTCTCAGCTCAACCGAGACATAGAACGCATCCATGTCGAGGTGAGCCACACATCGGCCAGCCATTCCAGCAGCGTAGGCACGACCTCAGACGGTCTGGGTGGCGACCCGGTGGGCCTGCCGGCGGCGCTCGATGCGCCACCGGCAGGAGGCGACGGCCTGGGCTAGCGCGACGCCCAGACGTCAGCCACGCCGCTGAAGCCCAGGGCGCCGGCGGTGTTCTGGTTCAGGTCCCACTCGCGGCCACCGACGTACGGCCCGCGGTCGTCCACCGTGGCCGTGACGCTGCGCCCGTTGTAGACGAACGTGACCTTTGTGCCGCAGGGCAGGCTGAGGTTGGCCACACCGTAGGTGGCGTGGTAACCGCACGCCGTCGAGCCGCCGTCGTCATACCAGGACGCGGCGCTCTGGCTGAACACGGTCACCCGTCCGGCCCGGCGAGTGGCGGCGGCGTTGGAGCGGTTGCCGCCGAAGCGCACGCGCAGCCACTCGGTGGGCGAATGGGGCGTGAAGTTGAGCCGGAACCGGCCCTGGCTGCCCGTCGTGGCGACGGCGGCGGTGTGCCAGTGGTTCCCGCTATAGGCCTCCAGGCGGATCCGGCGTCCCCCGGCCCGGGGCCGGACCGTGCCGGGCACGGTCAGCCGGTGATCGCCCATGTCTCGGCCCGCGTGACGTCCCACGTCTAGGACGGCCACGATCGTCACCCGGTGGGTGCTACTGGCAGCGTGGGTCGTGGCTGACGTGTCCGAGGCCGGCCCCGCGGTCCCGGACAGCGGGCTGGTATTGGAGGCGGCCGTGCGCCAGGTACCGGTCACCTTGACCGCTCCGGACCACCGAAGTTGAGTATGAAATCGGAACCCGTCGTGGCGTCCGATCCGAGCGGTGTCGATCTGGCGCCAAGCTGAGCCTCCGGCCCGCTGGAACAGCAGGCGGACAGACCTTCCCTCCTCCCCTGAGGGCGCCCGTCCGGTGACCGTCAGGTCCTGGCCGTACGGGACCCGCCGCTGCTTGACGCTGGCGGCAATCGCGCTCTGCGAACCGTTACCCGTGGCGTGCGGGCTGGCGGCGTACGCCAGTCCAGCGCCGAGGGCCGGGACGGTCAGCATCGGCAGCGCCAGCACAGCACGCGGCAAGCTTCGTCTTCGCAGGATCGTCCTGCGTTTCATGTGCGAGACCTCCTGTTAGGTCGACCGGGGGCCTGCGGGGTTAGCTGTCGGGCTCGCGAAGCCGGGCGCAGAGCGCCTTTGGGCAGTCGCTACAACCGCAGAGCGGCCAGAGATCCCCGGCCGGCGGTTGATTCGCCCCCGCCAGACGGAAAGCGCAGACGTCTGGCCATGGGTTCCCCGCTCGTCGCCGCACCGGGCGGCAACGATTCGGCAGGTCGAATCGCCCAGTGAGAGTGCCAACCAGCGTCGGCGTTTTGTGTGAGGGGCAACACATTGGCGGACCGCCCGCTGGGCCAAAACCGTCCTATTTGGCTCAGGCGCCGGGCCCGTTACCTGCAAGAATCAACCGGAATGCCCCACGGTGAGCGGCTGACCGGGCTGGACTCGTCCTTCCTGCACCTTGAGCGGGGCCCCGCGCACATGCATGTGGCGGCCTGCGCCGTGTTTGAGGGCCCCCCGCCGGAGCACGAGGAGCTGCTTCAGACGGTCCAGTCCCGGCTCCATCTCGTGCCCCGGTACCGCCAGCGGCTGGCCTTCGTGCCGCTCGGCCAGGGCCGGCCGGTGTGGGTCGACGACCCTCATTTCAACCTTGCCTACCACGTCCGGCACACCGCGCTGCCCGAACCCGGGGACGACGCCCAGCTCAAGCGGCTGGCCGGGCGGGTCTTCTCCCAGGCGCTAGACCGCAACCGGCCGTTGTGGGAGATGTGGATCGTGGAGGGCCTGGACGACGGTGGCTTCGCGATCCTGTCCAAGACCCACCACGCGCTGGTCGATGGCGTCTCGGGGGTGGACATCATGAACGTCCTGTTTGACACCTCCCCGGAGCCGATGCCGGTGGCGCCACCCGACCATGCCTGGGTTCCGCGCCCGCTGCCGACCGGCGCTCAGCTGCTGGCTGACGCGCTGCTGGAGCGGGCCACGGTCCCCCAGGAGATGGCCCGCGGCATGCGGGCCGTGCTGCGCGGACCCCGGACGATGGCCAAGCGCGTCGGCGAGGGCCTGGTTGGGCTGGGGACCCTGGCCTGGGCCGGTCTCCAGCCTGCTCCCCCCAGCCCGTTCAACATCCCGATCGGGCCCCATCGCCGGTTCACCTGGGTTCAGGCCGATCTGAACGAATTCAAGTCCGTCAAGAACGTCCTCGGCGGGACGGTCAATGACGTCGTCCTGGCCGCCGTCGCCGGCGGCCTCGGAAGCTACCTGCGCTCACACGGCGAGGAAACCGAGGGCAAGGAGCTGCGGGCGATGGTCCCGGTGTCGGTGAGGGCAGACGTGGAACGAGGGGCGCTCGGCAACCGGGTGGCCGCGATGTGGGCACCCCTTCCGATCGGCATCCTCGATCCGGTTCTCCGGCTGCGCGCGCTGTCGGAGTCGATGAGGGACATCAAGGACTCCGGCCAGGCGGTCGGGGCCCAGGTGCTGACCCGCCTGTCCGGCTTTGCCCCGACGACGATCATGTCCCAGGCAGCCCGGCTCCAGGCCCGCCAGCGGATGTTCAACCTCGTGGTGACCAACGTCCCGGGTCCGCAGATCCCGCTCTACGTCCAGGGACGCGAGCTCCAGGCGTTGTACCCGATGGTGCCATTGGCCGAGAACACCGCCCTCGGGATCGCGATCATGAGCTACAACGGCCAGCTCAACTTCGGGCTGGCCGCCGACTACGACGGCCTGCCCGACCTGGAAGCGCTGGCCCAGGACCTTCGCTGCTCGATTGAGGAGCTTCTGGCTGCCGCCGCGCCCGGGCCGAGGAGGCCCAACGGGCGCCGGCAACGGCCGCGCGGACGCACCGTCCGCGCTGGATGAGCCGGCTCGAGCGCGCTGCAGTAATCCTGGCCTCACTCGTCCTCTCATTCGGGCTGATCGCGCTGCTGTCGGGGTTCTTCCAGAGCCGCGACAACGGACAGCTGGCTGGCAGCTCGGGCGGACCGGGCCGCCACTTCCGAGACCTGGGTGACGTAACGCTCCGAGCCCGGGCAGCTCCGGCCGGCGTACGACTCGAGCCCTCCGACCAGCGGGCCGCACGTGCTGGCCGTGGTGACCAGTGACCGCCAGCCCCTGAGCGACAACCAACTGCTCACCGCGCTGGCCCTGGGAGACGTCGTGATCATGTACGGGGGCCACGCGCCGCCCGCGGCGCTGGTCACGCTGGCCGACAGCGTCGCGGGCCCGTTCACCCCCGTGCTGGCGGCGGCCGGGCAGGCGGTGATCCTGTCGCGTTCCGCGGGGCTGAGCGGGGTCGTCGGGCTGGCCTGGACGGAGATGGTCCGCGTCAAGGAGGCGGCCGACCCGCTACTGGAGCGCTTTGCCGCCTACTGGCTGGGCCGCGGAGCCGGGCGCACGGGCGCCAGATAGCCGCGCTCAGGGCTCCCTGACCGCGACCGTCATCCGACTGAGCACGCACAGCCGCCCCTCGTCGTCAGACATCTCGACCTCCCACACCCAGGTGGAGCGCCCGGCGTGGCGGCGGATCGCCACGGCATGGATCGTGCCGGCGGTCATCGGCCGCAGGAAGCTCGTCTGGTTCGACAAGCCCACGGCGGTCTTGCCCGAGCGGGCCACGACTACCCCGGTGCCCAGTGAGGCGAGGCTCTCGGCGATCGACGCGTACACGCCGCCGTGGACCAGGCCGTACGGCTGCTTGAGCTGATCGCGGACCACGACCTGCCCGGACACCCGATCGTCGGTCACCTCGGTGAGCTCCAGCCCATAGAGAGCATCGAACCCCTGAGCGTGACCAGAGAGCGGTTGCACAAGGCCTGTGACCTTATTAGACCGGCAAGCTGGCTAGGCTACGCGTGCCATGCCCTCGATAGATGCGCTCCCGCCCGACCAGCGGGCGGTCCTGGAACTCGTTCTCCGGCGCGGCCGCACGTACGACGAGATCGCCCAGCTCCTCTCGATCGACCGGGCGGGGGTCAGGCAGCGCGCACTGGCGGCTCTGGATGCCCTGGGCCCGGACGCCGACGTGCCGGCCGAGCGCCGGGCCTTGATCACCGACTATCTGTTGGGCGCGCTACCGCCGCGCGTCGCCGACCAGGTCCGCGATCGGTTGGCTCAGACTCCGGCCGAGCGGGCCTGGGCCCGGGTGATCGCCACCGAGCTTGAGCCGATCACGTCCCAGGCGCTCCCCGAGATCCCCGCCGACGCCGGCGCCGCCCGGGCCCAGCCCGCCCCGCCGCCTCCGGGCCCGGAGCCGGAGCCCGAACGGCCCGAGCCGCCGGCCCGGCGCGAGCCCCGCCGTCGGGAGCGGGGCGCGACAGCCGAGTCAGAGGAGCCGGGTCGGCGGCGACCCGGCCGCCGGGAGCGCCGCCCGGGGGGCCGGCGCGGCCGGCTGGGCCCGGGAACCCGTCTGGAGCCGGGACGCGAGCGCCCGCCGTCGCGCCGTGGGGGCAAGCTCGTGCTGCTGGCCGCGGCGGTGATCGTCCTGATCGTCGTCCTGTCGATCGTGTTGAGTGGGGGCAGCAGCAAGGGCGGCCATACGACGCCTCACACCGGCACCGCCGGCACGACCCCGACCACGGCGAGCACGCCGGCGACATCCACCACGGGTTCCACGCCAACCACCAGCACCACCGGGCAGGCGGCCAAGATCGTGGCCCAGGTGAATCTGAACCCTCCATCAGGGGGGTCGGCGAAGGGAGTGGCCGAGATCCTGAAGGCCGGATCCACCCAGGCCGTGGCGATCGTCGCCACGCACGTGGCGCCCAACAAGGCGCACGACGCTTACGCCGTGTGGGTCTACAACTCCCCGAGTGATGCGTTCAGACTCGGGTTCGTCAGTCCAGGCGTGGGCTCATCGGGCAAGCTTCAGACTGAGGGACCGCTGCCCGCCAACGCCTCGCACTTTCACCATCTGATCGTCACGCTCGAGAGCTCGCCCAACCCGAAAACGCCCGGTCAAATCGTGCTTGAGGGCGACCTCACCGGGGTCTCGTAGGCCCTTCAGACGACCTCAGCCGAGCACTCTCAGACCACCTCGCCGAGCCCGTCCAGGGCCTCGTCGAGCCTTCGCCGGGTGGCCCGGCGAAGCATGAAGCCGCCGGTACGGGACAGGCCACGGAGCCTTTGGGTCTGGATGATCGTGACCAGCGTCCCCGCCTCGTCGCCCTGGAGCTGGACCTCGGTCACGGCCTCAGTCAGCACCCGTTCAAACGGCGTGCCCTCGATCTCCTGACCCCAGGAGATGACCCCGGTCGCGTCCGGGTCCGAGCCGGGCGGCTGGGCTTCGATCACGTAATGGTCGGCCCGGACTGCCCGGCCCTTCTTGGTCATGAACACCTGCGTGAAGCGGTCGGCCTCGACTCCCTCCATGCGGGTGACCCCGGGCCACCAGCGGGGCATGTCGTGGGGGTTCTGGACCACCTCCCAGACTCGGTCGGGCGAAGCGGGCAGCCTCCGTTGTCGTCGCGCGGTGGACATCGTCAATCCGGGTAGTCGATCAGAGCCAGCACGTCTCTGGGGGCGAGTTGATCGCGGCCGCGCAGAAAGCTGAGCTCGATCAGGAACGCGCAGGCCACGACCTCGGCGCCCAGCCCCTCGACGAGCTCACATAGCGCTTTGGCCGTGCCACCGGTGGCCAGCAGGTCATCGTGGACGAGCACGCGAGCCCCACTTGAGAACGAGTCGGCGTGCAGTTCCAGGGCGCCGTACCCGTACTCGAGCGCGTAGTCGGCCCTGACGGTCTCGTGGGGCAGCTTCCCAGGGCGCCGAGCAGGCGCGAACCCGGCTCCGAGCTCTCTGGCCAGCGCGGCGCCCAGGATGAACCCCCGGGCCTCGGCCGCGACCACGTACTGGACGCCCAGCGGCGCGGCCTTTGCGGCCAGCCCGGCCACGGCCAGCGCCAGCCCGTCTGGATCCAGCAGCAGCGGCGTGATGTCCTTGAAGACGATCCCGGGCGTCGGGAAATCCGGGATGTCGCGGATCAGCCCGCGCAGCTGGCTGAGCTCCGGGCTCACCGGCGGTTGGTCCTACTTGGCGATCTTGCGCAGATCGCGGATCAGCAACAGGTGCTTGAGATGGGTGGTCACCGTGGCCAGGTTCTCAAGTGCCTCAATCGCCTCCTTGCGCCGCTCGGGATTGCGCGAGCGCAGCGCTGGGGCCAGGATGCTCTGCAGGAGCTGGGCCTCGCGGTCGGCCGAGCTCCGAAACACGCGCAGGTTGCGGCCTCCCACGCCGTAGCGGGCCAGTTCGGAAACCGCCCGGACGATCTCCCGCTCGGTCTCCTCGAAGTACCGCACCCCGCCCCGGAGCTCCCCCTTGATCACCCCGAAGTCCACCAACTCCCCCACCAGCGACGGCTCGGCCGCCGTCTCCTCGCACACCTCCTCGAGCGTATAGAGGGCGCCGTTGTCGCGGGCGGTCACCATCGTGCGGCGCATCGACCGCGTCTCACCCGGCGCGGCCACCTCATGCTCCGCCCGGCCGGCGGCCAGCTCCTGTCGGATCACCCGCAGGGGCAGGAACTCGTCCCGCTGAAGCCGGAGGATCGTGCGCAGCCGCTGGATATCGGAGGCCGTGTAGAGGCGGTATCCGCCCTGGGTCCGTCGCGGTGAAAGCAGCTTCTCATCCTCCAGATAGCGGATCTTGGAGATCGAGATGTCGGGGAACTCCTGCTCTAGCGCCTTGCACACCGCACCGATGGTCACTGGCTTCTGGCGGGCCTGGCCCGAGCCCAGCCGATCGCCGTCGGGGCGCGAGCCGGGACCCTGGACGTCTGGGAGGCCTGCTTCGGAGGTGGCCATCAGCGGCTGAAGTACGCGAGCTTGTACTTGCCCACCTGGACCTCATCGCCGTCGGTGAGCCGGTGCGAGTCGATCCGCCGGCGGTTGACGTAGGTGCCGTTGAGCGACCCGCAGTCGTCCAGGTGGTACTCGCCGGCCCGACGGACGAGGATCGCATGGTCGCGGGACACCGTCACGTCGTCCAGGAACACGTCGCTGTCCGGCCGCCGGCCGATCGTGAGCCGATCTCCCTGGAGCGGGAAGCTCTCGCCGGCCCGGCCTCCGCCAGCCCGGATGACAAGAGCTGCTCCTCCGGCCACTGCTTCGTCCAAATCAAGCTCCTCAAGCTCCCCTGTTTCGCCCACCTTGTACGTGGCTGTCGTGGCCGCGGGCGCAGGTTCAGGTTGGACCAGGAAGGCGCCGCATCGCTGGCAGTAGTTGGCGCCCTCGCTGTTCGTGAAGCCGCACTCGGGGCAGTGCAGGGTCACCGATGGCGGCTACTCGCCGTCCCCCGCCGGAACGCGCCCCGCCAGGATGTCGGTCAGCTGCTGCACGTCGGCACCCGTGATCATGAGCTGGCCGCTCTCGTTGTCCTTGCGCAGCCGGTTGACCAGCTCGGCCCTCAGGATGTCGATCTTCCCGTGCAGGATTCGGCGCTTGTAGGAGATCTCCCGCTCGTCCTCGGTGAGCTGCTTGATCAGGTCTTTGAGCTCGGGGTCTGTGAGCGACCCGAGGTCCGGAAACGTGTCTTCCATCGGAATCAGGTCCCCCTAGGGCTGAAGTCGTCCAATCGGCGGAGTATAACTGCCAGATCTACAGGGTCAAGCTGAGCTTGAGGCTTTGCGCCGGAGCTGGCTGCGACCGTCGCGTATGTACAGCACCGTGGCGACCAGGGCCAGCGCCAGGCCCGCGTAGAGCATCACCAGCGCAACGGTGTGCAGCCCGAGGATGGCGAAGAACGGGGCGCCCATCGTCGGAGCCACGCCGACCCGACCGGGCCAGTTGATGCGCAGCTCGACACCACGGCGCATTCCGAGGCGGCTCAGCGCCAGTACGACGAGCTCCCGGGCTATCACCAGGGCGAGCGCCCACCGGGGCAGAAGGTCAAACCTCCAGGCCACGGCCATGCCCGAGAGGACGAGGAGCCGGTCCACCACGGGGTCCAGCAGCGCGCCCATCCGGCTGTACTGGCCGGTCAACCGGGCGACGAACCCGTCCGCGTAATCGCTCCAGCCGATAACGGCGAAGAGCGTGGCCGCCAGCGCGCTCTGACCGCGATGGGCCGACAGCGCCACGACCAAGAACACAGGGATGCCGGCCAGTCGCAGGTAGCCGATCGCGTTGGGGATCGTCCACGGCCGCAGCGGCGCCCCGGCCACGGTGGCCGGCGGTGGAGGCCCCGAGCGGTCGACGCCGAGCAGGCGCCGCTTGGTGATCGGGCTCATGCCGCGATCCGTCCGCTCAGCGCAACTCGCTCCACAGTGCCGGGATACCCTGGGCCGCGACGTCCACGGGCATCATCCGCACCTCCCTGCCTCGCCTGACCTGGACCTCCACCTGGCCCTCGGCCAGGGCCTTGCGACCGACCGTGACCCTGAGCGGGCAGCCCAGCAGCTCTGCGTCGGCAAACTTCTCGCCCGGGCCCGCGTCCCGGTCGTCATACAGCGTCTGGAGGCCGGCGTCGGAGAGCTCCTGGTAGAGCCGGTCGGCCACGGCGCGCTCCTCGCTTCCCTCCTTGCCCAGGACCACGACTTCGACATCGAAGGGGGCGATCGCCCGGGGCCAGGAGATCCCGTGCTCATCGGCGTACTGCTCGACGGCCGCGGCTGCTGTCCGGGCCGGGCCGAAGCCGTAGCACCCCATCCAGATGAGCCGCTGGTGACCCGACTCGTCCAGATACGTCGCATCCAGCGGCTCGGAGTATCGGGTGCCGAGCTTGAAGATGTTCCCGACCTCGATCGCCGGCTCGATCCGGATCTCGGCCCCGCCGATCGTGTCACCAGGCTCGACGTTCCGAACGTCGAGCGAGCGGTAGCTGAAATCACGGCCGGGCTCCACGCCCCGGAGATGGCGGTCGGGCTGATTGGCCCCGGTCACGTAGCCCCCGGGCCCGACGGCCTCGTCGAGTAGGACCTCGACCCCAGCGCCGACCGGACCGATGAAACCGGGCGGCCCCAGCTGCTGGCTGACCTCGTCCGGGTGGGCGGGCCGCAGCCCTGTGTGGAGGGCGTTGCCCAGCTTGATCTCGTTGACGCGGTGGTCGCCCCGGACGACCACGAGCTTCATCGCGCCGTCATCCAGGACCACGGGGTAGGCCTTGAGCAGCGCCGAGGGGTCCAGCTCGAGGGCCCCGGCCACGCCCTCGACCGTCGTCAGGCCGGGGGTCTCCACAATCTCGGGCGCGCCGAGCGGCGGGGGCAGCTCGGCGGGGCGGGCGTCGGCCCGGGCCACCTCGCGGTTGGCCGCGTAGCCGGGGGCCAGGACGACCTCATTCTCGCCCGCCTGGCAGGGCGCCATGTACTCATGGGCTCCCGACCCGCCCATCATCCCCACGTCGGCCTCGACCCGGTACCACTCCAGACCGCACCGGTCCATCATCCGGTCGTAGGCCACGACGTGCTTTTGGTAGGACTCGTCCAGTCCCTCGGGGTCGCGGTCGAAGCTGTAGGAGTCCTTCATGATGAACTCTCGCGTCCGCAGCACGCCGGCCCGGGGCCGGGGCTCGTCGCGCTCCTTGACCTGGAAGTGGTAGAGGATCAGCGGCAGGTCGCGGTACGAGCGCACGGTCGAGGCCACGTGCAGGGTCACGATCTCCTCATGCGTCATGGCCAGGACCATGTCCGCCCCCTTGCGGTCCTTGAGCTTGAACAGCTCCTCGATGTCGTACCGCCCCGTCCGCCGCCAGGGCTCGGCCGGGTGCAGCACCGGCATCAGCATCTCCTGGCCCCCGATCGCGTTCATCTCCTCCCGGACGATCTGGACCACCCGCTGGTGGACGCGCCAGCCCGCGGGGAGCCAGCTCCAGAGGCCCGACCCGACCTGACGGATCAGACCCGCCCGGACCATCAGGATGTGGCTGATCGCCTCGGCCTCTGAGGGAGGCTCGCGCTCAGTGGGTAGAAAATAGGTAGAAAGCCGGGTCATGGCTGGTCGCGAAGCGTACCCCTCGGACCCCGGAGTGATAGAAGAACCGAAGACCACGGCAAAGGAGTCAACAGATGCCCTACGAAGTTCCGCCGCTCCCCTACGGCTACGACGCGCTCGAGCCGACGATCGACGACACAACGATGCACCTGCATCACGACAAGCACCATCAGGCCTACGTGGACAAGGTCAACGACGCGCTCCAGGGCACCGAGTGGGCTGACAAGCCCATTCAGGAGGTCCTTCAGAACCTCCAGTCCATCCCGGACGACAAGCGCGGGGCCGTGCGCAACAACGGGGGCGGCCACTACAACCACTCGCTGTTCTGGGAGTGGATGTCGCCCGACGGAGGCGGCCAGCCCGACGGCGCGCTGGCCTCGGCGATCGACTCCGCCTTCGGCTCGTTCTCCGATTTCCAGGACAAGTTCAAGGCCGCCGGAGTGGGACAGTTCGGCTCAGGCTGGGCCTGGCTGGTCCACGACGGGTCCGGACTGGCCGTGGTCTCGACGCCCAACCAGGACAACCCGGTGAGTGACGGCAAGACCCCGCTGCTGGGGGTCGACGTGTGGGAGCACGCCTACTACCTGAAGTACCAGAACAAGCGCCCGGACTACATCGACGCGTGGTGGAACGTGGTCAACTGGGCCAAGGTGGCCGAGGGCTTCGGAGCGGTAGCCGGCTGAGCGCAGGCTTGCCGCGGCGAACTTTGGCGATTCCTGTCCACCTGTCGGACAGGGAGAGCCAAAGTTCGGCTTGGCGCTGGCCTACGCCCGGGTGAAGCGCCGGCCGGCGACGGGGGAGAGCTCCTCGTCGAGCGCGGGGGCGGGTGGCGCGCCGTCCGTCCCCGCCTCGTCGTCCGCCGCCTGCGCCTCTAGCGCCGCCAGACGCTCGGGCGTCATGGCCGTCTCGTCCTCGTTCTCGGCCAGCCACTCTTCGGCCTCGGCAGCCGCCACCTCGTCGCGGACGACGCGCTTGCCGGCTGCGTAGTACTTGTCAATTTCGTTGAACAGCTCGTCGACCAGGTCCTCGGTCGGGACCTTGCGCAGCATCTTGCCCTTCGAGTAGATCGCGCCGGCGTCCTTGGCCCCGGTGATGCCGAAGTCGGCGTGGCGGGCCTCGCCGATTCCGTTCACCACACACCCGAGCACTGAGACCTCGATGGGGTCCTCGTAGGCCTCCAGCCGGCGCTCGATCTCGGCCACCACGGTGTCCATGTCGAACTGCAGCCGCCCGCAGGTGGGGCAGGCGATCAGCACCGGGCCGCGCTCGCGCAGCTTCAGCGCCTTGAGGATCTCCCAGGCCACCTTGACCTCTTCCTCGGCGTGGAAGGTCGACAGCGAGATCCGGATCGTGTCGCCGATTCCGTCCGCCAGGAGCGTGCCCAGCCCGACGGCCGACTTGAGCGAGCCGGACCACTTTGTTCCCGCCTCGGTAATTCCGAGGTGCAGGGGGTAGGGAATCTTCTCCGCCAGCAGACGGTTGGAGGCGATGGTGTTGGGCACGCTGGTCGACTTCATCGACACCTTGAAGTTGGCGAAGTCGAGGCTCTCCATCAGTTCGACGAAACCGAGCGCGGCCGCCACCAGAGCCTCCACCGGGTTGGTGAATTCGAGCTCGCGCAGGTGACTGGGCAGCGAGCCGGAGTTGACTCCGATCCGCAACGGAGTGCCCAGTTCCTTGGCCCGGGCCACGACCTGGGCGACCTTGTCCGGCCCCCCGATGTTGCCCGGGTTCAGCCGGACGCAGTGGGCCCCGGCGTCCAATGCCTTCAGGGCCAGCGTGTGGTTGAAGTGAATGTCGGCGATCACCGGGATCGGCGACTCCTGGACGATCGTCCTGCAGCGCCTCGACGTCCTTCTCCCGCGGCACGGCCACCCGGACCAGGTCGGCTCCGGCGTCGGCCACCCGGCGGATCTGATCCATCGTGGCCTGAAGATCGGCCGTCTCGGTCTTGGTCATCGTCTGGACGGCGACCGGCGCGCCGCCCCCGATGGGCACGCCGCCGACGTTTATCTGGCGCTCAGAGGCCATGGCCCTCAGTGTAGAGACGGCTTCGGGGCGGAGTTCTATAGTCCCGCCCGACCGGCCAACTCGAACATAGGGGACTCATATGAGCTTTAGGAAGATCTCGGTCCTGGTCGCGGCGGGCGCACTGGTGACCGTCCCGGCGGCGCTGGGCTCTGGTGCCGCTCTGCCGAAGCTGCCAACCCAGATCGGCCCTCCGGGGAAGGGAGATCTCAAGGCGAAGCCGGCCAGCATCACCTACAGCGGTGACGGCAGCGCATTCTTTGCCGGAGCTGCGAAGTCAAACCATCGCGACAAGCCGCTGCAGTGGTCGAGTTGGACGGCCACCGGAGGTCAGGGTTCGGGCTTCAACTGGCTCAACAACTGCAAGCCGAACTGTGCCGGCGGCACGTTCCACGCCTTCCCGGTAAAGCTCCACGCCTACCGTCCCAAGCACCTCGGCGGAGCCCTGATCTTCACCCGGATCAAGGTCACCTACACCGGCAAGATGCCCAAGCACGCCACTAGCACCCAACTCTGGAAGGTCGTTTTCCAGAGCAAGGGGTACTTCTACGATTTCCCGCCGGGCGGCTAGGCGCTCGCGCGATTAGGCGCTCGCGCAACGTGGTCCCGGGCCGTTGGCGACGACGGCTCGGGCCCGGGTTCGCGCGATACTGACGATGATGGCTTCACCGGCGCCTCTGATCTCCCGTTTGCAGGAGATCTGCGGCCCCGAGCACGTCCTCACCCACCCCGACGAGCTGGCCACGTACCGCTCCGACGGCCTGGCTCAGTACCGCGAAATACCCACCGCGGCCGTCCTTCCCGGGACCGGCGACGAGGTCCGGGACGTCGTACGGGCGTGCTTTGAGGCCGAGGTGCCCTGGGTGGCCCGGGGGTCGGGAACGGGGCTCTCCGGCGGGGCGCTGCCCGTGGCCGAGGGGGTGCTGATCGTCCTGGCCCGGATGCGCCGGATCCTGTCGGTGGACCTGGACGATGCCCGGGTGGTGGTCGAACCGGGGGTCACGAATCTGGCCATCTCCAGGGCCGTGGCCCCGACGCACTTCTATCCGCCCGATCCCTCCAGTCAGGTCGTGTGCTCGATCGGCGGGAACATCGCCGAGAACTCCGGCGGCGCCCACTGCTTCAAGTACGGCTTCACGACCAACTACGTCACCGGGCTCGAGGTCGTGCTCACCGACGGCACCGTGGTGGACCTGGAACGAGGCCAGCCCGGCTACGACCTCCTGGGAGCCTTCGTGGGGTCCGAGGGTACGCTCGGCCTGGCCACTCGGATTGCCCTCCGGGTCGTCCCGCGCCCGGAGTCGGTGAGGACGATGGTGGCGTTCTTCCATGACACCGGAGCCGCCGGCCAGGCGGTGAGCGCGATTGTGGCCGCCGGAATCGTTCCCGGTGCCATCGAGATGATGGACCGGCTGTCCATCAAGGCCGCCGAGCAGACGGCCCACGCCGGCTACCGCCTGGATGCCGGGGCTGCGCTGCTGGTGGAGTTGGACGGCCCCGAATCGGAATGCGCCGCCCGCCTGGAGCACGTGCTCGAACTCCTGGACCAGGCCGGCTCCATGGAGATCCGGACGGCCCGCGATGACCAGGAGCGAGAGGTGATGTGGAAGGCCCGCAAGGCGGCGTTCGCGGCCATGGGGCGGATCGCGCCCGCCTACTTCGTGCAGGACGGGGTGATCCCGCGAACCCGCCTGCCCGAGGTGCTCCGGCGGATCGAGGAGCTGTCGGCCGAGTACGGGCTCCAGGTGGCCAATGTGTTTCACGCCGGGGACGGCAACCTGCACCCGCTGGTCTGTTACGACTCGGCCCGGCCAGGGGAACCCGAGCGGGCCGAGGAGCTGGCCGGGCTGATCGTCAAGGCGTGCGTGGAGGCGGGCGGCTCGATCACGGGCGAGCACGGCGTCGGCGTGGACAAGAAGGCGTACATGCCGGCGATGTTCTCCGAGCCCGACCTGGAGACGTTTCAGCGGTTGCGCTGCGCGTTTGACCCGCACGGGTTGGCCAACCCCGGCAAGGTGATGCCCACACCCCGCCTGTGTGGGGAGGTCCCGGGCCCGTACCGAGAGCACCCGCTGGAGCGGGCAGGCGTGGCCACCCGGTTCTAAATGCCGACCGAGTTACGACCGCGCAGTACGGAGGACGTCGCCGCGGAGCTGGCGCAGACATCGGCCGCCGGTCATGCGGTTCGGATCGCGGGAGCCGGAACCAAGCTTGGCTGGGGTCGGGCCGACGGCCGCTATGACGCGCTCCTCTGCACCGGCAACATGGACCGTATCCGGGAGCACAACGCCGGCGACCTGACTGCCGTACTGGAGGCCGGGGTTCCGCTGGCCGCGGCCCAGGAGCGGTTCGCCGCGGCCGGCCAGATGCTGGCCCTGGACCCGTGGCTGGGCGCCGACGGACAGGCCACGGTGGGTGGCGTGCTGGCCACGGCGGACTCGGGTCCCCTCAGCCATCGCTACGGATCGCCCCGGGACCTCGTCCTCGGGATGACGGTCGTGCTGGGCGACGGGACGGTGTCGCGCTCCGGGGGTCAGGTGATCAAGAATGTGGCCGGCTATGACGTGGCGAAGCTGTTCTGCGGGTCCTACGGGACGCTCGGCGTGATCGCCTCGGTCAATGTGCGCCTGCACCCCCTGCCCCAGTCCACGGCCACGGCCGTGGGCCAGGCCGGCGATCCGGCCCTCCTGGCCAGTGCGGCCCGGGCCATGGCGGCCGCCCCGCTGGAGCTGGAGGCCCTCGATGTGTCCTGGGACGACGGCACGGGCCGGCTCCTGGCCCGGTGCGGCGGAGCCAAGGCCGATCCGCGAGCCCGGCGAGCCGCCTCGCTGATGGGCCAGGCGGGGCTGACCCTGACCGAGGTGGCAGAGGACGACGAGGCTCTCTGGGCGGCCCAGCGTGCGCGTCAAAGATCCCGGGACGGAGCGGTGCTCCGCGTGGCCGCCGCGCCCAGTCGGCTGGGTGAAGTGCTGCGGGCCGCGAGAGCGTCGGGCGGCCGGGTTGTGGCGCGGGCGGCGTTCGGCCTCGGCTACGTGACCGTGGAGCCGGAGGCGGCTCAGCGCTTCGTCGCCGACCTCCCCGAGGGCACACCCTGGATTGTCCTGGACGGTCCCGACCCCGTCCGGGGGGCGCTCGACCCCTGGGGCCCGTCCGCCTCACAGGCGACGACCGAGCTGATGCACCGCGTCAAGGCCCGGTTTGACCCTGCCCGGACCTGCAACCCCGGGCTGTTCGTGGGAGGGATCTGAGCATGGCCGCGTTTGACTCGCACCGGCCCCCGGAGCAGTCCGTGATCGACCGGTGCGTCCACTGCGGGTTCTGTCTGGACACGTGCCCGACCTACGTCCTGTGGGCCAACGAGGCCGACTCCCCGCGGGGCCGGATCGTGCTCGCCGCACAGGGCCTGGCGGAGGACAGTGTCCTGTCCGAGCAGATGGTCACCCATTTCGACCGCTGCCTGGGCTGCATGGCCTGCGTCACCGCCTGTCCGTCGGGAGTCCAGTACGACCAGCTGATCGAACGCGTTCGTCCCCAGGTGGAGCGCCATCACCGGCGTCCGGCTCGTGAGCGGGCCTTGAGGCGGCTGCTGTTCGGGACCCTCCCCCACCCCCGCCGGCTCCGGGCGTTGGCCCCCCTCCTGGCCACGGCTCGGACCGTGCGGGCCGACCGGCTACCCGGGGCCGCCGGACGGATGGTCCGGCTGGCGCCGAGGACGCCGCCCCGGGCCGCCCGCCGGCCACCGCTGCCCGCCCTGACGCCAGCCCAGGGCCCGGCCCGCGGCCGGGTCGGACTGCTCCTGGGCTGCGTCCAGCGGGTCTTCTATCCGGACGTTCACCGCGGGACAATTCACACGCTGGCCGCCGAGGGATATGAGGTCCTGGCTCCTGCGCTTCCCGAATGCTGCGGGGCGCTCGAGCTCCACTCGGGCCGCGAGGACGGGGCCGTGGCGCGGGCCCAGGCCACGATCCGGGCCTTTGAGAAGTTGGGAGTCGACCACGTCCTGACCAGCGCCGCCGGGTGCGGCTCGGCGATGAAGGACTACGGAAACCTGCTGGATACCGACGAGGCGCGGGAGTTCTCCGCCGGGGTCAAGGACGTGCTGGAGTTGCTCGGCTCGGTCGAGCCGCGGGCGCCGCGTGGGCCGGTTGCGTTGAAGGTGGCCTATCACGATCCGTGCCACCTGGCCCACGCCCAGGGGATCCGCAGCGAGCCCCGGCGCCTGCTCGGGACGATTCCGGGCCTAGAGCTGCTCGAGGTGCCTGTCGAGCGCGAGGTCTGCTGCGGGTCGGCGGGCCTGTACAACCTGCTCCAGCCGGAGGCGGCGGCCGATCTGGGCCGGCGAAGGCGGGTCACATCCTCCAGTCCGGGGCTGAGGCGATCGCGGCCGCCAACCCAGGGTGCTCGGCCCAGCTCGAGGCTCACCTGACGGCGCTCGGCCGCCCGCTGCCGGTCTATCACCCGATCGAGCTGGTGTGGCGCTCGATCCAGGCGGCGAGCTGACGCCCCCTTCGCCTCGGCCGGTGCGCACAGCAGGAGGGCCGTTGCGCCCAGGCTGAGCGCCGCCCCGCGGCTGATGCTCGACAGACGACCGGTGATGGCGCTCCCGGCCGGAGTGTCCGAGGCCGTTGAGCGCCGGCGCCCCAGAATCCGCAGGACGAGCAGGTAGACGATCGGAACCATGGGGGCGAGCACCAGCGCCCTGAGCCAGAGCTTCTGGGCATCAGAGCCGGCGCCCAGGGCATGGATGGCCGACAGGACCCAGGCCAGCAGGATCATGGTGTGAACCTTCCTCCATCGGCGGGCTCCGATCCGGCGTCGCAGATAGAACGTCGGTCCGAGCAGGAACGCCACGTACCCGCCGATGATTCCCAAGCCCGTGGACATCGGCTTGTAGCTCAGGGCGAACGGAACCGTAATCCCGCTCCACCCCGGCTTCAGCCAGTGGTCGCCCAGCAGCGCCAGGCCGTGGGCTCCGATGGCCAGCAGCGCCGCCAGCGCGACGTGCTCGTGGAGCTTGACCAGGCCGCGCTTGATCCCCGGCCGGCGGACCACCTTGGCTGCCATCGTCAGTCCGATGATGACGGACAGGGTGATCAGGCTCAGGGCGACAATCCCGGCTGCCCTGCTTATCAACCACCAGACAAGGTGGATTGGCTGCGTGGTCCCCGTCACGCCGCCGGTTGCCAGGCCTGCGCGCGGGCAAGGAGTTCGGTCATGGGGCCGAGCACCTCGACCTCGCCGTCATCGTGGATGACGAGGCCGCCGTGCTGGGACAGGACCGTGCGGGCACCGGCCGGCCCCAGCAGGAGGGCCATCTTGGACAGCGTCTCGGCCTCGAGGGCGCTCTCTCCGATGGCGGTCGCACCCACCAACCCAGTCCAGGCGGGCTCACCCGTGCTGGGGTCCAGGAGGTGGTGGCCGAAGCTGCCATCCGAATTTCTCCACACGCGGACGTTCAGGCCGGAGGTGGCGATCCCGCCGCGGCGCATCCGGACCATCCCGATCATCTCGCCGGTGAGCGGGTGCTCGATGGCGATCTCGTGAGGCTCAAGCTGAGCCCCAATGCCTCCCACCGCGATGTCGCCACCACAGTCCACGACGAATCGCGTATAGCGCCCCAGGCGGAGGGCCACGGCATCGGCGCACAGGCCCTTCCCGATGCCTCCGGTGTCAAACATCAGGCCGGGCGGGCGGGTGACCGTCCCTGCCTCGTCGTCCACCACAACCCTTCGCCAGCGGTTATCGGGGTGGGCCTGGGCCGGTCGCCGAGGCGGAGCACAGGCCAGCGCCTCCGTCAGCGAGGCCGGGGTGGCGTCCCGCAGCGAGTGGGCGTAGCCGGTTCGCTCCAAGGCCTGCACGAGCGTTGAGTCGACCAGGCCCCCACTGCGCTCCGCCGCCCACAGCCCGGCGCCGACGGCGGCCCGGAGAAGCGGCGAGGCCGGGACCCGGCCTGCCGGTGCGCGGTTGAGCGCGCACAGCTCGCTCTGCGGGATGAAGCGCGATAGGCGATCCGCGAAGTCGAAGACGAACGCGCGCTCCCGGTCCGCCGCGTCGAGCGGAGCGGGTGCCCTGGGATCCAGGGGCCGGGCGATGAGCAGCCGCATCTCGCTGCCCATGGCCTGGAATGTGTAGTCGAGTTCCCTTCTCATGAGGCGCTCCGCGCGCTCACGGCGCCGAAGAGCTGCGGGTGGTTGGTGCGGGCGAGGCTGAATAACTCGCCCCGGAACTGGAGACGGACTGGGACACCGACGTCCCCGTGCCCGGACCGCCGGCCGTGTCCACGATCGTCGTCCGGTAGACCTTGCGGACAATGATCTGGCGCGGGACGGGCGTGGCGGCGCTGGCCGTCAGCTGCTTGGTCAGCAGGGTCAGCACGACCAGCACGGCGGCCAGGCTGAACAGGATCACCGTGACCCGGTCAGGGCCAGCGGAGGCTCGGCCCCGGGCCGCCGCGGGTGGGCAGGGGTCCGGAGGTCGAACCGCGCTCTCCTGGCCGACCACACGCAGCGCAGGACGGTCAGTCGCCGCCATGGTCCGGTCAGTCGCCGCCATGATCCGATCCATCCCCTCCGCCGCTGGTGCGGGTGCGCGCGCCACCACCGGAGCCCGAGCCCGAGCCGCCGTGCGGCGTGGTGCGCGAGGTCACGGGGCCGCCGGATGTGCCTGAGCCCGAACCGGAGCGCGATCCGCCGTGCGGGGTGGTGCGCGAGGTCACCGGAGCGCTGGATGAGCTTGAGCCTGAGCCGGAGCTGGAGCCCGAGCCGCCGTGGGGCGTGGTGCGCGAGGTCACCGGAGCGCTGGATGAGCTTGTGCCTGAGCCCGAGCTGGACACCGTGTGCCCCGGGCTCGTCCGTGTGGTGGCGGACACGCTCGTGGGTGCACCGGTCGCCGTGTGCGCACCGCTGACGTGCGTGCTCGCAGCCCCCGCAAATCCATGAGCGCCCGCGTGACCCGCATATCCACCAGCTGAGCCCACGGCCCCGGCGACGGCCGCGCGCTTGTGGACGTGGATGGTGCGCCGGATAACGACCGTCCGCACCTCCGCCGGTTGGTTGGCGGCGGCCAGCGTGGCTGTCTTGGTGGGCGTGGGCCGGAGCGCGAATATGGCCAGACCCCCGGCTATCAGGGCCGTGGCCGCCGCGGCGACTCGAGTATGCCTTCTGCGCATGCGTGACCTCCAGTTCGTGGACCGCGGTTACTTTCGGCCACCCCCCTCAAGGGTCAGCCCAACGCTGGGTAAAGGACTGGCAAAGCTGACGACTTTCTGACTCAAATCCAGCGATTCCTTTACTCGGGCCGGCCACGATCCGGCCCATGAGAAACGGTAAGAACGCGGGAATCGTCATCATCGGCGGCGGCCTGGCCGGGCAGCGCTGCCTGGAAACGCTGCGCCGCCACGGATACGCCGGTCCCATCCGGCTCGTGTGTGGTGAACCCCACCTTCCCTACGACCGGCCTCCGCTCTCCAAGGGGCTGCTGGCATGCACGAGCTCTCACTCCGGGCCCGGCTTCCGCCCGTCCCGGTGGTACGAGCAGCACGACATAGATGTCCTGCTCGGACTCAGCGCCACCGAACTGGATCCGGGCCGGCGGCGCGTGACACTGTCGGACGGCGGAGTCCTCTCCTACAGCTGGGTGCTGGTGGCCACCGGGAGCTCGCCAAGGCCGATGCCCCTGCTTCAGGGATACGAGAACGTGTCCTCGCTGCGCACGCTCGATGACTGCCGGCAGCTCCGTCAAGCCCTCCACTCTCGGCCCCTGCTGGCGGTCATCGGTGGAGGTTTCATCGGACTGGAGGTCGCGGCCACCGCCCGGAGCCTGGGAGTTGAGGTGACGATGATCGAGGCCGCTCCCGCCCCCCTGTCGCGCATTCTGGGGCCGCGGATGGGTGATTGGTTCGCGTGGCTGCATCGAGCGGAGGGTGTGGACGTCCGGGTCGGGCACACCGTTGACGGTGTGCAGGCCAACGGCAGCCTCCAGGGGTTGCGCCTCTCGGACGGGAGCGTTGTGGCCTGCGATCACGCCGTGGTGGGGGTCGGCGTGGCCCCCGACGCGGCCTGGCTGGCCAGCAGCGGGCTGGATGTCACGGCTGGGGTGCCCGTGGACGCGCACGGCCGCACGGCCATCCCCCGCGTGCTCGCGGCCGGCGATGTCGCCGCCACCTTCGACCAACTCGCTCGCCGGAACGTCCCCGGCTCTCACTGGGAGGCCGCGGGTCGCCAGGGGGCGCGAGCCGCCCGGGTGATGCTCGGCCTGGATCCCGGACCGGTCCCGGTGACCAGCTTCTGGACAGACCAGTACGGGATCCGGATCCAGTATCTGGGCGACGCCCGGCTGGCCGACTCGATCGAGCTGGACGGAGAGCCCGAATCCCGGAGCTACACCGCCACATTTACCCAGGCCGGACGAGTGGTCGCCGCTCTGCTCGTGAACCGGCCTCGTGCCCTACCAGCGGCTCGTGAACTGATTGAGAAAGGAGCCCAATGAGCTATTACGCAGAGATTGACCAGGAAGCCTGCGCCGCCCACGGCGACTGCGTTGACCTGGCGCCAGAGGTGTTCGCCCTGAATGACGTGGCGCAGGTGATCGGGCAGGGGCCGGACGACCTGCTCGTGGCCGCGGCGGAGTCATGCCCCAGCGCGGCCATCCGGGTCATAGACGCGGAGACGGGCGGCCAGATCTATCCGTAGGTGACCGGCTCAGTCGTCGGGATGGCTGCCCGACCCGCCCTGCTGGCCGCCGTTGTCGTCGCGCTGGGGGTTGCCGGCGCCCGAGGAGTCACTCGGCCGGACGGCCGAGCCCGACGTGACGGTCGCGGTGGACATCTGGGTTCTTTGTGGCGCCGCCGCGCTGGTGCGGGGCGGCGGTGAGGAGCTGGAGCTCACCGGCGGGACGACGAAGGCTGGGCTGACGGCCGTGGTCGTGGACGTGACGGCCGGACCGCTCGCCGGCTGCGCGGCTCGCGTGTGCTGACCGGTGGCCGATTTGGACACGCGATGACTTTCGCGGTGGTGGGCGCGAACGGTCCCTTCGGCGGGTCCGCGATCGCGGGGAGCGAGGCTCCGGGCCACGGACAGCGGCTCTGAGGCCAGGCCGATGTGCTGGCCGGCCAGTTGCAGGGCCGCCCAGGCCAGGGCCGCGGCGCAGACGATTCCTAGAACCGCCGCGGTTGACCAGATGACTCCCTGCCGGCTCACGCTCGCAACCTAACGCTCGCCGGGTTAACCCCTGGCAAAACGGCCTCGCCCATTCCCGGCCCAGAGGCCGTGGCCTCGGGTAGGAGCACGCGAGCCGCGGTCCCTCCCCCATCCCGCGGGCGCAGGTCCACGTCGCCGCCCCACTTCCTGATCAGGTCACGGGCAATGGCCAGCCCAAGGCCGCTCCCCGGCGGCCCCATCCGGCCGGCCTGACCGCGATGAAAGCGTTCGAACACCAGCTCACGCTCGTGCTCGGACACTCCCGGACCGCGATCCAGGACCTCCACCGAATGCGGTGTTGTGACCACCGTCACCGGGCTGCCCGCGGGGGAGTACTGGATCGCGTTCTCGATCAGCGCGTCGAGCGCGCGCTCCAGATCGGGAGCTGATGCGTGCACGATCTCCTCACCCGCCCCCCGAAGGTGTTCGAACACCCTCCCGCTGACCGCGGCCTTGGCCTGCCAGCGCTGGGCGGCTGCGGCGGCGACCTCGTCCAGGTTGACCGCCGCCGCGGCGTCCTGGTACACGCCAGCCGCACTCAGGGCCAGGAGCTCGTCCACGATCAGCGACAGGCGGTCGACCTCGGCGATGGCCCCGGCCACCTGGGTCTTGGCCTCCACGCCGCTGAGCTCCCGCGCTTCCTCGAGGCGCAGGCGCAGCCCGGTCAGCGGCGTGCGCAACTGGTGCGAGGCATCGGCGACGAAGTCGCGCTGGGCGCTGAGCAGCCGGGCGATGCGGTTCGTCATATCGTTGAATGATCTGGCCAGGGAGCGCTGCTCACGGCTGCCCTCGGGCACCACGCGGGCCAGCAGGTCACCGCCGGCCACGCGCTTGGCAATCTGCTCCAGGCGCCGGATCGGCCTGACGACCTGGGCTGCGATGACTCCCCCGGCGAATAGCCCCAGCGTCAGCACGACCAGGCCCAGAAGGGCCAGGCCCAGGATGGCCCGCCACACGGCGCTGTTCACCGCGGCCACGCTCTGGGTGACGCGAACGGCGCCGACCGGGCGGCCGTTGCGGATGATCGGGACGGCGGTGGCCAGAATCTCCTGTCCGAGCGTCCTCGAGTTGCGCTGAACCTGGACCTGTCGCCCGCCCACGGCCGCGCTGATCTCTGGGCGGCTCAGGTAGCTTGCGCCCACCTGGTCGGGACCGGCGCTGTCCACCAGCACCCTCCCGGCCGCGTTGACGATCAGCACGCGACCGCGAACCAAGCGTTCGGCGGTCCGGACCAGGGTCTGTAGCTCGACCCGGCCGGCCGGCCGGAGGAGGTCGGCGGCGGTGGCCGCGACCAGGTCCGCCTGGCCCTGGGATTGGGTGCGGACCTCGGCGGTCACCCGGCCCCGAAGGTTGATGGCCAGGGGAACGCCGAAAGCCACGATCGCCAGGAGCAGCACGTAGGCCAGCGCGGCCAGCAGTCGGGCTCTGAGGGTTAAGACGCCGTCTCCCCGTCGTCGGCCATGCGGAAGCCCACGCCACGCACGGTGTGGATCAGCCGTGGGGAAGCTGGATCGTCGTGGAGCTTGCGCCGCAGCCAGGCAATGTGGACGTCGAGCGTCTTCGTGGACCCGAACCAGTTCATATCCCAGACGTCTGACATCAGCGTCTCCCGGCTCACGACTCGGCCGGCATCGCGGGCCAGCCGAGCCAGGAGGTCGAACTCCTTGCGCGTCAGCTCGAGCTCCTGGTCGGCCAGCCAGGCGCGGCGAGCATCCAGATCAACGCGCACCTCGCCCACGCTGATGGCCCCGCTCCCGGCGGGCTGGCGCCCTCGACGCAGTACGGCCCTCATCCGGGCCACGACCTCCTTGACCGCAAAAGGCTTGACCACGTAATCGTCAGCTCCCAGCTCCAGCCCCACGACCCGGTCTATCAGAGTGCCGCTGGCCGTGACCATGATGATGGGCACATCGGAGGAGCTGCGCAAGCGGCGACATACGTCCCGGCCATCGCCATCGGGCAGTGCCAGATCCAGCAGTACCAGGTCCGGGTGAAGCTGAGCACTGAGGGCGAGTGCCTCACTCGCCGTCCTGGCGACCGTGGTGCGAAAGCCGTTCCGCGTCAGCGCCTGGGCGAAGGGCTCGGCGATCGATTCCTCATCCTCCACGAGCAGGACAGAAGGTCCGCGGGGCGGCGCAAGCTCTGATCTGGTTTCAAGTCCTTGGGACATTGACCCGGTCCAATCCCGATGAACTCAAACTATCGGCTGTCAACCTAAGAACCGCGTCGGAGCGCGATCAGAGTTTTCACATGCTTCGCCGGCGACCTCGACCTGCGACGCCGGCAAATCGCGGGCCCCGCCGCCGGGGTAATCGCCTCTGTTGATCAGTTCGGTGCCGCATGACCCAACCTAGGCCCGGCCCGGCCAGCCCGCATCCGGGGTTGGTACGCCGATCCTCTTGAACAACAGGCCCTAGCCCGAGTACATCTGCTCGATCTCGGCCTCATACTTGGCGGCGATCGGCTTGCGCTTGAGCTTCATCGTGGGCGTCAGCTCGTCTCCCCCGGGTAGCCAATCGCCGGAGACGACCGTGAACTTCTTGATCTGCTCGACGCGCGCCAGGTGGCGGTTGGCCTCATCGATCCCCTGCTGGACGGCCTCTATGACTCTGGGCTCGGAGGCCAGCTCCTCCAGCGAGGAGCCCTCCAGCCCGTTGCCCTTGGCCCACTGCGGGGCGAAGTCCGAATCCAGCACGACGAGCGCTGTGTTGTAGGGCCGGCGGTCGCCAATCGTGACCGCCTGTCCGATCAGCGGGCTGGCCGTCTTGATGGCCGCCTCGATGTTGGCCGGGGACATGTTCTTGCCCGCGGCGTTGATGATGATCTCCTTCTTGCGATCGACCAGCCGGAGGTAGCCGTCCTCGTCCAGCACGCCTATATCCCCGGTGTGCAGCCAGCCGTCGGCGTCGATGGCCTCGGACGTCTTGTCGGGCTGGTTGCGATAGCCGAGCATCACGAACTCAGAGCGCACGAGCACCTCGCCGTCGTCCGCGATCTTGATCTCACACCCCGGAGCTGGCGGGCCGACGGTGCCGATCTTGACCTGACCCGGGCGGTTGCACGTGCCCGCTCCACACGTCTCTGACATGCCCCACAGCTCGGCCAGCTCGATGCCCAGCGCGTGGAAGAACTCCAGCACCTCCACGGGCGTGGGCGCGGCGCCGACGTTCACCCCGGATACCTGGTCCAGGCCGAGCATCGTGCGGATCCCGGAGAAGTACTTCTGATCGGCTTCCTGGAAGCGAGCCTCGAGGTCGTCGGGGACCGACTGACTTGACTGGCGCAGCCGGACACGCTCCAGCGAGGCGGCGATTGCCTCCTCCACGGGCTGGCGCTGCTCCTCGGGCTGGCCGGCCAGCATCGCCTCAGCCCGGCCTTGAGCTTCTCCCAGATCCGGGGGACGGCGAAGAACCAGGTGGGATGAACCTGTGGAGATAGCTCAGAATCTCGCGGGGGTTCGGACAGGTGGTGACCGACCCGGCGAAGATCGTCGGGAGGTAGTGGTGGGCCATCCGCTCGGCGATATGGGCCGCGGGCAGCCACGAGATCACGCGGCTTCCCGGATCGAAGTGATGATCTCCTCGTGGTCTGGGCGGCGAACATCACGTTGTGGTGGGAGAGCTGGACGCCCTTGGGCGGCCCGGTGGTGCCCGAGGTGTAGATCAGCGTCAGGATGTCGTCGGGCTGCGCTGCGTCCGCCGAGGCGGGATCGAAATCGGGATCGGAGCCCTCGACTTCGGCCAGCGCCAGGGTCCCCTCCGGAGCCTCCCCGTCGACCACGATCACGTGCTCGAGCTGGGGAAGGTTCTTCGCGCGCCTCCAGCACACGGGCAGGAAGGCCTGCTCGACGATCGCGAGCCGGGCGCCCGAGTCGGTGACCAGGTACTCGATCTCCTCGGCCGGATAGGTCGTGTAGATCGAGAACGGCGTCGCCCCGAATGTCACCGCGGCCAGGTCGGCCACATGGAACTCCGGCCGGTTTCCGAGCATGATCGCCACCGTCTCGCCCCGCTTGACCCCGAGCTTGGCCAGCCCACCGGCCAAGGCATCCACCCGGGCCAGCAACTGCGGCCAGGTGAGCGAGACACTGTCATCGGCGGTGCGCACGGCGACGATGTCCGGGTGGTTGGCCGCCGTCCGCCGCAGCGCCTCGTTCAGCGTCGGAGCGTCTACCGCCCGACCGGCCGCCGGTGTGATCGTGCTGCTCTCCATGGTCTCTCCTCAGCCTGATTTCGCCTGGAAAGCTGAGGATAGAGAGATCGCTCGCCCTACCTGACGTTGAAGCCGGTGCCGGACAGCGTCGAGATGTCGTTGGAGAGGCCGATGACGAACACGATGATGATCAGCACGAAGCCCATTGCGCTCGCCCGCTCCATCACGGAGAACGGGATCCGTCGGCCTCGGACCTTCTCGGCCACGGCCCAGAACACGTGCCCGCCGTCCAGTGGAAGGAACGGGAACAGGTTGATGATGGCCAGCGAGAGCGAGATCAGCGCGAGCACCCAGAAGGCCTGCGTCGCGCTCTGGGCGAACGACTCCTGGGTGACGGTGTAGGCACCGACCACGCTGGACAGGCGCTGTTTGGGCTTCGGGTGAACTATGTGGGCGATCGCGGAGAGCGTCGTCTTGGTCACCCCCCACAGGTTGTCCACGGCCAGCGACGCCGCCTTGCCGGCACCGACCGACTCCTGCCCGACGGCGAAGTAGAACCCCAGCAGCATGGCCTTCTGAGCGGCGTTGTACCGGGGGCGGATCTCAAAGCTGATCAGCCGGCCGCCGCGTCTGACGGTGACCCGGGCCGGGGTGACGGCCAGGCAGCCGTCTGTCTGAGCGACGGCACAGCGGTGCCGACCGATCGCGTTGTGCAGGGCTTCTACCGACCCGCGAATGCCGTCCACTGAGACGATCCGGTCTCCGGCCCTGAGGTGGACCGCCGCCGGGGCGTGGGGCTGCACGGCCCCGACCCGCTCGATCGCCACCGGCTGACCGTTGGACAGGAACAGCACCCACACGATCACGAACGCCAGCACCAGGTTGACCGCGGGTCCGGCCATGATCACGACCACGCGCTTCCACACGGGCTGGTTGTAGTACGCCCGCTTGGAGATCTCGGCCAGCTCCTGCTGGAGGGCGGCGATCCTGGACCTCAGCTCGTCCTCGCTGGCGGTCAGCTCCCTCACCCGCTCGGGGTCGGCGACCTTGCCATGCTCGGAGCGGACGTGATCGAGTTCCTCCTGGACCTCGGTCAGCTCGGTCTGCTGGGCCAGCTCCTCGCGGGGGTTCATGCCCGTGATCCGTACGTAGCCGCCCAGGGGAATCGGCCCGATGCCGTACTCGGTCTCTCCCCACTGCTTGCGGACGAGCAGCGGCCCGAAGAAGAGCGAGAACCGCTCCACGCGCATCCCCACCGCCTTGGCGGCCACGAAGTGGCCCGCCTCGTGCAGGATGATCAGGACCGCGAAGCCGAGGAAGGCATAGACGTAGGACATCGACCGTGTGAGTGTGGCAGGCGGCGATCGTGGGCCCGGGAGGCCGTGCTACGCCGCCGCCCGCGCGCTGACCAGCTCGCCGGCCACGTCGCGGGCTCGTTGATCGGCCGCCACCAGCGCGTCAAAGGAGTGGATGCGCTGGGCTGGCAGCTCGGCCAGCGTCTGCTCGATCACGTCGGCGATCTCCAGAAACGCGATCTTGCTGTGCAGGAAGGCATGGACCGCCACCTCGTTGGCCGCGTTGAGCGTGCACGGCGCGGTCCCGCCGGCCTGGGCGGCCTCCCGGGCCAGGCGCAAACACGAGAACGTCTCCTCGTCCGGGGCCTCGAACGTGAGTTGCCCGAGCTCCACCAGGTCCAGCGGCGCCACCGGGACGTCCACACGATCGGGGTGGTGAAGGGCGTAGGAGATCGGCACGCGCATGTCCGGGTATCCCAGATGCGCGAGGGTCGCCCCGTCACACATGCTGATCAGGCTGTGGATGATCGACTGCGGGTGAACTACCACGTCGATCTGCTCATATGGCATCCCGAACAGGTGGTGGGCCTCGATCAGCTCGAGTCCCTTGTTCATGAGCGTGGCGGAGTCGATCGTGATCTTCCCCCCCATCTCCCAGGTCGGATGGGCCAGGGCCTCGGCCACCGTCACGCGCTCCAGCTGGTCCCTGTGGCGGCCTCGGAACGGACCGCCCGAGGCGGTCAGAGTGAGCCGGTCCACGGTCCCGGGACGCTCGGCCCCCAGGAGCTGGAACAGGGCCGAATGCTCTGAGTCGACCGGCAGGATCTGGGCGTCCCTGGCCTGGGCCAGCTCCGTGACCAGCTCTCCCCCCACGACCAGGGACTCCTTGTTGGCCAGCGCCAGGTCGATCCCCTCGCCCAGTGTGACGACCGTGGGCAGGAGCCCGGCCGACCCGACGATTCCGTTCAGGACCATGTCGCAGGAACAGCTGGTGATCAGCTCGACGATCCCCTCCGGACCGACGAGCACCTCTCCCCCAGTCCAGGCTTCAGCAGCTCGGGCGGCCGCATCCGGATCGGCCACCGCGATGCGGTCGACTCCATATCGGACAGCCTGCGCGACCAGCGGCTCCCAGGCCTCCGCGGCGCTCAGGGCGACCACCTGGAGGGCCTCCGGGGAGCGTGAGACGACGTCGAGGGCCTGGACTCCAATCGACCCCGTCGAGCCGAGGATGGCCAGGCGGCGTGGCACGGGGGGAATTGTAGGAGCCGGCCGTCAGGCCGCCGGTGCCCGGCTAACGCCCCTAACCGACGGGCTCAGCGTGGACGATCACCGGACGGCCGCCCTCCTCGCGCCACTCCGCGCGGATGGTTACAGAGCTGTCCGGGCCCGAGTACGTGATGGTTGAGACGCTCTCCTCGTCGCCGAATTGGACGTCTTTGATCTCGGACGACGTCACGGGCTGGGGAAGCATCTGAGCAAGCTGGGGCAGCTGGGGCCGGAGATCCTCGGAAAAGTCGGCCAGCAGTGCCTCCTGGTCGCCGCTCACGACTGCGTCGGCGTGCGCCTCGATGTGGCCCTTGGCGGTCGATTCGTCCATCTTGCCTCCCCGGAGTTGGCCTGGTCAGGTCGGACAGTAGCGGAGCAGCCTGCGAGCGACGACTCCCGCCGTTGATCTGCGAATCTGCACCGGCATGGTCGGTTCCCGGGCGAAACTGATCCCGCTCCGCGCGAGCCTGTCGGTTGCGCTCACGATGGTCGTGGTGGCGGGAGTGTCGTTGTCCAGCGCGCTGCCTGCCGCAGCAGCCACGTTGAGGGTCAACACAACCCACGACGAGCTCACACGTCACGACCGGCGATGCTCGCTGCGGGAGGCCATCGCGGCCGTCAACTCTCCCGGCCGTCGGACCGACTGCGGGACGGCCAGCCGAACCTCCAACACGATCGTGCTCCGCTCGGGGCGCTACCTGCTCTCGATCGCCCCGGCGGCCCCTGACGCCAACGCGAGCGGTGATTTGAATCTGACCGGCCGGGAGCCGGTCACGATCACCGGAGCCGGCCCCCACGCGACCACGATCGACGCGAGCGACGCGGGCGATCGCGTCATCACAGTCGCCGGCGGGGCACGGCTCACGCTCGTCCGACTCACGATCACGGGCGGGGGTCCGCCGGCCGCACCGGCCGGCGCGGGTGGGTCGGAGGGCATCGCGTGCGCCGCAGGTGGCGCCGGGGCCGGCGGGCCTGACGCGGCCACCGGCAATGGTGGTGGTGTCTCTAACGGCGGAACGCTGGTCCTGAATCGCGTCGCGGTGGTCGGCAACCGCGCGGGTGCCGGCGGGTCGGGCGGGAGCGCCGGAAGCAGTGGCTGTGGCGGAGGAGACGGTGGTCGGGGCGGCAACGGTGGCGGTGTGTACAACCGCGGCGCGCTCACCGTGACGGACTCCACCATTGAAGGCGACCAAGCCGGCGCAGGGGGCGCCGGAGGCGCCGGGGAGAGCACTCCCGGGGAAGCGTCTGGGCCGGGTGGGGGCGGCGGCCGGGGCGGAAGCGGCGGCGGAATATATAGCCGCGGCCGTCTGACGGTGACCGCCTCGACCCTCAACGGCAACCGGGCCGGAGTCGGTGGGATCGGGGGTCAGGGCGCAAGCGGTGCCACCCCGCCGGGCCTGGACGGCGCCGGCGGGCCGGGCGGCTCTGGAGGAGGCGTCTTCAGCTCGGCCGGGGCGGTGCGGTTGATCAATGACACGCTCCTGGGCAACGTGGCGGGTACCGGCGGCGCCGGGGGTCGATCGGGAGGCTCGGGTGGCCACGGCGGCGACGGGGGTGCCGTCGCGGTCACAGCGGGACACAGTCTGGTGCGAAACGCCACGATCGCGGGCAACAGAGCCGGCGGTGGCGGTGCTCATCGGTTCACGGCGGGCCCGCCCGGTGCGCTCGGCGCGGGCGGTGGCCTGTTCGTGAGGTCCCCACGCCCCGCGGACGACATGACACTCCAGAACACGATCGTGGCCTCGAGCATCGGTGCGGGGTGCGCTACGGCGCCCCGGTCGGCGATCACGAACGGCGGCCACGATCTGAGCTACGGGGATCGCACGTGTCCGGGGAAAGAGGGCAATCCCAAGCTTGGTCCGCTGAGGGATTACGGAGGGCCGACGAGGACATTGGCGCTTCCGGCCGGCAGCGCGGCCATCGGTCAGATTCCCCGCCGCAACGGCCACTGCCCGGCCACCGATCAGCGCGGCGTCCGTCGCCCGGAGGGGAAGGCCTGTGACATCGGCGCCTACGAATTCGCGGTCCCCAAGATCTCGATCCCGGCGCCCTTCCACGGCGCTTCGTACGAGCGCGGCTCGCTGATCCGGGCCCGCTTTCGCTGCGGCGAGGGCGGGATCGCCAGCCCGATCGCGACCTGCCGGGGAACGGTGGCCGTCGGCCATCGGATCCCCACGGGGCGCCTGGGCCGCGTGCGCTTCGTGGTCACGGCGATCGATAGGAGCGGCCACCGGGTCCGCAGGACGGTCCGTTACCTCGTATGGGAATACGTCAACCCGGTGGAGAGGGTCAGCGCCCTCGCGCCGCGACGGATCGACCTGGGTGTTGATTACGGCGGCTCAGGCCCGCTGCTGGCGCTCGGTCGGGGGCGGGTGACGATGGCCAGCGACACGGACGACGGGCCGGAGAGCTGCTGGACCGTCAGCTGCTGGCCTGGAGGCGGGATCGTCGTCTACCGGCTGCTGGATGGTCCCTTCGCCGGCAAGTACGTGTACGTGGCCGAGCACATCAGGGTGACCGTCAGGGTTGGGGAGACGGTGAGGGCCGGCCAGCGGATCGCCACGCTCTATCCGGGCTACCCCTGGTCGGAGTTCGGCTGGGCGGCCGGACCCGGTCCAGAGGCCCTGGCCACCGCCGACGGACATCGGTGCACGTGCAGTGATCCCGGCGGGTGGTCGAGCATCGAGGGGCGAAACATGAACGACCTCCTGGTCAGGCTCGGCGCGCCGTCCGGCTACCTCCAGTCCAGCGTGCCCGATCAGAGCATGCCCGGCGGCTGGCCTCAGTGGTCGGGTTAGTCGAGGTTTTCAACGATCTCGTTGGCCCGGGACCACTGGCCCGGCGGCACCACGAGGTAGATCTGGCCCCTACCGAACGCATCCAGCGGCTGATCCGCCGTGCAGCTCGCGTCGACCCTCATTGCCCTGAGCTGGTCACGCCAGGCCACGGCGGTCCGCTGATCCTCGAACACGCTCACGGTCTCCCAGTCCTCGAGGCGCGGGTCACCGATTGATACGACGGGCCTCTTCTCCCTGCGATGCCCGGGGAACGGCAAGCTCGCCGACCGTCCTACCCGACCGCCAGCCAGACGAAATACGCGGCCGAGATCGTGAACAGGGCCGCGTCGCCCCGGTCGAGCACCCCGCCGTGCGGTCCGAACAGGCTGCCCGTGTCCTTGGCTCCGGCATCTCGCTTGATCACGGACTCGAACAGATCCCCCAACGGCGCGAACACGGCCACGGTGACGCCCAGCAGCAGCGCGTGCCCCTGGGTGAGCCACGTGCTCTGGAACAGCGCCGCCAGCAAGACGCTGACGACGGCAGCCAGCGCGCCGATGATCAGGCCCTCCACCGTCTTATTCGGCGAGATCCGGGGGGCCAACAGCCGGCGGCCGAACATCCTTCCCCCCAGGTACGCGGCCGTGTCACCCAGGAACGTGCCCAGCAGCACATCGATCAGGATCCCCTTGCCGTTGGGCAGCTCCCGGAGCAGGACGGCCAGCGTGACGGCCACGCCGATCCAGTAGACGCCGAGCAGCGTTCCCGCGATGGCCACGCTGTGGTTTCCCGGCCCGCGGGCGGCCACGAACAGAAACACGACGGGGACCGTCACGGCGGCCACGAGCACGATGTCCCGCTCTCTGCCGTGCCGGGCGGCCAGGACCATCGCAGCCAGGGACACGAACCCGACCGCGGACACGGGCCGCCAGCGGGCCAGCATCCGGTACAGCTCGTGCAGACAGCCCAGGCCGACGACGACCATGAACAGCGCGAAGCCCAGGCCGCCCCAATCGATGAAGCCCACGACGACGGCCGCGGCCGGCACGCCGATCAGGATCCGGGTCAGGAGCTCCGAACGCCGGCGAGGCGGTCTCTCCGGTGGACGCCTGGTTCGTGCCGCCGGCATCAGCGGCCTCCGAACCGGCGCTGACGGGCTCCAAACTCCTCAAGGCTCTGCTCGAAGGCCTCCCGAGAGAAGTCCGGCCACAGCTCGTCGCGGAATACCAGTTCCGAGTACGCGCCCTGCCACAGCAGGTAGTTGGACAGCCGCCGCTCGCCGCTGGTCCGGATGATCAGGTCGGGGTCGTGCATCTCCGGCGCGTACAGGTGGGCGCGGAATTCGTCCTCGCCGTGGCCCGAGAACAATCGTGCGGCATCCAGGATCTCGGCCCGGCCGCCGTAGTTGAAGGCCACGAACAAGGTGATTCTGCGGTTCTCCCGGGTCACCTCTTCGGCCCAGTTCATCCGCTCGATCAGCTCTGGTGGCACCGGCGCCTGGCGGCGGCCGATAAACCGCATGCGCACGCCCTCCTCGTGCAGCTCCGGGGTCTCCTGGTCAATCCGCCGGCCGAACATCTCCATCAGGGCCGACACCTCGTGGGCCGAGCGGCTCCAGTTCTCGGTTGAGAACGAGTACACGGTCAGCTCGTCGATCCCGAGGTCCACGGCATCCCTGAGGCGTGCCTTGACGGTGTCCGCCCCGGCCTCGTGCCCGGCCATCACCGGAAGACCGCGCCCGCTTGCCCAGCGCCCGTTGCCATCGGTGATGATGGCCACGTAGCGAGCCCGGGCCTGGGCGGGCTGGAACGTGGGTGGGTGGGGATGTGGGTGGGTGGGACCGGGGTGGGTGGGACCGGAATCCCGGCGCTCCATCACACCTCCAGGATCTCAGCTTCCTTGTGCTTGAGCACCTCGTCGAGCTCCTTGACCCGGCCGTCGGTCAGCTTCTGGAGCTCCTGCTCGGCCCGGTGCTCGTCGTCTGAGCCCGCCTCGCCCGCCTCCTTGAGCTCGCGCAGGTCGTGCATGACATCGCGCCGAATGTTGCGCACCGCCACCCGCCCCTCCTCGGCGATGTTGCGCACGACCTTGACCAGCTGCTTGCGCCGTTCCTCGGTGAGCTCGGGGACGGCCAGGCGGATCACGTTGCCATCGTTGTTCGGGGTCAGCCCGACGTCGGACTCCAGGATTGCCCGCTCGATCGCCTTGATCGAGTTCTTGTCGTAGGGCTGGATCGTCAGCAGCCGGGCCTCGGGGGCATTGATCGTGGCCAGCTGCTTCAGCGACGTCGACGTTCCGTAGTAATCGACTGTGATCCGGTCCAGAAGCGCGGGGCTGGCTCGGCCGGTGCGCACCGATCCGAATTCGTGGCGGATCGACTCGACAGACTTGCCCATGCGCTCCTTCGCGTCGGCCAGGAGCTCGTCGATCATTTCGCTGGAACCAGCCATGTTCTATGTCCTGACCAGGGTCCCCACGCGCTCCCCGGACACTATCTTGTCCAGATTGCTCCCGTCGGCCATGTTGAACACGACGATCGGGAGCCTGTTGTCCATGCACAGGGCGAAGGCAGTCGAATCCATGACCTGCAGGCCGCGGGTCAGCGCCTCCTTGTGCGTGATCTCGGGGATGAATTCCGCGGCGGCGTCGACCGCCGGATCCGCCGTGTACACGCCCTCGACTCGGTTCTTCGCCATCAGCACCACCTCGGCGTGGATCTCGGCGGCCCGCAGGGCAGCGGCGGTGTCGGTCGTGAAGAACGGGTTGCCCGTGCCGGCGGCGAAGATCACCGCCCGTCCCTTCTCCAGGTGGCGGATGGCCCGGCGGCGGATGTACGGCTCGGCTACCTCAGAGATCGTGATGGCCGACTGCACGCGGGTCGGCACCTCCTCGCGCTCCAGCGCGTCCTGGAGGGCCAGGGCGTTCAGCACCGTGGCCAGCATGCCCATGTAGTCGCCGGTGGCGCGATCCATCCCCCGCGCCGCGGCGGCCAGTCCGCGGTAGATGTTGCCGCCGCCAACGACGATCGCGATCTCCACCCCTCGGCGGTGTATCTCCGCCACGTCCCGAGCGATGGCCTGGACCCGGTCAGGATCGGTTCCGTACTCCAGCTCGCCCATCAGGGCTTCGCCTGAGAGCTTGAGCAGCACGCGGCGGTAGGCCGGCGGCTGTGCCGACGTTCCCTCCTCCCCTGCGGTGGCGAACTCAGTCACCGACCTGAAAGCGAGCGAACCGGCGAATGATCACGTTCTCGCCGGTTTCGCTGGCCAGCGCGGCGCGGAGCTCCTCAATCGTCCGCTCCTCGTATTTGGGGTGGATGTGGGGCTGGCGCAGCAGCACAACCTCGTCCAGCCAGCTCTCAAGCTTTCCGGATACGGCCTTCTCCCGCGCCTGCTCGGGCACATTGGCCAGCTGCTCGACCGCGATCCGCTGCTCGCGCTCGCGCTCCTCCGCGGGCACGTCCTCGTCGCTCACCGCCAGCAATCCGGGTTTGGCGGCAACGTGCAGCGCCAGATCGCGTGCGAACTCGATGAACGAGTCCGTCCGGGCGACGAAGTCGGTCTCGCAGTCGACCTCGACCAGGACGCCCGTCTTGTTGCCGGCGTGGATGTAGCTCTGGACAACCCCTTCGCGGGCCTCGGCGCCGGCTCGCTTGGCGGCTCGGGCCTCGCCGCGGGTGCGGAGGATGTCGACCGCCCGCTCGAAGTCCCCGTCTGACTCGGCCAGCGCCTCGCGGCAGGCCAGGATCGGCGCCCCGGTGCGCTCGCCTGAGCGTCTTCACGTCCTGGGCAGATACGGCGCTCACGAGGCCTCCTCGGTGGTCTCATTCTCGGTTGATGGCTCGTCGCCGTCTCGGAGGCGGGCGCGGCGGCGGGTTCGGCCTCGCCGGCTCCATCGGGCTCGGCGTCGGCGGCTTCCTGCTCGGGCGCTGCGGGCGCCTCCGGCTCGGTTGTCGGCTCCGGGCTCCGCTCGCCGCCGCCGCCTCGGGCGCAGGCTCGGCTGCGGGCTCAGGTGCGGGCGCCGGGCTCAGCTGGGGGCTGCCGGCGCGGCGGCCGGCGGCTGGGTCTCGCGTCTGGGCTGGCGGCGAGCGCGCGCCGGGGCCGGCGGCGCGGCCGCCGGCGCGGGCTGGGGCTCGTGGCCGCCGGCTCTGACTCGGCCTGGGCTGCGGCCTGGGCATCGGCCGCCGCCTTGGCCGCCTCCTCCGCCTCACGGCGGGCCTGCTCCTCGGCCTCACGGCGCGCCCGTTGCTCGGCCTCACGGCGCTCGCGCTCCTGACGGATCCGTTCCTCCTCGGCCAAATAGGCCCCGTAGGAGTCCGCCACGACGTCGCCGATCGCCCGGGTGACGGCGGCACAGGACCTGATCGCGTCGTCGTTTCCGGGGATCACGTAGTCGATTCCATCCGGGTCGCAGTTGGTGTCCACCAGGCCGATGATCGGGATCCGCAGCCGCTGGGCCTCACGAACGGCGATCGCCTCAGTCTTGAGGTCGATCACGAACACCGCGTTGGGCACCCGCTCCATGTTCTTGACCCCGCCCAGGTTGGCCTGGAGCTTCGCCAGGTCGGCCAGGGCAGAGATGCGCTCGCGGGTGGGAAGCAGCTGGAGCTGCCCTTCGGACTGGTAGCGCTCCAGGTCGTGGAGGCGCCGGATGCGCAGGGAGATCGTCTGGAAGTTGGTCAGCAGCCCGCCCAGCCAGCGCTGGTTGACGTAGGGCATGCCGCACCGGTCGGCCTGCTCCTGGACGACGTCGCGGGCCTGCTTCTTGGTCCCGACGAACAGGATCGTTCCGCCTCGCCGGGCCAGATCGCCCGAGAACTGGCGGGCTCGCTCCAGCAGCTCCTCGGTCTGAAGCAGATCAATGATGTAGATGCCATCCCGCTCTCCGAAGATGAAGCGGCGCATCTTGGGGTTCCAGCGGCGCGTCTGGTGGCCGAAGTGGACGCCGGCCTCCAGCAGCTCCTTGACGCCGATATCAGGCACGTTGTTACTCCCTATTTGGTCTTGGTACGGACACTCGCCGGTGGTGTTCGCGGACCTCCGGGCGGAGGCAGGGCGCGACCCGGGCACGGCGAGGACGGGGACAGATTTGTCCCTCAGTGTAGAGCGCAGCTAGCTCTCTGCCCCACTGGAGCGGGCCTGAGTCAGGGCGGCCTCCAGATCCTCCGGGCAGCGGCGAGCGCACGTCGATCGGCCGACCGGTCACGGGATGAGCGAAGGCCAGCCGCTCGGCGTGCAGAAACTGGCGGACGAGGCCGAAGCGCCCGGCCGTGCCGTACAGCGGATCCCCGGACACCGGGTGACCGATGGCCGCCAGGTGCACCCGGATCTGATGCGTCCGGCCGGTCTCCAACCTGACGTCCAGCACCGTCGCGCTCGCCAAGCCGCTCGCGGACCTCGAAGTGGGTCACGGCCCTCCTGGGCGAGTCGGTCTCCAGCGAGATCCGCAACCGATCGCGGCGGTCCCGGCCGATGGGCGCATCGATCGTCCCCGACCGGGCCGGGGGATGTCCGTCGACCAGGGCCACGTACTCCCGGCTCAGCCGCCGCGAGGACAACAGCGACTTCAGCGCCCGGTGGACATCTTCCGTGCGCGCCACGACCAGCAGGCCGGAGGTGTCGCGATCCAGCCGGTGGACGATCCCGGCTCGGTCGGCCTCCCCCCCTCCGCTTCGCCCGGCCAGAGCCTGGGACAGCGTGCCCGTCCGGTGCCCCCGCGCCGGATGGACGACCACGCCCGCCGGCTTGTCGACCACGACCAGGTGCTCGTCCTCGTATACGATCGCGTACGCGGCCAACGGCCGCTCGGCCTCGGCCGCCTCGGCCTCACCGGTGCTCGCGAGCGTCGCGGCCACGACGTCGCCGGCCTGAAGGATGTGCCGTTTGGGCCGGGCGGGTGCCGTTGACCTGGACGCGACCGGCCTCGATCACCGTCTGGGCGGTGGAGCGTGACCCAAGTGGCCCAGCCAGGAACCGATCGAGCCTGGTGCCGGCCTGGCCGGTCGGGACGATCAGCTCGAGCCGGCTATCGGGCACGGACCGCGCGACGGCCGGGTCGGTCCCCGCGCTCGGCCCGCTTTCCCTCCAGGACCCAGAGGAGCGCCAGGACTCCGAACGTGATCGACATGTCGGCCACGTTGAACGCGGGCCAGGCCGGGAGCTTGATGAAGTCGATCACCGAGCCGGTGGCCAGGCGGTCAATCAGGTTGCCCACCGCGCCACCGATCAGCATTCCCGTGGGCACCCACAGCCACGGGCGCGTGGGCCGCACCAGGAAGTAGCCCAACAGGACGGCCAGGGCGAGCAGCGTGATCACCAGAACCAGCGCCCCTCCGCTGGAGAAGAGGCCGAACGCCACTCCGTTGTTGCGGACGTGGACCAGCTCGATGGCCGGGCAGGAATTTCTGCTGCTGTCCCGGGGCGATGCCCGTGGCGATCGTGTGCTTGGTCAGCTGGTCCAGACCCGATCACGATGGCCAGGACGATCCCGGCTCGCAGGAACGCCCCCGCGCCGGGTCAGCTTGGCGCGGTGGTCGACCGTCGGCCATGGCCACGGCTCAGGTGTGGATGGCGTCGGTGATGACTCTCTGAAGCACGTACAGCACGAGGATGGCCACCATCGGCGAGAAGTCGAACATCCCCGCCGAGGGGATGATCCTCCGGAACAGCCTCAGATACGGCTCGGACACGTCCTTGAGGAAGCTCAGGAACGCGTTCAGGGCCCGCGAATACGGGGGCCGCAACCCGAGCGAGAACATCATGTTGAGCAGGATGTAGACGAAGATGATGAGGATGTACACCCAGAACAGCGTGTTGACGTAAGAGGCGATGTCATTGCGGGTGACGGCCAGGGCGAGCATCAGCTGTTGTCGTCCTCGTCGGTGATGACCGCGTCCAGGGCGTCCTGGAAGGTGCCGCGGATTCCGGCGTTTTCCAGCGCCGCCAGCCCCCGGGCGGTAACTCCGCCGGGTGAGGTGACCTCTCGGCGGACGGCCAGCGTGTCGTAGCCCCGGGCGGCGAGCAGGGCGGCACTTCCGGCCATCGTCTCGGCCACCAGCTGGCTGGCCAGCGTCGGACTTCAGACCCCGCCTCACGGCGGCGTCCACCTGCGCCTCGACGAGCAGCGCCTGATAGGCCGGGCCGACGCCCGACAGTGCCGTGGCGGGGCCGAGGACGGCCTCCGGCACCCGGATCACCCTCCCCACCCTTCCGAAGAGCTCCAGGACCTGGACCTCGACGTCCGAGTCGGCCGGGGCCTGCTCGCTCGGCCGTTCGGCGTAGACAATCGTCCCTCGGCGGACCTCAACCGGTGTATTGGGCATCAGGGCGAACACCGGCGTGTCCGCGATAGTCGGCCTGGAGCATCCCGGTGCTCACGCCGCCCAGGACCGAGACCACGACCTTGGCCACGTCCTGGATCTCCTGGGCCACCTGGCGGAGCTGAGCCGGCTTGTGGCACAGCACGACCACATCGGCCCTCTCGGCCACCTCCCGATTGCACAGCGCCTCGCCGCCCAGCTCGGCGACCAGCTCGCTGGCTCGCCCTGACCCGCCGTCCGAGCACAGAACTGGATCGCCCCAGCCTCGCGCCAGCGCACGCGCCATGTTGCCAGCGCCAATCAGGCCGACCTGCATGGGAGGTACGTTAGCCGTCCGTGGCCGTGGGGCCTTACGACTGGTTGAAGAAGCCCTTCTCGACCAGCCGGGCGCGCTCCTCGGCGGAGACCTCGACGTTGCGCGGCGTGAGCAGGAACACCTTGTCGGCGATCCGCTGCATCCCGCCGTCCAGGGCGTAGGTCAGCCCGCTGGAGAAGTCGATCAGCCGCTTGGCCAGGTCCGTGTCGGTGCCCTGGAGGTTGAGGATCACGGGGATCGTGTCCTTGAACTTGTCAGCCACGTCCTGAACGTCGTTGAAGCTCTTGGGGGCGACGAAGTGGACCCGGACCTCACCGCTTCGGCCGTTGCCCCGACTCGCCGTCACCGGACGCAGCCCGGCCCGCCGATCGTCGACGTCGTCGGCGAAGATGTCGTCGAACTCGTCCCGGCGCCGGCGCGAGCTCAGCCGCCGCACGTTGGGGCGCTCGCGGTAGCTCGTGGCCGGATCGGGCTCGGGCTCGGCGTAGGAGTCCAGATCGTCTTCGTAGGCCTCGTCCTCAGCCAACCCGAAGTAGACGAGCGCGCGGTGCCAGGTATCTCTAAAGGCCATGTGCGTTTGGTGTTTCGCGCGCGGACGCGGTTTCCCTGCCGTGATTATGACGCCCGGCCGGACGTCGAGTGGATGCTAGGTGTAGAGGGTCGTGCCCAGACGGACGATTGTCGCCCCCTCCTGGACGGCCACCAGGTAGTCCTGGCTGGTCCCCATCGAGAGCTGGGCCAGGTCATTTCGGTGGGCCAGCTCGCGCAGCGCGGCGAAATGAGGCCGGCTGTCCTCCGGTCTGGTGGCCAGCGGTGGCATGGTCATGAGGCCGACGACCCGGACCGGGCTGCGGGCCAGGAAGCCACCGAGATCTCTCGGCGACACCCCGCTCTTGCCGGCTTCCCCGGCCACGTTGACCTCCACCAGGACCTCGGTGTCCGGCCGGCCGTGCCGGGCCAGTTGCTCCAGCGCCGAGTCGCTCGCCACCGAGTGGATGTAGCGCACATGTGAGACCACCAGGCCGACCTTGCGGCTCTGAAGGTGCCCGATGAAATCCCAGGTGAAAAGCCCCGGATGCGCGTCGGCCTTGGCCACCAGGTCCTGCGCCCGGTTCTCCCCCACCAGACTCACGCCGGCCTGAGCCAGGACCGGCAGCTCCTCGGTGGCGACGTACTTGGTGGCGGCCAGGATCTCCACCTCGGCGGGGTCGCGGCCAGCGGTCGCGATCTCCTCCCGGACGCGGTCCAGGTTGGCGGCGATCCGCTCGGGTCGGAGGCCCGTGATCAGCTCAGCCAAATCACGCCCGCCTGTCGACCCGTCACGCCGTGGTCCCGGCGATGGGAGAAGAACAGCTCCGGCGAGCACGAGGTGCAGAGCTCGACGTCGTGCCGGACGTCGACCCCGGCCCGCTCGAGCTGGATCCGGGCCACCGCACGCCAGGTCCAGATTGTGCCCCCGGCGCACGCCCGCGCCGTACGGCGCGAAGGCCCGCTGGACCTCCTCCCCCACCTCGTAGCAGCACACTCCGACTCCGGGGCCGATGGCCGCCGCGATCTCGGGGTCGGCCGTCCGCTCTCGCAACGACCTCACGCCCTCCTCCAGCACCCCGGGGCCAGCCCGCGCCAGCCCGCGTGCAGCATGGCCCCAGCGCCACCGCCGGCCAGCGCCACCGGCAGGCAATCGGCCACCAGGACCGTGGGCGCCAGATCGGAGCGCTCGGTCACGACTCCGTCGCCCTCCAGGAGGTGAGCCGGCCCCGGGCCGTCCACCGCCGGCCATCCGCCGCCGGCCACGTGAACGACCGGGCCGTGGACCTGTCGCACCATCGCCAGCGGCCGGCCGATCTGCTCCTGCAGGCGGTGGCGATTCGTCGTCACGGCGTCCGGCCGGTCGTCCGTCAGCCGGCCCAGGTTGAGGCTGTGAAATGGTCCCTCGGAGACGCCGCCGCGCCGCGTGGTGAACACGACCTGGGCTCCGGGCAGCGCGACCGTCAGATGTTCGTGCCAGGCGTCGTAGGGATCGAGCGGGGTCACGTGACCGACAGCTCTATGCCGGAGACCGGGGTCCGCGTGCCGAACTCGAAGTGACATCGCCCGGTTGAGGTCAGCGTCTCGACCGGCCGCCACCCTCGGCCGACGCGTTCGTGAACTTCCAGCCGGGCCGAGGCGGTCTCGCTGTTGTAACAGTAGGCCGGCCGGCCGTCCGGGTCGTGGTAGGTCACGCCGACCAACTGCCCGCGCGCAGGCTGGATGTGGCCAATCAGCCTGCGTGAGCCATCGGTGGCCTCAAAGCGCCACCCCTCCAGGTCAAACCGGCTGGAGTTGGCGAGGATCCGACGCGGCGAGGTCGACTCAAACGGCCGGCTGGCAAAGCAGCCAACGATCGGGGTGTTCGGCCCCAGGGTGCGGCCGAAGCGGCTGACCAGTGCCGACACGCCGTCGAAGAACGCCCCCGCCACCGGGGCTCCATCGGGTGAGCTGAGCTCGTTGCAATGCGCCCAGGCCCAGCTTTCGGCGTGCTCTGAGCCCCACAGGTGTGCCTGCCCCCCGCGCGCTCCGGACAGCTCCAGGCGCTGGTCCCCGATCGTTATGAGGCCGTCGATGATCACATCGGCGTGGGGCACGACGAACACCGTCTTGGCCAACCCCAGGCGCCCGAGCGCCGGATTGATCGGCTGATACGCCCGGGGCGCGGGCGGCCAGCGGAGATTCCATCGCACATCGTCCAGCGCTCCGGCCATCGTGCCGTCGCTCAGCGTGGCCCCGGCCAGGCGCAGCTCGAATGGGTCCCTCCGCGCCTCCAGCTTGGCGATCGCGAACGTCTGCCTGCGGGCCACCACGGCCCGCGCGCCGGACCGCGGGTCCATCGCCGCGAACCAGAGCGCGCACGTCGGCGGGTCTGAGCCCAGCGGGGCCAGCATCGTGTATCTGATCCAGATCCCCACCCCGGTGTCGGGATCGGTGAGGGTCAGGTAGTAGACCTCGTAGTGGCCGTGCCGTCCTGACCAGCGCATGTCGTTGGCGCTCATGGCCATCGTCCCGGCCAGGCTACCCCGTGGCCCGCGCGGCCTCCAGAGCGACCGCGAGCTCCGCATCCCGGCCCTGGACGTCGCCGTCGAGCTTGGCCGCCAGCGCGGCGGCCAGCCCCCGGCCGACGGCCGGGCCTTCCTGAACCCCGGCGTCCAGCAGGTCGGAGCCCGCGATCTCCAGGCGCACGTGCCGCAGCTCCTCGAGCCAGGAGCGAGCGCCGTCAACCGGCCCGAGCGCCCCGGCCAGCGCCACCAGCTCCGGCGGCAGGCCGGCGGCGGACTGGGCCACCTGGGCGGGGCGCCGGGCGCCGGCAAGCGCCTCGGCGACCTCCTCCCCACGGCTCGCCGTCGCCACGATCGCGTCCCGGTCATCGGCCTCGAAGGCCAGCCGGTCCAGGAGCTCGCGGAGCTCCGAGGCCGGAATGCGACGGGCGGCCACCGCCAGGACGAGCCGGTCGGGCGGCACCTCGGCGGGCAGCAGGGCCAGAGCACGCCGCGCCGCGTCCACGTCCTCCTGGGCGACCCCAAAGCGAGGATGGATCGCCCGGGCCAGGCCCAGCTCGTTCAGGGCCAGCAGCGCGTCCAGCGGCTCGGGCTCGGTGGCGAGCAGGCGCAACTCGGATCCGATTCGGGGCCCCGAGACCGTGTCCAGTGCGCGTTCGGCCACCGCGCGTGCCGCCAACTCGGCCGTGTGCGGCTCCACGGAGAACCCCAGACGACTCGCGTACCGGGCCTGGCGAAGCAGGCGCGTGGGGTCGTCCCGAAAGCTCTCGTCGTGCAGAACGCGTAGCCAGCCGCAGCCCAGATCGTCGAGCGCTCGCGGCGCGGCCGCGAGCGTGCCTGCCTCCGGTCCGCCCAGCGCCAGGGCCAGCGCGTTGACGGTGAAGTCCCGGCGCATGAGGTCCTCGGACAGGGTCGCCGGCGCCACGTCGGGGAGAGCGCCGGGATGGGCGTACGTCTCCTTCCTGGTCCTGGCGATGTCGTAGGAGAACCCGTCCAGGGCGACCGTCCAGGTGCCGAAGCGCTCGTGGCGCACGACCCTTCCGCCGAGGTCCGCCACCAGCGCCTCGCCGTCTCCTTCCACGGCCAGGTCAAAGTCCGTCGGGGCCTGGCCCAGGAGCAGATCCCGGACCGCGCCGCCGATCACGTACACGTTTGCCCGCTCTGTGAGTCGCTCGATCAGCGGCCGCCCGGGCCCAAGCCGACGGACCATGTCGAGCAGCGCAGGCGGCGGCGGAATGTCCATGTGGGCATCTTCCCGGATGGCTACCATGGCCCGGATGCCGAGTCCCGGTCCGCGGCGCATGCTGCGGCGGGCGCTCGTCGCCGTCGCGGTCCTCGGGGTCGCGCTGGGAGGCACGGCGGCGTTCATCCTGCTGCACCAGCCCGGCAACGTATCCCACCCGCACGTCGAGTTCACGACCCCCTCGGCGGGCGCCGGCTCCCGCGAACCGGCGTCGAGCTTCGTCTGGGCGCGCTATGGCTACGACGCGGGCCGCACGCGGTATTTCGCCGGTTCCAGCACGCTCAAGCCGCCATTCAGGATTGGCTGGCACTTCCAGGACTACGCCGACCTGGAGTTTCCCCCGGTGATGTCGGGCAACCGTCTCTACGACCTGGACGATGACGGCTCGGTCAAGGCGATCGACAAGCTGACTGGACACAAGCTCTGGGAGACCAAGGTGGGATCGCTGGCGGCGGCCTCGCCGGCCCTGGATGTCAAGCAGGGGCTGATGTTCGTTCCGGTCCTGTCCAACCACGGATCGAAGCCTGGTGCCGGAAGCTTCGTGGCCCTGCGGATGAAGACCGGCAAGATCGTCTGGAGACACGAGCTCGCGGCCGGGAGCGAGTCCTCCCCGATCGCCTGGGGTCGCTCGGTGTACTTCGGTGACCAGGCGGGTCACGTCTACGATCTCGGGGCCCGGGACGGGCATGTGAACTGGGAGTTCTCGGCCAGCGGCGCCGTCAAGGGCGGTCCGGCCCTGGCGGGGAGCCGGCTGTACTTCGGTGACTACGCTGGCCGGGCCTACGCCCTGAATGCCGCCACCGGCCACCGGATCTGGGCCGTGAACACCAACGGGGCCAACTTCGGCTTCGGCTCTGGCAACTTCTATGCCACGCCGGCCCTGGCCTACGGCCGGGTGTACATGGGCAACACAGACGGCCGGGTGTATTCCTTTGCCCAGAAGTCCGGGCAGCTCGCCTGGGCCACGACCACCGGCGCCTACGTGTACGCGTCGGCCGCGGTGGCCAACGTCCGAGGGCTCGGGCCCACCGTCTACGTGGGCTCCTACGACGGCAACCTGTACGCCTTCAACGCCCGTTCGGGGGCGATCAGGTGGAAGCACGACTCGCACGGGCGGATCTCTGGTTCGGCCACGGTGGTGGGCGGCGTCGTCTACTACTCGGATCTGGGGACCAAGAAGACCACGGGTCTGGATGCCCGGACCGGCAAGCAGGTGTTCTTCTTCAAGGACGGCGCGTTCAACGGGCTCATCTCCGACCCGCACGCCATCTACCTGTGCGGATCGACTACCCTGTACGAGTTGCTTCCCGTTCGCCCGTCGGCGTCGCGGGGAAGCGCGCAGCATCCCAAGGACACAAAAGCGAGCGCTGGGAAGCGGCGCAGGTAGCGCCGCGAGGAACGTGCGTTCGCATTCTTGCTATACTGGATTGTCTATGCGTTGTCGTAGTGGAAGTCATTGCCAGCAGCCCGCCCTCGCGGGGCGTCGGTTCTGCGCCGAACACGCCGCAGAGCTCGACCGGATGCGGGAGGAGCTGAAGGACGCCGCCGCCGCCCGGATCGGACGGGGACGGCCCAAGCGCTCCTCCACGTGCTGCCGGCCAGGCTGCTATGAGCCTCGCGTCCCGCCCGCGGCCTATTGCGATTCCTGCACCGCGGCTGGGTACGTCGAAGAGGCTGCCTGACCATCTCAGCTTCCGACGGCCAATCATCAGGGCCGTCGGCAGTGGATCGACCCCAGCCTGGCGGCGGGGATATCCGCCATATGGGCCAGGCCGATGTGCCCGGCGTCGCGCACGCGCTGGCTCAGGCCTTCGAGGCCGATCCACACTTCAGCTGGATCATTCGTGATGAGCGCAAGCGCCTTCAGCGCCTGGAACGGGGATTCGCCCTGTTCATCCGGCGCATCTGGCTTCCCCACAACGAGGGCTACACCCACGACCGCCTGCTAGGTGGTGCGCTGTGGATGCCGCCGGGGACGTGGCATCTCGACCTCATCACCCAGCTCCGTCTGGCGCCGGCCACTATCGGTGTCCTGCGCGGCGACTCCGGCCGACTGCTCCGAGCACTGAGCTTCATTGAGCGAAAGCACCCGCGCTCTCCCCAGCACTGGTATCTGCCCATCATCGGGGTGGCGCCCGAGTGGCAGGGCCGGGGGTTCGGCGCGGCGCTGCTCCGGCCGGTGCTCGAGCGCTGCGATCGCGAGCGAACGCCGGCCTACCTGGAGGCCTCCACGCGCCGTAACCGCGCCCTCTACGAGCGCCACGGGTTTGAGGTGATGGAGGAATGCCGCTACGCATCCGACGGCCCTCCGATGTGGAGGATGTGGCGCGAGCCGAGACCGGGCCGTTAGCCCGACCTCATTGCGCCGCCGGGTGGGCGGCTGGACCTACGGCACCCCTTCAGCCCTGAAGCCAGTCCATGTCGGTCTTCATCAGGTGTGGCACCGAGACCGCGAAGATCGCTGCCAGCTCCCTAACGACGTGCGGCGGCACCTCGGGCGTGTGCTCCCATAGCGCCAGCTCGGCCACGGCCACTCCCAGCCGATCGGCCAGCACCTCCGCGCTCAGCCCCCGTTCGCGGCGCAGTCGGCGGATCCGGTTGGGCTCGTGCTCAGGGGTTCGATCCATCCAGGCTGAATATGGCCTTATCTGCCACGTGCCGACCTGGCGGATCCATCCGGGGCGACGGCTGAGCGAGAGCTCGGCCAGCTCTCCCTCGCTGTCGCTCAGGCACAGCTCGAACGCATCCCTGAGCTGCCCCTCGCTGAGCCCACGCTCCAGCCCGGCCCGGACAAACTGCTCCATCGTGGGAAGCAGCTCAGCGGCGAGCAGCTCGGAACGCAGGACGCACTGCTCGCAGCGGTCCTGCTCGTCCAGGCACGTCGCATCCTGGCCGCAGAGCTCGCACCGCGACGTGGCGCCCACGAACACCGAGCCGCCGTCTCTACTGGCCATTCGCTGCTCCTTGTGTTGCCGTCGTCATCGCCTCGGCCGTCTCCTTAGCTCACATTGCGATGCCTTCGCCCCAGATTTCTTGAGACGCCCATTTTACTGTTTTCCTGGGCGGAATCCTAGGCCTGCTCGCCACCCCGTGTCCATGGCAATTGGCCGGTCTGGGACGTAAATGGGGTCTGGGCATTAGGGCGCCGACGCGACGCTCGTCGCGCTGTGCCAGGCGTATCGGTTCCCCTGCCGCGGCCAGGTAGCGCTTGATCGCAGGCACGGTGGACTGCTTGTAATGGAGGATCGAGGCGCACAGGACCGCGTCGGCTCCCGCCCGGAGCCCCTCGGCCAGATGCTCCAGCTCACCCGCCCCGCCGGATGCGATCACCGGCACTCTGACCGCGTCGGCCACCGCCCGCACCAGCCCGAGGTCGTAACCGGCCTGCGTCCCGTCGCGGTCCATGCTGGTCAGCAGGATCTCGCCCGCGCCCCGTTCGGTCGCCTCCGTCGTCCATCCCACGGCGTCCCGGCCGGTGGGTTCACGCCCGCCGGCGACGTACGCCTGCCAGCCGCTCGCGCCCGCCTTGGCATCCACGGCCAGGACCACGCACTGGGAGCCGAATGTCCTCGCCAGCTCGTCGATCAGCTCAGGTCGAGCCAGTGCGGCCGAGTTCACCGACACCTTGTCGGCTCCGGCGTCCAGGACGGCCTGGGCGTCGGCCACCGAGCGGATGCCCCCTCCGATCGTGAACGGGATGAACAGCTCGTCGGCAGCCCGCCGGGCCAGGTCGACGACCGTGCCCCGCCTGTCGGAGGTGGCGGTGATGTCCAGGAAGACGAGCTCGTCCGCGCCCTCGGAGTCGTAGCGGGCGGCCAGCTCGACCGGGTCGCCGGCGTCGCGCAGATCGACGAACTCGGTGCCCTTGACCACCCGGCCCTGGTTCACGTCCAGGCAGGGGATGACGCGCTTGTAGTGCATGCCCCAGCGAGGATAGGGGTGCGACCCCGCGCCCCCGGCCGAAAGGTCCGACCCCTTCGCTAGATTGCCCGCGCAGGCTGATCGGTTCAAGCGACCCAGGGGGTTTTCGTGGGCAGACGTCGTCTCAAGCGGATGGCCGGGAGGATGGTCAAGCGGGCCGGCATCAAGGGCGAGGAGGGTGTCGCGGTGGCATTCGGCTACAAGTCGCTCTGGTCCGCCTTCCTGATTGGCGGCCTGGAAGCAGTGACCGAGCGGATCCCCTTTCTCCCTCTGGTCATCACGCTGCTGACCTGGCCGCTGCACCGGATCGCGCTGGCCACAGACCAGCACGCCTACTTGTTCAGCAGCCGTCCGTTTCACCGTCCGGGCAGGAAGCTGGGCGAATACCCCATCGGCCCGGGCACGGTGTCGCGAGGGCACGGTCTGTTCTCCCGGCGCAAGCTGACCTTCAACGACGGCCAGGAGATGTGGCACAGCTGGGCCTTCGGGTGGCGCGTTATAGCGGTGGAAAACGCCGCAAACGGCGAGCAGTAGGAGTGCCGCACCTAGCGGCTCGGAGTGGGCGCTCGCGCTCGCGCTGAGCGCGGTCTGCCCCTCCTGGACGGAGAACCGCCGCTCGTACAGCGCCTTGCCGACGATCACCCCGGCCAGGTTGACCTGCCGGAGCGCGGCCAGCGCGCGGAGGTCATCCACGGTCGAGACTCCGCCCGAGTAGTAGAACGTCCCTCGCACAGACTCGGCCACCTGCCGCGCCGCCTCCAGATCGGGGCCGGTGAGGGTGCCGTCCCGATCGATACTCGAGTAGACAAACCGGCGCACTCCCCTATCCCCCAGTCTCTCGATCACCGTCTCGAGCGGGATGTCCAACTCGTCCGTCCAGCCCATGGTGGCCGGCCGGCGTTGGCGGACATCCACCGATACCACCAGCCGGTCGCCCAGCATGCCACCGCGGCGTCCAGCAGGTCGACGTCGCTCAGCGCCGCCGTCCCCAGAACGACCCGGCTGGCGCCCGCCGCGATCAACCACCTGCCGCAGGCCTCGGTGCTCCGCACGCCCCCTCCAACCTGAAACGGCACGCGGACCCGCTGGGCGATCGCGCTGATCACGTCCAGGTTCGCCGGCGCTCCCCCACGCGCGCCGTCCAGGTCGACGACGTGGAGCGCCCTGGCCCCGCCCGCCTCCCAGCGCAGCGCCGCCTCCACCGGATCGGCGTCGTAGACGGTGCGCTCGTCGAACGCCCCCCGCGTCAGGCGGACCGCCTTCCCGTCCATGATGTCGATCGCCGGTACGAGGATCATGCCGGCGTGGCCAGCCCGATCCTGCCCGCGCTGGAGTCGGCGCACAGGCCGACGTAGTTGGCCAGCAGCCGAAGGCCGTGGCCGGAGGACTTCTCCGGGTGGAACTGCACGCCCGCCACACGATCGTGCTCCACGATCGTGGCGAACGTCTCGCCGTACGTCGTGTTCCCCACGACATCGCCCGCGCGCGCGGGCCGTGGGGCCAGCGAGTGGACGTGGTAGAACGGACAGCCGCCGGCCGGAAGCCCCGCGGTCAGGGCCGACCGACGCTGGAAGCGGACCTCGTTCCAGCCGATGTGGGGCAGCCGCTCGGCGCTCTGGAGCCAACTCACCCGGCCAGGCAGCAGCCCCAGTCCGGCAGTGGGCTCGATCTCCTCGGAGGCGTCGAACAGCAGCTGCATCCCCAGGCAGATCCCGAGGATCGGCGTGCCCTGGCCCGCGAGGCTGCGCAGCGGCTCGACCAGGCCGAGTGCCTGAAGCCTCGACATCGCCTCCGGGAAGGCCCCCACGCCCGGGATCACCACGCCGGCAGCGCTCCGCAGAAGCTCGAGGTCGTCTGTCACCGCCACGCGGGCCCCGACGTGCTCCAGCGCCTTCTGAACGGACCGGCGGTTGCCCATGCCGTAGTCAAGGAGAGCGATCTGCGGGGTCACGTGAGCGTCCCCTTGGTGCTCGGAACCCCGGGCTCGGTGGCGTCCAGCGAGACCGCTCCCCGGAGGGCTCGGGCCACGGCCTTGAAGGCGGCCTCAATCATGTGGTGGGCGTTGCTGCCTGTCTGCACCTGGAGATGGATCGTGATCCGAGCGTTCATGGCCAGCGCGCGAAAGAACTCCTCGACCAGCTCGTGGTCGAAGTTGCCGATCGCCCCCGGGGGAAGTGGCGCCTCAAACGCCAGCAGGCCGCGCCCCGAGACGTCGATCGCACAGGTGGCCCGCGCCTCGTCCATCGGGATCGTGGCGTCGGCGTAGCGCCTGATTCCCGCCCGGTCGCCCAGCGCCTGATCAAGGGCCTGGCCGAGGCAGATGCCCACGTCCTCAACCGTATGGTGCGCGCCCGACTCGAGGTCGCCCTGGGCCCGAACCTCCAGGTCCATGCGCCCATGGCGGGCCAGCAGGTCGAGCATGTGATCCAGGAAGCCGACTCCTGTCTGGCGGTGGCCGGCGCCCGTTCCGTCCAGCGTCAACTCGACGTGGACCTCGGTCTCGCCGGTCTTGCGGTCGATCGATGCCTGTCGGCTCATCCGGTTCGATTGTCCCGGATGCGCGCTTCCATCGACTCGGCGTGGAGCTCGAAGCCCTCAGCCCGGGCCAGCGGCGCGGCGGCTCGAGCCAGCCCGTCGGCCTGGCGGACCCGGACCTCAGCAAAGCGCCGGCGGAACTGAAGGGTGCTCAGGCCGGAGGCGAACCGAGCCGATCCGCCGGTGGGTAGCACGTGATTGGAGCCCACGATGTAGTCGCCGAAGGCCGTCCCTGACTTCTCCCCCACGAACAGGCAACCGACTCTGGTGATCATCGGAGCCAGCGCCTCGGCGCCGGTGCCGACGAGCTGAAGGTGCTCGGGGGCGAAGGCCTCGGCCAGTGCCAGAGCGTCCTCGATCGTCGGGGCGCGAATCAGGCGGGTGACCGCCCCGGTGTCGGCTGCGTCCCGCACGCGTCCGGCGAGTCGGTCCAGGACATCCTGAGAGGTGGAGACGGCCACGACCAGCGTGCCTGGACCGTGCTCAGCCTGGGCCAGCAGGTCGAGCGCAATCGGCTCCAGGTCGTCCACGTCCCCCTCCACGATCACCAGCAGGTCACTCGGCCCGGCGAAGGCGTCGATTCCGACCACGCCGGACACTTGGCGCTTGGCCTCCTGGACGTAGATGTTGCCGGGGCCCACGATCGCATCGACACGGCCGATGCTCTCTGTTCCGTAGGCCAGCGCGGCGATCGCCTGGGCGCCACCCATCCGGTGGACCTCGTCCACGCCGGCCAGCCGGCAGGCGCCCAGGATCACCGGGTCGATCGGCGGGGGCGAGCACACCACGACGTCCGGTACGTCCGCCGCGCGCGCGGCTGCCACTCCCATCACCACGGTGCTCGGGTACGGGGCCCGCCCGCCCGGCACGTAGACCGCCGCCCGTGGAACTGGCTCCTCACGGAGGATGATCTGGCGGTCGGCGTCCTCAGCCACCGTTCGCGACTGCGTCAGTCCCGCTCGGGCCGCGCCGTAGACGTTCTCATAGGCGGTGCGCAGCCCGTCGGCGATCGCCGGGTCGAGCGCTTGCTCGGCCTGCGCCAGCTCGCCGACGTCGACCCACAAGGGCGGGGCCGGCTGACCTCCGGTGTCGAATTCCTCCGTGAAGCGCGCCACACCGGCGTCCCCCTCCCGCCGGACGCGCTCGATGATCTGGGCCACCGCCCCGGCCACCGATTCCGGGGAGGGGACGGCACTGCGCAGCTCAGCTGCGATCGCCTGCGCCGACCACTCAGATGCCACCCAGACGCTCCAGCAGCGTGTCGATGGCCGTGGCTTTCAGCTTGTGAGCGACGGGATTGGCGATCAGGCGCGCCGTGCACTGGGCGATCTCCTCTCGGACCACCAGGCCGTTCTCCCGGAGCGTGCTGCCCGTGGCCGTCAGGTCGACGATTCCCTCCACGAGACCGGTCAGCGGGGCGAGCTCGACCGAGCCCTTGACCTCGACGATCTCGGCCTGGCGGCCGGTGTCCAGGAAGTGCTGGCGGGCGATGCGCGGGTACTTGGTGGCGATCCTGACCACGCCCAGGCGCCGCAGCGCCTCGGCCGCTCGGTCCTCGCCGGCCACCGTCGCCAGCACCATCGTGCAGCGGCCGTATCCGAGGTCAGCCAGCTCGTACACCTCACGTTCGGACTGCTCCAGCAGCACGTCCTTGCCCGTGATGCCGAGGTCGGCCGCGCCGGCCTCAACGTACGTGGGCACGTCCGAGGGGCGCATCGTGATGATCCCGGCCTCCTCAAAGAGGAGCTTGCGGTCATTGACGCGAACCTCGCTCGTGTCCAGGCCCAGCTGGTCGAGCAGGTCCAGCGTCCCGGCCAGGAGCGCGCCGCGGGGCACGGCGATCCGCAGGTCAGACACCTCGACCTCGCTCCTCCCCGGTCAGCGCGATATGGACGCGTTCGACGTTCAGCGCAAAGCCGACTGCGGGGAGCGGCCGGCCGAACGCGCCCAGCAGCTCGTCGTACCGCCCGCCACCCCCGATCGGCACGCCGTGCGCGGGGTCGTAGACCTGGAAGATCGCCCCCGTGTAGTAGCCGAGGCTGCGCATCAGCCCCAGGTCGAAGATGACCCGGCGGGCGACGTCGTCCGAGAGCAGAGCATGGACGGACTTCATCCCGGTGACCGCGGTGGCCAGCGGGCCCGCGAGCCCGGCCAGGACCTCCGGGCCTCCCCGCGTCTGGGGCACGCTGAGCAGCAGCTCCACGGCCTCGGCAGGCAGGTTCAGCTCACGGATCCGGCGCTCGAGCTCGACGAAGTCCCCATCCACCAGCGCGGTCAGGATGCTGCCGTGGCTGGCCGAGGGCACCTGGAAGGAGTCCAGCAGGGTCGGATACAGCGATGCGTCGCCCAGCCCGACGCGGTAGTTCTCCAGGCCCGCGGCGTCGAGCGCGGCGCACAGCACGCCCAGAGCCTCGGCCGTCCCCTCCGGTGCCGGCAGGCCGATCAGCTCGACCCCGGCTTGGAGAAGTTCCCGGGACTGCCCCCGAGCGGGTCGCACTCCTCTGTAGGCGTGGGCGACGTAGCAGAAGCGCAGTGGCGGATCGGAGTGCGAGTACCTGGTGGCCACCAACCGGGCGATCGGGATCGTCATGTCGGACCGGAGCACCAGCACGCTGCCGTGCTCGTCGAACAGCCTGTACGCGGGACGGCTGGCCCACGCGGTGCTGTCGTCGCGGAGCTCGGCGCCCCGGCTGAATGTGCTCTCGTACTCCATCGCCGGGGTGTAGACCTCGCCGTAGCCGGCCCGGTCGAACACCGTCCGGATTCGGTCCGTCATTGCTCGGAGCTCCCGCATCTCGTCGGGCAGCACGTCGCGCGTTCCGCTGGGAATGCGCTCGACCATGGCGGCGATCCGGACCGGAGGTGGCCGCTAGCGGACCGGCTGCACGTCGTCGACCCGGTCGATCCGCGCTCCGAGCTCCCGCAGGCGCTCGTCGATGCGCTCGTAGCCCCGGTCGATCTGGCGGACGTTGCCGATCTCGGTGACCCCCTCGGCGCACAGGGCGGCGATCAACATGGCCATCCCAGCCCGGATGTCTGGCGACTCGACCCGCTGACCGGCGAGCCGGCGGGGACCGAGCACGATCGCCCGATGCGGGTCGCAGATCGTGATCGCCGCGCCCATGAGCTGAAGCTTGTCGCAGAAGAACAGCCGGTTCTCAAACATCTTCTCGTGGATCACGACCGAGCCCTCTGACTGAGTGGCCAGCGCGACCGCGATGCTGGTCAGGTCGGCCGGGAAGGCGGGCCAGGGGCCATCCTCGACCTTGGGCATGTGGTCGCCGGCGTCGTTGCGGATCATGAGGTGCTGGTTGCCGGGGACGATCACGTCCTTGCCCTGGACCTCACTGCGCAGACCCAGGCGCTCGAACACCAGGCGGATCATCCGCAGGTCCTCCGGGACGGTGTCCTTGACGACCAGCTCGCCGCCGGTCACCCCGGCCAGGGCCATGAAGGAGCCGATCTCAATGTGGTCAGGGGCGATCGTGTGGGTGGCAGCCCCGGAGCGACCCGGTGCCGTGGACAGTCATCACGTTGGACCCGATCCCGTCGATCGTGGCTCCCATCGCCACGAGCATCCGGGCCAGGTCCTGGACATGGGGCTCGCAGGCGGCGTTGCGGATCACCGTCGGCCCGCGGGTCAGGGAAGCGGCCATCAGTGCGTTCTCGGTGCCCATCACCGACGGCTCGTCCATCAGGAAGTCGCAGGGCCGCAGGCCCAGCCGAGCCTCCATGGTGATCGTACTCTCGCGGTGCTCGACGCTCGCCCCGAGGGCTCTGAATGCATCCAGGTGTGGGTCGAGCCGGCGGCGGCCGATCACATCGCCGCCCGGTGGTGGCATCTGGACATAGCCGAAGCGGGCCAGCAGCGGCCCGGCGACCAGGAACGAGGCCCTGATGCGCTCAGCCAGCTCAGGGTCGACCTCGGCGTCCGGTCGCACGCTGGAGGCATTGACGAGCAGCTCCCCGCCGCCCAGCCATTCCACGCGCGCGCCCAGGCCCTCCAGCAGCAGGGCCATGGCCTCGACGTCCCGGATGCGGGGCACGTTTCGCAGGACCACCTCGTCCTCGGTGAGCAGACACGCGGCCAGGATCGGCAGCGCGCCGTTCTTGTTGCCGGCCGGGACGATCGTTCCTGAAAGCGGCTCCCCACCTTCAATCACGAACTTCTCCATCTCCTTGCGCAGGGTAGCTCGATGGTGGGGTGGCTGTCCTAGGGCGTGGCCGTTTGTCTGACGCTGCGCGGGCTTGGTGTTCCTGGCCCTCGGCCTGCGAGGCGGATTCTTCCGCCTCTCCGAGGGCCGGAACGGGGCCTCGGGTGTGGCCAGCTGGGCGTCCTCAGCTACGGTGGTGGCCATGCAAGGCACTGTTTCGCGGCAGGATGCCTGGAACCTGCTCACTGAATGGGTCTCCTCAGCCTCGCTTCGCCGGCATATGCTGGCCGTGGAGACCGCGATGAGGGCCTACGCGCCCCGCTTCGACGGCGACGTCGAGCTGTGGGGAGCGACGGGGCTGCTCCACGATCTGGACTACGAGCGGTACCCGAACCTGGACGACGGCCACCCGCGCTACGCGCTGCGCGAGCTCGAGTCCCAGGGCTACCCGCCGGAGCTGGTCCGGGCCGTGGCCTCGCACGCAGACTTCATGGACGTGCCCCGGGAGACCCCGATGGAGAAGACGCTGTACGCCGTCGATGAGCTGTCAGGGTTTGTCCTGGCCGTGGCGTATGTTCGGCCCCAGGGGCTCGAGGGCATGGCGCCCAAGTCGGTGCGCAAGAAGCTCAAGCAGCCGAGCTTCGCCGCCGCCGTCAGTCGAGATGATCTGTACCGAGGAGCCGAGGAGCTCGGGGTCGACTTCGACGAGCACCTGACGGTCGTCATCGGTGCCCTGGCCGAGCGCCAGGATGAGCTGCTGGGGTCCGACGGTCAGGCTGAGTGACGTCGGGCCAATTGGCCGACGGGTTGTCGGACAGGTTGAGGGTCTCCCCCAGCCGGGCCAGCTCGATCACGTGCCTGACCGGGCCCGGGCCGCAGATCACCCCCAGGCGCCGGGAGCGTCGGGTCAGACGTCTGGCGGCGTTCAGAAGCACGTGCAGCCCGGCCGAGTCCAGAAACGTCGTCTGGCGTAGGTCGATCACGACATCACCTTGCCGCCGGCGCAGGATCGCGTCCAGCCGGGAGGCGAGCTTCGGCGCTGTCATCGCGTCGACCTCGCCGCGGGCCTGTACGACCGTTCGTCCGCGCTGGGCCGCCGCGGATATCTCGAGCTGGACTGGGCCACGCGGGCGCAGGGAGTCCGCCAGTGGTGTGCTGATGGCCGTGGAGGGTTGCCGGGCGGACGACATTGGACCCTTAATGGCTGCCCTTGGGGACGGGCTGGCGAAACCCGGTGGACTGTTGGTATTCGGTTTGAGAGCGGGCGGCTATCGTGGCCCAATGCGGCGAATTCTCAGGGGGCCCCCGTTCCGATGACGATCACGATTGCTGTTCTGGAGGGCGATCAGACCGGTCAGGAGCTGCTCGAGCAGGCCGTTCGCGTGCTCGGCCCAGACCTGCTGGGTCTTGATATAGAGCTCGTCCGGTTCGACCTCTCGCTGGAGAACCGGCGAGCCACCTCCAACGGCGTCGTCGACGAGGCGGCAGCGGCCATGAGGGCGGTTGGGCTCGGCATCAAGGCCGCCACCATCACCCCTGAGGCGGCGGATGACGTCGGCTCCCCGAACCGGATCCTGCGCGAGCAGGTGGACGGGAAGGTGATCGTCCGCACCGGCCGGCGACTGCCCGGCGTCACGCCGGTGGCCGGCGTGCACCACCCGATCTCAATCGTCCGGATGGCTGTCGATGATGCCTACGGGGCCAAGGAGTGGCGCGAGGATGGAGGAGCGCCCGAGGCCGAGGTGGCCTTTCGCACCGAGCGGATCCATCGCTCGACCTGCCGCGCCGTGGCCGAATACGCCTTCCGGGCGGCTGCGCGGTCTGGTGCCCGCGTCTATGGAGGGCCGAAATGGACGGTCTCACCGGTTTACGAGGGAATGCTGAAGGAGGAGATGGACGCGGCTCACGCCCGCCATCTCGAGGTCGAGTACCAGCCCGTCCTGATAGACGCCACCTATGCCGGCCTGATCTCCGGGGTCGCCGACGAGGCGCTGGTCATCCCGAGCCTGAATCGGGATGGGGACTGCCTGTCGGATCTCGTGCTACCGCTGTTCGGCTCAATCGCCGGCGCCGAGTCGGTTCTGCTGGCGTTTGATGAGCAGTACCGGACGACCGTGGCCATGGCCGAAGCGCCTCACGGCACCGCGCCCGCCCTGGAGGGCAAGGACGTGGCAAATCCACTGGCCATGATCCTGGCCTGCGGAGCGGTGCTCCGTCACGCCGCGGAGCGCGACGGCGGCGCCGGTGACTCGACCCCCGGGCCGGCCGCGGGAGTATCCCGAGAGGCCGCATCCGCTCGTGAGGTGGAGCGCGCCTCCCGCGCGATCTATGAGGCGGCGCTTGAGACGGTTGGCTCTGGCGTGCGCACGTCCGACCTCGGTGGCCACGCAGGCACGACCGAGTTCACCGACGCCGTCGTCGAGCGCGTCCGGACGAAGCTCGAGGTCTGGTCAGCGCTGTAGGTCGGGCGTGGAACTGCCTGCAAATGGCGCCCTTTGCCCGCCCTGATGGCGGCCGCGCCGGCCGACCATCTGCAAGATCCCATGCACACCCCACGTTCCGTCCGCGCCCAGATCTACTCTCCCGAACATATGTTCCATAGAGCTTCCAAACGACTGAGAAGCGTGCTGAGCATCCTCGACGACGTGCTCGGCGATCCGGTTCAAGCGACCGCCCCCCACCCCCACCGTCGCCCGCTGCGCTGGCAGCCCACGCGGCGCCCGGGGTCGGTGGCGGCCCCTCCGGCCCACTGCCTCTCGCCTGTCCGCCATGGTGCGGCCATCAGGCGGGAGACGGCCGTTCGCTAAGACCCGCTCCTCAGAAACACAACTGATACTCGTTGGCGGTCCCGATTGTGCGGGATGCGTCGCCGCTACCCGCGGTGGGCGGCTGGCCTTTCGGGCGACGCGTGCGGCTGGCTGTTCGGGCCACGCGCGCGGGCAGCCCCTCAGGCAGCCCCTCCGACCAGCCGGAGCGTGGGCAGGATGACCCCGATCGGCTCGCCGGTGACCCTGGTCGAGCCGGAGCTGATCAGACCGACGACGACGGCGAGGAACGTGGCGACTCCGAGCACCAGACAGATCACGAGCAGCACGAACACCTGCGGGTTCTTGCGGAAGAAGTCCACGAGCTGGCGCATGGCTCTTCATGCTGTCACGACCGGCTGCCGGGGCCGGGAGGCCGGCCACCTGATGGCCAGTCGAGGGGGGTCGTCTCATCGCCACGGGCCCCTCCAAGCGGCGGGCGCGAGCGCTGATTCGCTATCCATATTGGATGACTCCACCCGATCCAGACGAAGAGCCCATTTCGGCTGAGGGGCTTGCGGCCCTGAAGAACAATCTGCACGAGCTGGAGACCACGGCCCGCCGAGACATGGCCAAGCGGATCCTGGCCGCTCGGGAACTGGGCGATCTCAAGGAGAACGCCGAGTACCACGCGGCGAAGGAGGACCAGGCGCACCTGGAGACGGACATCAAGCGCCTGAAGCAGCGGCTGCGCAATGCCGTCGTGACCGAGACGTCCACCGAAGGCAACGTGTTCCGATTCGGGCGCACCGCCGAGATCCTGGACGAGGGCACGGGCCAGGCGCACACGTGGACCCTCGTCGGGCCGACGGAGGCCGACCTGGCCCAGGGCAGGCTGTCATCGCAGTCTCCGGTGGCCAAGGCCCTGGTGGGCCATTCCCCGGGGGACGTCGTTGAGGTACCCACGCCCCGGGGAACGCGCCGGCTGCGGGTCCAGAAGCTGCTGTAGGCGCCGGCCCGACGTGAAAAGCCCCGCCTGAGCTCAGGCGGGGCTGATGAAAAAACCGGCGGCGACCTACTCTCCCAGGCCCTTGCGGGCCAAGTACCATCGGCGCTGAGGGGCTTAACTTCTCTGTTCGGAATGGGAAGAGGTGTTTCCCCCTCGCCATAGCCACCGGAAACCGGTAGAGACCGCCTCCAAGCGGACCCTCAAAACTACACAGTGCCAATGCACGGATATCAAATATCCGTCAAGCCCTCGACCCATTAGTACCGGTCTCCTACGGGTGTCACCACCCTTCCAGATCCGGCCTATCAACCTGGTGATCTTCCAGGGGTCTTACTCCCTCAAGGGGATGGGAGAGCTCATCTCGAGGTCGGCTTCCCGCTTAGATGCCTTCAGCGGTTATCCGATCCGCACGTAGCTAACCTGCAGTGCCCTTGGCAGGACAACAGATACACCAGAGGTGCGTTCATCCCGGTCCTCTCGTACTAGGGACGACTCCTCTCAACTCTCCAACGCCCACGGCAGATAGGGACCGACAGTTTTGTTACTCCCAACCATCCAACTGAGGATGGCCGGAGGCCAGGTCATTTCTGCCTGACTCTGCATGTCGCCATGCAGCTCGGACTGTATCTTCCGGACGCATCAATCCGGTCTGGCGTACAGTCTCTGAGGATTCTCCGGCACGAAGCCAGAGCCTTTCCTGCTGATTGTCCGCACCGGTCGCATTGTCACTGTCGCACGAGGCGACGAGTAGCGCCGGATACTCGGAGTTTCCAGCATATAGCCAGATTTATAGACAGCAATGGTCTACTGTCTCACGACGTTCTGAACCCAGCTCGCGTACCGCTTTAATGGGCGAACAGCCCAACCCTTGGGACCTACTTCAGCCCCAGGATGCGACGAGCCGACATCGAGGTGCCAAACCGGGCCGTCGATGTGGACTCTTGGGCCCGATAAGCCTGTTATCCCCGGAGTACCTTTTGTCCGTTGAGCGACGGCGCTTCCACTTGCTACCGCCGGATCACTAAGGCCTGCTTTCGCACCTGCTCGACCTGTCGGTCTCGCAGTCAAGCTCCCTTGCTGCCTTTACACTCTACGCACGATTTCCGACCGTGCTGAGGGAACCTTTGCGCGCCTCCGTTACATTTTGGGAGGCGACCGCCCCAGTCAAACTACCCGCCTGGCACTGTCTAGCGCCCGGATTCACGGAGCACTGTTAGAGATCCAATACACCAAGGGTGGTATCTCAAGGTTGCCTCCACGCCAGCCGCAGCCGGCGCTTCAAAGGCTCCCACCTATCCTGAGCGAAATGCATCGAACCCCAATACCAGGTTGTAGTAAAGGTTCACGGGGTCTTTCCGTCTAGCCGCGGGTACTCGGCATCTTCACCGAGACTGCAATTTCACCGAGCCCCTCGTTGAGACAGCGTTCAAGTCGTTACGCCATTCGTGCAGGTCGGAACTTACCCGACAAGGAATTTCGCTTAATGTGTTACTCAGCGTCAACTGAGCGGAGGCGCGCCTTATCTGCACCGCGCCTCCCTGCATGTCGCCATGCAGTTCGGACCATCTCATCATCCGCTCTCGCGGATGTCCGGCGTATGGTCTCTGAGGGGTCACGAGGACTTCCCTGCTGATTGTCCGCACCGGACGCATTATCACTGCCGCCATTAGCGGCGAGTAGCGCCGGATACTCGGGGTTTCCAGCATACAGCCGGATGCGCACCGCACCGTTACCGGTGCGGGGGGCAGCGATTTCTACCTTAGGCACTTTTGTTACCGCCAGACTGGCGGGCTAGGTCGTTTCGGTTCCGCCTAGCTCTCCACGTCGCCGTGGAGGTCGGACCATATCTTCGCCGCGGCTAGCGGCGTTCAGCGTATGGCCTCTGAGGATTCTGTCGAGGACTACTTCCTGCGGAGTCCGACGATTCTTGCCGTTCCCATTGATGGTGTAGGCAAGCCGGACCAGCTCTACGATCCCCTCGACTGTCCGCTGCCGACGTTCGTTGACCATGTCGACGGCGGTCGCGAAGATCTCGTAGTCCACTACACGCGCGGAAAATGGCATGTAGCGCCGGAGGAAGGGGACCACCACGTCCTTTAGGACGCGTCGGTGGGTGATCTTGAGGACTAATACGTCCGGATTCCCAGGCTTCGGGAAGATCGAGCCCGACCCAAATTCCTCCGCAGCCATTTCCAGGAGGCTTCGTCGTTTCCGGTGCTGATACAGAAAGAACTCCGGTTGGACGAGGTAGCCGAACGCAGCTGTCGGGTGCCGCTTGAGCGACACACAGACGCTGCCTTCGCCTTCAACGAAGCCGGCTAACCACCAGCGCCGTTGCTCCTGCCTCGACAGTCTTTCCTGCTGATTGTCTGCACCCGACACATTTTCACTGTACCGCCCGGATCGGACGGAACGAGTAGTGCGGGATACTCAGATGTTCCAGCATATAGCTGAATTTTGTAACAGCCTCAATGTTGACCGTTATAGTTACGGCCGCCGTTTACCGGGGCTTAGTTTCGCTGCTTCGAGCCGAAGCCCTAACAACTCCACGTAACCTTCCGGCACCGGGCAGGCGTCAGCCCCTATACGTCGTCTTACGACTTAGCAGAGACCTGTGTTTTTGGTAAACAGTCGCTTGAACCTATTCACTGCGGCCCTCTCGGGCTCCCTCCGCGAGGAGTTCACCCTACTGGGGCGCCCCTTATCCCGAAGTTACGGGGCGATTTTGCCGAGTTCCTTAACGAGGGTTATCTCGATCACCTTAGTGTTCTCCACTTGCCCACCTGTGTCGGTTTTGGTACAGGCACGCGCTTTCTCCCTAGAGGCTTTTCTCGGAAGCATGGCGTCCGGGACTCGCCGGCTTAGAGCCAGCTGGCATCGCACCTCGGGTTATGCGGCCCCGGATTTGCCTAGGGCCACCCCTACATGCTTACCCCAGGACGACCATCGCCTGGGATCCCATAGCCTTCTTCGTCCCCCCATCGGTCAAACGAAAGCGACGTGGTACGGGAATATCAACCCGTTAGCCATCGACTACGCCTTTCGGCCTCGCCTTAGGACCTGACTAACCCTGAGCAGACGAACTTTACTCAGGAAACCTTGGGCAATCGGTGGAGGGGATTCTCACCCCTCTTTCGTTACTCATGCCGGCATTCTCACTTCCGAGGCCTCCACGGCTGGCTCACGCCGCCGCTTCGCTGGCATCGGAACGCTCTCCTACCGCGTGATCGGTCCGAAGACCTCACACACCCGCAGCTTCGGTGACTAGCTTGAGCCCCGTTACATTGTCCGCGCTCGAACACTTGACCAGTGAGCTGTTACGCACTCTTTCAAGGATGGCTGCCTCTAAGCCAACCTCCTGGTTGTCTGTGCATTCGAACATCGTTTCCCACTTAGCTAGTACTTAGGGACCTTAGCTGGCGGTCTGGGCTGTTTCCCTTTTGACGCTGAAGTTTATCCCCCAGCAACTGACTCCCGGAGTAGCCGTGACGGTCTTCGGAGTTTGCCTGAAGTCGGTAACCTGGTAGGGCCCCTAGTCCAAACAGTGCTCTACGGCCGCCACGGAATTTATCCGAGGCTATACCTAAATATATTTCGGAGAGAACCAGATATCACTGAGCTTGATTAGCCTTTCACTCCGACCCACAGGTCATCCGCCCAGTTTTCAACCTAGGTCGGTTCGGTCCTCCACGAGGTCTTACCCCCGCTTCAACCTGCCCATGGGTAGCTCGCTCAGCTTCGGGTCTACCGCCTACGACTGTGTCGCCCTATTCGGACTCGCTTTCGCTACGGCTCCGCTCATCGCTTAACCTTGCCGCAGACGAGTAACTCGCCGGCTCGTTATGCAAAAAGCACGCGGTCACGGCCGAAGCCGCTCCCACCGCTTGTAGGCACGTGGTTTCAGGTACTATTTCACTCCCCTTCCGGGGTACTTTTCACCTTTCCCTCACGGTACTAGTCCGCTATCGGTCACCAAGGAGTACTTAGCCTTGGAGGGTGGTCCCCCCAGGTTCAGTCCGCGTTTCACGGGTGCGGACTTACTCAGGAACACCTGCGGAAGGCCGTGCGATTTCGTCTACGGGACGATTGCCCTCTATGGTGCGCGGTTCCACACGCTTCGACTATCACACGACTTTGTAACTTCCGCCAGGCCGGCCACGGCCTGGACCAGGTGCCCTACAACCCCTGACGTGCAACGCGTGACCGCTTACACACGCCAGGTTTGGGCTATTCCCCTTTCGCTCGCCACTACTCAGGGAGTCTCGGTTGATTTCCTTTCCTCGGGGTACTGAGATGTTTCACTTCCCCCGCTTGTCTTCTCCGCGCCTATGTGTTCAGCGCGGGATAACGTCGCATTACCGACGCTGGGTTTCCCCATTCGGGCATCCGCGGGTCACTGGCCATTCAGCGCCTCACCGCGGCTTATCGCAGCCGTTCACGCCCTTCATCGACTCTTGGTGCCAAGGCATCCACCATGTGCCCTTATTATCTTGACGGTGATCTGAGAGCCGCTTACGCAGCTCTCGGTGATACCCGTGTCATTGGCTACTGTGCAGTTTTCAAGGTCCGCGAAGAGGCTTGCTCGCCGCCGAGGACTCCTAACGAGCCGCCGGCGGCGCGCCGGTCTCTCAAAACTCAACAGCATGCGGACCGCCTCATCCGGAGCCAAAGGCTCCAGGGCGGCCTGCCAGGTCGGTCGACATGTCTAGTGCCGGACGCACTCGAGGAGAGCGCCGCGGAGCTCGAGAGCTCGGACGACGATCCTGCCGGCGCCGGTGCCCATTGAAGGGCTCCCTAGAAAGGAGGTGATCCAGCCGCAGCTTCCGCTACGGCTACCTTGTTACGACTTCACCCCAGTCGCTAGCCCCACCTTCGACGGCTCCCTCCCTTACGGGTTAGGCCACCGGCTTCGGGTGTTGCTCACTCCCATGGTGTGACGGGCGGTGTGTACAAGGCCCGGGAACGTATTCACCGCGGCGATGCTGATCCGCGATTACTAGCAACTCCGCCTTCATGCAGGCGAGTTTCAGCCTGCAATCCGAACCGAGACGCGCTTTGAGGGATTCGCTCCACCTCGCGGTATCGCAGCCCTCTGTACGCGCCAATGTAGCACGTGTGTAGCCCTGGGCATAAGGGGCATGATGACTTGACGTCATCCCCACCTTCCTCCGGTTTGTCACCGGCGGTCTCGCATGAGTCCCCAACTAAATGCTGGCAACATACGACGGGGGTTGCGCTCGTTGCGGGACTTAACCCAACATCTCACGACACGAGCTGACGACAGCCATGCACCACCTGTGATCCTGCCCCGAAGGGAAACCGTGTTTCCACGGCGGTCAGGAACATGTCAAGCCCAGGTAAGGTTCTTCGCGTTGCGTCGAATTAAACCACATGCTCCGCTGCTTGTGCGGGCCCCCGTCAATTCCTTTGAGTTTTAGCCTTGCGGCCGTACTCCCCAGGCGGGGCACTTAATGCGTTAGCGTCGGCACGGAGGGAGTCGACACCCCCCACACCTAGTGCCCATCGTTTACAGCGTGGACTACCAGGGTATCTAATCCTGTTTGCTCCCCACGCTTTCGCGTCTCAGCGTCAGTACCGTCCCAGCGAGCTGCCTTCGCCATTGGTGTTCCTCCTGATATCTGCGCATTTCACCGCTACACCAGGAATTCCACTCGCCTCTTCCGGACTCTAGCTCGACAGTTTCCACTGGCATTCCAGGGTTGAGCCCTGGACTTTCACAGCGGACTTACCGAGCCGCCTACACGCTCTTTACGCCCAATGATTCCGGACAACGCTAGCCCCCTACGTATTACCGCGGCTGCTGGCACGTAGTTAGCCGGGGCTTCTTCTGAAGGTACCGTCACTCCGGTCGGCTGTTAACCGACGGAGCTTCGTCCCAACTGAAAGGGGTTTACAACCCGAAGGCCGTCTTCCCCCACGCGGCGTTGCTGCGTCACGCTTTCGCGCATTGCGCAAGATTCCCCACTGCTGCCTCCCGTAGGAGTCTGGGCCGTGTCTCAGTCCCAGTGTGGCTGATCGTCCTCTCAGACCAGCTACCCATCGCAGCCTTGGTGAGCCGTTACCTCACCAACAAGCTAATGGGCCGCGGGCCCATCCCGATGCGGAGGCCGAAGCTTCCTTTCCCCAGCGGCCTTGAGGCCGGAGGGCACATTCGGTATTAGCCCGAGTTTCCTCGGGTTGTCCCAATCATCGGGGCAGGTTACCCACGTGTTACTCACCCGTTCGCGGCTTTGCCCCAGGCCGAAGCCTGGTTCGTCGCTCCACTTGCATGTGTTAAGCACGCCGCCAGCGTTCGTCCTGAGCCAGGATCAAACTCTCCGTGAAGAACTGCTTGATGGTGACAGTGAAGTCACCATCGGGGCGGCGATCTGTGAAACCACCGCCCTTCACAAAGAGTCGTCAGCGCCCACAGAAGGGGTCCACGTACACAGAGCGGATCCCAGGGCGCGTGACGGGGTTGGTCTTGGCACCGCCGGCGAGGACCGCGAGGGCCATCGATCGGCGGTGATCGAACCTGGACACACCATCTCGATCGGGGTCGATCGAGGGTGCGCATGCTGTTGAGTTTTCAAAGACCGTCGCACCTCTTGAGGAAGGGCACTCCTTCCCAGGGCGCGTCCGGAACCAAACACAATTCCGGAGCGGACCGACGAGTATAGCGCTGCGGCGCCGGCGTGCCGCGCGGCCTGGGAACCGGCGGAAGTCCCGAAAATACGGGTGGTTGGGGCTGCTCGCACCCGGGCGCCCGGAGGTGCCCGCGCTCCGGGACGTTAGCTCATCACCTGGACCGTGACCGTCCCGGTCCGAGGGCGGTCGTCGAAGTCCAGCATGACGATCTGCGGCCGCGTCCCGAGAGCCAGCCGGCCGTCGACGATCGGCACCGTCGCCGACGGGCCGATGAGCGCCGCCCGAAGATGAGCGTGGGCGTTGGTGTCGTGACCCCGACGGTTGTGCTCGTAGGAGTCGCCCGGTGGGATCAGACGATCCAGGAGCGCCTGAAGGTCGTGGACGCCTCCTGGCTCGTGCTCCATCGTCGTGATCGCGACCGTCGAGCCGACCGCGAAGGCCGTGGCCAGCCCGCGATCCACCTGTGCGGTGTGGACGATCCGGGACACGCCCTCCGTGATGTCCACAATGTGACCGTTCCCCGGAGTGTCCATGCGGAGAAGGCCGCCCTGGGCCGTCATGCCGCGGTCCCGGGGACTGCCAGGGTGCCGGGAGCGTTCATGTCACACGCACGCGTGCGTAGCGGCGCTTGCCCCACTGAAGGACCCTGCCGTCCACGTCCGCCGCGTCGACGTCCAGCGACCCGTCGGGGATCGGCTGCCCGTCCAGGCGGACGCCTCCCTGGGTGATCGCGCGACGCGCCTCGACGTCGAGATCCCGAAGGCTTCCCGCATCAGGGCCGGGAGGTGGACCGCGCCCTCGCCGGCCGGCCACCTCACCTCCGGTACGTCGGCCGGAATCTCGCCGTCGATGAACTGGCGGTCGAAGGCAGCCTCGGCGTCCGTGGCGGCCTGCTCGCCATGAAACCGGGCCACGAGCGCCCGGGCCAGGGCACGCTTGGCGTCGCGAGGCGGCATCTCGTCGGGGACGGGGCGATCGAGCAGCAGCTCGTACCACTCGCTCAACGCCGGATCGGGAATGCTCAGCGTCTTGCCGTAGATCTCCTCGGGGGGCTCGCTGACCCCGACGTAGTTGCCCAGGGACTTCGCCATGCGCCTGATTCCGTCGGTCCCCGGCAGGATCGGCATCGTGAGGACGACCTGCTCCGGCACCCCGTAGGCGCGCTGGATGTCTCGGGCCAGAAGCAGGTTGAACTTCTGGTCGGTGCCGCCGAGCTCAACGTCAGACCTGACCGACACCGAGTCGTAGCCCTGAAGCAGCGGGTAGAGGAGCTCCAGGATGGAGATCGGGGTGTGGTTCGCGAGTCGCCCGGCGAAGTCCTCGCGCTCGATGATCTGGGCCAGCGTCGCGCGGCGGGCCAGTCCGAACAGGTCCTCCATGCTCATGTCGAGCCACTCGCTGTTGTGCCGAACCTCCAGGCGGTCCCGGTCGAGGATCTTGGACGCCTGGGCCTGGAAGGTCTGGGCGTTGGCCGCAATCTGCTCGCCCGAGAGGACGGGCCGGAGCTCTGACCGCCCGCTCGGATCCCCCACCCGCGCCGTGTAGTCACCGATGATCAGGACGACGATGTGTCCCAGATCCTGAAACTCCCGGAGCTTCTGTAGGACCACGGAGTGGCCCAGGTGGATGTCTGGGGCGGTGGGGTCGATTCCCAGCTTGACGCGAAGCGGTCGGCCGAGGGCCAGCCGCTGCTCAAGCGCTCCTGCGGGCAGGCAGTCCACGGCGTTCCGCGCCAGCCAGGCGGCCTGTTCTGGGGGTGGGGCTGACCGCGGAATCGGGCGCGGCGAAGCTGGCGCCCCAGTGGAGGATTCCATCCGGGCCAATGCTAGACTGCCCCGGTCCTTGGGGACCTTTGCCGCTGCGTCCCCGGGCTGGCCGGAGCCCGCACGAATGGCGAGCTGCCAGGCCGCAGGCGCAACCGCCTATCGCATGCGCGACGAGCTCGAAATCCTCAGACAGGGCAAGCTGAACACGCCCAAAGACCAGGCCGAGAGGCCAGTCGCCCCGCCCGCACCCCTGGACGGGCCGGAGAGACGGCCCGCGACCGAGACACCCCCCGCGGGCAGGAGCGGCCGCGCCCGAGCGAATGGCGGCAGTCCGACCAACGGAGCAGCTCCCCAGAGTGCCAGCGCTCCGCCTTCCGCCCTGGAGCCCGCGAGCCTCGCTCGCGCGGCTTCCCGCGCGGGCGACGCTCGCGCGCGGCAGGCCCGGAGCCCATCCCCCATGCGCCCGAGCCGCCCCGCGCGGCGCCTCCGCCGAGCTGCCCCCATGGAGGCCGAGCGAGGCCGGGCCGAGGTGGCCCCGCCGCGACCCGCCGAGGCACAAACCCCCTCCAACGGCGGCGGACGGGGCCGCGGCGGAGGAGGCGGCGGGTTCCGCCGCAGCTGGCGGCCGAGATGGTCCGATGGCCGGCCGCCCCGGCCCCGGGTGCGCAAGCTCCGCTTCCTGATGATCCTCCTCGGCCTGGTCACCCTGGCGCTGATCTCAACGGTGTTCGGGATGCTGCTGGCGGTCGCATCAGACCTGCCCCAGTTGGAGAACACGCGGGAGTTCGCCGTCGGGCAGACCTCGTACCTGTATGACGACCAGGGGCGGCCGATCGGCCCCTTCCTCCCGTCCAACCACGAGGTCATCGACAAGTGGACCCAGATCTCTCCGTCGATGATCCACGCGATCATCTCGGTGGAGGACAAGCGCTTCTGGTCAGACCCCGGCGTCGACCTGCGCGGGGTCGCGCGAGCGATCTGGGCCGACATCACGGGAGGCGCCACGCAGGGTGCCTCGACGATCGCCGAGCAGTTCGTCAAGAACATCCGCCAGGCGGAGAACAACCGCACGATCTTCGAGAAGATCCAGGAGGCCGCGCTGGCCTTCCAGCTCGCCCATAGGTGGCGCAAGAAGAAGATCCTGACCGAGTACCTGAACTCGATCTACTTCGGAAACGGGGCCTACGGGGTGGAGTCCGCCGCGCGCGTGTACTTCGGGAAGACCTGGGCTACGACCCCAACGCACCCTCGGATGGCCAGACCTCGCGCTGCGGCGACAGCACCACGAATCATCCGCTTCCCTCGTGCGCCTCGCAGCTCCAGCCCTGGCAGGCTGCGCTGCTGGCCGGGATGGTGGCCAACCCCAGCGGCTTCAACCCCATCACCGATCCGACGGATGCCAACAGGCGGCGCGACCTGGTGCTCCAGGACATGGTTCAGCAGCACTACCTGACCCAGCCCCCAGTACAAGGTGGACCGGGCCCAGCCGCTCCCCACGGCGATCAATCTTCAACAGCCCCAGGAGCCGACGGCCGCGCCGTACTTCACCAGCTGGCTGCGGCCCCAGATCCTCCGGGCCATGGGCTATGGCCGGCCCGATGTCCCCGCCAGGGTCGCCGAATACCGGGCGTACTACGGCGGGTTGAAGATCAAGACCACCCTCGACCTCAAGATGCAGGAGGCGGCCGACCAGGCCATCTCCAGGACCTCCCCTACTCCAGGGTGGAGTCGTGGCCTCGCTGGTGGCGATCGACAACGAGACCGGACAGGTCCGGGCGATGGTCGGTGGCCCAATGGTCGACGGCCACGAGGACTACCAGCAGTTCCCGTTCAACCTGGCCACTGAGGCCGAGCGCCAGCCCGGATCGGCGTTCAAGCCGTTCACGCTGGCCGTCGCACTCGAGTCGGGCTACGGGCCGACTCGGTGTTCCTCTTCGCGCCCCGGCCAGTTCGTCGTCCCGAACAGCGGCGGCAAGGAGCTCTTCAACGTCCGCACTTCGGCAACGCCTACTCCGGACCGATCACACTCCCAGGAGGCCACGGACATCTCGGATAACTCGGTGTTCTCCAGGCTGGGGATCCTCGGGCAAGGACGGCGGGACGAAGCGGATCGCCAGACTGGCCGAGGCGATGGGCATCCGCACTCACGTGTCGCACAACTACGCGATGATCCTGGGCGGACTGAAGGTTGGGGTCTCACCGCTCGACATGGCCCACGCGTATGAGACGTTGGCCACGGCGGCAAGAAGGTCTACGACCCCGTGCTGGGCGACGTCCAACCAGGGGCCGACGGGGCTCGCCGAGATCCAGTGCCCAAGGTCTGCCCCCAGCAGACGACTGAGGGACAAGCCGGTGGACAAGAGAGTCATTCCGCCCCTCTGTGGCCACCACCGAACGCGACATGCTCGAGGGCCCGGTGGCTTCGGGCACGGCCACGGCGGCGGCCATCCCCGGGGTGGTCGTGGCGGGCAAGACCGGGACCACGACGAACTACGGCGACGCCTGGTTCGTGGGCTGGACCCCGGAGATGACTGTGGCGGTCTGGGTGGGCTACCCCAACAGCACCACCTCCATGAGCACCCTGTTCAACGGCGGCCCCGTGGAGGGCGGGACCTACCCGGCGATCATCTGGCACGACTTCATGGTCCAGGCGCTCCAGGTCCTGGCCGACGAGCAGCACCCGAATCAGAGCAGCAGCACGTCAAGCTTGAGCAGCTCGGGAAGCTCGTCGAGCAGCCCGTCCTCGTCATCTTCGTCGAGTTCGTCCTCCTCCTCGGGATCGGGGGCCGGCGGCGGCGGCGCGGGATCGGCCTCAGCTAACGGCGGCGGAGGGCGGGCCGCTCAGAACACCGGCGGTGGCAACGCGACCACGACGCCGGCGGCGGGTGGCGGCGGCAATCCCACCGCCGGCGGGACCACGCCGCCCGCGGGCGGCGGCGGGGGGGCCGGTGGTGGCGGGACGGTTCGGGCACCGGCTCGGGCTCGGGCTCGGGCCGGTCGGGAAGCGGGTCCGGGTCGGGCAGCGGGTCAGGTTCAGGCTCGGGCTCGGGCGGCTCCGGGTCGGGTGGGTCTGGGCTCGGCGGCGGCTGACCGGACGAGCCGCACCGGCCGGGACAGGAACCGGCTCCCCTCAGCGCAGAAGCGCCAGGGCAGCTCAACCGCTCGGGTGATCCCGACCCGGCGGTCGACGGCGATTGGCACCTGCCGCCAGCCGGTGGGCCGCGCACCGATCGTCACCACGCCCCGCCTCCAGGTCAACGCCGTTGTCGTGGAGGCCGATGCCCAGCGCCTGCGTGAGCTTGCCCGGCCCGGAGCACAGGCCTCTGAGATCGGCCAGTCCCCGGCGCCGGCGCATGAGCTCAATTCCATCCAACGGCTCCAGCGCGCGGATCAGAACCGCCGCACCCACCCCCGGAGGCTCGCACACCGCGTTCAGCATGGCGTGGACCCCGTAGGAGCGATAGACGTACGCCCGCCCGGATGGACCGAACAGAGTGGCCGTGCGAGGCGTGAGCCCGACGAAGGCGTGACATGCCGGCTCGGAGTCGTGGTAGGCCTCGGTCTCCACGATCACCCCGGCGCACTCACCGTGGCGGACGACGCACCCGACCAGGCCGCGGGCCACCTCGACGACCGGCCGGTTGTAGAAGGCCGCCTTCAACGCCAGGACGGATCGGAGTCCGACAGGCGCCGCCGGAGCTCCTCCAGCTGACGGCGGACCTGGTCAAGGCTCGTGCCGCCCCGGGACACCTTCGACTCCAGCCAGGCTCGGTCGCGCAGGAGGGCATAGAACTCGTCGTCCAGCAGCGGCGACTGCCCCGCCAGCTCGTCCGGGGTCAGCTCGGACAGCGTCTTGCCCTGCTCGAGCGCGCTGCGCACGAGTCCCGCGACCACTCCGTGGGCTTGGCGGAAGGGCATCCCCCGCCGGACCAGGAGATCGGCGACATCGGTCGCGGCTAGGAACTCGTCTCCCGCCGCCGCCTCCATGCGCTCGCGGTGGAACGTGACCCCTCCCAGCATCTTCTGGGCGGCCGCCAGCGACAGTTCGAGCGTGTCCACGGTGTCAAACAGGTGCTCCTTGTCCTCCTGCATGTCCTTGTTGTAGGTCAGTGGGAGGGCGTGCAGGACGCCGTGGAACCCCGTCAGGTGGGAGACGATCCTGGGCGCCTTGGCCCGGAGCAGCTCGGCTGCGTCGGGGTTCTTCTTCTGGGGCATGATCGAGGAGCCCGAGGCCCAGGCATCCGAGAGCTCGCAGAAACCGAACTCGGAGCTGGACCACAGCACGAGCTCTGAACCCAGCCTGGAGAGATGGGTGGCACAGGTGGCGGCCGCCGACAGGTAATCGAGCACGAAGTCGCGGTTTGACACCGCATCGATTGAGTTCTCGGCCACAGCTGCAAACCCCAGCTCATCCGCGACCTGCTGGCGATCGGTGTCGAAGTTCACCCCGGCCACCGCGCCCGCTCCCAGCGGCAGCGCGTCGGCCGCCCGCGCCGCGAACCGGAAGCGATCCCGATCGCGGAGGAACATCCAGCCGTAGGCCAACAGATGGTGGCTCAGATACACGGGCTGGGCGCGCTGCAGATGGGTGTAACCGGGCATGGCCCAGTCCAGATGCTCCTCGGCCAGCCCCGTCAGCTGCTCGGCGAACTTCCCGAGCCAAACGACAGCAACGCGGGCGTGGGACATGACGTACATCGCCATGTCCGTGGCCACCTGATCGTTGCGGGACCGGGCCGTGTGGAGCCTCCCCCCGCCTCGCCGGCGAGCTCCGTGACCCGCCGTTCGATCGCCGTGTGGATGTCCTCGTCCTCGGGGGCGAACGGAAAGCTCTCCTGCTTGAGCTCGTCGGCCACCTGCTCGAGAGCCTTCAGCAGACTGTCCCGGTCTTCGCCTGAGAGGATCTCGACCGCGGCGAGCATCCTGACATGCGCGGCGGACTGCTGGACGTCGAGCGTGCCGAGCCGCCGATCAACCGACAGCGAGTCGTTCAGCGCTCTGAACACGGGATCCGGAGGCTCGGTGAAGCGGGCCATGGCCCGGAGCATGGTAGGGGCGCGGCGAAGGCTTGCCCTCTTACCTTCGCTTCGCTCGGCCGAACGGGACCCCGATCACCGCCGGCAGCCCAACGTTTCCGGCCGCGTCGACCGCTCGGATGGCCACGTACCGCTTCGTGCCGGAGGGCAGGTGCACGCTCTGCAACGCGTACGGGTTCTTCGGCGCGGGAGCGCCCTTGAGTGGCTTGGCCAGGGCGAAGTTCCGCGGTGTGATCCGCTGGTTGGAGGTGACCAGCTGGTAGCGGCTCGCCTTCCCGCACATCAGGTCCTGACCCGGGGCCCGGAACCAGTACACGTGGTTGCGCAGCCCGACCCCGAGGGGGCGGCCCGGTGTGACCGCGTCGGTCAGGTAGTCGCCCGAGTTCCAGTCATCGTGGTGGAAGCGCGGCGAGGAGCTGGGTGAGCAGGACGGCGCCGGTGTGCCGTATACGGCCACCGTGCCCGAGCGGGTGATGGACACGACGTCCTTGCGGGCCGACCTGGAGCTGTCCAGGGTTCCAAACGAGCCCAGGGTTGGCGTGGCCACGGTCCAGTCTCCGGTCAGCTTCGGCCAGGCCGAGCTGGCGGCGAGGCCCTGGGCGTTGAACGCCGCCAGGTCCAGCGAGGACGTCCCTCCGATGACCGCCTGCCCGCCCGAGGCGGTGATCTGGCCCACGACCGGCCCGGTCAGGAACTGGAGGTCGTTGACCTCCGCCGGGAACCCGCTCAGCGGCTGACCCGTGCTGGGATCCCAGCCGGCGATGAAGTCCTGGCCGCCCTGGTACTCGTTGAGCAGCAGGTCCAGCGCCCGGATCAGACCCGCCTCAGGAGTGAAGAAGTCGATCGTCTTGCCGTCGAAGCTTCCGAACGCCGGATAGCCCACGGCGGCAAAGCCGGGGTGGTCGTACTGGCCGTTGCCCTGGCTGAAGTCTGTCTCCAGCGGGTTGTCCTTGCCCTGGGCGTCCTTGCCGTAGCACGAGCTGCCGTTGGGATTGAAGATGTATGCCGGGCCGGCGTCGGGGGCCACGCCGATCTTCATTCCAGGGCCACCGCTGGGGCAGCTCAGCGGGGCGACCACGGGCGAGCCGTTGACGCCCTCCCCCACGTCGGGGAGCAGGCCGGCGTCGACGATCCCAACCTTCACCGGCCACCCAGGCTGGAAGGCCGTGGAGTGGCAGGTGCCGGCGGAGCAGCTCATCGATCCGCCCGTGGACCTGATCGCGTACACGCGTCCGTTGGCGAACGTGAGCGCGCCCGTGGACCCCACGGCGGTGAGCGTGCCCGCGTTGGTGGAGCCGGCGTTGATCTGGCCCTCGTCACCCGTGCCGGTCAGGTACTCCTCGTTGGTCCCCACGATGATTGACGGCGGCTTGTTCGGGCCGTTCAGCTGGGCGACGGCGGGCGTGTCGACGATCTTGCCCTGATCCTGGTCGATGCCCGGATTGCTCCCGGCCCGCTGGGCTGAGAACGTCAGGTGGTTGGTCACGGGGTTGACGGCGGTGATCTTGTCCGGATCGGCCACGAGCACCGGGAACCCGGGAACAGCCCGGCCGGCCAGGTTCCCCTGGCTCGGTCGCCACGCGTACACGTGACGGTCCTCGCCCGCGACGATGATGTCCAGCGCCCCGGTGGACCTCCCGTTCAGCCGAGACAGGACCGGGGAGCCCAGAAATCCCATCTCGGTCCGGTCCCTGGGACCGCGGCGGACCGTGTGGAACGGCTTCAGCGGCGCACCTGAAAACGCGGGATTGGAGTGCTGGTGGAAGACAAGCTTCCCCTGGGCGTTCCAGGCATAGACATTTCCGCACAGATCGTCAGCCACGATGTCGATCTGGCCGTCGTGGAAGAGGTCGCCTCCGGCCAGCGCACTGAGGATGGCGCAGTAGTGGTCGGTGCCCACTGACCTGTAGGCCCGCTCGCCGGTGTGGAGCGGGAGCTCGGCCGTGTGGACGGGCCAGCCGGGAAGTTCCTTGCCGCCGCGCGTGTAGGCATGGACCAGGCCGTCGGAGGTGGCCATGATCAACTGGTTGCGGTCGGTGCCGGCCAGGTCGATCAGCAGCGGCGATGAGTCGCCGTCGGCCCGGAGCTCCTTGGGCCAGCCGGGCAGCATGTCCTTGTCCCGGTGCAGGAACAGCTGGCGGCGATCCTCACCGGTCATGGCGGGGCGGCCCGACGCGGCCGCGGTGCTGACCACGACCCGGACGGTGAAGGCGTAGGGCATCGTGTTCGGACGGCCGTTTGAGGTCTGGGCGAGCCCGCCGTTCTCATTGCCGTTGAAGCCCTGGACGTTGCTTGGGAACAGCGCCTCCAAGGCGGACGTGTTGACCATCGCCAGCGTGCCCGTGAACGGGGACGTGTGGACGGTGGTGCCGTCGCAATAGCTCGAGGGCACGCCCACGAAGTCCCCGGGAGGGCTGGCGCCGGCGAGGGCGTTGTTGGGCTGCCCACCCGGGGCCACCTGGACCCGGCAGGTGTAGCCCGCCCGCGCGTTGACATAACCGGTGATGGGGATGTGGGCCAGCCGCGGGTCGACCTGCTGGAACCAGTCCGGAGAGGTGATGTCGGCCTCAGGGGGGATGGTTCCGTTGGCCGCCGCCGCGACCGCCTTGTCCGCGTTCAGCCGGCCGTATCCGTAGAACTCGTCGAACCCCTTGCGCGCGTGATAGCGGTGGGTGTCGGGCGCGGGCCCGACGATCCCGGCATTGAGATCGGCGGCGAAGGTCGTGTTGAGATTCGGGTCCGTGCACTGCGCCGTCAGCGCCGAGTGGCACGAGCCCTCGGGCTGCTGGGCGAAGTCGACGTCGTCGGCCTGGCCCCCGTCGCCGGCATCGGCCGGTGTGGTGCCGGTGCTGGCGCTCTGTCCCGGGGTGGCGTCTCCGGCGATGTTGCCCGAGGCAATCAGCTGACGGACCTCGTTGGCGGTGATCGGACAGGCCGCGCCATTGATGCGACGGCAGTCGGAGGCCGGGGTCAGCTTGTGTTCGATGACGGCGTTCTCGGCCGCGCTGTAGATCAGGCCGGCGATCCCGGCGGCCAGCTCGGTGGCGTTGGAAGAGCACGACGAGCTTGACACTGAGACGGTGACGCGGGTCGAGAAGTTCGTGCACCCGTTGAACTGGAGGTACGAGGGCGGACTCGATGTGAACGTGCTGTCGTACTTGTTGACCGAGTTGACCACGATCGTGTCCGGAAGTGACCCCGGCTCGTTGTGGTGCTCGGCGGCCTCGTCCGCCGCCGAGGCGATCACCACCACGCCGTGGTGGTAGGCGTACTCGACCGCCTGGCGGGCGAAGTAGGAGTTGTTGAGCGTGCCCAGCGCCTCGGAGATCACCGACGAGCCCATGTCGACGGCGTACAGCGCGGCCTGGGCGAAGCGGTTGTCGTCGGCCACGAACGACTCGCCGACCCGCAGCGGCATGACCTCGCAGTCGGGGCAGGTGCCGAGGTTCTGCGTGGTGTTGGCCTCGCCGCTGGAGCCCTGGGCCTCGCCGGTGCCGTGCCCGTACTGCACGTCGTCGAACGGGTCGTTGTTGTTGTCCACGAAGTTCCAGCCGGCGATGTCGCTGGCAAAGCCGTTCCCGTCGTGGTCCACGCCGTCGGAGAAAGCCAGGATCAGGTCCTCCGGCGTGAGCATCCCGGGCGGCCCGTGGCGCAGCGCGTGAAGCGGGCTGGAACCGTCGACGACCGCCGCCACCCGCGAGTCGCACGCGTAGTCCAGCGTGTTGAATACGCCCTGGTCGATCACGTCATACGGAATCTGGCCGCCGGCGCCCGGCTGGCCCCCACGGCGGTTGTAGTCCCCTCCCGACCCGACGGCGCCGAAGTGAGCCGAGCAATCCACCCCGGTCGAGGAGTCAAACGTGGTGTGCAGATCAACCCTGGGCGCCGGAAGCTCCCCGGCGTTGAGGTGGATCTTCTTGCGCAGGTCGATCATCGCGCCCTGGTTGTTCCACTCGATCCCCGAGTCCAGCACGGAGATCAGGACGTCCGGGCGACCCAGCGTCTCCTCGAACGCCGTCTTGATCGGACTGCCGGCGGCCACGCACGAGTTGGTCCCGGACGGGAACGTGGCGTTGTCATCCACCACGCTCATGCCCCTGATGCCACACAGCTCCTCGGGCTTGCTGTTGACCGCCACCTCGCTCTGTGGGCTGGCCTCGGGCGTCGCCGCCAGCTTCCAGTTGTCCCCGAAGTTGGTGGGTGTGACACCCGGTGGAAGCTTCCACGTCGTGATGTTGCTGACGTGGCCGGTCGGCCCCGTGTAGGGAAAGTCGGCGCCGGCAGTCGTCGCCCCGGCCAGCAGGAGAAGCGTGCCCGCGGCCAGCGTTCCGGCCGCCCGCGCGCCCAGCCCCCTCAGGAACCCTCGCTCCTCCATCGCAAACGAGAACGTACCAGCATTCGCGAAACTCTTGTCGCCCTTCGCCTTCAGCTGATTTGGTCGCCGACGCCGCGAATTCGTCGTCGCGGACCGCCTAAGCCTGACCCAGGACGTCCCGCAACGCCTGGGCCACCCGGGCGACCTGCCCTTCGGTCATCTGGGGAAAGAAGGGCAGGGCGATCGAGCGCGAGGCGACGTCCTCACACACGGGGAACTGCCCCTCCCGGTAGCCGAACGTTTCCCGGTAGTAGGTCATCAGATGGATCGCTGGGAAGTACGGCTTGCTGGACACGCCGAGTTCGCCCAGGTCGCGCACGGCGGCGTCGCGGTCGATCCCCCGAGGGAGCTGGACCACGAACACGAACCACCCCCGTCGGGCTTGGCCCCGGTCCGGGCACGGGAGCTCGACCCCCTCGATGTCGGCCAGCGCCTCCCGGTACCACGAGGCCACCCGGCCCCGGTCGGCCAGCATTTCATCCAGGCGTTCGAGCTGGGCCAGGCCGAGGGCGCAGGCGAGATCGGACAGCCGGTAGTTGAACCCGAGGCGATCGTGGTCCAGCCAGCCCAGGTCGGGGGCCCGGCCCTGGTTGCGCTCGGAGTCGATCCGCTCCTTCAGGGCGGCGTCGGGCGTGGTCACGACTCCCCCCTCTCCCGTCGTCATCTGCTTGTTGGGATAGAACCCGAAGACGGCGGGATGCGGCCCACTCCCGACCGGTCGACCGTCCGAATGGACCGCCCCGAGGGCCTCGCAGGCGTCCTCGACGATCGGCAGGCCGAGGCCCTCCAACGCCGCGATGTCGGCCGGATACCCGAACACGTGGACCGGCAGGACGGCCGCCGTGCGCTCTCCAGCCGCGGCTCGGGCCGCCGCCGGATCCAGGTTCAGGGTCACGGGATCGATGTCCGCGAACACGGGACGAGCCCCCTCGTACACGGCCACGTTGGCGCTGGCCACGAAGGAGAACGGGCTCGTGATGACCTCGTCGCCCTCCCCCACCCCGGCCGCCCGCAGCGCCAGATGCAACCCAGCGGTGCCGCTGGACACGGCGCTGGCCCCCCGGGCCTCGACGGCCCGGGCGAACTCCTGCTCGAAGCGGCGGCAGCAGCGGTCCCAGCGAGAGGCGACCCGACCGCAGGACCTCCAGCACAAGCTCCTCCTCGCGCCGGCCGATCACGGGCTGCGCGAGCGGGATCGGCTCGTTCACGCTGGGCGCGCCGATTCCCGAGTCCGCACCCGCTGCATGCCGTACTCGAGCGAGGCCACGAGCGCCTCCCAGGAGGCTTCGATCACGTTCTCGGAGACGCCGATTGCCCCCCACAGCGAGTCGCCGTCGGTGGCGTCGATCAGCACCCTGGTGACCGACGCTGTCCCGGCGTGCTCGTCGATCAGCCGGACCTTGAAGTTCTCCAGTTGGATGTCAGCCAGGTGGGGGTAGAGCTCGCCGATCGCGTCTCGGAGGGCCTTGTCCAGCGCGTTCACCGGACCGTTGCCCTCGGCCGTGCGGACGTAGCGCTCGCCGTCGACCCCGGGCGGGGCCCAGATCTTGATCGTGGCCTCGGTTTCCACGTGTCCCATGTGACCCATCTCGACGATCACCCGCCAGTGCTCGAGCGTGAACAGCGGCTCGTAGTGGCCGGTCTCCTTGCGCAGGAGCAACTCAAACGATCCGTCGGCCGCCTCGAAGTGGTACCCCCGATGCTCGAGCTCCTTGACCCGCTCGACGACCCGGGCGGCGTCCTCCTCGCCGAGCTCCAGCCCGGCGTCACGAGCCCTGGCCTGGACGGTCCCCTTGCCCGACAGCTCGGAGATCAGCAGCTCGCGCCGGTTGCCCACCACGCCGGGCTTGACGTGTTCGAAAGTGGCCGGATCGGCGGTCACGCCCGCGACGTGCATACCGCCCTTGTGGGCAAAGGCGTTGCGCCCGACGTAGGGCTGATCGGGATTGGGGACCAGGTTGAGCAGCTCGTCGAAGAAATGCGCACCCGCTGTCAGCGAGGCCAGCTGGGCGCCGGTCACGCACTCGAAGCCCAGCTTGAGCTGGAGGTTGGGGATGATCGTGGTCAGGTTGGCGTTGCCGCACCGCTCGCCGTACCCGTTGATCGTGCCCTGGACCTGCCGGGCCCCCTGGGCCACGCCGGCCAGCGAGTTGGCCACGCCGCAGCCGGCGTCGTCGTGGCAGTGGATCCCGACCCGGGTGCCCCCCGGCTCGAGCTCGGCCACGGCCGCGGCGACGGCGGTTGCGATCGCGTCTGGAAGCGTGCCGCCGTTCGTGTCGCAGCACACGACGGTCTCGGCGCCGGCCCCGGCCGCTGCGCGCAGGCAGGCCAATGCGTACGCCGGATCGTCGCGGTAGCCGTCGAAGAAATGCTCGGCGTCGTAGATCACCCGCTTGCCGGCCCGGCGCAGGAACTCCACGGACTCGGAGATCATCCGCAGGTTCTCATCCCGGTCCACCCGGACCACCTTGTCCAGGTGGAGGCCCCACGTCTTGCCCACCAGCGTGCACACCGGCGCGCAGCACTCCGCCAGTACCCGCAGGGCGGGGTCCTCTTCGGCCTGGACGCCTCTCCTCCGGGTCATCCCGAACGCCGCCAGCTCCGCGTGGCTGAAGCTCTCTCGGCCGAGCAGCTCGAAGAGCTCGAGCTCCTTGGGGTTGGAGCTGGGAAACCCGGCCTCGATCAGGTCGATCCCCAGTTCGTCCAGGCGATGGGCCACCCGGAGCTTCTCGTGGGCCGACAGGGACATGCCCTCACCCTGCATGCCGTCCCGCAGGGTCGTGTCGTAGAGCTCGATCACGGTCATTGGTCGGTCCGGTGCCCGGGGACTCAGGCGGGGCCCGAGCGGGCCACGGGCGTCGGCTCGGCCGGCACCTGGACCAGGTCCAGCCAGTCGCGGTAGCGCGCGTCACGGCCATGGAGCGCGTCGTCGAACACTCGCTGGATATCGCGAGTGATCGGTCCCGGTTCGCCGGCGCCGATCGCGTGGTCGTCGACCTCGCGCACGGGCACGAGCTCGGCCGCCGTCCCGGACAGGAAGACCTCGTCGGCGAGGTAGAGCTCGGACCGAGCCAGGTCACGCTCCACGATGTCGTAGCCCAGATCGCCGGCGATCGTCATCACCGAGTGGCGGCTGATGCCGTCCAGAATCGCCGCAGTATGCGGCGGGGTGAGGATCGCGCCGTCCCGCACCACATAGATGTTCTCGCCCGTGCCCTCGCACACAAATCCGTGGGCGTCGAGCAGGATCGACTCCTGGTAGCCCGCCTTGGAGGCCTCGATCTTGGCCAACACGCTGTTCAGGTACTGACCGGAGGCCTTGGCGTGAGGGATCAGCGAATCGTGCGAGATCCGGCGCCAGCTGGACACCTTGGCCCGGATGCCGTCGCGCTTGCCCTCCTCGCCCAGGTAGGCCCCCCAGGGCCAGACGGCGATCGACACCTCCACCGGGCAGTCGAGGGGGTAGAGGCCCATCTGCCCGTACCCGCGGAAGGCGATCGGACGGATGTAGCACTCCCGCAGCTCGTTGGCCGAGATCAGCTCATGAGTGGCCGAGCGGAGCTCGTCGAGGGTGAACGGAAGCGGCATGTAGTAGAGCTCGGCCGACCGAAACAGCCGCTCCAGGTGCTCTCGAAGCCGAAAGACGGCGGTGCCCTCCGCCGTCTCGTAGGCCCGAATCCCCTCGAACACGCCGGTGCCGTAGTGGAGACCGTGCGTCAGTACGTGGACCTTTGCGTCCTCCCAGGCCACGAGCTCGCCGTTGTGCCAGATGAGGTCCGATTGCTCCACGCCGTCTCCTTGGTCGCTGCCGCTACGCGTCGGTTGCTACAGGTTTTGGAGGACTTTCTGGGTGGCCTGGTCCGTATCGGCACTGCCCCCCAGGTCCGGCGTGCGCAGCCCCTCGGCCAGCGCACGCTCCACGGCCGATTCTACCGCCGCCGCCTCCGTCTCCATGGACAATCCGTGCCTGAGCATCAGCGCAGCCGACAGGAACATGGCCAGCGGATTGGCCGCCCCCGTTCCAGCGATGTCGGGCGCCGAGCCGTGGACGGGCTCGAACAGCCCGGGGGTGGGTGGGTCCGATTCCCCCAGCGAGGCGCTGGGAAGCATGCCGATCGAGCCCGTGAGCATGGCCGCCTCATCGGACAGGATGTCGCCGAACATGTTCTCGGTCAGGATCACGTCAAAGTGGCGCGGCGCAGCGATCAGCCGCATCGCGGCGTTGTCCACGAGCACGTGCTCGAGCTCCACGTTGGGGAACTCGCGCGAGTGCAGCGCGCTGACCGCCTCCCGCCACAGCCGGCTCGTCTCCAGAACGTTTGCCTTGTCCACGCTGGTGACTCGCGAGCGTGCGCTCCTGAAGGCCACTCGGGCGATCCGCTCGATCTCGGTGCGGGTGTAGACACACAGGTCCGAGGCCTCGTCCTCGGTCCGCGTCTTGGGCCCGAAATAGATGCCGCCGGTCAGCTCGCGGATCACGAGCAGGTCGGTCCCCTCGATCAGCTCTCGCTTGAGCGGGCTCGAGTCGTACAGCGCCGGGAGCGGCCTGACCGGGCGCAGGTTGGCGAACAGGCCCATCCCCCGGCGCAGCCCCAGCAGCCCCTGTTCGGGACGCGGCTTGTCAGGGTCCGTGGTGTCCCATTTGGGGCCTCCGACGGCGGCCAGCAGCACGGCGTCGGCCGCGAGGCAGGCGGCCAGGGTGTCGTCTGTCAGCGCGGTTCCGTGGGCGTCAATCGAGGCCCCGCCGAACAGGTGCTCCTCAAAGTCGAACTCACCGGGGGCGACAGCGTTCAGGATCTCAACCGTCGGCGGGAGGATCTCCGGGCCGATGCCGTCGCCCGGAAGCAGAATGACCTTACGGGCCATGGTTTCAGGCGGCCGTCGCGGTCATGTTGAGGCGCACGTATTCGAGCGCCAGCGGCTTGCCGGCCCGCTCCAGGACACGGGCCAGAAATGGATCGAGCTGGTCGGGGGGCAGGCGGTCCAAATGACGGACCAGGCACACGGTGCGGACAAACGCCGGCGCATCGGCCGGTATGACGGATTTGGGCTCAAGCCAGCAGGCGACTTCGGTGAAGCCCGCCCCGAGCAGGCGCTCCTCGGTCTCATCGGCCGGCGCGTAGTTCCAAGGCCCGTGCCAGTCGGCGAAGTGCTCCGCGAAGGGCTCCTCCCCCGCCACCTCGTCGGCCAGCGCTCGGAAGCGGTTGATGTTGCCCTGGCCGCCGCATTGGGCCACGAGCCGGCCCCCTGGCTTCATCGCCCGACGCAGCGACGCGAACAGCGCGTCGTGGTCCTTGATCCAGTGGAACGTGGCGTTGGAGAAGACGGCATCGACAGGCTCGGGCAGGTCGAGGGCCACCAGGTCCTGGCACAGGATCGTGGCCCGATCGCCGAGCGCGGCCCGAGCGTGGGCTGCCATTGACGGCGCCACGTCAACTCCATATACGCGTCCCCGGGGCAGCCGGTTGGCCAACTCGGAGGTAACCCGGCCCGAGCCGCAGCCCGCATCCAGAACCACCTCGTCGCCGTTCAGAGGGAGTCGCTCCAGCTGCTCGAGCGCCCAGCCGAACTGGGGATCGGACACGCGGTCATAGCTGGCCGCGTCCCAATCGCGGGAGGCCGCGCTGGTCACAGCGCGGTGGTCACCGGGCCGGACCGCTCCCGCTGGCGCTCGTAGCTCGCGATCGCGTCGTTCTGCCGCAGCGTCAGGCCGATGTCGTCGAGCCCGTTGAGGAGGCGATGTTTGATCTCGGGATCGATCTGGAATCCGGCCGACCCCCCGGGCCAGCGCACCTCCTGGTTGCGGAGGTCAACCTGCGCTTGGCCCGCCTCAGCGATCGCCTGGCACGCTTCCGCGGGCAGTTCCACCGGCAGCAGACCGATCTTCGTGCAGTTGGAGCGGAAGATGTCGGCGAAGCTGGGAGCGACGATGGCCTGAAAGCCGTAGTCCTCAAGGGCCCAGGGTGCGTGCTCGCGGCTCGAGCCGCAGCCGAAGTTCCGCCCCGCCACCAGGATCGGGTTGGCCGGTAGCTCCCAGCCCGGCTCCTTGGCCCAGTCGAAGAACAGGAACTCGCCGAACCCGGTCCGCTCCACCCGCTTGAGGAACTGCTTGGGAATGATCTGGTCGGTGTCGACGTCGTCGCGGTCCAGGACGCTGACCTGGCCCGTGATGGTCTCGATCGCCTTCATGAGCGGCCCTCGGGACGAACTTTGGCGCTGGATGTCCGACAGGTGGACAAAAATCGCCAAAGTTCGCGGCGCGAGGGTGCGGTTGCTATCACGCTTCCCACTCCCGGATGTCCACGAAGTGCCCCTCGATCGCCGCGGCGGCGGCCATCTGGGGCGAGACGAGGTGCGACCTGGCTCCCCGGCCCTGGCGGCCCTCGAAGTTGCGGTTGGACGTGGAGGCTACGCGCTCACCGGGGGCGGCGATGTCCGGGTTCATCCCCAGACACATTGAGCAGCCCGCTCCCCGCCAGTCAAAGCCGGCCTCGGCGAACACTTCGTTCAGACCCTCGCGCTCGGCCTGCTCCTTGACCTGCTGGGAACCGGGGACGACCATCGCGTAGACGTGGTCTGACACCTTCCGGCCGCGAACGAGCTCCGCCGCCGCCCGGAGGTCGCCGATCCGCGAGTTCGTGCACGAGCCGATGAACACCCGGTCGAGGCGGATGTCGCCGATCGGGACGCCGGGCTTGAGACCCATGTAGTGCAGCGCGCGCTCGTCCTGATCGGACCGGGGCTCGGGCACGGCCCCGGTCACGGGCACGACCATCCCTGGGTTGGTCCCCCACGTGACCATCGGGCTGATGTCGGACGCGTCGACCTGGACCTCGCGGTCAAACGCGGCCTCGGGATCGCTCCGGAGCGAGAGCCACTCCACCGGCAGCTCGGGCGGGGCGCCCGGCCGGCCCATCACCCAGTCAAAAGTCGTCTGGTCGGGGGCGATCATCCCGGCCCGACCGCCGCCCTCGATCGTCATGTTGCACACGGTCATCCGGCCCTCCATGGACAGCGACTCGATGGCCGGACCGGAGTACTCGACGGCGTGACCCACGGCGCCGTCCACGCCGATCTGACCGATCGTGGCCAGGATCAGATCCTTGGCGGTGACCCCGAATCCGAGCTCGCCTTCGTAACGGATCCGCATCGAGCGGGGTTTCGCCTGCACCAGGCACTGGGTGGCCAGCACGTGCTCCACCTCGCTGGTGCCGATGCCGACGGCCAGCGCTCCGAATGCGCCGTGAGTCGCGGTGTGGGAGTCCCCGCACACGATCGTCATCCCCGGCTGGGTCACCCCCAGCTCGGGGCCGATCACATGGACGATCCCCTGATGCCTGGACCCCAGCGAGTACACGGGAATCCCGAACTCCGCGCAGTTGCGCTCCAGCGTCTGGACCTGGACGCGCGAGAGCTCGTCGCGAATCCGCTCAGCCACCGGAGTCCCGTCGGTGGGCACGTTGTGATCGGCCGTGGCCAGCGTTCGGTCGGGCCGACGGACGCCGCGTCCGGCCAGGCGCAGGCCGTCAAAGGCCTGCGGGCTGGTCACCTCATGGACCAGATGGAGGTCGATGTATATGAGATTGGTACCTCGCCCACCCACCTCGTGGGCATCCCAGATCTTGTCCAAGAGCGTTTGTGGCACGGCTTCAGCTCCGGCGCAAGCCGGCGCTCAGCACGGCCAGCAGCACGGCCTCGCCGGGTCCAGGGTTTTCAAAGTGATGCGGCAGGTCGGCATCGAAGGTCACGCAGTCGCCCTCCGTCAGCTCGTGGCGCTGCCCGTCGCACACGAGCACCACGGCGCCCGCCTGCACCAGAGCCGTCTCGCGGCTCCCCGGCTCGTGCATCGGGGGGTCGCCCGGCCCACCGGTGACCGCTCCCGAGGCCAGCACGTGCCGCGAGAGCTCGGCGCGCTGCCCGGGCAGCGGCGGAGTGAGGATCTCGTAGGCGTGCCCGCGAGCCCTCGGTCCGAGGCGGCCCTCCCCGGCCCGGACCACGACCACGGCCCCGTCCTCGTCCAGCCGCAGGAGCTGGGAGAGGCGCAGCTCGAGCCCGGCCGCGATCCGAGTTGCCACCTGCAACGTGGGGCTGGTCTCCCCACGCTCGACCTGGGAGAGCATCGGGGCGCTCACCCCTGAGCGCTCGGCCAGGTCGCGGAGCGACAGATCCATCGCCTCGCGAAGGGCCCTGACCCGCGGGCCGATGGCACTCGGGACGGCACGCATGTCCATCGACTGCACCGGCTGGGAGCGAGCGAGCGAGCCCGCTTGCTCGGCCGAGATCGATTGTCCTACTTGGACACTCGTCATACGAGCGTACGTTATCACATACAGACGTCCGGGGAGCTTCGAATACGCCCGGGAAGGCGCCGCCCTCGGCTCGATCCTGGCAGCTAGCCTGGCCAGCGATGACATTCCTGCCCCCGGACATCCTGGTGCTCGGCGGCGGAGGAGTCCTGGGCGAGGCCTGGATGATGGGCGTCCTGGCCGGGATCGAGGACACGGCCGGGATCGACTTTCGCAACTGCGAATACTTCGTCGGCACCTCCGCCGGATCGATTGTGGCCGCCAATCTGGCCGCGGGCCAGCGTCCACGCCGGCCCCCGACTTCCGGCAGCCGCTCCAGTCACAGCTCGGCGCAAGCCGCCGGCCCGGAAACCGCGGGCATGGCCCGCGTGGCCGCCCGGGCGGGCGAGTGGGCTCTGGCCATCGCCTCCACGTTCGCCCCCCTGGCCCTGGGCATGGCCGCGCCCGGGGGCGCCGTCGTACGCGGGGCCCTGCTCAGGCGCTTGCCCCGCCCCCCCGAGACGCTCGACTCGCTCCGCCGCCACATCGACAGCCTGGGGGCGCGGTTCGACGGGCGGCTCCGTGTGGCCACGGTTGACAAGGGCACCGGCCGCCGGGTCGTCTTCGGCGCGCCGGGGGCGCCTCGGGCCACGGTGGCCGAGGCTGTGGCCGCCTCGTGCACGGTCCCGTGGCTATTCGCCCCGGTCCAGATCGGGGACCGGGAATACGTGGACGGCGGCGTCTGGAGCCCAACCAATGCCGACGCCGCGCCGGCCGGACCCGGGACTCACATCCTGTGCCTCAACCCCACGGCCAGCCTGGCCGGGTCCGCGGACGCGATCGGCCTGATTCGTCGCATCTCCCGAACGGCGGCCACGGTGGAGACGCTCGCGCTGCGCCGCCGCGGAGCTCAGGTGGAGGTGGTCGGTCCCTCGACCGACTCGGCCCAGGCCATGGGACTGAATCTGATGGACCGCGGGCCGGCCCGGCAGGTGCTGGACGCCGCTTACCAGCAGGGGGTCGTACTGGGGAGTTAGGTCGTTGAATACCCGCCCGACCGGTCGGACCCACGCCGCTGCGCTAACGGTCGACGTACCCCTGCCGGTGGCGGTCGACCGGAACCGGCAGGTCGGCCACGATCCCCGTCTCCACATACTGGTCTTCCAGAGGGCTCCCCGACCCGGGTGCCAGCGCGGCCCCGACGGTGCGCAGCGCGGTCCGTGACCGGTCGCCCACGACCCAGGGGGCGCTGGCCAGAAAGCGGGGCCGTCGGCCGACGTAGCGCCGCAGCGAGGCCAGATCCTCCCCGGCCACGAAGCGTGAGTCGCCGATGTAGTGGCAACCCCGGCCCCCGAGACCCCGCTGTGTGATCGCGCTCTGCCCATCGAAGACCAGATCGGCCAGATTCCCCACCATCATCGCGGTGACGTTGTAGTCGAAGTGCACCGTCGGATCCGAGACGGCCCGGTAGGTTGAGAGCATCCAGGACAGGGGCTGCCATTTCTCGTTGGAGCTCCCGTCGGCCCCTGTCCAGCGGCCCGGATTGGCCTCATCCTGAAGAACCAGGTTGGCTCCCAGCCGGTTCAGGCAGCGCATGTAGTACAGGCTTGTGTTTGAGCACGGGTCCGTGCCGCTCGGCGGGTCCCCGTACTCGAACGCCGGCAAGCTGGTGGCGAAGCCGATGCGAGCTCGAGTCCCGGGAAGGTAATAAGGCCGCAGGTTGGCCACCGCCGCTCGCCCGTGCGCGGGCCCCGGCGTGAACCCGATCTCCTTCTCCAGCGGAGTCAAGGGGACCTTCAGGTTCCGGGCCACCACGTTGCGCAGCACCGCCGGACCGGCTGTGGCGCACGTCATGCGGGCCCCACATGAACACCTCGTTGTAGACCTTCGGACTCGTGGCCATATACACGAACTTCGGCGGCGGGTAGTCCGGGTCGTGGAACATGGCCACGTCCGCGCGGCTGGAGGACTGGCGAAAGCGTGGCAGGTCCATCGAGCCCACCAGGTAAATGCCGTAGCGTCGCGCCTCCTCAGAGAAGGTCTGGACGAAGGCCCGGACCACCGTATCCGTGGCCCCCACGAAGGCGGCCACCGGGGATGAGATGGCGCCCCCGAAGCGAGCCTCATAGTCGGAGATCTGGGGCGAGTACGCGGCGCTGACCGCGCCCAGCGCGGCCAGGGTGGCGCACGGCTCTCCCTCACGCTCGCAGCTCGGACTATCCGGACGGCCGAAGACCACACGGGCCGCCTTCCCGCGCGTCCCGACGGCCAGCGTCATCAGCCCCACGTCCTCGTTGAAAACGACCACATTTGGCCGTCGGCGAGCCAGATGGGGCAGCACGTACTCGTGGAGCAGGCAGTCGATCTTGGTCCGGAAGCGGGCGTAGGTGGTCACATTGGCCAGGTCCTGCTTGAACTGGATGGCGAAGATCCGCGGAGCCCGCGGCTTCGGGTCCAGCGCCAGCGTGGCTGGCAGCTCACGGGAGGCGCGTACCGCGCCGCAGCGCCGCTCCGGCCTGCCCGAGGCCGTGGCCATGCCGGACGCCACCGCACCGCCGGCGACCAGCATCGCGACGACCGCTGACAGCCGCCTCACAGCGCCGCCAGAACCTCCTGGGCCGCTCGCTGCCCGGACCGAACCGCCCCGTCCATGTAGCCGTTCCAGTAGATCGAGGTCTCACTCCCCGCCCAGTGGATCCGCCCCACGGGAGCTCGGATGGAGGGACCGTAGTCGAGCAGGACGCCCGGCGGCGTAAAGCCCACGTAGCAGCCGCGCGTCCAGGCCTCCTTGGACCAGTTCATCTCGATCCAGCCGCGGGGATGGGCGGCGCGCTCCCCGAAATACGTGACGAAGTTCTTCAGCACGGCGGCCCGCCGCTCGGCCGTAGAGCGCTGGCCCCAATGACGGGCATCCGCCCCCTCGATGAAGCCCAGTAGCACTCCCGGCCGGCCATCGGGCGGTGAGTTGTCAAAGGTCACCTTGACGGGCCCGGTGAGCGACACGGCCTGGCCAGTCAGCCCGGCCTCGCGCCAGAACGGCCGGTCGTACACGGCCTCGACCTTGATCACGGTCCCCTGCGGATAGCGCTGGGTGAGCTGGGCTCGCATGAAGGGCAGCTCCGGCTCGTAGCGGATCAGCGCCGTCAGCGCGGGAGGACCTGTGACGATCGCCTGCTTGGCGGCCACGCTCACGCCGTCCGCGAGAACCCGCACGCCGGACCTGGTCTGGGCGATCTCACGAACCGGCTGCCCAAGCAGGATCCGGCGGCCCAGGAGGCGGGCCATCTTGATCGAGATCAGCTGAGAGCCGCCGACGAACCGGGAGTCCTGGGCACCGCCCGCCGTGCTGAACAGCCGGTTGATGTCAGGGGCGGTCCCCGGGTTGGTGGCCGAGGCCGTGTAGAAGAGACCGAAGAGAAGTGATAGGTCCCGCGGCTCGGCGGCGAACACCGCCTCCAACCCAACGTCGAACAGTGCTCGCCCGTCCGTGGTGTGGAGATTGTTCTGCTTCCAGGTCTCGAACGTCTGGCTGTCCCACTCCACCGCGTTCGGCGCCCGCCACGGCGCCTCGACCGGTACGGTGGCCGCCATTCGATTGATGTCGACGATCGCCGCCTCAACCTCGGCCGCCGCGGTGGGGTCCGGCGGGACGGGACCCAGCGGGCCGCCGGCCGCGTACGGGGTCTTGATCCCGTTGGCGTAGTAGACGTTATTGCCCGTGTTGTAGGTCTTGAACGTGCGGATCCCCAGCTCCTTGGCCAAGGCCATCAGGTGGTCCTGGGTCGGCCCCACCCACTCGCCCCCCACCTCGACGACCTTCCCGGCGCCGAGGTGATGGTTGAGCGTCCGGCCGCCCACCCGGTCGCGTGCCTCCAGGACGAGGACCGAGCGGCCGCCCGCGACGAGCTCCCGGGCGGCGGTGAGCCCGGCCAGGCCCGCACCTACCACCACCACGTCCACGCGGCGTCCCGGGGGGCGTCCCGGCCGGGCCTGAGCCGGAGCGGCCCAGGAGCCGGCAGCGATCGCGCCGGCACCGCCCACCTTGAGCAGCTCGCGTCGGCTGACGACCTCCCTGGCCACGGCCGGAAAGCTACCGGCCGGCAAGGTCTCGCGATTCAGCTGACTACGACGATCCCACCGGTGCGGGTGCGTCCGCCGGCGCCTGCTCCTCGGCAGCTGCGGCCTCGGCGCGCCTGATGGCGTTGGTCAGGGCTCTCACGTACGCCCGTCCCGCCGCCTCCAGGATGTCCGTGGACACCCCCTGGCCCGCGCCCACGACGCCTGCCACCTCGAGCACGACGGACGTCTCACCCAGGGCATCCTGGCCGCCGGTGACCGCGTCGACCCGGAACTCCCGTAACCGCGCGTCGACATCGGTGGCGGCGTTGATGGCCCGGAAGATCGCGTCGACGGGCCCGTCTCCCGTGAACGAGCCCACGAGCTCCTCCCCCGCCGGGGTACGAACACCGACGGTCGCGTGGGGCGGCCGGCGCGAGGAGGCCTCGACGTCGAACCACTCAAGCTGGTAGCCCTGAATCTCCTCTCGGAGCTCGTCGGTGACCAGCGCCTCCAGGTCCATTGCGGTCAGGCTCTTCTTCTTGTCCGCGATCTCCTTGAAGCGTTTGAACGCCGTGTTCAGACCCTGCCCGGTGAGCTCGTAGCCCAGCTCGGCCAGAGCCTCTCGCAGGGCGTGCCGGCCCGAATGCTTTCCCAGGACGATCGAGTTCGCGGCCAGACCGACCGTGGTCGCGTCCATGATCTCGTAGGTCGTGCGCTCCTTGAGCACGCCGTCCTGGTGGATCCCGGCCTCGTGGGCGAAGGCGTTGCGGCCGACCACGGCCTTGTTGGGCTGGACCGGGTAGCCGGTCAGGCGCGAGACGAGCCGGCTGGTCCGGGCGATCTCGGTCGTGTTGACACCGGTGGTCAGTCCGAGCGTCGGGGCCCGGGTGTGGAGCACCATCACGATCTCCTCCAGCGAGGCGTTGCCCGCGCGCTCCCCGATGCCGTTTACGGCGCATTCCACCTGGCGGCAGCCCGCCCTTATCCCGGCCAGCGAGTTGGCCACGGCCAAGCCCAGGTCGTCGTGGCAATGGGCTGAGACGACGACGTTGTGCAGGGCTGGCACGAGCTCGTACAGGCGGGCGAACATCTCCGCGTACTCCTCGGGCGTGGCGTAGCCGACCGTGTCCGGGACGTTGATCGTGGTCGCGCCCTCCTCGATCGCCGCGGCGATCACCTCGGCCATGAACTCGCGCTCCGATCTGAACCCGTCCTCGGGGGAGAATTCCACGTCCTCGGTGTACTGGCGCGCGTGAGCCACCGCCGCGCGGGCCTGTCCGAGAACATCCGCCCGAGTGGTCTGGAGCTTGTGCTTGATGTGAATGTCGCTGGTCGCGATGAACGTATGGATCCGCGGGCGCTCTGAGTCCTGCACCGCCGCCCAGGCCCGGTCGATGTCCCCGGCCGCCGTCCGGGCCAGGGCGCAGATCACCGGTCCCTCAACCTTCCGGGAGATTTCCTGAACGGCCTCGAAGTCCCCCGGAGAGGTGATCGGGAAGCCCGCCTCAATCACGTCGACGCCCAGCCGGGCCAACTGCTGGGCGATTTCCAGCTTCTCCTGCGTGTTGAGCGAGATCCCGGGCGATTGCTCGCCGTCACGCAGCGTGGTGTCGAAGATCTCTACTCGATTGGGGTCTGCCGGACTGCTCATGTCGGTCCTTTCTCTGACTCGCCTTCACTGCTTCCGGTGCTGGTTCGCGGCTACGTGCGGCCGCCGGCGCGCTATTCCCCCCGAAGGGGGAGGAGAAGCAGTCGAAGGTCAAGCAGGAACGACACTCGGTTCACAGCGTAGCGAGCCTTCCCGCAGCCGTCAAAGGGGGCGGGCCGCGACTCACCCGGCGCCTCGGCGTGTCAGTCCGAAGGCGCTCGAACACCGCGCGTCCCCGCCTCAGCCTCCGGCGTACAGGGCCTCAATCTCGGCCGCGTACTTCTCGCCGATCGGCTTTCTCTTGAGCTTCATCGTCGGGGTGAGCTCGTCGCCGGCCGGGGGCCAGTCGACGGGGAGCACCTTGAAGCGCTTGATCTGCTCGACCCGGCTGAGGTGGGAGTTGGCGCGCTGGACACCTTCCTCGACCTCGGCCAGGACCGTCGCCTCCCGGGACATGGCCTCGGGCGACGGGTCGCTCAGGCCGTGCTGGGCGGCAAAGGCTGCTGACGCGTCAGGATCGAGCACGATCAGGGCCACGTTGTATCGCCGCCCGTCTCCGATCGTGACCGCCTGGCCGATCAGCGGACTGCCCTGCTTGAGGTGCTGTTCGATATTGGCCGGCGACATGTTCTTGCCGGCGGCGTTGATGATCAGCTCCTTTTTGCGGTCGACGATCTTCAGGAAACCGGCCTCGTCGATCGATCCGATGTCGCCTGTGTGCAGCCATCCCTCCGGGTCGATGGTCTCGGCCGTCTTCTCCGGCTGGTTTCGGTACCCGGCCATCACCGTGTCCCCCCGGACCAGGAGCTCGCCGTCGGGCGCGAGCCGGATCTCAACGCCCGGAATCACACGCCCGACTGTCCCCAGCCGGAGCTGGTCCTGAGGCACGAGGGTGGCGACCGAGGTGGTCTCCGACATCCCCCAGACCTCGCAGATCGGGATCCCGATCGCGGCAAAGAACTCGAGCACCTCGAGCGGACACGGGGCCGCGCCGATCATGTACCACTCGCACCGCTCCAGGCCGAGTCGTGCGCGCAGGCTCGAGAACACCGCCTCCTCGGCTCGCGCGTATGCATCCTCGAGCTCCCCGGCGATCGTCTCGCCGGCCTGCTCGGCCCTGACTTTGCTTACGCCCAGCTCGATTGCTGCCCAGACGGCCGATCGCTTCTCGGCATCCGGCTCGGCGTCGATCCCAGCCTCGAGCGCGGCCTTGAGCTTCTCCCACACCCGGGGCACCGCCCCGAAGAATGTCGGATGGGCGTCGGCCACGTGCGCGAACACCTGCGTCACCTCGGGACAGCACGTGACCGTGTGACCCCACGCCATCTGGCCGTAGTGGCTCAGCCCTCGGTCGGCGATGTGGGCGTGGGGCAGGAACGAGATGACTGAGCCGTGCGGCCGCGGGTGAGCGACCGCGTCGATCCCTCGGCATTCGGCCAGCTCATTCGCGTGGGTGATCTGGACGCCCTTGGGCGGACCGGTCGTCCCAGACGTATAGATCAGCGTCAGCAGATCGCCCGGCTTGACCGCTCGCCAGGAGGCCTCGAAGTCAAAGTCGTCCCGCGGCTCGGCCGCCTCGAGGTCGGACAGCGTCAGCCCACCCTCGGGCGCCGGTCCGTCAACCACGACAACGTGCCCGACCACTCCCACCTCGGCGACCGCCGCCTGCGCCTGCCCCAGAAGTGCGCTCTCGATGACCAGCACCCGGCAGCCGGCGTCTGCGAGCAGGTAGGCGATCTGCTCCGGCGACGAGGTGTTGTAGATCGAGAACGGGACCGCGCCCAGATGTACGGCCGCCGTGTCCACGACGTGAAACTCGGGCCGATTGGTGAGCATGAAGCCGACCGTGTCGCCGGGTTGCACGCCGAGTCCGTGGAGTGCGCCGGCCAGCCGCCGGACTCGGTCGGCGTAATCCGCGAACGTGATGCTCACCCCGTCCCCGATCGAGCGCAGGGCCACCTGATCGGGACGCTCGGCGGCCGTGATCTGGAACGCCTCGCACATCGTGGCGGCGGCCAGGGCCGCCGGGCGGGCGGCCTCGACGGCGGGTGCGCTGACCGTGCTGGCCATAGAGGCAGACTACATCCGTCCCCACCGGCTTTGGGCGTTTTCTTCCGCCAGGTGAGCGAGAAATCCGCCCGCCGCGCCGCTACAGCTCCAGCGTCACCGTCCGCGCCGCCACGAAATCATCACCTGACAGCAGCTCGTCCAGCAGCCGGCTCGGAACCGGGCTGTCGGTCGTGATGACCATCACGGCCAGCCCGCCATCGGCCTCGTCCCCGGCCTCGGGCGGCCGGCCGACGGCCGCCGACACGATGTTGATGCCCTGGGTTCCAAAGCACGTGCCGACGCGGCCGATCATCCCGGGGATGTCCCGATAGCGAAACAGCGTCACGTTGTCCTCAAGCTGGACCAGGAAGCGCTGGCCCCAGGCCTCCAGCAGGTACGGGCGGTTCTGGCGCCCCAGCAACGTCCCCACCACTCGGACGCTCTCCTCACCACCGGTCACGGTGACGCGGACCAGGTCCGTGTAGTCGCGTGCGCTGGTGCGCTTGGTCTCGCTCAACTCGATCCCCCGCTCCTCGGCCATCATCGGTGCGTTGACCACCCCGACCTCCTCGTCGGTGTGCCCCGCCAGGACCCCGAGCAGCACCTGGATGGCGAGCAGGCGGGTGTCCCGCTCGGCGATCCGGCCCAGGAACTCCGTGTCAATCCGGTCAATCGAGGATCCGGGGCGAGCGCCACCGCGATCCAGCCCAGCGACCGGCACAGGCCGACGAACGGCCCCAGAACGTCCATGTCCTCCGCAGGAATAGCCGGCACGTTGACCGCGCTGGTCACGACGCCACCGGTCAGCGCAGCGACCACCTGCTCGGCGGCCTGGAAGCCGGCGCGGTCGGTGGCCTCAGCGGTGGACGCCCCCAGATGGGGGGTGACGATCACGTTCGCGTAGCCGAACAGCGGGTGGTCCGTCGTCGGCTCCGACCGGAACACGTCCAGCGCCGCTCCTCCCACCTGCCCCGAGTCGAGCGCCGCCCTGAGATCGTCCTCCACCACGAGCGGGCCCCGGGCCACGTTCAGCACTCGCACGCCCGGCTTGCACTTGGCCAGCACCTCGGCGTTCAGCCAGCCCTCGGTGTCCGCGGTGCTCGGTAGGTGGAGGGTGAGGAAGTCCGCCGCGGCGTAGACGTCGTCGGGGGAGTCCGCCTTTTCCACACTCAGCTCCCGGTAGCGCTCGGCGGCCACGAACGGATCGAAGGCCACCACGTGCATCCCGAAGCCTCGGGCGCGCTGGGCCACCAGTTGGCCGATCCGGCCGAAGCCCAGGATCCCCAGCGTTTTCTCATGCAGCTCCACGCCGGAGAACTTCGACCGGTCCCAGGCGCCGCCGGTCAGCGAGGCGTGGGCCTGAGGGATGTTCCGGGCCAGCGCCAGGAGCAGGGCCATCGTGTGCTCGGCGGCCGTGATCACGTTGGATTGCGGGGCGTTGGCCACCACGATCCCTCGCTTTGTGGCTGCGTCCACGTCGACGTTGTCCACGCCGACGCCGGCCCGACCGACCGCGCGGAGGCTGCTCGCCCGCTCCAGCAGCTCCGCGTCGAGCTTCGTGGCCGAGCGGATCAGGATCCCGTCGTAGTCGCCGATCCGGTCGGCCAACTCCTCACGGGACCAGCCGACGCCCACCTCCACGTCGAAGTGCTGCTCAAGCAGATCCACGCCCGAATCGCCGATTTTCTCGGCCACCAGCACCCGAGCACGCCCGTCCTGCCCCGCGCCGTCGGCCGTCATGTCAGCCTCTCCAGGACCCAGTCGATGCACGCCGTGAGCGCGTGCACGTCGCCAGGATCGGTGGCCGGGAACATGGCGATCCGGAGTTGGTTGCGACCGAGCTTCCGATAGGGCTCGACGTCGACGATCCCGTTGGCCCTCAGCGTGGCCGCCAGCGCCGCGGCGTCAACTTCCTCCGCGAAGTCGATCGTGCCCACGACCAGCGAGCGCTTGGCCGGATCGGCCACGAACGGCGCGGCCAGCTCGTGTCGATCGGCCCACCCGTAGAGGTGGCCAGAGGAGCTGCGGGTCCGGCCCACCATCGTGTCCAGACCTCCCAGTTCGAGCATCCAGTCGAGCTGGTCGGCCAGGAGCAGCAGCGTGGCCAGCGCCGGCGTGTTGTAGGTCTGGTCCTTGGCGGAGTTCTCGATCGCCACCTTCAGGGAGAGAAAGTCCGGAATCCAGCGCTCCGGCCCGACCGATGGGCGCTCGGCGGCGATCTCCTCCACCCGCGCCAGGGCGGCCGGGCTGAGCAGGGCCAGCCACAGCCCCCGTCGGAGGCAAAGCCCTTCTGGGGAGCAAAGTAGTAAGCGTCGGCCTCGCGCACGTCCACGGGCAGTCCCCCGGCGCCTGAGGTCGCGTCGATCAGCACCAGCGATCCGTCCGAGCCGGCGGGGCGGGTCACGGGCACCATCACGCCGGTGGAGGTCTCGTTGTGGGCCCAGCAGGTCACGTCGCTCGAGGGGTCGGCCGCCGGCCCGGGCGCATCCCCGGTGGTGCCTCAATGACCACCGGCTCGGCCAGGAAGGGCGCACCCCGCGTGCAGGCGGCGAACTTGGAGCTGAACTCCCCGTAGGCCAGGTGGAGGGCCCGTTCGCGGACCAGTCCGACGCGGCGGCGTCCCAGAACGCGGTCGTACCGCCGTTGCCCAGCGCGACCTCATAGCCCTCGGGCAGCGAGAACAGCTCCCGCAGGCCAGACCTGATCTGGGCCACCAGGCTCTTGACGGGCTTCTGCCGGTGCGAGGTCCCCATCACGGAGGCGCCGGCCGCGGCGAGGTGCTCGAGCTGCGCCGGGCGGACCCGGGATGGTCCCGAGCCGAAGCGTCCGTCCTGGGGCTTCAGGTCGGGGGGAATCTGGAGCTCGGTGGAAATCTGGGCCATGGGCTCAGAATCTGTCTAGCAGGATCGCGTGATCTTGTCCGGAAGCGGCTCAGCCCGTCCGAGCGTGCCGGCTCCGCGCTACTAGCCTCGCGTCCCGGCGTCCGCCAGATACCGGTCGAAGAACGTCAGGATGCTCCCCACGCGTCCTCGGCCGACGGATGGTGGTAGCTGAATCCGGCCACGTGGACCACCGGCCCGAGAGCGGCCCGACGTTGATCCGATTGAGGAAGCTGTGACCGGCGTCGGGGTACTCCTTGACGTCATGGGGCATCCGAGCTCGGTCAGCGCACTCCCGGAGCCGCTCCGCCCGCCCGGCGCAGGGTCCGGTCCCGGCGGCCGTAGCTGGCCACGATCGGGCAGGCGCCCGACAGCCGATCGAGCGCGTCCTCCGGCACCTCGCCATAGTTGACCGAGGCGGCGGCGAAGTCGTAGCGGGGAGCCCACAGCAGGGCAAACCCGCCGCCCATGCAGAAGCCGATGACCCCCACCCGGCCGGTGCAGTCATCCCGGCCCACCAGCCATTGCCGAGCGGCCTCGATGTCCTCGTAGGCGGCTCCCTCGCCCGATCTGGATGCCTTCAACGTGGCCAGCACACAGCGCAGTCCCCGCCCGGAATACAGATCGGGAGCGAAGGCCAGAAAGCCCGCGGCGGCCAGACGGTCGGCCTGCTCACGGATGTCATCGGACAGGCCCAGCGAGTCCTGGATGACCACCACCCCAGGCCAGGGTCCGGACGCCCGGCGGCCAGGCCACGTACGCCTGGAGTTCCCCCGCTGGCCCTTGATAGGAAGTGTCCGGCACTCGCCGGACCCTACTAGGATGCTCCGGGTTGTTATGGGGTCGTGAACGCAAACGGCGTGATGGCGATCGTCGGACTGGGGCTCGGCTCCGGCCGGCCGCCCTGGTGACGGCGCCGTGGTTGGCCGCTCCGGCCGTGGCGCGCCGGACCGACGGCCGGCCCGCCCGGCCAGCCCGGCAGCAGCGAATCTGGCCGTGAATCCCTTCCCCGGGACGCCCGACGCCTCGCCGGACTCACAGATCATCTTCTCGGCCCTGCGCCCCTCCGCGCTCCGAACGGTCACGTATCCGGTCACCAGACCGGTCTCCACACCGGCCGACCTCAGTGTTCTCGCCGCTGGAGCGGGAACGGCCTTCGTCCCGGCCCGTCCTTCACCTCGGGCGAGACTGTCACGGTCACCGCAGGCTCCGCTCCCCCGCGGCCGGCACCGCGTCCGGCGACCCGCGGAAGCACTCGGCTGAAATTCTCCTTTGGAGTATCCCGGCCCCTGCGCCGAGCCGCGCGCCGCCGGCAGCCGCACCAGCGTGGCCCACGCCTCACCGGCACATGGCAGACCTACCGCTCGCTCCCACCGTACACCCGCCGATCCTCAGGTGACCAGGATTCTGACCCCCGCGGCGGGCGACATCTTCACCACGCCGGTCAACAGCGGTCAGCTGGGGCCCATGATCGTCAACGGACGGGGGCAGTTGGTCTGGTTAACCACACCGGTCGGGACACGGCATTCAACCTTGAGGAGCAGAGTACCGTGGTCGGCCCGTTCTGACCTGGTGGCAGGGCAACGTGGTCCAGGGACACGGGGCCAACGGACAGGACGTGATCATGGACACCTCCTACCGCAAGGTGGCCGTGTTGCATGCGGGCTACGGCTACTCCTCGGATCTGCACGAGTTCCAGCTCGCCCCCCAAGGCCGGGCGCTGATTGATGCATACGCGGTCGTGCCGGCAAACCTGAGCAGCGTCGGCGGCCCGAGCGATGGACGGGTGCTCGACTGCGTGATCCAGGAGATCGACGTCAAGACCGGCCGGGTTCTCTGGGAATGGCACGCGCTTGGCCATATCCCGCTGTCCGCCTCCTACAACTGGGTCCCGAGCGACCAGACCCCATTCGACTTCTTCCACCTCAACTCGATCCAGCAGCTCCCCGGCAATCGCCTGATCATCTCGGGGCGGAACACGTGGTCGGTGTACATGATCGACGAGCGGACCGGGCGCGTGATCTGGACGCTGGGCGGCAAGGACTCCAACTGGCGGATGGGGCCGGGGACGAACTTCGAGTGGCAGCACGACGCCCGGTTACACCGCGGGAGCATCCTGACCGTGTTCGACGACGCCGCCGTCCCTCCGGAGGAGTCGGAGTCCTCGGCCAAGGAGCTCAGCGTCAACGTCAACACGGGCCTGGTCTCGCTGGTCAGTCGCTTCACCCACTCCCCGCCCCTACTGGCGGGCTCGCAGGGCAACGCCGAACTGATGAGCAACGGCGACATGATGGTGGGCTGGGGTGCGGGCACCGGCTTTTCCGAGTACACACCCGACGGCCGGGAGATCCTGGACGGCCACTTCCGCATCGGGATCGATTCATACCGGAGCTACCGCTATCCCTGGACCGGACACCCGGCCCGGCCGCCCTCCCTGGCCGTACAGCCGGGGGCAGACGGGAGTTCGCGGCTGTACGCCAGCTGGAACGGCGACACCCAGGTGGCGTCCTGGGAGGTCCTGGGCGGCGCCACGCGGCACGAGTGGACTCCGCTGGCCGCTCGGAGAGCCCGCGGATTTCAGACCTCAATGTCGGTTCACAGCGAGCCGCGGTTCTTCGCCGTGCGCGCGCTGGGCCAGCACGGCCAGACGCTCGGCCAGTCGCTCAACATCGTCACGCCCTCGCACGTGGCCATTTTCGGCGCCAGCGCCTTCGCCAATACCTCGACCGGCCTGGCGGGCATCCCCGTGGGCTGCTTCGCCGACAACGCCTGCCATCTGATGATGCGCGTGACGGCCGGTAAGTCGGCCCTGGGCTGCCGCAGCCGGCCACCGTAAGCGCCGGGAAGATCGTTCTGATCGCGTTCACGCTGTCGGCTTCGGGGGTGCGGACGCTCACCGGAACCGCGCCGGGACAGCTCAAGGTTCAGGTCGCTGTGCGCCGGACCGGGGGCCCCGGGGCCAGCCGCCAGCTGACGCTCGTGCCCTACTCGACCAGCGGGCCGAGCCCGGCGCAGAGCGCGGCCCAGACACCGACGATCCGGCTCGTGGGCACCCGGAGCTCGTCTCGTCCGGGGGCACGGGCGGAATCCTGGCCGCCTGCTACGGCCCGGCGCCGTGCCACGTGGGCGCGGTCATCTCTGCGGGCAACACGATCATTGCCAGCCCCGGCCGCCAGTACTTGGGGGCGCACGAGGCCGCCTACCTCCCCTTCCGGCTTAACTCAGCCGGCCGGTCGATGCTGGCGAGCGCCTCGGGGAACCAGCTCGCCGCCCAGGTGACGCTGACCAACGGCGCGTCAGTGGCCGACGGCCAGGTGGTCCTGAGCCGCTGCGGGTAGGGTCGCCAGGTTCAAGCCTGGCGCCAGAGCGAACCTACTCCTGAAACTCGGTGTCGATCCAGTCCATCTGGGAGCGGAGCTCGCGCCCCACGACCTCGACCTGGTGGCGGGACTGCTCCTCCCGCATGCGCTTGAAATTCTCCTGGCCGGCGTGGTTCTCGGCGATCCACTCCCGCGCGAACGAGCCCGACTGGATCTCCGCCAGGAGCTCCTTCATGGCCCGGCGGGATTCCTCGCCGATCACCCGCTGGCCCCGCGTCAGATCGCCGTACTCGGCCGTGTTGGAGATCGAGTAGCGCATCCCGGCGATCCCCTTCTCGTACATCAGGTCGACGATCAGCTTGAGCTCGTGGAGGCACTCGAAATAGGCCAGCCGGGGGTCATAGCCGGCCCCGACGAGCGTCTCGTAGCCAGCCCGGACCAGCTCGGTCACCCCCCCGCACAGGACGGCCTGCTCGCCGAACAGGTCGGTCTCGGTCTCGTCCTTGAACGTCGTCTCGATCACCCCACCGCGGGTGCAGCCGATTCCCTTCGCATAGGCCAGGGCCAGCGCCAGCGCGCCGCCCGTCGGGTCCTGATGGACGGCCACCAGCCCGGGAACGCCCGAGCCCTCCAGGAACTGGCGGCGGACGAGGTGACCCGGGCCCTTGGGCGCCACCAGGGTCACGTCCACGTCCTCCGGCGGCTGCCACCTCGCCGTAGTGGATCGAGAACCCGTGGCCGAACATCAGCATGTTTCCCGGCCTCGATCCCCTCCGCCACGCCCGATTCCCACACCCGCTCGGTGGAGCTCGTCGGGGACGAGCATCATCACCACGTCGCCCTCGCCCGCCGCGTCGGCGGGGTCGGTGACCCGAAGGCCGTGCTCCTTGGCCTTGGCCACGCTGGCCGAGTCCGGGCGCAGGCCCGACCACCACTGAGACCCCTGAGTCCTGGAGGTTCAGAGCGTGGGCGTGGCCCTGCGAGCCGTAGCCGATGATGGCCACGGTCTTTCCGTCCAGGAGCTGGAGGTCGGCGTCGTCGTCGTAGAACATGGAGCCAGCGTACCCGTCAGGCGCTGGCGGAGGCCACGAGCGTCCGGGCCGGGAAGACAACCTCGCCCCGGTCCTTGGCGAACGGCCCGGCCAGTTCGTCCATTCTCTGGACCACGTCCCGCCACTGGACCGTGCTCAGCCGCTCCCGGGTCTCGGCGAACGGGGCCGACAGGTCCAAGGTGCCCTTGATGTAGTCCTCGACACCCCGCTCGTGACGCGCCAGCTCCACAGAGTCGACCACGACCTCGGTCAACCCGGCCGACTCCATCAGCCCCTGCAGGCGCTCGGCGTCAGCCAGGGCGAACATCCCCGGGGCAGCGGGATCGGGCGGCTCGGCGTGTCCCAGCTCGACCAGGGCCCGGGTCGGGATCGTGGCCCAGGGGTTCAGCTCGGCACTGCCCACACGGCCAGGCCACCCGACCGCCCGGGAGCAGCACCCGGCGCATCTCCCGCAGAGCGGCCTCCGGATCGACCGCGAACATCAACCCCCAGCGGCACAGGATCGCGTCCACGCTGGCCGCCGACATATCCAGCCACTCCAGCTCCATGCGTTTGAACTCGACGTTGATGGCTCCCAGATCTCTGGCCCGGCCCTTGGCCACCCCGAGCATGGCCTCGGAGGCGTCGGTCTCAATCACCAGCCCCCCGGGCCGGACCTGCTCGGCGGCCATGAAGCCCGTATCGCCCGGACCGCAGGCCAGCTCCAGGACGCGCTGACCGGGTTGGAGCCGAAGCTGCTCGATCATCCACACTGACACGGGCATACCAAACTCCTGGATCGCGTCGGCACGCCGGCCCCACCCCGCGGCGCCTCGTTGCCAGCTCTCCCGCATCCGGGCCCGGATCTCGTCCGGCTCAGCCACGCTCATCGCTTGCGCTCCGACAGCCGGCGGGTGATCTCGGCAAACGCGCCCTCGATCTGGCCGCTCAACCGCTCCTGGAAGATCGTCAGCACGGCCTGGGAGGCCGCGGGACGGAGCCGTTCGATCGCGTCCTCGATCTCCGGCCATCGCTCGTCGGGCATGTCGGCCCGGGCGAATGGCTTCCAGACCTCCCGTGATGAACAGCTTGACGAACGACCGCGAGACGGCGTCGCTGTGGCGCTGCAGCTCCTGGATCACCTCGAGGGCCGCCCGGAGCGGGATCCCGCTGCGCACCGCCTCGTCTCCGACGGCGAGCAGCGAAGGATTGGGGGCCTCGTACTTGTCCCCGCCGAGCGGGATCAGGATGCCGAGCCTGACCGCCACCTCCAGGATCTGACGCCCCTCGGCGGGTTCGAGCTGGAAGCGCTCGCCCGAGCTCCACCGCCGTCATCGTCTCGGCGGGCTGGTCTCCCCGCTGTGCCCTGACCGAGCGCCGGACCCGCAGCAGCCGCTCGGCCGTGTCGGGGGTCTCCTCGAGCAGCCGCTTGATCCCGTTGAGGTTGAACCCCTGGTCCTGAAGCTCACGGATCAGTCGCAGCTGGAGGACGTGCTCGGAGCCGTAATAGCCCACCCGCGAGCCGAACCTCGGGCGGCGCCAGCAACCCGCGGGCCTGATGGGAGCGGATGTTGCGAACCGTCATGCCCGTCTGGGCCGCGAGCTCCTCGATCGTGAGCTGATTCTCCGGCGGGACGGACTCCAGATGACGCGCGGTGGACACGGCCTCAGCCTATCTCGCGCCGCAGGAGCTTGCCCGAGGGGGTGCGGGGGAGCCGCGTCGACGAGCTCAAAGCTGCTTGGGTACCTTGAAGGCGGCCAATCGCGCCCGGCAGTGGGCCCGCAGCGCTCAAGATCCGGCCGGTCCGTTCGCGCACGATCAACGGCGACCAGCGCCTGTCCCCACTCGGGGTCGGCCCGGCCGATCACCGCCGCCTCGGCCACGCCCGGGATGCGCCTGAAGCACCGCCTCCACCTCCTGCGGGCGCGACGTTCTCGCCGCCGGTGATGATCGTGTCGGACCTCGCGGCCCACGATCTCCAGCCGGCCGCGCTCATCGAATCGACCCAGGTCGCCGGTGTGGAGCCAGCCGTCGTCGCTGACCGCGCCCGGAGCGACCATCGGCCCCCGAACGACGACCTCCGGTCTGCGCCGGCAGCTCGCAGCTCACCCCGGGCAGCGGGAAGCCGAACGTGAACAGCTGCGAGCAGCCCTCGGTCATCCCGTACGTCGGGGCCACCGGGACCCCGGCCGCCGCCGCCCGCTCCAGCAGCGCCGGGGGGATCGGAGCACCACCCAGCAGGGCCCACCGCAGCGTCGGCGGACGCTCCAGGCCGGCGTCGAGCAGCCGGGCCAGCATCGTGGGGACGAGCGAGACCATCGTGATCCGGCGCTCAGGGTCCATCAGGTCATCGAGCACGGCCTGGGTGTCGAAGCGCTCGATGGAGCACGGCCGTGGTGGCGTAGATGACCGAGCGGATCAGGATCGACAGCCCGCCCACGTGGGTCAGCGGCATCGGGCACAGCCAGCGCTCGGCCGGGTCCAGCCCCAGGGCCACGGCGGATCCGAGCGCGTTGGCCTGCCAGTTGCCGTAGGTGAGCTCGACTGGCTTGGGGGCGGAGGTCGTGCCCGAGGTGTGCATGACGCGTGGCCGACATCCGCCGCTCTGGCCCACCGGGAGGTGCCACGGCGAGCGCGGCGCGCCGCCCCGCTCCGCCTCGCCCAGGCGCAGATCGATCGGGACGGCCGGGCGCCGGCCAGCAGACAGCCGTGGAGGGCCAGGGCGAACTCGAGGCGATCCTCGATCTCCAGCGCGACCCGCGTCCCGGTCCCGTCCGCCGCGCCAGCATCGCGCGCGGTCGCCCGCCGCCGCTCGGCCAGCTCGGCGTATGTGATCGCTTCGCTCCCCGTACTCGATCGCCACCCGGTCGGGATGCTTTCCGGCGGCCACGTGGAGCCAGAAGGCCATGTTCGAAACGGTAGTCTCAGCCGCCCGATGGCATCACCTGGCAATCCGCCGCCGACTACCAGGACATCCGCTACGAGCTGGGCAGCGGAGACGCTGCGGGCATCGCCAAGATCACGATCAACCGCCCCGAGGTGCGCAACGCCTTCCGCCCGGAGACGGTGATCGAGCTCTCCGACGCGTTCACCAGGGCCCGCGAGGATCAGAGCGGTCGGGGTCGTGATCCTGACCGGCGAGGGCCCTGATGCGTTCTGCTCGGGCGGGGACCAGCGCGTCCGCGGCGACCGGGGCGGTTATGTGACCGGCGCCGACCCGGCCGACGCCGGGCAGCAGCGAGGCGGTGGGCGGCTTCCACGTGACCGACCTGCACATCCAGATCCGGCGCATGCCCAAGCCCGTGGTGGCGATGGTGGCGGGGTACGCCGTGGGCGGCGGCCACGTCCTGCACGTGGTCTGCGACCTGACGATCGCCGCCGACAACGCCCGCTTCGGCCAGACCGGCCCCAAGGTGGGCTCGTTCGACGGCGGCTTCGGGGCCAGCGTCCTGTCCCGCCTGGTGGGCCCCAAGAAGGCCAAGGAGATCTGGTTCCTGTGCCGCCAGTACGACGCCCAGCAGGCGCTGGAGATGGGGCTGATCAACACCGTCGTCCCGCTGGAGGAGCTGGAGCGCGAGACCGTCTCCTGGTGCCGGGAGATGCTGGCCATGTCCCCGTTCGCCCTGCGGCATGCTCAAGGCCAGCTTCAACGCCGACGAGGACGGCCTGGCCGGGATCCAGCAGCTGGCCCACGACGCCAACCTCCTCTTCTACATGAGCGAGGAGGCGCAGGAGGGGCGCAACGCCTACCTGGAGAAGCGCAGGCCCGACTTCTCGAAGTTCCCGCGCCGGGCGTGAGCGACCTCTCCGCGGCTCGCACCGCCGACCCCCCGAGCGGGGTGCGAATCTGGATCGCCGCCGCCCGGGTGCGCACGCTCCCCGCGGCCGTGGCCCCGGTGCTCGTGGGCACCGCACTGGCCGGCTACCTGCACGTGTTCCACCCGCTGCGCTTCGTGGCCGCGCTCGTGGGCGCGATCTTCATCCAGGTTGGGACCAACCTCTCAAACGACTACTCCGACGCCCGGCGCGGAGCCGATACCGAGGACCGGCTGGGCCCGGTGCGCGTGACCGCCGGCGGCCTGGTCCCACCGCGACCGCGTGCTGCTGGCCACATACCTGTCGTTTGGCGTGGCCGTGGGGGCGGGCATCTACCTGATCACCGTGGCCGGATGGCAGCTGCTGCTCGTCGGGGCGGCGTCGATCCTGGCCGGCGTGCTCTACACGGGCGGCCCGCGGCCCTATGGGTACGAGGGACTGGGCGAGCTGTTCGTGTTCCTGTTCTTCGGGATCGTGGCCGTGGCCGGGTCGTTCTTCGTCCAGCTCCGGCACCTGGACTGGGAGGCGTTCGCGCTGGCGGTCCCGGTTGGCCTGCTGGCCAGCGCCATCCTCGTCGTCAACAACGTCCGCGACATCGACACCGACCGCCGGGCGGGCAAGAGGACGCTCGCGGTTCGGCTGGGCCGGGAGCGAGCTCGGACGCTCTATGCCCTGACCGTGTACCTGGCCTATCCGCTGGCCCCGGTGACCTGGTGGTTCGGGCCGCTGCACGCCTGGACGCTGCTTCCGCTCCTGACGCTCCCGCTGGCCGTCCGGCTGGTCCGCACGGTTCGTAACCGAACCGATGGCCCGGCCCTCAACCAGGCCCTGGCCCGCACCGGCCAGCTTCAGCTCGCCTTCTGTGTGCTGCTCGCGGCCGGGCTGTTGCTGAGCCGGTGAAGGTCCAGATCCACCGGGTCAGCGCGGCCCTGCGCGACGCCATTCGAATCCTCGCACGGGCGGGTCGACGCGGCGGGACCTGCTGCTCCTGGCCTCGAGGATCGAGGATGGCCAGGTGGGCCTGGGCGAGGCAGCGCCGCTTGAGAGCTACGACGGCGTGAGCGCCGACGACGCCCAGGCCGCCCTGGAGGACTGCCGGGAGTGCTGAGTGACGCCGACGGACGCGATCGCGCCGGGTTGCTGGCCGAGTGCGAGCGTCTGGCCGTGCTCCCCCAGGCCGTGGCCGCGGTCGACCTGGCGCTGTGGGACCTGGCCGGACGGCGGGCGGACAGCCGGTCTGGCAGCTCCTGGGCGCGCCGGCCGCCCGCCCGTCGAGGTCAACCACACGCTGTCGGCCACGGACCGGCGGGCGCGGCCGCCGAGGCCGGCGCGGCGCGGGCCGCGGGCTACCGCTGCCTGAAGGCCAAGGTGGCGATCGGCGACGACGCCGGACGCCTGGCGGCGATCCGGGCGGCCTGCCGGACCGCGACGATCGCCCTGCGGGTCGATGCCAACGGCGCCTGGACCGTCGCCGAGGCGCAGGCCGGGCTGCGCGTGCTGGCCCGGTCGGCCATCGAGCTGTGCGAGGAGCCCGTCCGGGGCCCGAGCGCGATGGCTCGGCTGGCCGGACTGACCGACGTGCCGCTGGCCCTGGATGAGACGCGCCTCGATCCCCGGAGCGCTGGATCGACGGGCTGTGCACGGCCGTGGGGCTGAAGCTGTCCCGCTGGGGCGGGATAACGGGCCTGGTCGACGCCGCCGGCCGCGCCCGGGCGGCGGGCTACGAGGTCTACCTGACCTCCACGCTCGACGGGCCGCTCGGGATCGCCGCCGCCCTGCATGTGGCGGCACTGCATCACGCCCGACCGGGCCTGCGGGCTGGCCACGCTGGGGCTGTTCGCAGACCGGCCGGATGTCGCTGCCCGTCCGGGACGGCCGGATGGCCGTGCCCGCCGGCGCAGGGCTGGGCGACGGGCTGCGCCGCTGGTACGAGGTGTGAGCCCGGACTACGACTTCGCGGTCGTGGGGGCGGGGATCCTGGGTCTGGCCACGCGTCCGTGAGCTTCAGCGCCGCCACCCGCGGGCCCGGATCGTGGTCGTCGACCGGGCCGGCGGCGTGGCCTCCGAGCAGAGCGGACACAACAGCGGCGTCATCCACGCCGGCGTGTACTACCGGCCCGGATCGCTGAAGGCCAGGCTGTGCGTCCAGGGCGCAGCCCGCCTGCTACGAGTACTGCGCACGAGCGAGGGATCGAGGCCCGGCGGGTGGGCAAGCTGATCATCGCCACGCAACCGCGCGGAGCTGCCCGCGCCTGGATGAGATCGAGCGCGCGGCCCGGAGCAACGGCGTGCCGGGAATCCGCCGACTGGCCGGAGCTGAGATCACGGAGATCGAGCCCCACGCCACGGGCCTGGCCGCGCTGCACTCACCGGCCACGGGGATCGTGGACTTCGCCGGCGTGTGCCGGCGCTCGCGGCGGAGGTGACAGAGGCCGGCGCCGAGCTGCGTCTGGGTTGGCCGGTCACAGGCATCTCCGAGCGCCCGGGCGGAGTCGTGATCCGCGGGGCCGCGGCGCGACGGGATCGAGGCTTCGCGCGCCGTCTTCTGCGCCGGGCTTGAGGCCGACCGCCTCGCCGTCGGCGCCGGAGCGCCGGCCGACCCCAGAATCGTGCCCGTTCCGCGGCGCGTACCTCCGGCTGGTGCCGGAAGCTCGGAGGCTGGTCCGGGGGCTGATCTATCCCGTGCCTGACCCGACGCTGCCCTTCCTGGGTGTGCACCTCACGCCCCAGCTGGACGGCCAGGTGCTGCTGGGGCCCACCGCGCTGATGGTCGGAGCGCGGGACGCGTACCGGGTCACCCGGGTCCGCCGGCGCGATCTCGTGGACACGCTGTCCTGGCCCGGAACGTGGCGGATGATGCGCCGGTGGTGGCGCACCGGGCGTGAGCGAGCTCCGCTTGGCGGTGAGCCGCCGGGCGCTTCGCCGAGCAGGCCGCCCGCTACGTGCCCGACATCGCGGCTCGCCGACCTCAGGCCCGGCTTCGCCGGCATCCGGGCCCAGGCCGTCGGGCGAGACGGCGCGCTGGTCGACGACTTCGTGCTCTTCCCCGACCGCCCGGACGATCCACGTCCGCAACGCCCCCTCGCCTGCGGCGACCTCGGCATTCGCTCTGGCTGAGCTCATCGTGGATCGTCTCCCCGAGCAGCGCGAATGATCTCGGCCACGCGTTCGGGCGCCTCCAGATGCACGGCATGGCCGGCTCCCGGTACGACCACCACCTGGGGCTGACCGATCAACGCCGCCATCTCCCGGGCCAGGCCCTGAAATTTGTCGTCCTGCTCCCCCACCACCAGGCTCACCGGCATCGCCAACTCGCCCAGGCGCCCCCACAACGAGGGCAGGGCCCCCGTCCCCAGCCCCTTCAGCGCTCGAGCCAGCCCGGCCGGCGTGCTTCGCAGGCGGTCCTCGTACGCGCGCTCGGCTGCGGCGGGGGCAGTCCGGCCAGGACCGGCGTCTGTGCCCACCGGAGGGCGAAGTCCTCGATGGTGGAGCGCTCGATCCAGCTGGCCAGCTCGTCGTCGGAGCGTCGGCGGGCCAGGCGCTCGGCGGGATCCGCCAGGCCCGGGCTGGCCCCGATCAGCACCAGGTGGTCGACCCTTCCCGGCTCCGCCAGGGCCAGATGCAGGGCCAGCCGCCCGCCCATCGAGTACCCGGCCACGAGGCCGCGCCCCGACATCAGCTCGACCAGGTCCCCCATCACCCCGGCCAGGTCCACGGGCTGGCGCTCGGACGCCAACCCGTGCCCGCGGATGTCGGGGGCCAGCGCCCTGTGCCCCTCCCGGCGCTCGCTCAACGCCGCCAACACCGGCTCCCAGCTGGCGCCGGTGTGACTGAAGCCGTGGAGGAAAAGTGCTACTCGGGGGCGGTCCGGCATGAGACGCCGACGGGTACGCCGCCCACCAGTGTCTGGTAGACGACGCAGTAGCGCTCGGTGAGCCGCATCAGGGTGTCCAGCTGCTCCTCCGAGGCCACGCTCTGGAGGTCGAAGCTCAGCCGGACGTCCCGGAAACCGACCGGCGCCTCCCGATCCACCCCCAGGGTCCCCCGAAAGTCCAGGTCACCCTCGGCTCTCACGGTCCCGGAGACCGGAATCTCCAGCGAGGTCGCCACCGAGCGCAGCGTCACCCCGGCGCACGCCACCAGGGCCTGGAGCAGCATGTCCCCTGAGCAGGCCAGCGTGCCGGATCCGCCGGTGGCCGGGTGAAGCCCGGCCTCAACCAGCGCTCGGCCGGTGGCCACCGAGCAGGCGATGTCCTGGCCGTCCAGCTCCCCGTCAGCTCTGAGCGTGACGAGCGCCGAGTCCGGATCGCTCTTGTAGCGCTCCTTGATCGGTGCCTGGGTCTCCCGAAGCTGGGCCCGGTCCACGGACAGAACCTACCGCACCGGCGCACTGGATCAGCGGGCGTGTGCGCCCTACGCTACCCCAGGTGATTACCTGCCCCACCTGCAAGCAGGAGAATCCCGATGGTGCCCGGTTCTGTAATAGCTGCGGGACATCGCTGGGGCGGGAAGACCCGAGCGCCCGAGAGGAGCGACGGATCGTCACCGTCCTGTTCGCCGACATGGCAGGTTTCACGGCTCGGGCGGAGCGGCTCGACCCCGAGGATGTCCGGGCGATCCTGGCCCAGTACTACGCCAAGCTCAGAGCGGAGATAGAGGGCTTCGGCGGGATCGTTGAGAAGTTCATCGGCGACGCGGTGGTGGCGTTCTTCGGGGCACCCGTGGCCCACGGCGATGACCCCGAACGAGCAGTCCGGGCCGCCTTCGCGGTGTCCGGGGCTGTGGCTGCCATGAATACCGCCGATCCCGACCTCAACCTGGAGATCCGGGTGGCCGTGAACACGGGCGAGGCCATCGTTTCGCTGGCCCGGACCGAGCTCGGGGAGGGCATGGTGGCCGGCGATGTCGTGAACACCGCCTCGCGCATGCAGGGCGCGGCCCCGCCCAACGCCATCCTCGTGGGCGAGGAGACCTACCGGGCCACGCGCAGCGCGGTCGACTACCGGGAGGTCGAGGCCCTGACGGTCAAGGGAAAGCGCGAGCCCGTGCGGGCCTGGGTGGCCGTGGGGGTCAGGAACGCACCGGGCGAGCGCACGCCCAGCACGGTGCCCATGCTCGGGCGCGCCAACGAGCTGACCTCGCTGGAGCGCGCATTCGAGTCGGTGGCCCGGGACCGCCGGCCCCATCTGGTCACGGTGTTCGGGGATGCGGGCATCGGCAAGACCAGGCTGGCCTCGGAGTTCACAGGTCAACTTCCCGAGGAGAAGGTCCGGATCCTCCGCGGCCGCTCCCTCCCCTACGGCACCACGACACCGTACGGCCCGTTTGCCCAGCACGTCAAGCTGTTCGCCGGGGTCTTCGCCAGTGACGAGGTGGCCGCCGCCCAGGCCAAGCTCCGGGCCGCCCTGGAAGGCCTGCGCACACTGGCCGCCCCGGCCGAAACGGCCGCCCACATCGACCTTCTGGTCGGACTGGACACCGAGGCTGAGGTGAGCGACCGCCAGACCCTGTTCCGGGCGGCCAGGCAGCTCGTGGAGGCGCTGGCCAGTGATCGGCCCACCGTCCTGGTCTTCGAAGACGTGCAGTGGGCCGACAGCGGAACCCTGGATCTGCTCGAGATGCTCGCCGCGCGCGTACGCGACGTACCCTTGCTACTGGTGGCGCTGGCCCGGCCCGACCTGCTCGTGGCCCGCCCCTCCTGGGGTGGCGGCCTGCCCGGTTACACCGCGCTGTCACTCGATCCGCTCAGTGCCGCTGACGCGGCGGAGCTCGCGGGGCAGCTGCTCCGCCAGCGGGGTTCAGGCCAGAACGACCCAACGCTGGTCCAAGCGGCCGAGGGGAACCCGCTGTTCATCGAAGAGCTCGCCGCGGCCACGGCGGAGCGGCCGGCCTCCGCCGGGCAGCAGCTTCCGACCACGATCCGTGAGCTGGTGTCCGCCCGCCTGGACGCGCTGCCCGGCGCGGAGCGCGGCGTGCTGTTCGACGCCGCCATCGTGGGCAAGACGTTCTGGAGGGGTGCGCTGGAGCGGATGGCAGGACCGGCGGACGACCTGGCCGACGCCCTCGACTCGCTGGAGGCCCGGGACCTGATCAGACACGAGCCGGCCTCGTGGATCGAGGGCCAGGAGCAGTTCACGTTCAAGCATGCCCTGATCCGGGATGTGGCCTACGCCACGGTGTCCCGGGCCAGGAGACGAGAGCTGCACGCCACGGTGGCCGCCTATCTGGAGGCCGTGACCAGGGGCGCCGGCTCCACGGCTACCGCACTGGCCGGCCATTGGAAGGAGGCCGGGGAGTCCAACCAAGCGATCGAATACTTCCTGCTGGCGGCCGACCAGGCGGGCCGCGGCTGGGCCAAGGATGAAGCGGCCGCCCTCTACGGCCAGGCGGCGGAGCTCTGTGATCACCCGCAGCGCAAACGGGAGATCGTCCGCAAACAGGCGCTGGCCCTGGTTGCCTTCCAGCACGTCGTCGACGCGCGGCGCCACTCTCGGCGGATCGACGCCCGAGCGGCCGATCCTCAGTAGTCCTCCAGCCTCAGGATGGGAAGTCGGCAGGCGTGACGTCGCCCACGATCTCGCTCACCCGGAGGACCTCATGCAGCCCAAGCTCCTGAGCGTGCTGGCGGATGTGGTCCTCATCGGGAGATTCGTACAGGCAAAATGTCTGCACGCGACCGTCCTCGCCGATGGCCACGTGACTCATCTCCCAGACCACCATGGGATACCGCTCCTCAGCGATCTCACGGGAGCGCCGTCCCACGGCGTCCATCTGCTCCTGACCAACACTGAATTGCCTCTCCACCAGAAACCTCGGCACCCGGTCCTCCTCCGTTGGCGACTCCGGCAAGCATAGGCCCAGCCCCTTGACCATTCAAGCTGCGCCCCGGCTCCGAGCACGTTCGGAATGACGGCCGTCGAAACCTATCTCCTGCTCCGTGCCTTTTGCGATGAGCTGGCCCGATGCGGCCTGACCGAGGCCTGCACCTCCCCGGGCTCTCGGTGCACGCCAATCGTCCTCTCGCTCGTCCGCCAGCCGGGGATCCGCAGCTTTTCTCATCTGGACGAGCGCTGCGCGGGCTTCTTCGCCCTGGGTGCAGCCAAGACCTCCGGGCGCCCGGTGGCCGTGACGTGCACGTCCGGCACCGCCGCGGCCAATCTGCTCCCCGCGGTGGTCGAGGCCCACCACTCCCGGATCCCGTTGATCGTGCTGACCGCCGATCGTCCCCCCGAGCTGCGGGAGGTGGGGGCCGGCCAGACGATCGACCAGGACCGCCTCTACGGGGCTGCGGCCAAGTGGTTCTTTGAGGTGGGAGTGCACGAGGCCACGCCGGAGAGCCAGCGCTGGATCAGGACGCTGGCCTGCCGGGCCTACCTGACCGCGATCGAGGGTCCGGCGGGGCCCGTTCATCTCAACTTTCCGCTCCGCGAGCCGCTCATCCTGGACGGGCCATTTCCCGAGGACGACACCGGGCGCTCGGGCGGCCACCCCTGCGTCGTGCGCGAGCCGCCCGCGTTGCCGGACCGCGCCGGCGGGCCAGGCCCCCATCCCTCCGGCCGGCTGCTGATCGTGGCCGGGTCGGACGTCCCAGAGCCGGCCGAGCTGGCCGACTTCGCCGCCCGGTCCGGTATACCCGTGCTCGCCGACCCCCTCTCGGGAGCCCGGCGCGGGGAGGCGGCGATCGCCCACTACGACCTGCTGCTGCGAAGCCCCGAATTCACCGCCGCCCACCGGCCAGACTTCGTGTTCCGGCTCGGCGACCTTCCCACGTCCAAGCCGCTCCGGGCCTGGCTGGCCTCGCTGCCGGACGTCGCCCAGATCGCGTCTGACCCGTACGGGACGTGGCAAGACCCCGACGCGGTCGTGGGAATGCGACTCCGGGGTCGGCTCCCGCAGCCCGAGGGCCTCTCGGTGGACCCCGGCTGGCTGCCGGCCTGGCGGGCCGCCGACGATGCCGCCGGCCAGGCGATCGACGGGGTCCTGGGCGACGGGCTGTCAGAGCCGGCCGTGGCCGGCGGACTGATCGAGTGGCTCGCGCCTGAGGCGACGCTGTTCGTGGCCTCATCGATGCCGATCCGAGACGTCGAGGAGTTCGCCCGGGCCCGGCCGACCCCGCCCCGAGTGCTGTCCAACCGGGGCGCCAATGGGATCGACGGGACGGTGTCGAGCGCGTTTGGCGCGGCGGCCGTCTCGCCGGGTCCGGTGGTGCTGCTGATCGGCGATGTGGCGCTAGCTCATGACCTGGGCGGCCTGCTGGCCACCCGTCGGCTGGGCCTGCCGCTGACGATTGTGCTCCTGAACAACGACGGCGGCGGGATCTTTCACTTCCTGCCCGTGGCCGTCGAGGCCGACGCCTTCGAGGAGCACGTGGCCACGCCGCACGGCCTGGAGTTCGGCGTCGCGGCCGAGCTGTACGGCTGTGCGTACGAGCGGCCCGCTTCGCTGGACGCGCTCCGGACTGCGGTGCTCGGGTCGACCAGCCGCGGCCAGGGCGCGACAATCATCGAGGTGCGGACCGACCGGGCGGAAAACCTGGCCCTTCACCGCCGCGTGGCCGAGGCCGTGGGGGCGGCGCTGGCCTAACCGCGGCTCCTATCCTGACCCCTGTGGGGTCCGTGGATGAGCGTTCGTTGACGCTCCCCGCGCCGACTCTGGTCCCCGCGGTCGGGATCGCTTTTAGTTCGGGTGGACCTGAGAGGATCTGCCGGTGGCCTCCATGCGTGATGCGAACCTGGAGCTGAAGCTGTCCGCGGCCGAGAGCCAGCGGCGGGTCGTCGCCGCACAGCGAAGGATCCTCGCGCTGCGACTGCAGATGGGCGGCCTGACCGAGGGCTCGCAACTCGGGCCGCCGCTCTGTGTCCTGTTCGAGGGCTGGGACGCATCGGGAAAGGGCGGCAGCATCAGGCGCCTGGTGAGCCCTTTGGATCCTCGGCATGTGCGGGCTACGCAATTCGCCGCTCCCGGCGCCGATGAGCGCCGGCATCACTTCCTTCACCGGTTCTCTCCCGCGCTACCCGGGTGGGGCGGGATGGCGGTGCTGGACCGCTCGTGGTACGGCCGCGTGCTGGTGGAGCGGGTTGAGGGATTCGCCACCGAGGCGCAGTGGCGGCGGGCCTACCCGCAAATCATCGAGTGGGAGGCCGGCCTCGCCGCCGAAGGGCTCGTGTTGGTCAAGCTCTGGCTCCAGGTCTCCGAGGCCGAGCAGCTACGCCGGTTCCGCGCCCGGGAGAAGGATCCCCTCAAGCGATGGAAGCTCACCGGGGAAGACTGGCGCAACCTCTCCCGGCGCGCTGACTACGAAGAGGCGATCGAGCAGATGTTGGCCGCCACCGACCACCCGGCAGCGCCCTGGCACGTAGTGGCGGGCGAGTCCAAACACTACGCACGCGTCGAGGTGCTCGAGACCGTCATCTCGACGATCGAGGCCGCGCTACGCGCCGTCGGACAGGAGCCGGTTCAGGCCGAACCTGAGCATTGAGCGCTTCGACGGCTTGTTTGTGCCTCGTCGCTGAAGCGGCAGAGCAGCGGCGTTCAACGCTCGGATCCGGAACCGTTCTGCTTGCTGCGGGCAACCGCTAGCTTTCGCGAGGGCGTCCCCGACCGATGATTTCTCGTCGATTCGCCAGTCTTGGTTCACATGACACCAACCACATGCCACATGTCCATCTCTCTCGACGGCTTTGTCGCCGGCCCCGACCAGAGCGCCGACAACCCGCTCGGCGTCGGCGGCCTGGAGCTCCACCACTGGCACCTGGACGAGCCCTTCCATGAAGCCGACGCCCGCGTGCGCGACGAGCTCATGAGGCCCCGTGGGGCGTACGTGATGGGCCGCAACATGTTCGGCCCGGTTCGGGGCCCGTGGGACGTGAACTGGCGAGGGTGGTGGGGCGACGAGCCGCCCTATCACGCTCCTGTGTTCGTTCTCACCCACTACCCGCACGACCCGATCGCGATGGAGGGCGGAACGACGTTCCACTTCATCACCGAAGGGTTCGATGTCGCCTTCGAGCGCGCCCAGGCAGCGGCCGGCGACCTCGGCGTCGACATCGCCGGTGGCGCCTCCACCGTGCGGCAGGCGTTCGCGGCGGGCGTGATCGACGAGCTGATGCTCGACGTCGCCCCCGTTCTGCTCGGCGCCGGCGAGCGCCTGTTCGACGGAGTCCAAGACCCCGGCCTACAGCCGGTCGAGGTGATCCACTCCCCGCTTGCGACGCACATTCGCTACCGCATCGGCCGCTACTAAGCCATCCCGATCGCGGTGTAGCTCTGCTTGACGCCCCTGCAGAAGGACTTTGAGTTCTGACCGTTGAAGTGAGTGCGCACAGCCCCGATTGCCTTGCCACCCGTTACGAACTTGCCGGTGACCGTGTCAGTGCCGGCGCTCTTCTGGCCGGCAGCTCCGGGCGGGAACAGTTTGAGGACGACCTTAAAGGTCCCCTTGGTGATTCTGCCCGAGCCTGGCTTCGCCGAGGGGAAGCCACCCGCGCTTCCCTTGCATTTCACCGCTATACCCGCGCTCAGGTTGGTGACCTTCCTTCCGCTCGCTGACACCTTGAAGGTGACGAAAACGGTCGTTGTCGAGTGCGTCGTGTAGGTCCATCCCTTGCGGGGAGCCGTCGCGAGGGCGATTCCAGCCGTTGACAGCGCCACGGCCAGCGTGATGGCACCTGCGACGGCACGCGTGTTGCCGACTCTTAATCTCTTCGACATCTCTCACCCCCGAGTTGGTTGGCCGCAAGTCTACGCTCCCCTGCAAGCTCTGATCTGGGGCAGATGGGCATGGCCACGGGGCTGCTTGAGGAATCTCGGCTCGTGTTTTGCCGTGGGCCTGGCACGCGGAGCCGGCGTAGCTGAGTCGACGCGGGCCGGCGTGGTGCGTTTGAAGTTGCTGCCGTGTGTGGCTCGTGCGCGACGCGGCGGGCGGCGCGAATGGCATGGCCACGAGCGGCCGCGCGCTGCAGGTCCTCGATGTGGGCGGTGGCGAGCGCTCGAGCGAGAGCGGGATGCAGCATTTGGGCCTCCTTTGTGTCTACATCAACCATTCACTTGAGGCTGAAGCGTAGACTACCATCATTCAGGCATGTATGAAACCTGGCGGTGTTAGACTCGGAATATGCGAACGGCCAGCGACGCCCGGGTACAGCTGTTGGCCGAGCTTGCCGACGGCACGCGATACGCCGTGCTGGAGCGCCTTGAGCAGGGTCCCGCGTCGGCCAGCGAACTCGCTGAGCGCCTTGACGTGTCGCCGACACAACTGGCCAATCACCTACGGCGACTCCGCGATGCCGGGCTCGTAACGGTCAGCCACCAGGGCCGCCTCGCGCTCTATGAGCTCGCCGAGCCGGGGCTGCGGGAGATCTTCTCGATGCTCAACGGGTTACGCGGAGCACCGCCACGAACGGGCCGGCCGGCGCGCGTGGCCGCCACCTGCTACGACCACCTGGCCGGACAGATCGGCGTCGCTCTGATGGACCACCTCGTGAGATCACGAGCGCTTGAACCCCGAGACGGCGACGGAGAACTCAATCTAGGCCCATCGGCTGCCGGCGCGTTCGCCGAGCTCGGAGTCGAGCTGCCCACCAAGCCAGCCCGCCGCACGCTCGCCTTCTCCTGCATGGACCCCCGCATCGGACGACCACACCTCGGAGGTCAACTCGGCGCCCAGCTCGCGGCCTCCCTGCTCCAAAAGGGCTGGGTCAAGCCCACCGCAGAGCCACGCGGCCTCGAGCTCACGCCGGCCGGCAAGAAAGCCCTACACCGCCTCGGAATCCGCCTCCAAGCGGCCACCGATCATCCAGCTATGGAGCTGTGACGAGCGCGCAATGAGCACTCCCTGGGATGCGCGGACATACGACGTGTCGAGCGCGCCGCAACAGGCGTGGGCGAAGGATGTGCTGTCGCGACTGGACGGGATCGCACCCGACGCGACGATCCTCGACGTCGGTTGCGGTACGGGGCGAGTGACCGAATCGCTGCTTGCGCTCGTCCCGGCCGGGCGCGTGCTGGCGATCGACGCCGACGTCGAGATGGTGGAGCTCGCCCGTGCGCGAGTCGAGGACCGAGCGGACGTGTGGTGCCAGGACGTGCTCGAGCTCGAGCTCGCCGAGCCGGTTGATGTGGTCGTCTCGACCGCGGCGCTGCACTGGGTGACTGACCACGCGCGCCTTTGGCAGCGGCTGGCGGCAGCGCTGCGGCCCGCAGGAATTCTCGAAGTCCAATGCGGAGGAGCCGGCAACATCGCTCGCGTCCGCGAAGTCATCCAAAGCGTCGCCCGGGACACCGCACCGGAACTCGTAGGGTGGTCGCCATGGGAGTTCGCCAGTGCGGAAGACACCGAGCGGCGCCTGCGCGAAGCCGGATTCGCCTCGATCCGGTGCTGGCTGCGGGAACGGCCGACCTATCCGCAGGACGTGGGCCCGTTCGTACGAACGTCGATCCTGGCGGCACACATCGCACGCCTCCCAGAGGGACGACGTGACCAGTTCACAGCCGATGTCCTCACGCGCGTGCGACTGCCGCTGGACTACGTGCGGCTCAACATCTCGGCAATCCGCACCCCGGACTGACACCGGAAAGCCGCCACAGCCTCGGACTCAAAAAAGGTCCGGGCGCGATAGCTGCCGCCCCGCTGCGGGTGCGGCAGCAGCTACCCAATCCGCTCGTCGATCCGGACGTGGACGGTGTCGCCCGCTTCCTTGCCGATCGTCTTCCGCAGCGCCGCCTTGACCGGGAGCCTGTGCGTGCCGTCGCCCTGTGCCATTAACGCGCCGGTGAACGGCTCGCTGTCGATCGCACCGCGGATCTTCACGAGCCCGCGGGTACCGAAGAGCTCGGGCACATCGTCCATCACCACACACGTCCATGCGCCCGGGGTGTCGCCCTTCTGAAGTTGGGCGTCGAACTCTCTCAACATGACTCCTCAGACTTTCGCAGGCGGCCAAACTCATCGCCGAACGGGCTGCTGAAGTCGCTCTCGCTTTCGCGCCACGACGAGCATGTCGAACGCGAGCCACCCCGGCGCGAAGTCGACCGAGGTGCCCGGCGACCGCGGCAAACTCGTCCAAGTAGCGACAATGAGAGGACCCAACACAAATCGATCTCAAGACCAACAGAAATTCTGGCCGAGGAGGAGCTATGGAGGCGGCGACAGATAAACCGGATGCAGAGGCCGTCGAGTTCATCGAGCGGTGTCATGACGCCCTCAGGCAGCACACCGGGGGTAACCCACGGCCGTTCCTTGAACTGTGGTCGCGTGCTGGAGACGTGTCCCTGATGGGAGGGGTTGGCGGTCACCAAGTTGGCATTGACAAGGTGACGGAGCTCCTCACCGCCGCGGCGAAGACACTCAACTACGAGACATGGAGCGCGGAGAATCTCGCGACCGGCTTCGACGATGCGCTCGGCTTCACGGTCGAGCTTGAGCGGCTCACTCGGCACGTTGACGGTGAGATGGAGGAGATGAGCCTGAGAGCGACGTCCATCTACCGTCGAGAGGACGGCGCTTGGAGGGTCATCCACCGTCACGGTGACGGTCTCATCACGGTCGAGATTGACCCAGAGGGCAGGCGCTGAGACCGACCTTAAGAGTGGCGGCGGATGGCCTGTCGGGGCCGGGTCGGCTGCTGACCGACCGCCGGTCCGTCGCCGTTGGACTCGTCCGGCCGGGTCGCGTGCTGGCGACTGATTTCCCGACGTCCTCGTGGCCAGAGAACTCTTGGCCTTTGGTTTCGTTACCAAGCGGCCGTCCGACAATGCGATGCTCGGAGGCGGGTGCGCTACGCTCACAGGGTCAGATAGCGAGGGCAACCAGAGGGCGAGACCTTCATCTGAACGTCCCCTTCCCGCGAAAGCAGCCTGATCTTCTGATGGCCGAGGGTCCACCTACGGGTGGGCTTTCCGCGTTAAGGGGAGCTTCTCTGGAGGACGGGCCGCGCCTTGCGGAGCATCACCCCGTCGAGCCAGTCCAGCACGGACTCGACGAGCGCGAAAGCGGCGCCGGACGGCGGTGGATCAGGGCAGGATGTCGTTCAGCGTCGCCGTGAACCGCTCGCCCGACTCCTCGAGCTCGCCCTCGATGTGCAGGCGTGCTGGGCCGGTCTCGGTCCACAGGTCGAGGAAGTAGGCCCAGCCCGGCAGGTCCGGATCGTCGGACTTTGTGATCGCCTCGACCTGGTACACCTCGCGTGGCGGCAGCACCAGCGAGTCGGGGCAGTCGTCCTCGACGCGGCGGCGCAGGTCCTCGACTCTGAGCCGATCGCCGGACGCGACGCGGAGGTCCTCGTACTCGCCGTCCACGACGAGGCCGACGATGTCCTCCAGTGCCCGGAACATCGCCTCGGGCATCAGCTCGAGCGTCTCGACGATCTCTCCCCGTCCCCCCAACTCGTGGCCCGGCGTCAGATCGAGCCGGCTGTAGAAGTAGTCCTCACACGCCGCGCGCGCCTGGCGGCGGATGCTCCTGGACAACCCCGCGGCGCCGAGCGCAAAACCCGCCGCCTCGATCGCCTCCTCGAGCGTTCCGTGGCGGCGCGTCAACTGCGCGGTGATCGCGCGACCGTGCTCGGTTTCGCGCGAAATGGATGAGCCGTCCAACAGAATCGAGGGAGCGTCGTGGCGGCTGTAGCCCACGCAGGCCCGCACCGCAGAATGAAGGACGATCAGGTGGTCGCCCATTACGCCCGGGCGAGTGATGGATCGCCGGTAGTCATCCAGATCGGCCGGCTCGCCGAACGCGTAGTAATGGCGCTCCCATGACGATGCATCCTACGAGGACGGCGCCCGGTGGACGGGCTCCGGAGACCCGCAGATCGTGGAAAGGGCATATCTCGCCCACGATCGCTTTCACGATCTAGGCACCCCCAGACCCCGGCGATCTCTTCGACGACTACCGATCGCCCGCCTTCCCGGCGATCCGGGGTCTGACCTTGTGGGAGGCGGTCCGCGAGCGGGTGGAGTACGTTCGATGCGTGAGCCGAGTCGAACATCTCGCCCGCACGTACTGGTTCGACCTGCTGATCGCGCTGCTGGCGATCGTGGCGATGCTTGACGTGGTGCTCGGACGCGGCTCGTCCGGAGCTCCGACAACGACGCTGTGGTTCTGCCTTCCCGCGCTCGCGATCCTGGTGCTACCCGTGTTCGCGCGGCGATGGTTTCCGTTTGCCGGACCGGCGGCGTACTGGCTTTTGGCCGCGGGAATCTCGTTCGTCGACCCGCTGCTGATCCCGTACCCCGAGTCCCTCTTCCTGCTCGGGCTGGCGACCGCATTCCTGCTCGGGAACCTTCGGGACGTCCGGCGGGCCGGCCTCGGACTGGCGATCGTGGTCGGCGCTGCGGCGACCCTCGTCTACAACATCCCCGGGCACTCGGTCGACCAGCTCGTCTTCATTCCCTTCGACTTCGCCGTCGCCTGGGTTGCGGGCCTTGCCGTCCGCGCGCGGGCCGAGCAGGCCGAGGTGGCGGAGTCACGTGCGAGACAGGCCGAGCACGCCGTGTTCGAGGAGCGCGTGCGGATCGCGCGGGAGCTGCATGACGTCGTCGCCCACCATGTGAGCATGATGGGCGTCCAGGCCGGCGCTGCCAGGGTCGTGATCGACAGTGACCGTGTCAAGGCGAAGGGGGCGTTGACCGCGATCGAGGTCTCGAGCCGGCAGGCGGTGGGGGAGTTGCACCGCCTGCTCGGATTCCTGCGGCAGGCCGGCGACGAGGACGATCTGGCTCCGCGCCCTGGCCTGAGCCAGCTTCCGCGGCTGGCGGCGAGCATGAGTGAGTCCGAGCTCGCTGTCGCGGTCAGCATCGAAGGGGAGGAACGCTCGTTGCCGCCGATGATCGGCGTGTCGGCGTACCGCATCGTGCAGGAGGCGCTGACTAACACCCTCAAGCACGCGGCGGCGTCGCGCGCCGACGTGCGCGTGCGGTACTGGCCCGACGAGCTCGAGGTCGAGATCATCGACGACGGCCGCGGCGCGACGGCGCTATCAGGGACGAGCCCGGGCGGCCTGGGGTTGATCGGCATGCGCGAGCGTGCCGCCCTGCACGGCGGCCAACTGACGGCGGGGCCGGTATCCGGCGGCGGGTTCGCCGTGCGCGTCAAGCTGCCGACCTCGGACGGTGTGCTGTGAGCATCCGTGTGCTGTTGGCCGATGACCAGGCGATGGTTCGCGCCGGCTTTCGGATGATTCTCGAGTCCGATCCCGAGATCGAGGTTGTCGGCGAGGCGGCGAACGGCGAGCAGGCCATGGCCAGCACCCGGCGCTTGGGGCCCGACATCGTGTTGATGGACATCCAGATGCCCGACGGTGACGGACTCGAGGCCACGCGGCGGATTACCGAAGACGGCGAGCTGCACAGTCGTGTGGTGATCCTGACCACGTTCGAGCGTGACGAGTACGTGTTCGAGGCGCTGCGGTCGGGCGCCAGCGGCTTCCTGCTCAAGAACGCCCTACCCGAGGAGCTCCTGCACGCGGTGCACGTCGTGACTGCCGGCGAGGCGCTGCTCGCCCCGTCGGTCACGCGGCGCATCATCGAGCAGTTCGCACGCCGGCCGGTCAGGCCGGAGCTCGGCACGCGGCTGGACGCCTTGACGCAGCGCGAGCGCGAGGTGCTGACGATGCTGGCGCACGGTAAGAGCAACGCCGAGCTGGCCGCCGAGCTGTTCGTCAGCGAGGGCACGATCAAGACCCACGTCTCCAGCCTGCTCGCGAAGCTCGGGCTCCGTGACCGCGTGCAGGCCGTCGTCCTCGCGTACGAGAGCGGGCTGGTCACGCCCGGCGCGTAGACGCGCCTCTGTCCTTCGACAGAGACGCGAGCGGCAAAGATCTGCGCTGAGGAGGAGCGCAGACGCGCCCTGCGGGCGATGACAGGCACAGGCGGCGGTCCCAGACTGATCCCCAGGCAACTACCACCAACCTGAGGAGCAGTGATGAGCGCACCACACGCCGTACGGCTGACCGTACCCCTGTGTGGGCGGCCCGAACGCCAAGACGCCTGGCCCGCCAGGACGCAGTGACCGTCTCGGTCGACGACACGCGGGGCGGCCACCGCTTCGACCTTGCCGTCGCCCGCGCCGCGCGCTAGAGGCCTTCTATCACCCATTCGCCTACGCCGCTGCCACCTCGGACGGTGCGCTGTGAGCATCCGTGTGCTGTTGGCCGATGACCAGGCGATGGTTCGCGCCGGCTTTCGGATGATTCTCGAGTCCGATCCCGAGATCGAGGTTGTCGGCGAGGCGGCGAACGGCGAGCAGGCCATGGCCAGCACCCGGCGCTTGGGGCCCGACATCGTGTTGATGGACATCCAGATGCCCGACGGTGACGGACTCGAGGCCACGCGGCGGATTACCGAAGACGGCGAGCTGCACAGTCGTGTGGTGATCCTGACCACGTTCGAGCGTGACGAGTACATGTTCGAGGCGCTGCGGTCGGGCGCCAGCGGCTTCCTGCTCAAGAACGCCCCACCCGAGGAGCTCCTGCACGCGGTGCACGTCGTGACTGCCGGCGAGGCGCTGCTCGCCCCGTCGGTCACGCGGCGCATCATCGAGCAGTTCGCACGCCGGCCGGCCAGGCCGGAGCTCGGCACGCGGCTGGACGCCTTGACGCAGCGCGAGCGCGAGGTGCTGACGATGCTGGCGCACGGTAAGAGCAACGCCGAGCTGGCCGCCGAGCTGTTCGTCAGCGAGGGCACGATCAAGACCCACGTCTCCAGCCTGCTCGCGAAGCTCGGGCTCCGTGACCGCGTGCAGGCCGTCGTCCTCGCGTACGAGAGCGGGCTGGTCACGCCCGGCGCGTAGACGCGCCTCTGTCCTTCGACAGAGACGCGAGCGGCAAAGATCTGCGCTGAGGAGGAGCGCAGACGCGCCCTGCGGGCGATGACAGGCGCAGGCGGCGGTCCCAGACTGATCCCCAGGCAACTACCACCAACCTGAGGAGCAGTGATGACCGCACCACACGCCGTACTGAAGAAGTCGATCCTGCGCGGCCGGTCGCCGTCGGATCGGAGGCTGGCTGACCGTCGAGATCCGCGATCTCTCCAGTAACGGCAAGAAGACCGTCGCAAAACGCTTCGGGCGCAGGCCGGATCACCGGCCTCGCGCTGATCGCCGTCCTCACGCTCGCGCTCGGCTACCTCCACTTCGCCGGCAGTTCTACGGCCGTCTCCGTGCCTGCCGGCGCGCATGCAGGCCAGCTGACGCTCAAGAGCTGTACCTACAACACCGAAAAGGGCGCCTACGCCGCGGATTGCGGAACGCTCGTGGTGCCCGAGAACCGCCACGACCCGCACTCGCGGCTGATCGCACTTCCGGTCATCAGTGATTCGTGCCCATTCGGCCCATCCGGGCGTCCCGATCTTCCGCCTGCAAGGCGGCCCCGGCATCACGCAACATGTCGTTCCCGGACGCGAGCCGTTTCACCGCCAACCACGACGTCGTGCTCGTCGGCTACCGCGGCGTCGACGGCTCCGTCCGGCTCGACTGCCCGGAGGTGAGCTCGGCAATGGAGGACTCAGCTGACCTCCTCAGCGAGCAGTCGTACCGCGCCGTCGCCGCGGCGTACCGGTCGTGCGCCGACCGGCTCCGCAGCGATGGTGTCGATCTCGCCGGCTATTCGATCCCCGAAGAAGTCGACGACCTCGAGGCGGCCCGCCGCGCCCTCGGCTACCACCAGATCGACCTGGTGAGCGAAAGCGCGGGCACCCGGGTCGCGATGATCTATGCCTGGCGCTACCCGAAGAGCATCCATCGCTCGGTGATGATCGGCGTCAATCCACCCGGCAACTTCCTCTGGGACGCAAAGACGACCGACGAGCAGATCCGCCGCTATGCCGCGCTCTGCGCCCAGGCGGCGAGCTGTCGCAGCCGGACGCCGGATCTCGCCGCGTCGGTGAAGTCCGTGTTCGCTCACGTTCCCAGTCACTGGCTGTTCCTGCCGATCGAGAAGGGCGACTTCAAAGCCGCCGCGTTCTTCGGCCTGATCAACGAGACCTCCGCCGGCGGCGGCCCGATCGCCGCGCCACTGACGATCAACTCACTCCTCTCCGCCGACAAGGGCGACGCAAGCGGTGCGTGGTTCCTGTCGCTGATGGCACGGCTCACCTTTCCGAGCGCGTTCGTCTGGGGCGACCTGGCGGCGATCGGCCGCAGCGACGCCACCTACGCGAAGCACTTCTACGCGTCGGGAGCAAACCGTGGATCGCTGATCAGTGCTGCCGGCAACGACCTGATCTGGGCCGGCGGCCGCCTCCTCAACGCCTGGCCGGCGAACCCGGACGAGAACGAGTACACCCACGTGCAAAACTCGAACGTTCCGACGTTGCTGATCGGCGGCAACCTCGACTTCGCAACGCCGCCCGAGAATGCGACCCGCGAGCTCCTGCCTCACCTCGCGAACGGCCGTCAGGTCGTGCTCTCGGACCTCGGCCACGCCGACGACTTCTGGCCCTACGAACCGGCAGCCGGCACCCGTCTGATCAACACCTACCTCGACACCGGCAAGGTCGACACGTCCCTCTACACCCACAACAAGGTCGACTTCAGCCCAAGCTCCAGCCAAGGCGCCTACGCCGAAGACATCCTCGGCGCGATGATGGGCTTCGGACTCCTCATGATCCTGTCACTGCTACTGATGTGGCGCCGGGCGCACAAGCGCGGCGGCTTCGGGCGCAAGGCGAGCGCGATGCTGCGCTCCGTCTACCTGCTGGTGCTCGGCCTCGGCGGATGGTTCATCGGCCTGATCATCGTGCTGGTGGCTTTGCCGACAGTGCCCCTCAACAGCGAACTCATGGCTGTTCTCTCCATCGGCACGCCGATCGGCCTCGGCACCTACTGGGCCTGGGTCAACCGCGACCGGCCGGCCAGGGCCACGAGGATCGGCATCTGGGTCGCGCTGACGGGCGCCCTCGTCGGCGCGCTGCTGGGGTTCAACGCAACAGCCGGGATCATGGCGGTCATCACCACGATCGTCGGAGCAGCTGCCGGTGCGAACCTCGGCCTGATCGCCCTCGACGTCGCACGAATCGGCGAGCGGCCGGAGACCGTTCCGCCCATCGCCATTCCGGAGCCCATCGCCATTCCAGGCCCATCGCCATTCCAGCGGTCGAACACTGACCCCCGGAGTCCGTTCGCGCAGAGCATGTGGCGGTGTGCTGGTTGCCGCCACATGCTCTGCTGACGTACGTGCGCGCTCGGTGGTCTGAACGACGTCATCAAGTTACGGTGGCGAACACTGCGTTGATGAGGTAATCGGTGGCTGTCATGGCCGTCATGATCTGCTCATGGCGGCCCCGTGTCGTCGGCCCGAGGGTTGGACAACGGGTTGATCTCAGGCCTCAACCCGCGGGTTGACCGCGTCCAGGGTCAGCGGTCCGCAGCACGATGCGGACCTCGTTCGTCAGATACGTCTCGCCAACGCCGCGTCACACCTCGTTTCGAAAGGAACGCGCCGTTGTCGGCGCGGCTCGCGGACGCTCCGCCTCCGCGATTCCGGATCTGGAACTGATCTATCCCGGCGTCAGCGACCTCAACCGGGAGACTCCCGTTTGGCAACAGCACGCGCGTCCTCAGCGTCGTCGTCGCGCACCTGCACTTCGCGGTCTGAGGACTGGACCGGCCATGACCAAGAGCCTCGACCTCGTGCTCGGCCGCCTTGGTCTCGCCGCTGGTGAGTTGCAGGGCGCGACCAGGATCTCTAGCCGTGACCCGCTTTCCTCTTGGCGCGAGGCCTCGGTCAGCGGCGGTCGCGGCGCGCGGCCATCCGGCTGGCGGCCCGGAGTAGGCCCGGAGCGCGTCGGGCGGCGAGCAGAACGACACGGTCGCTCGGGCGCAGCTCGCGGGTCTGGTCGGGCGCCGGAAGCGGGTCGGTCTCGGCTCCCACCGCGAACAGCTCCCAGCTGCCCGGCACACCCTTGAGCTCGTGCGCGCCACGGGGCTGTAGGGCGATTCCGGAGCCGGTCACGAGGTCACGCACGGTGCGAGACACGAGCACCTCGCCGGGCGCGGCGTGGGCGCTGACTCGCGCTGCGATGTGCACCGCAATCCCGGCCACGTCGCCGTCGATCAGTTCGCATTCGCCGGTGTGAAGCCCGGCGCGGATCGTGAGCTCGCGCTCCTTGGCCGCGGTCCGCAGTCGCTCGGCACAGCGGATCGCTCGCGCCGGCCCTGCGAACGTGGACAACGAGCCGTCGCCGATCAGCTTCACCACCCGGCCGCCGGCGGCCTCGACCTCCCGACGGAGCATCTGCTCGTGCGCGACCAGCAGCTCGCGCCAGCGCGCATCGCCGAGCAGGGCAGCCCGCTCGGTCGAGTTCACGATGTCGGTGAACAAAACGGTCATCAATGCGCGATCTCGCTGCAGCTCGCGCACCGCGCCGAACATGAACTCCTCCGCCTCTCGCTGGATGCTGGCAAACAGTTGCCCCATTTCGTCCGCCTCCGCGAGCTCGCGATAGCTCCCGTGGGGCAACAGGTCCGCGACGTAGCGGGTAGTGGCCTCCGGGAGCCGATTCCCGGGGATCCGCAGCACGAGCGCTGGCGCCTGCACGGCGGGCAGGACGTCTCGCACATCGGCCGTGCGCGCGATCTCAGTTTCCACCGTAATCATCGCCGGACTCGCCCGCGCTCGCTCCAGCATTCCGCAGATACGAACGTTTCGGGGCGTCTCGAGCGACGGCATCATCATGCCGAGCATCTCCCCCTGCCCCCAGTGCTCGTTCAAGCTCTGCACCCCCCGGTCGTATGCCTCGACTTGCTCGGCATCCCTCCAGCCAACCAGCTCCTCCACCGGCGCCGAGCGCCAGCCCTGCGCGAACGGCACCACAAGCACCAGCGCGTCCACCCGCTCAGGGTGCTGCGCCGCAAACACCGCGACGTACAAGCAGGCTTCGTATGAGGCATAGACCGTCGCGCTGTCAAACCCCGCCGCATCCATCACCGCCCCCAGGTCGGCCGCTCGCTCCTCAAGCGTCGGGACGTGATCGATCGGATCCGACACACCCATCCCGAGCTCGTCGTACATCAAGCACTCGGCGCGGTCGGCGGTGCGCACCAACGCGTCGGTGAACGCGGCATCCGTCCACCACAAGTCCAGATTCCCGAGGCCCGTGAAAATCATGACCATCCGGCGGCGGCCCGATCCAAATCGCTGGTAGGCGATGCTCTTCCCTTCCCGGACTACATAGCGCACCTCGGGCGGGATCTCCATCGGAAGCGAGATCCTAAATCAGGGTCCCACAGCGCCGTAGGAAAGCCCCGCTCTGCACAACGCACCGCACCCCGCCGGCGCTCGTGGATAACCCCGCTTTGCGCGCGGCATCCGGGCCTCGGACCAGGTCGAGTCAGCCCGGTCGGGACGGCCCTCGCGCTCGTGGCGACGAGCAGGTGCGGCGCGACTTGCCGACTGAGACGCTTTCGCGTCCACGAGCCTTCGGATGGCGGCACGGCTTCGTGACTGCGTGTGTCCCGGCAGCAACGCTGTCTCGACCTGCGATTGCGCCGAGATCGTGATCGCACCGTAGCGAAGGGGGACTCGGTCGGCGCGGATCTTGTGGCTGCACTTGCGGAAAGCGCGCATCTCGCGACGACCACTTTTGCCATCTCGGCACCCAGACCGGACGACTCCATCGGCGACAGAAGTGCCCTCGGCGCGGTGCCTCGTCACGAGTGCTTCGGCACTAACGCGGATCGCCGGCTCGTGGCGACTGCGTCCTTGCCCCGCACAAGCATGCTTTAGTTGAGAGCAGCGCTCGTACGGCCGATGTAAGAGAGCGACGGCCTGAGGCAATGCGCTCCATCGCCGGAATCTGAGAACCGCTACCGCAAAGACCGCTCCGTGAACCTCAAGCCGCACCCGCCGGACGCTATGCCGGATGACGTTCAAGAGCCTGATTTCCGCGTCGCCTCGATGCGCCGCCGAATCGCGATCAGCGTCAGCGGAGCTCTTGTGGTTGCCGCCATCCTGGCCTACGTGCTTGCCGGGAGGGGCGCGCAGTTCAGTGCGGCCCTGGGGACGGCCCCGATCGCCCTCGTCGCGCTTTCGGTGCTGCTGCAGATCGGCGCGTTGCTGACCCGCACCGAGGCGTGGGCGATCTGCGTACGGGCCGCCGGCGGCACGGTCAACCGCCGCGTGCTGTTCCGCTCGGCCGCGTTCGGGTGCCTCGCGAGCATCGTCAATGGATCGGTCGGGATGGCGGTGCGGATCGCGTCGCTGCGCCGGGCCGCCCCGCAGACCACGCCGCGGGCACCAGCCCTAGTGGCCGCAGAGGTGCCAATCATCACCGTCGAGCTGGCCCTGGTGGCGATCTTCTCGTTCACGCTCGTGGCGCCGCTCGGCGTCCCGCTGTGGGTGCCGGCGCTCATCATCGCGGTGATGGCCGGCCTCGTCGCCGTGCTGCGCCGTGTCTCGGACCGCCATCGGACCGGGCTCGGAGCGGGGCTCGCCGTCCTTCGCATGAAGAGCCGCGGCCGTCTGATCACCTTCGCGCTGCTGGCTGTGTGCGCCCAGGTGCTGCGGAACTGGCTGATGCTCCGCGCGGTCGGCGTGGACGTCTCCATCTTCGACTCGATGGCCCTGCTGATCGTCATGTTCACTGTCGGACAGCTGCCGATCGGCCCGAGCACCGGTCCGGCCGCCACCGTCCTGATTCTCGGCGCCCATGGTGTCGCCGCCACGGCCGCCGCCGGCGTGCTGGTGACGCTCACCGGCATCATCGGCTCGCTTATCTTCGCCGTGTGGGCGATCTCCGACCGAATCGTCACTCACCGTCATACCCGCGCGACACCGCCTGCGGTGGCGCCCCTCCTCCCCCCGCCGGTGGTCCCGGCACGGGCGTAGCGCAGCCAGGCGACGACGCCCGGGGGCCCGGGAAACCAGCGCCCGGGCCGGCCCTGAGGTCTACGATCCGCCGGCGTCCGTTGGCGCAGGGACTCGGACAATGTGCTGCTGGAGCTCGACTAGAACTGCTGGAGCCGCGCTGGCCGCATGCTGGGCGGTTGCACTCGCATCCGCACCCGCGGCTGCCGCTGCTGCGCCCGCCTCGGCGCCACCGCCACTGCTCGGTCCCTACGCGTTCGGTGAGCCCTATTGCGACAACCCGGCCGCTCCGAACGCCGACTACGAGGCCTACGGCCCGACCGACGTCAACGCCCAGGCGGGGGACGGCCACCTCACGGTCAATGAGAACGCCGCCGGGACGCTGACCGTGTTCAAGTGGCCGAACCCGAGCTACTACAACCAGCTCAAGTACCTGGCGATCTCGCGCGACGCGCGCGGGCGGGTGCGGGTCCAGTTCCCCAACGAGGGGTCGTTCGCCGGCCTGGCGTACACGACCAAGGGCGCTCGCGGGTTCAGTTGGTTGCGGCAGTGGCGCACCAGGCAGACCTACGACTCACCCGACACGCCGGTCCCGGTGACGATCTATCGCTCGCCGGCGAGGCTCGGACTCACGCTCGTCGATGCCGACCTCGTGGTCCCGGGCACGTCCACGTTCGTGCGCCAGTTCTGGATCGCGCGCTCGCGCCGGTCCCCGGTCAGGAGCGCGCGCCTGGTCTATTACGAGAACTTCAACCCGACGGCGGCGCGGCTCACGTACCTCCCGGTCGCGGACTGGTGCTCGTCGCAGTTCTCCGACCAGGCGGCCACGTATGAGCCGAGCACGCACGCGATCGTCAACTCGTGGCAGGGCACCGACCTGGCGTCGGGTCGGGCGACGTCGGTTGCCGTTGCGATCGCCTTCGACCGGCCCGACTCCCAGCACCAGGTGGGAGGCGACGGATACGACCCCGCGAGCTTGTCGGGGCAGCCAGAGGACCCGTACCGCCAGGTTGCACGGTCCCCGTACACCCTTGGAGGATCGACGTCGGCGGTTGGTCAGACCACGGGCGCGCTGGCCTTGGCGCTGAGGTTCAACCGCCGCGGGCAGGCCGCGGCCCGGGTCGAGATCACGGCCGGCGCCACCCGGGCCGAGGCGCTCGACTCACTCACGGCAGCGCGGCGCCAGAGCTTCCGGGCGCAGCTCGGCGCGGTTGAGCGCTACTGGCGCAGCTGGCTCGCCCCGACCCTGCTTCCGCGCTCGAGCGATCCACGGGTCACATATGTGGCCAAGCGGACGCTGATCACGGTCCGGCTCGCGATCGACCCCGCCAGCGGCGCGATCGTCGCGTCCTCAGACACTCAGGGGCCCTACGGGGAGGATTGGGTTCGGGACGGCTCGTTCATCAACCAGCTGCTCGATCGCAACGGCTACACGGCGATCGTCACCCGCCACAACCTGTTCTACGCCCGGGTCCAGACCTCCCCGACCAATCCGAGCCCGCTGCGACCATCCGGAAACTGGGCGATGGAGTCATACGGCGACGGGGTCGACGGCGGTCCGATCCCGTATGAGATCGACGAGACTGGGCTCGGAATCTGGGCGCTTGAGAGCCACGCGGCCTATCTGCCCAAGGGCCAGCGCGCTGCGTATCTGCGACAGGTCTACCCGGCGATCACCCGCGCAGCCGATTACCTCGTTGTCTGCCAGGACCCGGCGAACGGGCTCCAGTGCGAGGCCAATGAGGACGACAACATCACACCGAGCCAGACACTCCACGGCGCCGAGACGGTTGATCTGGGGCTGCTGATCGGCGCTCGCCGCGGCCGCATCGCTCGGCGACACCGGCGTGGAGGTCGCCCGCTGGCGTTCGCGCCTGGAGTCGCTGGACGCGGCAATCGCGGCGCTTTACGACCCCGCGACCCATTCCTACCAGGAGGGCGAGAACACCGGCAACGCCTACAACCTCAACTATGGCGATGGCGGCTGGCTGCTGTGGCCGGTGCGGTTCCGCCCCTATGCCACTGCCTCAATGCGGGGCGAGGCCACGGCGGTCGCGTCGGAGATGGAGGCTTCGTTCCGTGGCTCGGAGGGCGAGTACGAGGGCAAGGCGCTGCTGGGCCTGGCCCATGCCTGGAGCAGACCGACCCGGCCGCAGTCCGCCGAGCTCCACTCGACGCTCGCTTACATGGCGTCGGCCCTGACGACGCCGACGGGGCTGTTCGGTGAGGCGTGGGAGCGCTTCCGCGGACGGCCCGCGCCGGTCGAGGACCAGCCGCACGTGTGGGAACACACGCTCTTCTATCTGTCCGCGCTTCGGATCGACGGGGCCACGCGCTTCCGGTTCGCGGGAACCGACTATGTGGCCAGGGCGTGCCGCGGCCGGAGGGCGCCGCCTGCGGTCTGCGCGCGCTGACCCTGGCCTTGGCGGTGCCGACCCTCAGCCGGCCAGCAGCGGCAGGAGCGCCCCGAACTTGATCTCGGTCTCGGCCAGCTCGCTGGCGGGATCCGAGTCGCGGACGATCCCGCAACCGGCGTACAGGCGGGCCACGGTGCCGCGAAGCAGCGCGCAGCGCAGCGCGACACAGAACTCCCCGTCGCCGGTGCTGTCCGTCCACCCGACCCCGCCCGCGTACCAGCCCCGGTCAAACCCCTCGAGCGCCGGGATCAGCTCGACGGCCCGGTCGCGCGGGTGGCCTCCCACGGCCGGCGTCGGGTGAAGCAATCCGGCCAGCTCCAGCGCGTCCCGCGGCGAGGCGAGCTGGGCCCGGATCGGCGTGGCCAGGTGCTGGATGTTCGCCACCTTGATCAGGGCCGGCTCCGGGGCCGCGGCCACCCAGACCGAATGGGGGCGCAGAACCCGGGTGATGGCCCGGGCCACGATCGCGTTCTCCTCTCGATCCTTGTCGCTGCGCAGCAGCCGCTCGCCCAGGTGATCGTCCACGGCTGGGTCGGCGCTTCGCCCGATCGAGCCCGCCAGGGCCACCGTGCTGGCCCGCTGGCCGTCTCGCCGGACAAGCAGCTCCGGGCTGGCGGCCAGGAACGTGGTCTCACCCCGGCCGACGGCGAACACGTAGCAGGACGGGAACTCCTGGCGCAGTACGCCCAAAATCGCCGCGGGGTCGTGCGCCCGGGGGGCGTGGGCCTCGAGCTCCCGAGCCAGCACGACCTTCTCCAATGCGCCTTGCTGGATTCTGGTCACCGCAGCGCCAACCGCGTGCTCGTAATGCGAGGGCGGCATCGGGCTGTGAACGCGATAGTGCCCGGTCGGCGACGGGTCGAGCATCGGCAGTTCCGCGTCCCGTAGTTCTGACAATCGGCTCAGGGCCAGCTCCACGACGGCCTCCGCGGTGTCGTCGGGGCAGACACTGACGTTGACCGTGAGCGCGGTCCGCCCGCGACGCCGGGCCAACGAGACCGCCGGCACGATCAGCGACGCCGGGTCAAACCCTTCCCAGGCCGGCGAGTGGCCCCCCTGGCCGTCGAAGCCGAACCCTCCGACCGCCGTCAGGCCGCTCCCGGCCGGGTCGCTGACAGGATCGGCGACCGCTCCGGCGCACACCCGCCGCCACCGCCTGGAGACGTCGGCCAGCCGCTCGTCTCCCGAGGCTGCGAGGGCGTGGACGCGGCCCAATCCAGCCACGGCGTAGCCGTCCCGGTCGCACTGCTCAAAGCAGAACCAATCCTCCCCAGCTCGGCGTGAGGCGGCCACCATGGCCACGGGATCGACCTCACCGTCAAGCACGTTGGTCGTGCTCGCCAGCACCATTGCCCCGGTTCGGCGCGCGCGGCCCAGGGCCGTCTTGACGTGATCCTCCAGGCGAGGTAGGAGCTCCAGCCGGGCCAGGGACGCCCGCTCAGCCGGCGCCCCGGCTCCGGCGGGCCTCGAACGGTCGTGCTGGCCGGCGACCGGCCTCAGGTCTCGCTCCGGCCGCGGGCGATCGCGATCTCGCCCGTGCGGGCCATCTCGATCAGCCCGAACGGGCGGACAAGCCGCTCAAACGCGTCGATCTTCTCGAACGTGCCGGTGACCTCCATCACGACCGAGCGGCGGGTGACATCGACGATCTTGGCTCGGAAGATCTCGCAGATCTGCATGACCTCGGTCCGGGCGGCGCCGTCGGCGGCGACCTTGAACAGAGCCAGCTCGCGCGACAGTGTGTCCGCGGGCTCCAGGTCGCGGATCTTCAGCACGTTGATCAGCTTGTGCAACTGCTTGGTCACCTGGTCTATGGGGTGAAGCGCACCGTCCAGGGTGAGGGTGATCCGGGACACGCTCTCGTCCTCGGTGGGGCCCACGGCCAGCGTGTTGATGTTGAAGCCCCGGCGGGCAAAGAGCCCCGCGATCCGGGTCAGGACACCGGGCTTGTTCTCAACCAGGATCGACAGGACGTGCTTGCGGCCGGTCCGAACTCCGCCCGCAGCCTCAAGATCGTCCAGCGACAGCAGCTCATTGGTTGCCGGCTCGCCCATCAGCTCGCCCGCCTCGTCCTGATCGATTCGCGGCGTGCCACCGGACATCACCCCACCATGTTCCGCGCCGGCTGCCCGGCGGGGATCATCGGGTAGGTGTTCTCCTCCCGGGTGACGCGAACGTCGACGAGCACGGGCCCGTCGGTCTCAACCGCGGCCCGCATGTCGCTGACCAGCGTCCGCTTGTCATCGAGCCTGATGCCCGTGGCGCCGTAGGCCTCGGCCAGCTTGACGAAATCTGGCCATTGACCCATGTCGACGTTGCTGTAGCGCTTGTCCCAGAAGAGCTCCTGCCACTGGCGGACCATGCCCAGGTAGCCGTTGTTCATGATGAACACCTTGACGGCAATACCCTCCTGAGCGCACGTGGCCAGCTCCTGGCTGTTCATCTGGATCGAGCCGTCACCGGCGATGCAGACCACTGTCTGGTCCGGGCATCCCACCTTGGCTCCCATCGCCGCCGGCAGGCCAAAGCCCATCGTCCCGAGGCCGCCCGAGTTGATCCACCGCCGGGGCGCCGGGAAGTCGTAGTACTGAGCCGTCCACATCTGGTGCTGGCCCACATCACTGGTCACGATGGCGTCGCCGCCGGTGGCCTCGTACAGCGCCTGGATCATGTACTGGGGCTTGATCTCTGAGTCCGTCGAGTCGTCGTAGCGGAGCGGGTGTCGCTCGCGCCAGGCCTCGATCCGATCCCACCACCCGTCCAGGCGGCCTGGCTCGCCGGACAGCGAGCGGTACTCGGCGGTCAGCCTGGGCACGATGTTCTTGGCATCCCCGACGATCGGGATATGCGCCGGGACGTTCTTTGAGATCTCGGCCGGATCAATGTCGATGTGGATGAACTTGGCATGAGGGGCGAACTCGTCCAGCTTGCCCGTGATGCGGTCGTCGAACCGGGCCCCGATCGCCACGATCAGATCGGCCTCGTCCATGGCGTAGTTGGCCGCTCGTGTGCCGTGCATGCCCAGCATGCCCAGCCACTGGGCGTGCGGCGCCGGGAACGCACCCAGCCCCATGACCGTGCACGTGACCGGGAAGCGGTCGGACAGGCAGAGCTCGACCAGCTCGGCACTGGCGTTCGCGCTGACCACACCGCCGCCGGCGTAGATGACCGGGCGCCGGGCGTTGGCCAGCGCCTTGGCGGCCAGGCGAATCTGCTTCCTGTTGCCCTCGGTCGTCGGCTGATATCCGGGCAGATGGACGTCGGTCACCGGCTCATACGGGATGTCGGCCCGCGACAGGTCCTGGGGGATGTCGACCACGACCGGGCCAGGGCGGCCGGTCCGCGCAAGATGAAATGCCTCATGGATCGAGCGCGGCAGCTCGACGGGGTTCTGGATCATGAAGCTGTGCTTGACGATCGGCATCGTGATCCCGATCGTGTCGGCCTCCTGGAAGCCGTCGGTGCCCAGCAGGTCGGTTCGGACCTGGCCGGTGATGAACACCACGGGGACGGAGTCCATCATGGCGTCGCAGATCGGCGTGACCAGGTTCGTGGCTCCGGGGCCGCTCGTGCCCAGGGAGACACCGACCTTGCCGGTGGCCTTGGCGTAGCCCTCGGCGGCGTGGCCGCCGCCCGCCTCGTGCCGGACCAGGATGTGCCTGATGCCCGCGTCATAGAAGGCGTCGTAGGTGGGGAGGTTGGCCCCGCCGGGCAGCCCGAATACGACGTCGACGCCCTCGGCCTTGAGGCACTCCATCAGGGCGTCGACTGCTCGCATGAACTTTCTCCTGGTCGGACTGTCGGAGGGTCTTGCGGCGCACTGAACCGTGACCCCGCGCGCCAAAGGAATTCCCAGTCTAACAACGGGATTGGGGATTTCCTGGTCGATTTCCGGCGGTGGGCGGGGCGAACCCCGGCCCGGCGGTTCGCTCCTACGCCGCCTGGTTCCGAACCGCCGCCTCAGACGGGAGCGCCACCTCGGGAAACTCGAGCTCGTGGCCGCAGCGCATGCACTTGGCGTCGTACAGCTTGACGACCCGGCCGCAGCGAGGGCACTGACGGCGGAGCTCCCTGTCCTCCCAGCGATAGAACACCGCCGTGAGCAGGCCCAGCACCGGGATCAGCGCTGAGATCAGGAACCACAGCACGAACGAGCTTCCCTTCATGCGCCCCACGATCCCTCCGGCCACGCCAAAGGCCAGGCAAATCACCACATAGCCGAAAGCGGCCATGCCTGCTCGCTACCAGAAGATGGTCTTCAGGGCCCAGAGGATCGCGACAACCAGGGACACGCCCACGACGGTCCAGAAGATCGCGGCCAGGAAGCCCACGACCAACTTGATGGCCAGTGCGACCGCCACCACCAGGACCACTCCCGCGACCGCCCTGCGGACGACCGGGCTGCGCGAGTGCTGGACCTCCAGTTCGTTGTTCATATCGACAGCGTAGCGCGCGGCCAAGCGGTCCCCGACAATTTCGAGACGCTCAGTCGTGCGTGCGCTTCAGATACTCAAACGGCTTCGGATCGGGCGCCGGGAGGCCGTCGAACCGGAGCCGGGCCAGACGGTAGCGCCGCACGGACGCTACGCCAGGTCCTGCGGTGCCGCCGCGACGGTCCTCCAGGAGCACGACCTTGCTGGATGAGGCTGCGTGGGTCATGGCGAAGATGATGCTCGCCGGGCCTTACCGACACATTGGCCGTAGGTACAAACATCCTCAGCGCACGTGCGCCGCGCGGAGGTCAGGGGGTGACGCCAGGGCAGCCCACGTCGCCGGCGGCGATCGTGGCCACCGACCCCAGCGGGCCTCCGGGCCAGCCGGAGGCCAGGCCCTCGACCCGCCCCTCCGGAGTGTTGGCCCACCAACTCCCTCCGTCACGTCGGCTGGCGTGGAAGTCGCGCCCGTACAGGCTCTTGCCGGTGGTCAGGGTGTCCCCCACTCGCAGACCCCGGGCGGTGGCCAGTATCGGGACGTGGCGCGCCCCGTAGGCCGGCCGGTAGCTGTAGCCGACGAACCGGTTGCCTTGGAGGAACACGATCAACCCGGGCCAGCCAATCGCGTGATCAACTCCGCAGGCGTGGACGACGTGGAGGCGCTCGGTCGGCCGGTGCCGGAGGAGGCGATCGAGCGTGTAGATCACACCGGCTGGGTCCATCCCGAAGCCCGCCCGGCCGATTCGCCTGGCGTGCAGAACGCTCTGGATCGCGACCGTCCTGTGCCTGCGTCTGGCCAGCGACGGGCTGGCCGACATCGCCACGATCGCAGTCATGCCCAGGGCCACGCCCACGAGCAACCGCCAGCCGATAGTCATGTTGGTCCCGTTCATTCGCCTTCCGCCCGGCGAGAGTAGCGGGCAGTCCCTAAGGGCCCGATTAACTGTGGGGCGTCAGCCGGCGCGCGAGGGCCACGGCCTCGTCCAAACCGGCCCGGGCCGGCCCTCTGAGCCGCCGCCGGAGCCTCCAGGGCGCGCCGGCGAAGGCCAGGTTGGCCACCGTGGCCAGGCCGGCCTCGTCCTCTCGGAGGGCCAGCAGCAGGTGGGCTGTCCTGTCGCTGGGAGGGAGCTCCCGGTCGCTCACCCCGACGCAGTAGCAGTGGACCCGCTGGCCGCCCGGCGGGACGAGCAAGGCTCCCGCCGGAGCCAGCAGCCACACTCCCAGGTCGGCCTTCTCCAGCACCATCCCGCTCCGGCTCAGAAAATCCCTCGCCTGATGGTCGAGCAGATCTCCCAGCAGCCCCAGAGCCACCCCCTCCGCCTCCGGATCTGCGGGAGCTCGGCGGCGGATCACCTTGGCCCCGCGAGCGGCGTAGAGCTCCGGAATCGCCCAGGCGTGTCCGAGAAGGATCACTCCCACCGGGATCGTCACCGGGTTCAGCGCCGCCAGAACCCCGGAGGTGGCGATCAGCGGCACCGTGTGGGCGGCCGTGCACAGCGTCCAGCGGCGGCCGTTTCGCGTCAGAGCGGCCGCGTCAACCCGCCTGCGCCAGTGGACGGCGGCCAGCTCCGGCAACCCCGCCGGGGTCGCTGCCGAGGCCTCCGCGCTCACGGCGCCTACCCGCCGGCGATCGGCCGGCGCAGGATCACCAGCGGCTCCTCGAGCGGAAGCTCGCGGACCTGACGGGCCCGTCCCGGGCCCTCCGACACGACCGCAAAGCAGCCCTGCTCGAGCTGCTCCTGGAAGGCCCTGACGGCGGCGCTCGTGCTCTGCTCCTCACCCGCCGTCCATTCGGCGATCGTGGTGTGACCTGTGTGGTCCATCCGAACCAGTCTGGACATGTCGGGCCTCCTTACGGTTGTGAGGGTTAATCCTACGCCGACAGGCGCTCCATGATCAGCCGCCTGACCTCTCCCCCATCGGCCCGGCCCTGCGTCGCCTTCATGACCGCGCCCACGAGCGGGCCCAGGGCCTTCATGTTCCCGTCGCGCACCTGCGCGGCCGCCTCCGGGTCGGCGGCGATCGCGGCGTCCACCGCCTCCTCCAGGCCGTCGCTGATCGCCCCGAGGCCCCGCTCCTGGACGATCTGATCGGGCCGTCCTCCTTCCTGGACCAGCACGTCGAGAACCTCCCGGGCCGCGTCCCGGCTCACCTTCCTGGCGCTGACCAGAGCCACGAGCTCGGCCAGGCTCTCGGGAGTCACGCTGGTCCCGGCCGGATCGGCCTCTGACCCGATCCGGGCCACCAGCAGCTGAAGCCAGTTGGCCACCTCCGCCGGCGTCACGAGGCCGTTGCCGGCCGACAGCGTCCGCTCAAAGAATTCAGCCAGGTCGGCCCGGAAGGCCAGCTCCCGGGCCCGGGCGGCCGCCAGCCCGAGTTCGCTTTCAAACCGAAGCGCCCGCTCGGCCGGGAGCTCGGTGGGGAGCGCCTCACGGGCGGCGTCCACCATCTCCTGGCTGACGGGCAGCGGGACCAGATCGGGTTCGGGGAAGTAGCGGTAGTCGTGGGCCTCCTCCTTGGAGCGCAGCGGCGTCAGTGTCTCGGTCGCTGGATCGAAGTGCAGCGTCTCCTGGACGACCGCCTCCCCGGCCCGGAGCAGCTGGGTCTGCCGGTCGATCTCCGCCCGGACCCCCCGTTCCAGGAACGCGAACGAGTTCATGTTCTTGAGCTCGGTCTTGGTCCCCAGCTCGGTGGAGCCGGTGGGACGGATCGAGACGTTGGCGTCGCAGCGCAGCGAGCCCTCGGCCATGTTCACGTCTGACACCCCGAGCTGGCGGAGCGTCTCCCGCAGGACGACCAGCCACTCCCGGGCCTGCTCCGCCGAGGTGATGTCCGGCTCGCTGACGATCTCAACCAAGGGCGTGCCGCCGCGATTGAAATCGACCCAGCTGCGGTCGGCGCCGTGAATCCGGCCGCTCTGGCTGACGTGGTTGAGCTTGGCCGCGTCCTCCTCCAGATGGATCCGATGGATGCGCACGTCGCCGAGGACGCCCCCGCGGCACAGGGGCACGTCGTACTGTGAGATCTGGTAGCCCTTCGGGTTGTCGGGATAGAAGTAGTTCTTGCGGTGAAAGAGCGAGCGCGGGGCGATCTCGCTCCCGAAGGCCAGGCCGATCATCACGCCGAACTGGACGGCCCGGGCGTTGACGACGGGTAGGGCCCCCGGCAGGCCCAGGCACACCGGGCAGGTGTGGGTGTTGGGCGGGTCGCCGAACGAGGTCTCGCAGGCGCAGAACATCTTCGTCGCCGTCTTCAGCTGGACGTGGATCTCCAGCCCGATTACGGGCTCGTACTCCGCCGCTGGCCCGCTCACGCCGAACCATCCCGCGACCAGGCTGGCGAGCCGTCGAAGCCAATCGCCTGCTCGAGCGCGTGGGCCACGTCCAGCATCCGGTTCTCGGAGAACGCCGGACCGGCGACCTGAAAGCCCACGGGCAGCCCGTCGCTGAGGGCGCACGGGATCGAGACGGCGGGGATCCCGGCCAGCGGCATCGGGACCGTGCAGAAATCGTTCAGATACATGGCCAGCGGGTCGTCGGTCTTGGCACCGAGCGGAAACGCCGTCCAGGGACTCGTGGGCGTAACGAGGAAGTCAAACGACGAGAAGACGGTCCTGAAGTCCTCGGCGATCCGCGTCCGCACCTTCTGAGCCGCACCGTAGTAGGCGTCGTAGTACCCGCTGGACAGCGCGTATGTGCCGAGCATGATCCGCCGCTTGACCTCGTCACCGAACCCAACCGCGCGCGTCCGGCTGTACATCGTCAGGAGGTCCTGGTCGCCGTCCACCCGGAGCCCGTACCGGACGCCGTCGAACCGAGCCAGGTTGGCCGAGGCCTCGGCCGGGGCGATCAGGTAGTAGGCCGACAGGGCGTGAGGCGCGTGGGGCAGGCGGCACGTCTCCACCGAGGCCCCGAGCCTCTCCGCCAGGGCCAGGGTGGCGTCGAAGGCCTCCCGAACCCCCGGTTCGACGCCGCTTTCGGAGCCGGTCAGCTCCTCGGGCACGCCCAGACGGACGCCCGTCAGGTCCTCGGCGGTGGGCAGGGTGACGTTCCCCGGGAACTCGACCGACGTGGAGTCGAGCGGGTCGCGTCCGACCATCTGAGACAGCAGCAGAGCCGCGTCGGTCACGTTCCGGGCCACCGGGCCGGCCTGGTCAAGCGAGGAGGCGAAGGCGATCATCCCGTAGCGCGAGCACGCGCCGTACGTGGGCTTCAGGCCGACCACCCCGCACAGTGCCGCCGGCTGGCGGATCGAGCCGCCGGTGTCCGTGCCGATCGCCCAGGGCGCGAGCCCCGCGGCCACCGCGGCCGCGCTGCCCCCGGACGAGCCCCCGGGGACACGGCCCGGGTCCCAGGGGTTGAGCACGGGGCCGAAGCCGGAGTTCTCATTGGAGGACCCCATCGCGAACTCGTCCTGATTGGTCTTGCCCAGGAGCGGCGCTCCGGCGGCCCGCAGCTTCTCGACCACGGTGGCGCTGTAGGGCGGTCGGTAGCCCTCCAGGATCCGCGAGCCCGCCTGGCTCGGCACTCCCTCAGTGCAGAACAGGTCCTTGACGGCGACCGGGACCCCGCCCAGCGGGGCCTGAGGCGCGGGGCCGTCGGCGGGTGGGCCGTCGGCCACCCACGTGAACGCGTTCAGGGTGTCAGCCGCGGCCCGGGCCCGGTAGGCCTCAAACAGCTCCGCCGCCTGGAGCTCGCCAGCGCGGACGCGCTGCGCTGCCTGGGCCGCGGTGAGCTCGATGAGCTCGCTGCTCACGCCTCTGAGGGCCCCGGCGTCGGGACGCCGAAACCCCCCTCCAGCGGCTCGGGAGCAGCAGCGAGCGCCGACCTCCGGGGGCAGGCACGGTCTGGGCTCGTCGGGCCGCAGGGCGTCCGTCACGTCCACCACGTGGGAGGTCGGGGCCACCCCCTCCAGGTCAAGCTCACGAATCTTCTCGATGTGATCCAGGACCTTGGACAGCTCGCCGGCCATCCGCTCAACCTCGTCCTCGCTCAGCTCGAGCCGAGCCAGGCGAGCGACGTGGAGGACCTGTGCGCGATCGAGCATGCCGGCCAGTCTAGGAAGGCTCCGACTTCTGGGCGGCGAACTCGTCGAGGCTCGATCGTGGGGATGTCCCGTGGGGTGTCCTGCGGCGCGATGCCCTCCGTGCGCACCGACTCGTAGCCCGCCCAGGTCAGTACGGCCGCGCTGACCAGCGCCAGCCAGCCCCCGAAATTCCTGCCCGCCGGGGGGTCCACCACGACCCGGACGAAGAGCCAGACCGTGCTGAGGGCGCCGAGCACCATCACCAGCAGACTGAACGTCACCGGGATCGGCGGTGCCGGCCGGGCGGCCTGGAACAGGACCAGTCCGACCGCCGCCAAAATCGTGACCAGCAGCAGCCAGTGAGCATGGGCCAGGCCGTGCCAGCCGTCCTCAGAGTTGCCGGGTACAAAGTACTTCGGCCCCAGGCCGCCCGACGCCCGCGGCGGGAACGTGAACCAGCTGACGAGAAGCATGGCCGCCAGCAGGACCGCGGCGCTCACGCCCACGACCCGCTCCGGCCAGCGAATTCGGTAGGGCCGTAGTCCGGACATGACCAGAAGCTACGCGAAATCCCTCCGGAGGGCCAAGGCTGCGCCCTCCGGAGGCTGGGTACATGCGCCCGTCAGGCGGCGGGAGCGGCCGGCGGGGGCGGCGGCGCCGCTGTCTGGCGGGAGGTCGCGGGCACGAGCTGACGGCCGCCCCCGAGTCCGCCCCAGGCGATCGCAATCGAGGCCACGAGGGAGAGCCATGCGCCGAGGCCGGCGCTTCCCTCCTCGAGGTCCCAACCAAGAGCCCAGCCCAGCGCGATCATGCCGAGCAGCCCAACGAGCATGCCCGAGAGAGCCGGTGGGGTCGCGATACCCAGGCCGGCTGTGACTGCCCACGCGATCGCGACGACGGCCACGATCAGCATGATGATGTCCATCCCTGAGAAGGCATCGAAGGCATTGCCGAAGCCTGACACCCAATCCAAAAACAGCCCGATGATCAGGAGCACGCCCCCGGCGCCGGCAACGATCTGGCCCTGGCTCATCCTTGATGCGTCCATAAGTCCTCCTCCTTCGGTCCCGATTGGTCAGCCACGGGGACCGCGGCTTGATCCGAAAGCTTATTCGCCACCCGAAGGCCCGCTCCTCCGTGGGCTCCGACTGGCCGGATCCTCAGAGCTGGCCCGGTGGGACCGAGCCCGGGGCCCTGGACTCCCGGACCACGAGGTCGTGGCGCCGGACCCCCCATCCGCCGACGCCTATGGCGATCGATCCCACAATCGCCATCCAGACGCCGCCAGCACCTCCGATTTGAAGCTCCCAGCCGGCGGCGAATCCGAATACCGCCAGTCCCAGTGATGCCACGATCAGCGGGACGGGGTCGGGCAGCGTAGTGGCCGCGCCGGTGGCCTCCAAGAGCCCGAATCCGATCGCAGCAATGCCGATGACCAGCATGATGATCTTCAGGCTGCTGAATAGGTGCCAGGCGGTATAGCCGCAACTGGAGCAGCTCTCCCAGTGGAGAAACAGAGAGACGATCAGGAGTATCCCGCCGGCCAGCAGGACGAACGCTCCCCGATCCTTGTCTGAACGAACTCACAACCTCGTCTCCTTCCCAAGAAGCTGAGGAGACCTTACCGCGCCCCGGCGGGCCCATCGCGTCTGTCGTCAGCTCTGCGTCACGCGGGCCGCTGCGCCCGGGCCGCCGCCAGGGTGTTGCGCAGGAGCATCGCAATCGTCATCGGACCGACCCCCCCGGGGACGGGGGTGATGAGGCCGGCGCGCGACGCCGCGGCCTCGAAGTCGACATCGCCGCGCAGCCCCTCCTCCGTGCGGTTCACACCCACGTCGATGACGGCCGCCCCGGGCTTCACGTGCTCGGCGCCGATCAGCTCAGCCACGCCCACGGCGGCGATCAGGACATCCGCCCGAGAACACACCGTGGCCAGGTCACGCGTCCGGGAATGGCACATCGTCACCGTGGCGTTGCGATGGAGGAGCAGCAGCGAGACCGGCTTGCCCACCAGGTCAGAGCGTCCCACGACGACCGCCTCGGCCCCCTCGAGCTCGACCTCGTAGGTGTCCAGCAACTCGATCACTCCCACCGGGGTGCAGGGGCGTAGGCCGGGGGCGTTCTTGACCAGACGGCCGACGCTCACTGGGGTCAGGCCGTCCACGTCCTTGTCCGGATCGATCAGCTCCGTCAGCTCGGCTCCGTCCAATCCCTCCGGCACCGGAAGCTGGAGCAGGATGCCGTTCACTTCGGGGTCCCGATTGGCCTCCTGGATCGCGGCGACCACCTCCTCGCGGCTGGCCTCCGCCGGGAGGTGCCGGTGGAAGTCGGCGATGCCGACCTCGGCCACGGCCTTGCGCTTGTTGGCCACGTAGATGGCCGAGGCGGGGTCGTCGCCGACCAGGATCGTGGCCAGACCTGGCGCGGACTGTCCGGACTCGGTCAGGGCAGCCACGTCCTGAGCCACCCGCTCGCGGACGCCCCCGGCCACGGCGCGACCGTCGATGATCGTCGCTGCCGACATGCCCTGGACGCTAGAGGATCAGGCGGCCGTGACCCCTCTCGGTCCGCCGAACCTCTGACTCGCAACACTGGCCGTATCCTGGCTCCATGGCGACGGTTAGGGATGAGGCTTCGGCTCAGGGACGTGATCGGTCAACCGACCGACGTGGTCCGGGCCAAGCTCAGCGACCACGTCAACGAGCTTACGAGGCAGTTCATAGAGCGCTCGCCGTTCGTGTGCGTGGCCACGTCCCGGCCGGACGGCGGCCTGGACGTCTCCCGCGAGGAGATCCGCCCGGCTTCGTCAGAGTGCTGGACCAGAACACGCTGCTGATGCCGGAGCGGCCGGGCAACCGCCTGGCGGACACCCTGACCAATCTGCTCCACGACCGGCGGATCGGCCTGCTGTTTGTGATCCCGGGGGTGGGTGACACATTCCGGGTTAACGGGGAGGCCGAGATCATCGACGACCCGGAGCTGCTCGCACCCAGCGAGGTCGGCGGCAGGGCGCCCAAGCTGGGACTGCTGATCACCGTCCACGAGGCCTATACGCAGTGCTCCAAGGCCCTGATCCGCTCTGACCTGTGGAACCCCGAGCACCACATCGACCGTTCAGAGCTGCCCTCCTCGGGCGAGATCCTCCGATCGCTGACCGACCCATCGTTCGACGTGGAGACCCACGACCGCGAGCGGGCCGCGCGCTACGCCCGGGGCGACGGCCTCTACTGAGAGGCCGAGGCAGGCTCGATCGGGTAGTACTGGCTGGCGTAGGCGCCGCTGCCCAGCAGCGCCATGGCCCGGCGGACTGGCTCGAGCTTGAAGTACACCGGCTCGACCCGGGCGGGGCAGTAGTGTCCGACGAGGCTCCGCCGGGTGAGCGCCGGGTCGGTTACGGCCGAGCCGCCGTGGGCGAGGTCCGCCGCCCAGATCAGGACATCGCCCTTGCGCGGCAGGAAGGTCCGGCGCTTGAGCCCCAGTCGCTCGGCGTTCTGGTGCAGGAGCCGCTCCCATTCAGCGTGCTGGTCCTCCCCGTCGCGCTTGGGGTTCCAGTTCTTGAAGGCCCCGCTGAACAGGTACTCGGGCAGACGGTGGCTGCCCTCCAGATAGGTCAGCTCCCCGGAGCCCGGCTCAATGTCCTCCAGCGCGATCCAGGAGGCAGCCAGCTCGAGCGGCGCGTCCACGACCACGAACGCCGTGTCCTGGTGCAGGGGCTGCTGTGACCCGCGCTCAAAGGTCAGGCTTTGAAACAGCAGCACCCGGTCGTCGAATACGGCCGAGAGAAACTCCACGATGGCCGGGCTGAACAGGGCCCGGAGCGCGGACTCGTAGTACACGTACACGTCGACCACGCGTGCTCGCTCGGTGTCCAGACCCGCGGACAGCGGTCGGTAGTCCGCGCCGGCGGGCGAATGAAAGAGAAGCCGCTCGTCACCCTGGCGAAAGGCAGTCTCCAGGTCGGCCCGCAGCTGATCACACACGGCGCCGTCGACCGCCTGCTCCAGGACGACATATCCGTTGCTGACCCAGAAGCGCAGGCGCTCGGCCAGCGGAGCAGAGATACGGCCCTCCCGAGCGCGGCGCTCGATCTCCTGCTCGGCGTCCCGGCGGTCTGTCCACAGGCCACCGAAACGGCTGAAGTAGGCCGGGTCGGGCGATCGTGGTGCGCTCATCTGCCGCATCACCCGCCGGTAGCGGAGCTGAGCGCCGATCCGACCGAGCATCGCGGCCGGTCCTAGCGCCTGGTGAGCGGGGCGAGATCGGCCACGAGCTTGCGCTCCGCGCGGTCCCGACTGAAGCGGATGACCACGATCCCCCCGGGCTCGACACCCGTGACCACGCCGTCGCCGAACGTCGGGTGCGAGACGTCCTCGCCGAGGCGGTAGGCCACCGACGGCGAATCGCCGGTCGGCTCCCAACCCGGGGCCTGATCCGGTGAGCCGCGCCATGACATGGCCCGGGCCCGCGGCGAGGGCGCGCCCGCCCCGGCGCCGAGCCTGCGCCGACCACCCGGCTGCTCGCCCCGGTCGGTCAGGCTGGCCGGGATCTCGCCGATGAACCGGCTCGGGATCCCCCACTGCCTGGCCCCAAAGACGGCCCGGGTCCGGGCGTAACAGACGTAGAGGTCCCGCTCGGCCCGAGTGATCCCCACGTAACACAGCCGGCGCTCCTCCTCCAGGCCGCCCTCGTCGACGGCCCGGGAATGCGGGAACACGCCCTCCTCAGCGCCGATGATGAACACGACCCCGAACTCCAGCCCCTTGGCGTTGTGGAGGGTCATCAGCGTGACCAGGCCCTCGTCGTCGGCCCGCTCATCGGCGTCTGAGCGGAGCGAGACCTGTTGCAGGAAGTCCGCCAGCGACCGCACCTCCTCCTCACCCGCGTCGTACTCGGCGGCCACGTTGACCAGCTCCTCCAGGTTCTCAATCCGGCCCTGGGCCTCGATCGTGCGCTCGGCTTCCAGCGCCTCCATGTAGCCGGTCTCGCTGAGCAGCTCCTTGAGGACCTCGGCCACGGGCGCGCCGGACTCGGCCCGCTCCCGAAGCACGTGCATCGTCCCCATGAAGCGACGCAGCGCCTTGATCGCCGGCGCTCCCAGCCCCGGCACCGTCTCGGGCTCCGACGCGGCGTCCCACACTGAGACGCCGGTCGTCTCAGCATGGGTTAGCACGTGCGAGATTGAGGTCGAGCCGATCCCCCTCCTGGGGGAATTGATGATCCGGGTGAACGAGCCCATGTCGTGTGGGTTGACCAGTGACACCAGGTAGGCCACCGCGTCCTTGATCTCGGCCCGTTCGTAGAACTTGGTCCCCCCCACGACCTGATAGCCGATGTCCGTTCGGGTCAGGGTGTCCTCCAGGACGCGAGACTGAGCGTTGGTCCGGTAGAAGACGGCGATCTCCGACCGGGCCGCCCCCTCATCGATCAGGCGCTGGATCTCACCCGTGACAAAGCGAGCCTCGGCGTGCTCGTCCTCCAGCTCGCGGATCTTGATCGGGTCACCCGGGCCCAGCTCGGTCCACAGGGTCTTGAGCGTCTGGGCCCGGTTGTTGGAGATGACGGCGTTGGCCGCATCCAGGATCGTCTGGGTCGACCGGTAGTTCTGCTCGAGCTTGACCACATGGGCGTCGGGGAAGTCGTCGGTGAAGTTGAGGATGTTGCGGATGTCTGCTGAACGGAACCCATAGATCGACTGGGCATCATCGCCAACCACCATCAGGTTCCGATGCTCTTTGCTCAGCAGCTGGAGCCAGCGGTACTGGGCGTGATTGGTGTCCTGGTACTCGTCCACCAGGATCTGCCGGAAGGTCTCCGCGTAGCCCCGGCGGACCTCCTCGAAGAGCTGGAGCAGGTCGACCGCCCGGACCAGCAGGTCGTCGAAGTCCATCGCGTTCATCCGCTGGAGCTGACGCTCGTACTCCCGGTACGTGTCGGCCACCGTCTGCTCGAAGAACGATCCCACCGTCTGGGCGTAGCTGTCGGCGTCCTGGAGGCGGTTCTTCGCGGCGGAGATCTGCGAGCCGACCGCGGCCGGCGAGAAGCGCTTGGGGTCAATGCCCAGGTCATCCAGGCAGCGCTTGATCAGACGACGAGAGTCGGCCTGGTCATAGATCGTGAACTGCCGGGTGTACCCGAGGCGCTCGCCGTGAGCCCGGAGCATCCGCGCGCAGGCCGAGTGGAACGTCATCAGCCACATGGCCCGAACCCGTCGACCGACCAGCAGCCCGGCCCGGTCCCGCATCTCCTGGGCCGCCTTGTTGGTGAATGTGATGGCCAGGATCTCCCCGGGGGCCGCCTCCTCGCTGGCCAGCAGATAGGCGATCCTGTGGGTGAGCACGCGCGTCTTGCCCGAGCCCGCGCCGGCCAGGATCAGGAGCGGGCCCTCCCCGTGTGTGACGGCCTCACGCTGGGGCTGATTGAGCCCGTCGAGCAGGGCGTCGAGGTTGGTATTGGTCGCCTCCATCGACTCCCATCAACGGTAGCGACGCATGGGGTCGTCGCTGCCGCGCAGCTACCGCCAACTCGGCCAACCGCGCGGCATCGACTGAGCGGGTGGGTTGGGCTGCAGGCGCCCGGCCGGCGCGCCGAGCGCCACCAGGAGGCGATTGAAATTCCGCCCCTCGATCGTCGACCAGCCGCCCGGGTCACCGCAGCCGCACTGGTCTCCCCGCACAACCGCCAGCGGCCGCCCGATATGACTGGAAGCCCAGCCCGTCTCCATGTCCGGCTGGTGCGGATGCAGCACGGCGATCGTCTGGCCCGCCCTGACCGTTTCGCCCGCCCTCACGGTGACCGTGATGTTCTCGGCCACGTAGACGTACCTGCCGGCAAAAGGGCCGTCGGTGAGCCGGTACACGACGAGCCCGCCCGGCCAGCAGAAATTGCCCAGACAGCCCGGTCCCGAATCGTTGTTGCGGGCCCCCAGCACCCTGCCCCGGCCGAGCGCCAGGACCGGGCCCCAGCCTCCATAGTCGACGCCCATGTCGATCCGCTCCGGCTTCAGCCCGTGCACCTCCCGCATCGGGTTGACATACGCCCAGACCGAGTACCGGACCGTCCTGATGGTCCGGCGACCCCCCCTGTCTGTGGCCGTGACCGTGAGGCGCCTGGATCCGACGGATCCCGTGTTGATCAGGCGGCCCGCTCCGACCGTGGCCCGGCACGCGGTGATCAGACCCGCGAGCCCGCCCTCGCCGCACCGGAACCGAACCCGGACGCGGGAGCCACGCTCGTACGAGCCGTGGGGCCGAGGCGAGATCATCGTGATCGTAGGACGGGCGAACTCGAACGCGCCGATGTCGCAGCGCCGACCCTGCGGGCGGCGCACGCCCCGCTGATCGACCGCCGGACAGTGCCCGCCGCTTCGGGGCACCTGGCCGATCGCCGGGCTGCCGGACCCGAGCGCCATCGTCTCGGTCGGGCCGCCGTTGCCTCGCAGCGGGCCGAGCTTGGGGTTGCGGTTCGGCCCAGGGCAGGTGCCGTCGCCGAAGCTCAAGTTGTGGCCACCATCGGCGATCGCCGACGACGGGTCGGCTGCGCAGCCCGAGCCAATGCTCGAGGCCACGATCGAGTTCTGAAGCCTCATGTCGTAGGAGGCAAGTGGGGAGTCGACCGATATCCCCCCGCCCGAGCCACCGGCGCCCGGTGTAAGCGCGGACGACCCGCCCTCGCCGACCCCGTTGTGCGCCACGGTGGCGTTCAACACCGCGCTGGGCCCGTTGGTGACCTGGATCGCGCCACCGCTTCCGCCCACCCCTCCTCGCCCAACCTGTCCACCGCCGCCTCCACCCGTTCCACCGAAGTTGCCCACGAGGGTGCTGTTGATCACCGCCAGCGGACCGCCGGCGCTGAAGATCCCGCCGCCCGAGCCGCCGGCGCCGCCTGCCCCGTAGCCGCCGGCCGTCTCAGCGCCACCCCCCGGCCCGCCGGACCCGGCGCGGTTGTCGAAGACCGTGGACCCCGCCACGGACAGCACGCCCTCGTTGTCGATCCCGCCTCCGCGGCCGGCTTGGCCGCCGCTTCCGGCCGGGCCGCTGCCCCCGCCCGCCCCGCCCGCCCCTCCGGCGCCGGCCCTGTTCGCCTGGATCGACGAGTCGACGATGCTCAGCTTGCCCACGTTGAAGAGCCCCCCGCCCTCACCGCCCGGACCGCCCGCACCACCCGGGCAGCCGGGGGACCCGCCCTGGGCAGCGCCCGCCCCGCCCGCGCCGCCCGTGCCCGCGATGTTGCCGGTGACCGCGACCCGGTTGAGAGTCAGCGTGCCCGCGTTGTAGATGCCACCGCCGTCGGCGGCGCTGCGACCATCGCCCCCGTCGCCGCCCTCCAGGCAGCTGGCGCCGCCCGTCCCGCTCGGTCCCGGCGCTGGGGTGTGGGTGTGGCCGCCGATGATCGTGAGGCGACGCAATGTCACGGACCCGGCGCCCGAAACAGACAGCACCCTGTCGCCGAGCCCCGACGCGTCGATCGCCGTTGCCGACCGCCCCCCGCCGATGATCTCGACCGGGCCGAGCGCCCTGAGGTCGAGATCGCCGGTTGAGTTGTCATCGCGGCCGCGCGGAGCGATCGACAGGCGGTAGCGGCCGGCCCTGAGCACGATCGTGTTCGAGCCCGAACGAGCTGTCCCGCACCCCGTGGCGGTGCCGGGGGTGTCGACCGCCTCGATCGCCGCTCGGAGCGAGCAGCCGCCGCCGATCGGAGCGAGTCCGTCGGCGGTGGTCGTGACCCTGAGGACGGCCGCGTCGGCCAGTGAGCAGCAGCAGGCCAGCGTCAGCGCGGCCGCGCAGGCGGCCCCGACCGCCCCGGTGTCACGCCCACGTGCCCACATTGCGGGCAGTATCCCCGAGTTTCGGCCGCGGGCGCGCCCGCACCGCCCCGTCCGACCCGGCATCCTGGCCCGAGTGCCAGATCTCCTGACCGAGCTGCGAGAAGCCTGCGCGAGCGTGGCCAGTCGGGCCGCACACGTCCGGGTCAACGAGCCCGTGATCCCGGATTACGCGGCCTCCCTGCGGGGGCCTCGGCCCTCGTCCGGGCTCGACCAGGATGTCCATCTCAGCGCGGGGACGGGCGAGCAGCTGGCCGCCTACTGGCTGACCCTCGATGCGATCAACTTCGGTTCGGGGTGGTTTCCCACCTTGCGCAAGCCCCAGGGGCGCTCCGGTTATGAGACGATCGCCCGAGGCCTCACAGGCCGGTTCGAGCACCAGGGGCCGTGGCCCGCCGCGGAACTCACCGTGATCTCGAGCTCCGAGGTGGCGGCCGTATTCGCCCAGGATCCGGCGCACGAGCTGATGGACCTGTTCGCCCACTCGTTGCGCGACCTCGGCCGGCACGTGGCCGACGACCATGAAGGGAGCTTTGCCGCCGTCGTGGACGGGGCCGGCCAATCGGCCACCGGGCTCGTGGAAGGGCTCGCCGAATGGGAGTGTTTCAACGACGTGTCGCTGTACGGCGCCCTGCGGCTTCCGTTCCTCAAGCGGGCCCAGATCGCCGCTGCCGACGTCCACCGGGCCGGGCTGGCCGCGTTCGCGGACCTGGACCGGCTGACCATGTTCGCCGACAACCTCGTGCCCCACGTGCTCCGACTGGACGGGGTGCTGGAGTTCGAGCCGACGTTGGTCACGCGGATCGAGCGCGGCGGGCTGATCGAGCATGGCTCGCCCGAGGAGGTCGAGATCCGGGCCTGCGCCGTGCACGCCGTGGAGCTCTTGACCTCAGCCGTTCCGGGGCTGACGGCCGCCGAGCTCGATCAGGAGCTGTGGTTCAGAGGTCGTGGGGCCCGCTACAAGGCCATACCGCGCCACCGCTCCCGGTGCACCGCCTACTGATGCTCTGAGCCGGCGGGCACTGCGGCAGGCTGGGATGCCCTGGCGTGCGAGGCGATCAGCTCGACCAGGCGCGGCCAGAGGGCTTCCGGGAGATCGTGTCCCATGCCCTCGATCAGCTCGAGCCTGGCTCCCGGGATCGCCCGCGCGGTCGCGCGGCCCCCGGACTTGCGGATCATCCGGTCTCTGGTCCCGTGGATGACCAACGTGGGGGCCTTGATCTGAGCGAGCTGGCGCGTCCGGTCCCCGGAGGCGACGATCGCCCCGAGCTGGCGTCCCGGTCCCGTCGGATCGTGGGCCCGGTCGTAGCTCCGGGCCGCGACATCCCGGACTCGCGCATCGTCATGTGGGAAGCCCGGTGAGCCGATGGCGCCGAACAGCGCAACCAGATACTCGACGTAGGCGTCCCTGTCCTGAGGGGCCCGGCGCAGGAGGTACCGGTAGATGCCGAACGCCGGCTGGCCCCTCCACCGGTTGCCGGTGGTCGACATGATTGAGACCAGCGACCGAACGGACTCCGGGTGCTCGGCGGCCACCGTCTGGGCGATCATCCCGCCCATTGAGACGCCCACCACGTGCGCTGGCTCCAGCTCCAGCGCCCGCATCAGCGCGACGGTGTCGTCAGCCATGTCGCTCAGCGTGTAGTTGTCCGCGGGGATCCGGCGGCGGAGCAGCTCCCCCGGGGTCGGCGGTCGCGTGGTCAGATGGGTTGACCGCCCGCAGTCGCGGTTGTCGAACCGAACGACGCGGAACCCCTCGGCGGTCAGCTGCCGGCAGAACTCATCCGGCCAGCCGATCATCTGGGTGGCCAGCCCCATGATCAGTAGCACCGGCGGGTCGCCTCGCCGCCCGAACTCCTCGTAGCAAAGGGTGATCCCACGGCCCACGGCGGTGAACTGCTCAGGCATCGTGGCTGGCCTGCTCCACCGACGGAGCGGTGCTCGTGGTGGCCGGACTCGCCTGTCCGGGCGGGGCATCTGCCCCGACGGGCCGAAGCTCGTCCAGAGCCTCGTGGAGCCAGCCCATGACCCGCCACAAATCGGGCATCTGCTCGCGGTCGGCCACGAGTCCAAAGTCGACGTGGCCGCGGTAGCTCATGCAGGTGATGTTCAGCCCCATGCCGTCGGTGATCACGGAGATCGGGTAGTTGGCCTCCAGCCGAGCTCCGGCCATGTAGAGCGGAAACTGCGGACCCGGGACGTTGGAGATGACCAGGTTCCAGGCCGGGCGGCCACGGCTCGAACTGGAGAGCGAAAAGCTCAGCCGAGCCGCGCGCGAGAAGACGGCGGGCGGAATGAACTGGTTGGCGTCCTGGAGGAGCTCGGCCGGGAGTGCCCGGTGGCGCTCCTTCATCACGGCCAGCGCGTCGTGGGTGAGCTGGAGGCGACGGATCGGGTCCGCCTCGCCCACGTACAGCGGCGCGGTCATCAGCAGGATCCGGTTGCCGTAGGTGCCCTGTTGGCGCTCCGTGCGCACGGAAACCGGGATCTGAGCCACGAGCGGCCCGTCGGGCAGCTCGTCGTGTTCCAGGAGCCACTGCCGGACCGCCCCGGCGCAGATTGAGACGACGACGTCGTTGACCGTGACTCCGTACGTGTTCTTGACCTGCTTGACCTCATCCAGGGACAGCCGCCCGAAGGCGAAGCGGCGGTGGGCGGAGATGCGTCCGTTGAACGAGGTTCGGGGTGGGGTCAGGTCCTTGCGGCCGATCACCCGGCCCCGCCGGCCCAGGACGCGCTGAATTCCAGCCGCCACGTCTCCGGCAGCTCTGAACCCCGGTATCGCCGCCAGCGATGGCACGTCCCCGACGTTGGGCAGCGCCCGGGGCACCGAGCCCAACAGACGAAGCGGGTACCGGGCCACCCCCAGGGCGCCGCGCGCGAGCATCTCAAGCTCGCCCGGACGCTCGTCTCCGGGCTCGCTCAGCGGCGGCGGAGGCTCGCGCCCCTCCGGCGTCAGATCCAGCAACGCCCCCTGAATCTCATTGCCCGAGATCCCGTCGATCACCGCGTGGTGGATCTTGGTCATCACCGCCACCCGCCCCTGGGGCAGGCCGTGCACCAGGTAGATCTCCCACAGCGGGCGCGAGCGGTCAAGCGGCCGGGAGAAGATCCGGGCCACCTGTTCGGCCAGCTTCAGCTCGGTCCCGCCCGGAGGCAGGGCCAGCTCCCGAACGTGAAAGTCCAGGTCGAAGTCGGTGTCGTCGATCCAGTAGTCGTAATCGAGGTGGAAGCGGCACCTCGGCCAGGCGCCAGCGAAACGGGGGAACGAGCGGGAGCCGCTCGGCGATCAGCGCCTGCAGGTCCTCCAGTGTCACCTGCCCGCCGGGAGCGGTGGACGGGTCGAGGATGGCCAGCGCTCCCACGTGGCCCACGTGGCGCGAGTCCTCCAGCGCCAGAAACTGCTGGTCGAGCGCCGTTAGCTGACGCATTGTCCTCTCCTCTCCTGGGGTCGCCCCAGCCTACCCCAGGCGCTCGCCGCCGGATCGTCCACGAGCTTGCGAGGATCGACCAGCGGGAACCCGGCCGTGCCCGGCCCTGGCCGCTCGAGCGCGATCACCGTGGTCTCACCGCCCAGCAGAGCCGACGCCGTGGCGATCACGGTCAGCGAACCGCCGTCGACGAGGTTTCGGGAGGAGGCCAGCGCCTTCCGGGCGATGGCGGGTAGCACCCCGTCCAGGCTGTCGATCAGGATCACGGCGTCGGCGCCGCGGGCCACCAGGCGCCGAACCTGCTCGACCACCCCCTCCAGGGCCTGACTCTGGGCATCCGCCGAGGCCGCGAAGCTCAGGCTGACCGCAGGAGCGAGGTCGCCGTGCGGCCACTCGGCCAGCTCCTCCGGCCTGACCCCCACCAGCACGAGCCACACCTGGAGCGCGGGGTCGCCCGAGAGCACGGCGGCGACCCGCCTCAGCACGTCGGTCTTCCCGCTGGCCTCCGGGCCGAAGATCGTCACTCGAGAGCCACGCCCGAACGGCGCAGCCTGTTCGATCGCGGCCAGAGCAGGGTCGGTTCCGGCCAGGGCAAGCCGGTGGTTCGGGAAGGCCACGGGCCGATCCTCAAAGCGCACGCTGTCGGCCAGCTCTGATGCCGGGCGACTGTTGACCGTGTCCACGCGCAGGAGCGAGGCGAAGCGCTCTGACCGGCGCGGGGCCCGGCGGGGTCCGCTGACTCGGTCGCCGGTCACGAGCTCGCAACGCTTGATCTGGGCCGAGGAGATATAGACGTCGTCGTCGGACGGGTCGGGCGGGTGGACCCGAACAAAGCCCGAGCCGCCGGCCAGCAGCTCGACCACGCCCTCCACCACGTCCTGCTCGTGGCGCGCGGGCTCCGCCGGGGGCCGGGCCTCGCTCCTGCCCGGCTTTCTCGGCCTCGCCCTCCGGCTCGGCAGCACCGATCGGCCTCCGGTTCCGGCTGCTCCTCCTCGGTCCGCTCAGCTGACGATTCACCGTCTCCGCCGCCGTGGCCGCGTCCCCCCCGGCGCCAGCGCCGGCGGTGCGCCGGACCCTCCTGGTCGCCGGCCTGCTCCTCCGGGGCCTCGGCCGGCTTGTTCTCCGCCTCATCCTCAGCCGGGCTTGACGGCCTGCCCTCTGGCGGGCCACGATCACGTCGATCAGCTCCGCCTTGCGCAGGCGCCGGTAGCGAGTCGATCGACAGCTCCGAGGCAATCGCATGCAGGTCGGCCAGCGGGCTCTTCTCCAGTGAGTCACGGTCGAGAATGGACATTCGGACCTCCTGATTGGGTGGGATCGGATGGCTCCGGCCGCGTTGGGGCAGCGACCGGCGGTTGACTGGCTGAATCTACCGACCGGGCGGAGCCCGAGGCGGTGAGGGGGGCTACCCCTGGTCCCAGCGCAACTCGTCGGGCAGCCGCAGCTCCGGGTCCACATCCATCTGACCGTTCAGAGCCGCCCGGACGGCCAGGAAGTCGGCCACCGCCCCGACGTCATGGACCCGAAGCACGTGGACGCCCAGGTCCACCCCGTGGGCCACGGCGGCCAGCGTGCCGGCCAGTCTGGCCCGCGGTCGTCGCGAGGTGAGCGCGCCCACGAAATCCTTCCGGGACACGGCCAGCAGGAGCGGGCGGCCGAGCGCATGCAGGCGGTCCAGCGACCTGAGCGCCTGGACTGTCTGGGCCGGGGTCTTGCCAAGGTCGGGGCCCGGATCGAGCAGCAGCTGTTCCAAGGCCACCCCGTGGTCCAGGGCCCGCGAGATCCGCTCGCCCAGAAACCGCTCGATGTCCTGCACGATCTCGTTGTCGAGCTCGGGGGCCAGGAGTTTCTCCTTCGGGGCGGCCCGGGTATGGGTGATCACCAGGCCGGCGCCGGTCTCGGCACACACATCGGCGAGCTCCGGGTCGCGCAGCCCGCTCACGTCATTGACGATCGCGGCCCCAGCCGTGATCGCCGCTCGGGCGACCTCGGGCTTGTACGTGTCCACCGAGACGAGCGCGCCCTCTCCCTGGGCCAGGCGCTCGATCAGCGGCGCGACCCTGGCCACCTCCTCATGCTGCGAGGAACGGGGGGCGGTTCGTGACGCCCGACTCGCCCCCCACGTCGATGAGATCGGCCCCCGCGTCCAGCAGCGACCGGCCCAGGGCCACACGCTCCTCGACCGAGCCCAGACCGCCGGCGTCCGAGAACGACTCCGGGCTGGCGTTGACCACGCCCATCAGCCAGGGTCGACCACCCAGCGTGACCGAGCCCCTGGCCGTCCGGAGCTCCCGCGCGGGTGCGAGCATCAGGCGCCGATGCCCTCGGCGGCGGCCTCCTCCGCGAACCGGAGCGCTTCCTGCGCCGCGCGATCCTCGTCCCAGCCCAGCTCGGCCCCCAGGGCCTCGGCCACGCGCAGCGGCACGACGCAGCCGGGCTCGGTAAGCCGCCGCCCGGCCAACAGAGCGACCCTCGTCCTGCGGAGGAGGACGTCGCCCACGGTGTGGGCCTGCTCGTTGCGAGCCGCGAACCGAGCCTCGGCCAGCAGATCCGGCAGATCGGCGACGATCGGCCGGGCCAGCTCGGGATGCTCGGCGGCCACGGCCAGGACGTCCTCAGCGGCGTATCCGTAGCGGTGGGTCAGGAGCCGCGTAGGATCCTCGGGGACACCTGTCCACGCGGGGCAGAGCGTGCCGGGTCCATCGGCTGACCCGAGCGGGATCTCCTGGGTCCGGCAGGGTGCCTCACGGCCGTCGCGCTCCACCAGCCTATCGACGGCCATCTTGGCCATCCGCCGCCACGTGGTGAGCTTGCCGCCTGTGATCGTGATCAGCCCGCTCGAGGTCTCGTACAGCTCGGCCTTGCGGGAGATGTCCACCGATTTGCGCGTATCCCCGGAGGAGATCAGCGGCCGCACCCCGGCGTACGCGCCGGCCAGGTCGTCATCGCCCGAGGCTGGTGCCGAAGAACCTGTTGGTCGCCTCCAGGAGGTAGTCGATGTCTTCGGATGCCGGTTGCACGTGGTCGAGCGGACCCTAGTAGTTGTTGTCCGTGGTCCCCAGCAGGCTCCGGCCCAGCCAGGGCAGAGCGAAGATCGAGCGTCCCTCGCCGGCCGGCACGATCGCCCCCGCCTGGAGCGGGAGGTCGGCCGGGTCCAGGAGCACGTGCGTACCGCGGCTGGGCGCGATCTTCGGCACCTCGGCCTCGAGCTCCAGCTCCTCGGGACGGATCTGATCTGCCCACACGCCCGTGGCGTTGATGACGTTGGCAGCCCGGATGACCAGCTCCTCACCGCCCTCGGTGTCCACCGCCCTGACTCCCGGCTCGGTCTCGCCCGACCGCGCCACCCACGAGCTCCGTGACTTTGACCCGGTTGGCGCAGATCGCGCCGAACCGCTCGGCCTCTCCCAGCACGGTCAGGACGAGCCGGACATCGTCGGTCTGGCAGTCGTAGAAGAGGTAGCCGCCGGTGGGCTCTCGCGAGGCCAGGGCAGGCAGAAGCCGGTCACCTCCTCGCCGGAGATCGTGCGGTGCCGGGCCGGGCTCCATTCGCTGTCCGGTTCGTCGACCTCCTGGCGCTGCGCTCGGGCGGCCAGCTGCGCGGCAGCCCGCCGCGCTCCTCGGCGGCCCCGGAGGCGGGGCGCGCTCATTACGTCGTACATGTTCAGTCCGATGCCCACGAGCCGGTCGGGGCGGGCGCCGTCAAACGCCGGTACGACCATCTTGAGCGGCCTGACCAGATGCGGGGCCAGCTTGACCATCAGCTGTCGCTCCAGCAGTGCCTCGCGGACCAGCCCGAGGTCGAAGTTCTGCAGATAGCGCAGGCCGCCGTGCACGAGCTTGGACGACCGGCTGCTGGTCCCGGCGGCGTAGTCCCTCTGCTCCACGAGGGCCACGCTGTAGCCGCGGGAGGCAGCGTCGAGGGCCACGCCCGCACCGGTGATGCCGCCACCGATCACCAGCAGGTCGAACTCGTCGCCCTGCAGAGCCTCCAGCGCGCGTTGCCGGGCGATCATGCCGCCCAGGGTAGACGGCGCGGGCGCGGTCAGTTTAGGAGCTGCCGCCGGCCTGTGCGTAGAGCGGGAGCACGACGTCGCTGTACCAGGAAGGCGAGGTCTCCTGGTAGGCAGGACAGCACGGCGGGCCGCCCGGCGCGCTGACCCCGATCTCAATGTGGGGGCCGCTGGACAGCCCAACCTTGCCGCAACCGACGTCGGCTATCGGCTGTCCGGCGGTCACGTGCGTACCCACCCTGACCAGCGCCGGGGCGGCGTGGCCGTAGTAGATGTAGCGGCCGGCGTAGGGTCCGCTGTCCACCTTCAGGATCGGGGCATAGGGTCCGAAGCCGCTGATCCCCTCGGCCACAATCGTCCCGGAGGTCATAGCCACCTCCACCACCTTTGAGCCGCAGGCGGCGCCGACGGTCGGGATGTCGATCCCTTGATCGAGCGACCAGGTGCTGGGTGGAAGGACCCGGCTGATCGGCTGGAGCGGGAAGCGCCAGCCGCTCGGGGCGCCGCTCGGGGTGGAGCCGCTGCCCACCTTGACCTTGCCGTTCACGTCGGACAGCAGCGCGGCCGCGGTGAGCGGGCCCACGACGCCGTCCACGGTCAGATGGGCGGCCGACTGGAAGGCCCTGACCTGCTGTTCGGTGATCGGTCCAAACGCGCCCGAGACGCCGACGGGCAGTCCGACATCGGTCAGCCAGGTCTGAAGCGTCTTGACGTCGTTGCCGGTGTCTCCATAGCTCAGATTGCGGGTGAACACCGTTCCGCCCCTGTCCCCTTCTCCCGAGGAGGTCTGTCCGTGGAACCTGCGCTGCCGCAGGCCAACGGCGGCCTGCACGGCGGCGGCGGTGATCGGGCCGACGACGCCGTCCACGATCACATGGCGAGAGGCCTGGAAGCGCTTGACGGCGCCCAGCGTGATCGAGCCGAACACGCCGCTGGAGGCAACCCGGTAGCCCAGATAGTTAAGCCAGCTCTGAAGTTGCTTGACGTCCGAGCCGCGGTCGCCATCGCGCAGGATGCGGCTGAACGCGCGGGTCACGTGGGCCCGCTCGATGCCCCGCGGGCTGTGCGTGAGGACCAGTGCGCCACCGCTGACCGAGAGGGTCGGGGCCGCCCCGCCGCTCCCGGTCCCACCGCCTCCGGTGGACGAGGAGCCCGAGCCACCGCTGGACGAGGGAGCCGAGCCCGGCGTCGCGCCCCCAGAGCCGGCGGCCCAGGCCGGACCGGCGCAGGCCAGCACCGTCGCTGTGAGGCCGACAATCGAGGCTATGCGCGGACGAGCCATCCCACCTTTGTGCTCGGCTCAGGAGGGCACAAGCCCTTCCCCCGGCCCGGCTTTGCACGGGATCAGGGCGAAAAAGCTGCAGAAAAGCTGCGGTGAGGGTGGTTCTAGCCCTCGCCGGGATCGCCCACGCCGGCCGAGCGCCGGTCCTCGATCGTCTTCTGAATCCGATCGACGGTGTCCTGCGACATCCGGCGGATCTCCCAATGAGTGAGCTTCATGACCCGCATGGGAGAGGTGGCGATCACGTCTGCGTTGCGCGGCCGGCGCTCCAGCAAGCCCCATCTCGCCGATCAGGTCACCCTTGCCAACCGACGCGATCTTCTCCCCGTCGCGAATCACGTCGGCCGTCCCCTCCTCGATCGCGATCAGCTCCACCGAGTAGTCGCCCTGCTTCATCAGGATCTGGCCCTCGGCGACGCTCGTCTCGGTGGCGTACGTGGCCAGCCGTCGCGCTTCCTCGTCGGAGAGGTCCGAGAAGATCGGGATTGCCGTCAGCCGGTTGGGGTCCATGGTGCCTCCGCTCGCTGGTTGTGGGCGCGACTCTATTACGGGCGCTGGCTAGAGCGCCGTGACCTCCGAGGTGATCTCACTCACCGACGCCTTCGCGTCGCCAAACAGCATGCTCGTCTTGGGCTCGTAGAACAACGGGTTGTCGATCCCGGCAAACCCCGAGGCCATCGACCGCTTGAGCACGATCACCGACTGGGCGTTGTCGACCTCCAGAATCGGCATCCCGTAGATGGGCGAGCCCGGCTCGTTCTTGGCCGCGGGGTTGGTCACGTCGTTGGCCCCGATGACCAGGACGACATCCGTCCGGGAAAACTCCGGGTTGATCTCGTCCATCTCCTTCAACCGGTCGTACGGGACGTCGGCCTCGGCCAGCAGGACGTTCATGTGTCCGGGCATCCGGCCGGCCACCGGATGGATGGCGAACTTGACCTCCACGCCCTTGGCCTCAAGCGCCTTCTCAAGCTCTCGAACGGCATGCTGGGCCTGGGCCACGGCCATCCCGTAGCCGGGGGCGATGACCACCTGCCGGGCATAGGACAGCTGAATGGCCACGTCGGCGGCCGAGGTGGAGCGAACCGTCCGGTCCCCGTCGCCCCCAGGTCCCCCCGCCGGCGCCGCGACCTCGCCGCCAAACCCGCCGGCCACGATCGCCGGGACCGAGCGGTTCATCGCCTTGGCCATCAGGTTGGTCAGGATCGTTCCGGACGCACCCACGATCATCCCGGCCACGATCATCACGGGGTTGGACAGAGCGACTCCCGTGGCGGCGGCCGACAGGCCGGTGAAGGCGTTGAGGAGGGAGATCACGACCGGCATGTCCGCACCGCCGATCGGGAGCACGACCATGTTCCCCAGGATCGCCGCGGCGACCAGAATGCCGAGGATGAACAGGGCCTGAGAGTGCGTGCCGGCGCACAGCACGACCGCGCTGGCCAGCGCGATCAGGAACATGGCCAAATTGATGAGCGCCTGGCCGGGCAGCTTGATCGGCCGCCCGGGCAGGATCCCCTGGAGCTTTCCGAACGCGATGTTCGAGCCCCAGAAGGAGATTGATCCGACGATCGCCCCGAACAGCTCGAAGATCTCCGAGCGCAGGGCCCACGGTGACTCCCCGCCCGTGGCAAAGTGGTGGCGGTATTCGACCCAGGCGATCAGGGCGACGGCGCCGCCGCCCACACCGTTGAAGATCGCCACCATCTGGGGCATGGCGGTCATGTGGACCCTCCGGGCGGCCGGGACGCCCACGGCCACGCCGATGGCCACGCCCAGGATGATCAACCAGACCGTGCTCGAGCCGTGGAACTCGCCCTTTCGCAGCAGCGTGGCCACGACGGCGACGGCCATCCCGCCGGCGGCGATCAGGTTGCCGCGGACCGCCGTCCTCGGGCCGGTCAGCCCGGACATGCCGTAGATCATCAGGCCGAAGGCCACGATGTACGCGGCGTCGATGAAGTTGGTCGTCTGCAGGAAGACCGTGCCGGGCAGATTCACGGCTTGGAGTCCTCCTCTGCGGCCGCCTCGGTCTCGTCAGGCTTCGGCGGGTCCTTGGCCTTGAACATCTCAAGCATTCGGTCGGTGACCAGGAAGCCACCCACGACGTTGATCGTCCCGAAGGCCACCGCGATCACCAGCAGGACCTTCTCCAGCACTCCGCTCGATTCGGCCATCAGCAACAGCCCGCCCAGTACGACGATCCCGTGGATCGCATTGGTGCCAGACATGAGCGGCGTGTGCAGGGTGTTGGGCACCTTGGAGATGACGGCGTAGCCGACGAACCCGGCCAGGACGAGCACGGCGAGGTCGATGACTAGCGGGTCCATGGATCGCCTCCTCTAGCTTGTTGCGGCGCCGGCGGCCTGCTTGGCGCCCTCGTGAACGATCTCCCCGTCGCGGGTGATGCACGCCCCGGCGATCACCTCATCCTCGAAGTCCAGCTCCAGCTGTCCGTCCTTGATCATCAGGCCGAGCAGCGACTGGACGTTGCGGGCGTACAGCTGGGAGGCGTGCTCGGCCATCGTGCTGGGCACGTTCAGCGGGGCCAGGATCTTGACGTCGTGGCGGATCACGCTCTCCCCGGCTCGGAGAGCTCGCAGTTCCCGCCCTGCTCCCCGGCCAGATCCACGATCACCGACCCCGGCTTCATCAGCTCAACGGCCTTCTCGGTCACGAGGATCGGAGCGCGTCGACCGGGCACCAGCGCCGTCGTGATGACCACGTCGACCTTGCCGATCGCCTCGGCCATCAGCTCCTGCTGGCGCTGCTGCTGCTCGGGCGTCAGCTCCTTGGCGTATCCCCCGGCTCCCTCCATGTCCCCACCGAGGTCGAACTCCAGGAAGTGGGCGCCCAGCGACTCGACCTGCTCCTTGACCGCCGCCCGGACGTCGAAACCCTGGACCACCGCCCCCAGCCGGCGGGCGGTGGCGATCGCCTGGAGCCCGGCCACGCCGGCGCCCAGGACGAGCACCGTGGCGGGCCGGATCGTCCCCGCGGCCGTCATCAGCATGGGATAGAAGCGGCCGAGCTCCTGGGCGCCGATCAGGGCCGCCCGGTACCCGGCGATGTTGGCCTGGCTGGAGAGGGCGTCCATCGACTGGGCGCGGCTGATCCGGGGGATCGCCTCCATGGCGAAGCTGGTGGCGCCCGTCTGGGCGATGGCACGGATCCGCTCGCCGCCAGCCCAGCGGATTCAGGAAGCCGATCAGGACCGTGCCCTGACTTAAGTCGCGCCACCTCGTCCTCCGTGGGGACGGCCACCTTGACCACGATGTCTGACTGCCAGATGCCTCCGACGGCGTCTACCAGGCGGGCTCCGGCCTCCTCGTACTGCTGATCGGGATCAGCGCCCCCGCGCCCGCCCCCGCGCTGAATCAGCGACCTCCGGGGGCGCCGGGACCGTCCTCGCCCGCCGCCGCCGGTCGAGCTTTTGGACCACCTCGGGCACGAGCGCCACCCGACGCTCGCCCTCGGCGACCTCCTGGGGACTCCGATCCGCATGCGGCGCGTGAGGCTACCGAATGCGTCAGCCGAGTCCCACCGGGGCCAGCACGAGCGCGTCGAGCAGGCCGAGATACCTCATCGCTGGGCTGGCCGCGGACGCCTGGGGACGGTGCGCGGGGCGGCTTGGTGCGCGTGGCGCCGCGGGCCGCCCGGCTGAGCCGTGCTGGGCCGTCGTGGCCTTCGTGTGCTGGGCGATCGAGGCGGGCTGAGAGCGGGACGAGCGCGGACGGGGCGCCGTGATGGGCAGCGGCTTCCCGGCCAGCGCCATCACGGCCTCGGCGGTCACCCACACCGGGGTCTGGTCGGTGCTTCTGGAGTACCGGACGTGACCGTCAGGGGCGATCAGCGAGCGCAGGTAGTCCAGGGGCGATGGGCGCCCCGCCCGGTGCAGCCCGCTGGGGTTGACCCCGGCCGCGATCAGCCCCTGGACGGCCCAGGCCGTGGACTGGGCGTCCGAGCCCGCCCCGGAGAACGCCGGGAAGCCGCCGTCGCGGTCCTGGTGGCGCGAGATGTACGTCACGGCCCGGCTGACGGCGGCGTGGGCAGCGCTGCCTGGAATCCCGGCCAGCGCCTCCAGGACGGCGCCCGGTGTCGTCGACGTCGCTGGCCCCCCCTGCGGTGCCGTAGTTAAACCCGCCGTCATGGTCCTGCTGGCGGATCAGCCAGCGGGCGGCCGAGCTCGGCGGCGAGGCCCCCGCGGCCCGCAGGGCCAGGAGGGCGAATGCGGTCCAGTTGGTCTGGTCAGAGATCGACCCGTCAGGCCGGAAGTCGCGCTCCAGCGGGGCCACCAGGTTGTGTCCACCGAAGCTCGTGGCTCGATAGCCCGGCCGCCCGAACGGCCAGGATCGTCCGCTCCAGCGAGCCGGGGTCGGTCGCCGAGCCCGCCCCGCTGACCAGATAGTCGGTCAGGCTCGCCCCCCCGCGGCGGACGTCCTGCGGATTGACTCCCTCGGCGGCCAGCCCGAGCGCCGCCCAGCCCGCGTAGAGCTGGGATGACGGCTGGCCGGGCGCCGAGCCAAAACCGCCGTCGCTGTTCTGCGCCGAGAGCAGGTAGCGAGCCGGTGGACTGCTCGCAGGCCGCCGAGGTTGGGTCCGGCCGGCCGAGCCCAGACCAGCCCCCGACGGCGCAGCGCCAGCGACCAGGACGACCGCCGCCCCGGGCGCGAGCCAGGTCACCTCCAGCCGGCGTGGCGAAGCGACGAGATCGACCGGGCCAGCGCCGGGCCGAAGGCCAGGGCGAACACCAGGCAGCCGGCGGCGTGGATGGCGTCAAAGCCCAGCGCCCTGGCCCACGTATACCCCCAGCTGACCCAGGCTGTGATCGCTGTAGGTGACCCAGTCGCCGACGTCCTGGAAGGCGGTGAAGGCAAAGCCGACCACGGGGCATACGAGCGCCAGCGTCCACCGGCCGGCCCGGCGGCCGGTGAGGGCCAGCCCGCCCCGATCAGCCGGTCGCCCCCAGCGGCCATCTGCCAGGGCGTCCAGGGGCCCTGACCGAAGAAGAAATTCGAGGTCAGCCCGGCCACGGCACCCACGGCGAAGCCCGGCCCGGCTCCGAGGGCGTACCCGCGATCAGCACGATGT
>CAVPKV010000028.1:0-129988 GCA_963705785.1 uncultured Solirubrobacterales bacterium | reverse complement strand
TCGTGCATAGACTTGACCCATGGCCACCACGCCCCGCGAGTCCGATCCAGACCGCTGGGAGCGCGAGCGCTTCGCGGCCACACCCGAGCGGGACGCGCTCTTCTCCACGATCTCGGGAGAGCCGATCGACCCGCTCTACACGGAGCGTGACCTGCCCGAGGATGCAGATGACGCGATCGGTCTGCCCGGCGAATATCCGTACACGCGCGGCGTGTACGCCTCCATGTACCGCGGGCGGCTGTGGACGATGCGCCAGTTCGCCGGCTACGGGTCCGCGCTGGAGACCAACCGCAGGTTCAAATACCTGCTCGAGCACGGCCAGACGGGACTCTCGACGGCGTTTGACATGCCGTCGCTGATGGGCCACGACTCAGACCACCCACGGTCGCTCGGTGAGGTGGGACGGGAGGGCGTGGCCGTGGACAGCGTCGAGGACATGCAGGCGCTGTTCGACGGCATTCCACTGGACAAGGTCTCGGTGTCGATGACGATCAACGCCCCGGCGGCGATCATGCTGGCCTTCTACGTCGTGGCCGCCGAGCGCCAGGGGGTGGCGCCCGAGCACCTGGCCGGGACGATCCAGACCGACATCCTGAAGGAGTACATCGCCCAGAAGGAGTGGTGTTTCCCGGTCGATCCGGCGATGCGCCTGGTCGTCGACATGATCGAGTGGTGCGCGGGTCACATGCCCCGCTGGCACCCGATCTCAATCTCCGGCTACCACATCCGGGAAGCCGGCTCGACGGCCGCCCAGGAGCTGGCGTTCACGCTCAAGGACGGCCTCACGTACGTCGAGCAGGCCGTCGCCCGGGGCCTGGACGTGGACGACTTCGCCCCCCGGCTGAGCTTCTTCTTCAACGCCCACATCGACTTCTTTGAGGAGATCGCCAAGTACCGGGCGGCCCGCCGGATCTGGGCCCGGGAGCTCCGCCAGACGTACGGGGCCCGGGACGAGCGCTCGCTGCTGATGCGGTTCCACACCCAGACGGCCGGGGTGTCGCTGACCGCCCAGCAGCCGCTGAACAACGTCGTCCGCACCGCGATCGAGGCCCTGGCCGGGGTCCTGGGGGGGACGCAGTCGCTGCACACCAACAGCTTCGACGAGGCCCTGGCCCTGCCCACCGAGCAGGCGGTCCGCCTGGCGCTGCGGACCCAGCAGATCATCGCCGAGGAGACGGGCGTGGCCAACACGATCGACCCGCTGGGCGGGTCGTATTTCGTCGAGGCGCTGACCGCCCGGATGGAGGAGCGGGCGTACGAGTACTTCGCCAAGATCGACGAGCTCGGCGGGATGGTCGAGGCCGTCAAGCAGGGCTTCCCGCAGCGGGAGATCGCCGACAGCGCGTTCCGCTACCAGCTGGAGGTCGAGTCCGGCGCCCGCAGGGTTGTGGGGTCAACGCGTACACCGAGGGCGAGGACGACGAGACGCCGCTCCTGCGCATCGACCCCGCGTTCGAGGCCGACCAGATCCGCCGGGTGCGGGCGGTGCGCTCCCGGCGGGACGCCGCGAACGCGGCCGCCGCGCTGGAGCAACTCGAGCAAGCCGCAGGCGACCCGGGCGAGAACCTGATGCCCCACCTGCTCGAGGCGCTGCCCGGGCCGAGGCGACCGAGGGCGAGATGATGCAGACGCTCCAGCGGGTGTTCGGGACGTACTCGGAAACTCCGGCCGTTCTGACGCCGCGTCCCGGGCGCCGTTGGTCCCGCACCCGCGGCCACAGGTGATCGCTCGCCCCGATGTCTGCCTCATCTGAGAAGAAGATCCGCGTTGTCGTGGCCAAGCCCGGCCTGGATGGCCATGACCGGGGAGCCAAGATCATCGCCCGTGCGCTCCGCGACGCCGGGATGGAGGTCATCTACACCGGGCTTCATCAGACGCCCGAGCAGATCGTGGAGACGGTGATCCAGGAGGACGCCGACGCGATCGGGCTGTCGATTCTGTCCGGCGCCCACATGACGCTCATACCCAAGGTGATGGAGCTCCTGGGGGAGCAGGGGGTGGATGACGTGGTCGTGACCGTGGGAGGCACGATCCCGGCCGAGGACGTGGAGGAGCTCAAGCGGCTCGGGGTGTCCGAGGTGTTCACCCCGGGGGCCTCGACCCAGGAGGCGGTCGACTTCATCCGCAACGCGGTGGCCCAGCGAGCGTGAGGCAACTCCGCAGCTGCCAGCGCACCAGCCCCGAACCTGATTGACTCGTCAGTCAATGGGTATATTTATCGACGCTTCAGCCGCTTTTGTCCCCGCTGACGGCCGCCTCACCCGCCGACGGCCGGCGTGGAGAACGACTCATTTCGCCCACTGCAAGCCATAGGAGGACCCATTGAAGATCTGCGTCCTGGTCAAAGAGGTGCCAGACGCCGCCGTCGACAAACGGATTGATCCGTCGACCGGGCGTCTGGATCGCTCGGGTGAGAAGAACCTCAATCCGTATGACACGCACGCGATTGAGGCCGCCATGCAGATCCGGAAGGCGGCGCGGTCGAGCGTCGATGAGATCGTCGCCGTGACGATGGGCCCCGAGTCCGCCGTCCGGGCCCTCCACAAGGCCGTATCGCTGGGCGCCGACCGTTCGGTTCATCTGACCGACGACGCGCTGGCCGGATCCGACGTCGCCGCCACCGGCTACGCCCTGGCCAAGACGCTGGAGTGCGAGTCTCCCGACCTGGTGCTGCTGGGCCAGCAGTCGGACGACGGCGAGTGCTACACGATCGGCGCGGTCGTGGCCGACCACCTGAAGATGCCCTCGCTCACCCAGGTCATCAAGATGGACGTCGAGGACGGCGCCCTGCGCTGCGAGCGCCAGGCCGAGTACGGCTACGACACCGTCCAGGTCCACCTCCCGGCCGTCATCTCCGTCGGTGACGCCATCAACGAGCCGCGCTACCCGTCGCTGAAGGCGATCATGGGCGCGCGCAAGAAGCAGCTCGACGCCAAGGCCATCGGCGACGTCGGGATCGAGGCCTCGCGGGTGGGCGAGGAGGGCTCGCGCGTGCACTGCGGCGACTTCCACGACCCAGAGGCCAAGGCCGCCGGCCAGATCATCGAGGACGAGGACACGAACGAGACGGTCGAGAAGATCGTCGCCTGGCTCGAGGAAAGGAAGCTGATCTAGATGGCCGACATCCTTACTTACGTCCTCCACTACGAGGGCGAGTTCAACAAGAACTCGCTGGGCGCCGTGTCAGAGGCGGCGGCCCGGGCTCAGGAGATCGGCGGCGAGTGCCACGCGCTGGTCCTGGGCGGCGACGACCTGACCGACGAGCTCTGCCAGACGCTGGGCGGCTACGGAGCCACCAAGGTCTTCCGGGCCCGGGTGCCGAGGGCCTGGCCCAGCCGATCGTCGACGCGATGGCCCAGGTGATCGGTGAGCACGGTCACAGCTACGCGCTGTTCGGCGGCGGCCTGCTGGGCTTCGAGATCGGGGCCGGCCTGGCCGCCCGGATGAACGCCGGGGTGACGATGGAGGTGGTCACGGTCCGGGCGGAGGACGGCAAGCTCGTGGCCGAGCGCCCGATCCTCCAGGACTCCAAGCTGTCGGTCTCCCGCTACCAGGGCGACCTGGGAATCATCATCGGCCGGATCAACGCCTTCGAGATCAAGCAGGGCGATGGCGGGTCGGCGGAGGTCGTCGACGTGGACGTCGAGTACTCGCCGTTCTCCGAGCAGGCCAAGATGATCCAGCGCGGCGAGCAGCGCGGCGCCGACGTGGACATTGAGGGCGCCGACATCCTCGTGGCCGGCGGCCGCGGGCTGGGCAAGCCCGAGGGCTTCGAGCTGATGGAGGAGCTGGCCAAGGCGTTCGGTGGGAACGCGGCCGTGGCGGCCACCCGCGCCGTGGTCGACGCCGGCTGGTACCCCTACGCGGCCCAGATCGGCCAGACGGGCAAGACCGTGTCCCCCAAGCTGTACCTGGCCGCCGGGATCTCCGGCGCTATCCAGCACAAGGTCGGGATGCAGTCCTCGGAGAACATCGTGGCCATCAACAAGGACTCGGGCGCTCCGATCTTCGAGTTCTCCGACCTCGGGATCGTGGGCGACCTGAACAAGATCGTCCCCAAGCTGATCGAGGCGATCAAGGCCAAAAAGGGCTCCTGAGGCGCGATGTCCTCCAAGAACGGCCATCCCGCTCCCAGCGAATTCCCGCCCCCCGTCGACTCCGTCAAGGAGTTCGTCAAGCAGGGCCTCGACCCTGAGGACGAGCTGATTGAGGTCGGCGTGGCGATCGTGGGCGGAGGCACGGCCGGACTGGCCTGCGCCAACCGCCTGCTCCAGCTGCTGGGGGACGACCCCGAGTTGATGGAGAGCCTCGGTGAGGTGCCGGTGGCGGTGGTGGAGAAGGCCAAGACGTGCGGCGGACACTCGCTGTCCGGCGCGGTGATGCGGCCGGGTCCGCTGGAGGAGCTGTTCCCCGACCTGTCCCGCGAGGACTGGCGCAAGGAGCGCTTCGCCTTCGGCGAGGTGACGAAGGAGGCCGTCTTCATGCTCCCCACCTCCAAGGCCAAACTCCGGGTCCCGGTGCCACCGAACTTCCACAACAAGGGCAACGAGATCGTCTCGGTGTCCGCCCTGGCCCGCTACCAGCAGCGCCAGGCCGAGGAGGCCGGCGCGTACATCCTGACCGAGACCTCGGCCGCCCAGCTGATCGTCGACGACGGCCAGGTCGTGGGTGTCCGCTCGGGCGACAAGGGCCGCGGTAAGGACGGCGAGCCGCTGGGCAACTTCGAGCCCGGGACCGACATCAAGGCCCGCGTTACCGTCCTGGCCGAGGGCTGCTGGGGCCATCTGACCGGCGCGGCGATCAAGGAGTTCGGCCTGGCCGAGGACCGCGAGCCCCAGGTCTGGGAGCTCGGCGTCAAGGAGATCTGGAAGGTCCCCAAGCCGCTTGACCGGGTGATCCACACGCTGGTCCCGTGGCCGCTCAAGCTCTCGCCGAAGTACGGGCAGATCGGCGGGACGTGGCTGTACCCGATGAAGGACGAGAAGTCGGGCGACGACCTGGTCTCGATCGGCTTCGTGGTCGACCTCGACTACCGCGACGCCACCACCTCGGCGCACGACCTGCTCCAGCTCTGGAAGACCCATCCGTTGGTCCGGGGGATCCTGGAAGGCGGCGAGCGCGTGGCCTGGGGGGCCAAGGCACTTCCGGGCGGCGGCTACTGGTCGATGCCCAAGCTCTCGATGCCGGGCGCGCTGCTGGTGGGCGACGCCGGCGGGATGGTCGACACGGCGGCTCTGAAGGGCGTCCACCACTGCATCAAGTCGGGCAAGCTGGCCGCCGAGGCGATCTACTCGACGCTTAAGAGCGGAGCGCCGCTGTCGGCCTACGAGGAGGCGATCGACAACTCGTCAGTGGGCAGGGAGCTCTACGAGATGCGCAACACGCGCCAGCCGCTCCACAAGGGCCTGATCGCCGGCGCGCCGGTGTCCGGGATCTCGATCGTCACCAAGGGCAAGCTCCCGCCGGGCCGGATGGAGTGGCATCGCGACGACCAGGAGCCGATGTTCATCGGCGACACTCGCGAGCGGTACGTCAAGCCGGATGGCAAGTACACGTTCGACAAGCTCTGAGCGTCTACATCTCGGGCAACGCGACCCGAGATGACGCGCCCAACCACATCCGGGTGCACAAGAACGTCCCGCGGGAGATCGCCGAGACGTGGGTCTGGATGTGCCCGGCCGGCGTATACGAGCTCCCCGACGACGCCCCGGCCGAGGGCGACGTGCACGTGATCGTCAACTACACCAACTGCGTGCAGTGCGGCGCGATCACCGCCAAGGGCGGACGGCTAACTCCGCCTGAGGGCGGCGACGGCCCGCTGTACACGATGCCTGACCTGGCCTGACGGCCTCTGGCGGCGTCCTCGGTCGCTCGCGTGCCGAGCCGCGCGTCGCTGACCACCGGCTTCGCCGGCGGTGCCCCGTCCGGCCAGACACCGTCAGGCGGTGTGGCGCGCCCTTTTCGTCACAACCGATCTGACCTCCGGGTTTCGAGTGACCTCAGGGGTGCCATACGCCCCTCATGTCACGGGAAATCGTGGTTCGGCCCAGCGCGTGACGAAAAGGACCCTCTCCGGGGCGGACCGGCCAGCGTTACCGTTAGCCGATCACGCGGCGAGTCGCCATAGCCCTGTCCGCCCTGGCCGCCGCCGGTTGCGGGGCGAGCACGGCGACTCCGGGTCCGCAGCGTCAGACAGCCCGCGCCACCACGGCGGCCGCGATCCCCAAGGCCCACCCCCAGGCCGTTGAGCCAGTGGCCGGGGCGGCCCCCGGGTCCGCAGGGGTGGCGAGCACGCCGCAGTCCTCTGGCGGGGGAACCATCCCGCTGACCGACCCTGTCCCGACCGGACCGGCGTCCAACATCAGCGCGCCGGCCAGAGGGGCGCCGACCGACGCCGAGGTTCAGGCTGCCCTGGCCCGCTTCCAGGCCGCCGTCCATCGCTACCACCTGGATCGGCTCAACTTCTCCGGGGTCCTGCTCAACTTCTCGACGCTCCCTCCTGGCCCCTACCAGGTAAGCATCGCCTCGGTGTACACCGATTACGGCAAGCCGATCGCCTGCGGCGTCAACCAGGTGCTCCACGTTCCTCAGCTGGGTGTGGCCAACAAGACCCTGCCGTGCGGGACCGAGGTGACGTTCGTCTACGGCCACCGAGCGATCCGCGTGCCGGTGATCGACCGCGGCCCGTACATCGCGGGGCGCAGGTGGGATCTCACCGGCGCCACCGCCGAGGCGCTGCACTTCCCCGGCCTGGGTCCGATCGCGTGGCGGATCGGCTGACAGGCGCCTGGCGGCGTCCTCGGTCGCTCGCGGGCAGAGCACGCCACGCTTCCTGCGTCCTGGCCAGGCACCGTCAGGCCCGAACCCCCCAGCTAAACTCAGTGGTGTGAAAAGCGAAATTCATCCTCAGTATGTAGAGGCTCATGTCCGTTGTACGTGCGGCAATGAGTTCATGACCCGCTCGACCAAGCCCGAGATCCATGTCGAGATCTGTTCCGCCTGCCACCCGTTCTACACGGGCAAGCAGAAGCTGGTGGATACCGGTGGCCGGGTCGAGCGCTTCCAGCGGCGCGTGGCCAAGGGCCAGCGGACGCAGCGCACCCCGACCAGCGCATAAGCTCTCGTCATATGACCGGCGCGCGCTCCCTTCGGGTGGTGATTGTGGGCGCCGGTGTGGGCGGGATCGCCGCTGCCGTGGAACTGCGGCCGGCACGGCTTCTCCGATGTGACGATCCTGGAGCGAGGCCCGCAGCTGGGCGGGACCTGGCGGGACAACACCTACCCGGGGTGCGTGTGCGACGTGCCCAGCCACCTGTATTCCTTCTCGTTCGCCCAACGGCGGGACTGGTCGCGGCTGTGCTCGCCCCAGCCTGAGATCCTCCGCTACCTGGAGGGCGTCGCCGGCCAGGAGGGCATCGACCGGCTGGTCGTGGCCGGAGTTGAGGTCACGTCGTGCAACTGGGACCAGGACCGCTGCGAGTGGGTCATCACCAGCGCCGACGGGCGCGCCTGGCAGGCGGACGCCGTCGTGCTGGCCACCGGTCAGCTCCACCAGCCGGCGCTGCCCCGCTTTGACGGGGCCGACGAGTTCGCCGGCCACAGCTTCCATTCGGCGCGCTGGGACCATGGCTATTCCCTGGACGGCAAACGGGTGGCCGTGGTCGGCACCGGGGCCAGCGCTATTCAGTTCATCCCCGAGGTGGCCAAGCGGGCGGCCAGGCTCCAGGTGTTCCAGCGGACGGGCAACTGGTTCCTGGCCCGGCGCAACCGGCCCTACCCCCCGCCAGTCGCGGCGCTGATCAAGTACGTCCCGGGCCTTCAGGCGTTGCGCCGAACCTACATCTACTACTACGCAGAGTTGCTGACGCTCCAGATCCGCCACCCCCGCACCTGGGGCCGGATCGGCAGGCTGCTTTCGACGCTCCATATGCGCCGACAGCTGACGGACCCCGAGGTCCGGCGCAAGGCCTGGCCGGACTACACGTTCGGGTGCAAGCGGATCCTGTTCAGCTCTGAGTTCCTGCCCACGCTCCAGCTGCCGAACGTCGAGCTCGTCACCGATCAGATCGCCCGCCTCACCTCGAGCGGGATCGTCACCGGCGACGGGACCGAGCGCGAGGTTGACTGCATCATCTATGCCACCGGCTTCAAGACGACCGAGTTCATGTTCCCGATGGAGGTGGCCGGGGCGGGCGGTCGCACACTGCGCGATGCATGGGCGGGCGGGGCCCACGCCCACCTCGGTATGACAGTCCCGGGGTTCCCCTCTCTGTTCTTCATGTACGGCCCCAACACGAACACCTCGGGGGGCTCGATCATCTTCTACGAAGAGGCCCAGGCCGCCTACATCCGGCAGGCCCTGGAGCTGGTCCGGGACCGCGCGGCGGCGGCGATCGAGGTGCGCGAGGAGGTGGAGGCGGCCAGCGACCGAGAGCTCCAGGCCCGCTTCAACGGCACGGCCTGGGTTTCCTGTGACTCCTGGTATCGCAACGAGTCAGGTCGGATAGTGGCCAACTGGCCGGGGTACATGCGCGAATACAGCCAGCGGGTGGCCCAGATCGACCCGAGTGAGTACCGGCTCATACCCGCGCCCGCGCGCGCGCCTGAGCCGATCGCGGCCTGATCCGCACCTACACTCGATTGGCCATGATTGACGACCTGGTCGGCCAGATCGAGGCGCGGTTCGCCGAGCTTGAAGCGCAACTCTCGGACCCCGACGTGATCGGGGATCGGGAGCGCTTCCGCTCGGCCAGCAAGGCCTATAGCGAACTCGAGCCCGCGGCGGGGCTGGCGGCGGAGTACCGCCGGGCCATCGACGACGCCGAGGGTGCTCGGGAGCTCCTGAGCGAGGACGGCGACGATCCCGAGCTCCGGACAATGCTGGAGGACTCGCGCCGCCGGGCGGCCGAGCTGGAGGAGCAGATCCGGCTGGCCATGGTGGAGCGCGACCCCAACGACGACAAGGACGTGATCGTGGAGATCCGGCCCGGCGCGGGGGGCGACGAGGCCGGGCTGTGGGCGGGCGATCTGTACCGGATGCTCACCCGGTACGCCGAGCGCCGCGGCTTCACGGTCGAGCCGCTGTCGGCGGGAGACGGCTCGTACACGTTCGCCGTCCGAGGCGACGGTGCCTATTCGGTGCTCAAGTTCGAGGGCGGGACCCACCGCGTCCAACGGGTGCCCGAGACCGAGTCTCAGGGCCGGATCCACACCTCGACGGCGACCGTGGCCGTGCTTCCGGAGGCAGACGAGGTCGAGGTCCAGATTGACCCGGGCGACCTCCAGATTGATGTCTACCGCAGCACCGGTCCCGGTGGGCAATCGGTCAATACGACCGACTCGGCCGTTCGGATCACCCACAAGCCGACCGGCCTCGTCGTGTCCATGCAGGACGAGAAGTCTCAGCTCCAGAACCGCGAGCGCGCCATGCGCGTCCTCCGGGCCCGCCTGTACGACCGGGCGCTGGCCGAACAGCAGGCGGAGCAGGCCGCCTCGCGCCAGGCCCAGGTGGGCAAGGGAGACCGGTCCGAGAAGATCCGGACCTACAACTTCCCGGAGAAGCGGGTCAAGGACCACCGCATCAACCTCCTGTCCCACAACCTGGACGGGATCCTGATCGGGGAGTTGGACGAGCTGACCGATGCCCTCCAGGACGACGAAAAGCGGCGGCGTCTGGAGGACAACCCGCTTGGCTGAGGTGGCGGCCCCGCCCAGCGTGCGGGAGGCCGCTGGCTGACGTCGCGGGCCTCCTGGCGGCCGCCGGCGTTGACACGCCGCGCCTGGATTCCGAGCTGCTGCTCGCCCACGCCTTGGGGATGCGGCGCGAGGAACTCATCCTCTGCGCCGACGACCCGCTCGATCCGGGAGCCCGGGCGCGCTTCGAGGCTCTGGCCCGGCTTCGGGCCACCCGCGAGCCCGTGGCCTACATCGTGGGACGCAAACCGTTCCGGCATATCGAGCTGAGCGTGGACAGACGGGTTCTGATCCCGCGCCCCGAGACCGAGCTGCTGGTGGAGACTGGCCTGAGGCTGGCCGAGGGCTCGCGCGTCGTGGACGTGGGCACGGGCAGCGGAGCGGTCGCGCTGGCGCTCAAGCAGGAGCGGCCGGACCTGGGCGTCGTGGGCACCGACGTCAGCGCCGACGCGCTGGACGTGGCCCGGGCCAACGCTGCCCGGCTCGAGCTCGAGGTGCCGTTCGTGCAGGCCGATCTGCTGGACGGCGTCGAGGGGCCGTTCGACGGTGTCGTGGCCAACCTCCCCTACGTGGCCGAGGGGGCGGAGCTGGCGCCGGAGATCTCGCTCTACGAGCCGGCCGAGGCACTGTTCGCGGGGGTCGACGGTCTGGATCAGATCCGCCGCCTGGTCGGGATCCTGGACGGCGTGCCGTGGGTGGCGCTCGAGGTTGGGTTTGACCAGGCCGAGGCCGTGGCCGGGCTGCTTCAGAACGCGGGCTTCCGGTCCATAGAGCGCGTGCGGGACCTGGCTGGTCACGAGCGGGTGGTCGTCGGCCAGCGGTGAGCGTCGCCGCCGACCTGGAGCGCTGCCTGGCCGCCGGCGGCGTGGCCGTGTTTCCATCCGACACGGTGTACGGGCTGGCCGCGGACCCAGGGAATCGGTCCGCGGTCCAGCGGCTGTACCGGCTAAAGGGTCGCCCGGTGTCCAAGCCCTCGGCGGTCATGTTCTTCAACCCGGAGGCTGCGCTGGCCGCGCTGCCTGAGCTCGGCGAGCAGACCCGGACGGCCATGACCCGACTCCTGCCGGGCGGGGTGACGCTGCTCGTGCCCAACCCGGCCCGGCGGTTCCCGCTGGCCTGCGGCGAGGAGCCGTACGCTCTGGGGATCCGGGTGCCCGTCATCGAGGCGCTGGCCGAATTGGGACGACCGATCCTCCAGTCGAGCGCGAACCTGGCCGGCGGCCACGACCCCCGCCGATTGGATGAGGTCCCGCAGGCCATCCGCTCGGCCGCCGACCTGGTGATTGACGGGGGGGAGCTGCCCGGGACGTCGTCCACGGTGGTGGACCTCCGCCGCTACGAAGCGGACGGGTCGTGGTCGGTGATCAGGCCCGGCGCGGTGGGGGAGGAGGAGCTGCGCGGGGCGTTGGGACCGCAGTTTCGCTTCCATCCAGACACCTATCTGGACGAGATCAGGGACGAGATGCCAGCGTACGACCGGCTCCAGGACGAGCTGGTGGCGGCCTCCGGGCGGGGTGGGCGCCGGATCCTGGAGCTGGGGACGGGGACGGGAGAGACCACTCGGCGACTCCTGGCTCGCCATCCGGAGGCGGTCCTGGTCGGGATCGATGAAAGCGAGGCCATGCTGGCCGCGGCCGGCCAGGCGCTCCCAACGGGCCGCGTGGACCTCCGCGTGGGCCGGCTGGAGGATCCCCTACCCGACGGCCCGTTTGACCTGGTGGCCAGCGCCCTCTGCATCCATCACCTGGATGGGCCGGGAAAGGCCGATCTGTTCCAGCGGGTGCGGGCCGTGCTCCGCCCGGGCGGGCGGTTCGTGATCGCCGACGTGGTGGTGCCCGTCGACCACAGCGAGGCCCGCACGCCGCTGACCCCCGGCTTTGACCGGCCCAGCTCGCTGGCCGACCAGCTGGGCTGGCTGGCCGACGCGGGGCTCACGGCCAGTGCCGTCTGGGAGTCGGGTGACCTGGCCGTGATCGTGGCGGCGATGTGAGGGCTGGGCCGGGCCGCTCAGCCGAGGATCCCCACCGCCCGAGAGATGATCAATCCCAGGACGATTAGCGAGATCAGGCCCTGGACGCTCATCAGCACCTTGGCCGGCCGAGAGTTGGGCATCGTGTCGGTGGGACTGAACGCCGTCGCCGTGGTCAGGGCCAGGGCGAGGTAGTCCAGGAAGGCCGGCATCCAGTCCTCCGGGTTGTACGGCTTGCCGCCGTCCATCTCCGGGAAAATGAAGTCTGGGTGTCCCTCGGGTGTGGTCGGATCGCGATGCCGAGCGCGGTTGGCGGGCCTCCCCGGTCCAGTTGCCAATACCACAGGGCAAAGATCAGAAGGTTCGTCAGCCAGATGGCGATTCCGGACAGGATCAGTGAGCGGCCGGTCACTTTGTTGATCTGCTCGTGCAACAGTTCGTGGGCCAGCAGGTACAGCGAGACCGCGTTGGCGATGTTTACAAAGCGATCATGGCCAGCGCGAACCCGCCGGCGCGGGGATGGTCTCGTCGGCCCGCCCGCGCGGGGTCGTGGCGGCGAGCGCTATCAGCAGCGCGCCCTCCAGCGAGGGCAGCAGCCAGCGTCGGCCCGATGGTGAGCTTGTCGGGCAGCCGGACCTGAAGCAGGATCGCTCCGACCACGCACAGCTGGGCCGGCCAGTAGGTGACGCGCACGGCCGCGCCCGCCGCTGCGACGACAGTCCTCTGGATCGCCCCGGACGCACCCGGTCGCTCATCAACCTCCGGAGCGGTGTCGCGGGGGATCTCGTCGCCCGGGTCGGACACGGCCAGAATGTAATCGCCGGCTCCGACGGCTCCGCTCTGTCGGCCGGCCGCGCGGCCCGATTTAGAAGCGCTACGCCGCCACGAGCGCGGGCGGCCGTTTGGCCACCCAGCGCTGGCTGACCTGGGTCAGGATCTCCAGCATGGCCTTGGTCGGCCCGGACTGATATCCGGACGGGAACGAGGCCAGGATCGGCCGGGTCAACGCCTGGGACACCAGCGGCCGGACGGCCACGTGCTTGGAGGCATGACGGAGGACCATCTCCGGCACCGGAGCCACGCCCACCCCGGCGGCCACGAAGCCGAGGATCGCCGTGTAGTCGTCGTTGTGGAATGCGATCTCCGAGGCTCGAACCCGGCGCTGTGGCAGGCGCTCGATGAACCGGCTGGCGTCCGGGCAGGCTGTGGTTGTGCCCGAGCATCCACTCTCCTCCGCCAGGTCGGACAGGTTCAGCGTGGGCCGGCTGGCCAAGGGGTGATCGGCTGGCAGCGCCATCAGCATCGGCTCCTCGAACAGATGCACCGCATCGATGTCGGGCAGGTCGAAATGCGAGTCGTCGTTGGTCAGGGCGAGGTCGATCTCGCCCGTGCGCAGCACCGACAGAATGCCGACCGGAGTCGACCATGGCCACCCAAAGCTCGACGCCGGGCAGCCGCTTGCGGAACTCGCCGATCGCCAAGGGCATGATCGTCGCCGCCGCCGAGGAGATCGTGGACATCCTCAGCCGGCCGGATTGGAGCCCGAGCAGTTCGCCCAATTCGTCCTCGGCATCCTGGAGCCGGGTCAGGATCCCCTCGGCGTGGCGGACCAGCAGCTCGCCGGCGTCGGTGAGACGGGCGCCTCCCGGGTGGCGCTCCAGCAGGGTGGTGCCGCGTCTCGCGCTCGAGCAGCGCGATCTGGCGGGAGATGGCGGGCTGGGTGTAACCCATCGCGTCCGCCGCGGCCGAGAACGAGCCCTGACGGCCGACCTCGTAAAGCACTCGCAACCGCCTCGTGTCCAGCATAACCAGAAGTTATACCAGACCCACGACATCACTATTTGAAGTTATGGCCGGAATGCGCATCCTCTGTTCATGGACGCAGTTACAGACCTCCCCGATCACCATTCGCCCGGCGTACCCCGACGACGCCTCGGCTCTGCTGCGGCTGGCCGATCTGGACAGCTCAGCTGTCCCGTCCGAGCCGCTGATCGTGGCCGAGGTCGACGGCGAGATCCAGGTGGCCGTCTCGATGTCCGACCTGGCCGCAATCGCCGATCCCTTCGCTCCCACCGCCCTGGTCGTGGACCTCGTCCGCGGACACATCCGCCAGTCAGTCCGGACGTCCGCCTCCCCGCCGTCGCCTGCTCTCCAGGCTCTCACCGTTTCTCTCCCCGCGCGTCGCCTGAGGCGGCCCTCGCTCTGGCCCCGCGGTCTCGTCTGGTCGCGGGGCCGGTCGCGCCCCAGCGGATCCACGCCGCCATGATTCGCTCGTCATAGAGCCGAGCGAGAGGAGCAAGTCGATGGCCAAGACCGTGGTCGTGCTGGGAGCGCGAAACCTGGGTGGAGCGATCATCGACCACTTCCTGGAGCTGGGCTGGAACGCCGCCGGGGTGGCCCGCAGCGAGGACACGCTGGAGCGCGTGCGTCAGCAGGGCGCGCTGGCCATTGACGCGGACGCCGCCGACGCCGACTCCCTGAGCCGGGCGCTCAGCTCGGCCAGGCAGGAGTTCGGGTCGCTGCATGCGGTCGTCAACGCGGTCACCGCCGCTCGTCCGCCGGCCGCGGGTCCGTTCGGCGGGCGGCCCGCTGGCCGAAGCCGACCTGGATGGATTCCGGGGCTGGACGGTCGCGGTGGCCGAGCAGGCCTTCGTGTTCCTGTCCGTGGGCGCCGCCGCGCTCGGCCAGGGCGATGGCGGGGCGCTGATCCAGATCACCGGAGGTTCCTCCCGCCGGGCCATGCCGGGCAAGGGCCTATGGGCGGCCGGGGCGTTCGCCACCCGGGCGCTGGTGCAGGCGGCCGCGCTCGAGCTCCGTGAGCAGGGCATCCACGTGGCGCTGCTGGCCGTGGACGCCACGATCGAATCTCCGAAGACAGAGGGGTTCACCCAGGGCGTCCCCAAGCAGGCTCTCGGCGACATGGGCCAGATCGCTCGCGCGGTCTCCTTCCTGACCGGGCAGGAACCCCGGGCCTACACGCACGAGCTCGTGGTCACTCCCGCCGGCGATCAGTGGGTGCCCTGACAACGAGCAGCAACCGCCGCGTCGTCAATCCTGGAGGGTGGACTGACGTCGTGCGATCTCGGTGGCGTCTCGGGACGCGATCCACGCCTCCACCTCATCGAGCGCCGTGGCCGGGGCGAAAGATGGTGACTGCGAGAGCAGCGGTCCGATATCGGTGATTCCGAGCGCCTCCATCGTCTCGCCCCGCAGCACGTCCTCGAGTGACGGGCCCGCACCGAATTCGGTGGTGATCCGCTCGGCCAGCGTCAGCCAGCGGCGCGCGCTCGCCGGGTCGACCGCTGCGGCGTAACGGGCCACGAACCATACGGCGGCGACCGCAACCGAATGCACGCCGTGGCCACTGGCCAGCTCGAAGACCTCGGCGAGCTCGGGCTGGCTTATTTCACCCTCTACGGCCCACCGCGCGAGCAACCGTGCTTCCAGCGCGCACACGAGCATGTAGCTGTGGCCGATCTCTCTCGCGCGCTCCACGCTCGAGCAGGCGTAGTCATATGCCTGCTCGAAGCGGCGATCGAGATATGACTCGCCGAACAGCGAGTAATAGACCCAGCCGAGGACTCGCGGGCTCGCCTCGTCGGTGATCAGGGAGACGAGGACCGGATGCAAGCGCTCCATCTCGGCCCGGTCGCGCGCGGTGATCGCGTCAGCGAACAGCTGCGCCGTTGCTACGCCGACGGCTTCCTGGTCGCCGAGCTCGGACGCCCGATCCACAAACCGCCGCTGCCATACGCCGGGCGGCTCCTCGAGCGCGGCAACGACCCGCAGAAGCGCCAACTCGTCCTGGCCAGAAATCGCAAAGCCGTCCAACAGTCGGCCAGCGAACTCCCCGCTCTCGTGCCTGAGGTTGCCAGCGATCCACAGGGGTCGCAGGCCGAGGGCGAGTGCGACGGCCGAGTCCCGGTCACCTGCCTCGACGGCGCTGGCAAAGGCCCCGCGAAAGTTCGCATGATCGGCCCGCAGCGGGACCGACAGCTGGCCCACCGCCGTCCCAGCGTCAAATGAGGCGCTCGCGGACGGGACCAATTGAGCGAAGTACCGCCGGTGTCGGGCGTCGATCGTCGCCGCCTCCCCGGCGTCGCGCGACCGCTCCCGCGCGAACGCGCGTACCAGCTCCAGCAGCTCGAAGCGACTGCTGTCGGCCTGGCGACGGACGAGACTGGCCTCCTGGAGCTCAACCAGGTCGGTTCCCAGCGTCCGTCCAATCACCGTCTCAAGAGCTGGCGCCGAGAACCCTCCGAGAAACGCGCCGGCGGCGCGCAGGACCTCCCGAGCTGAGGCAGTCAACAGGTCGTAGCTCCAGCTGATCGTCGCCCGCATGGTCTGCTGCCGCTCCGGCAGGTCCCGCAGCGACCGCTCGCCGACCAGCAACGGTCGCGAGAGCTGCTCGTGAATTTCCGCCAGAGTCAGTACGTGACAGCGGGACGCCGCGAGCTCGATTGCCAGGGGCAGGCCATCGAGACCCCGGCAGATCGCTGCCAGCGTTTCGTAGTCGTCTGGCTCCAGCTGGAGCGCTGGATCGGCCTGGCGCCCCCGGTCGAGGAACAGCTGGACCGCAGGACTGCTGGCGATCTCACTTTCAGATCCTCCGCTCGGGAGTTCAAGGGGCTCCACCGCAAACAGCCGCTCGCCACGAATCCGCAATGGGGTGCGGCTTGTCACCAGCACCTGAACCTGCGGCGCCAGCTCAACCAGCTCGGACACAAGCACGGCGACCTGGAGGAGCTGCTCGAAGTTGTCCAGTACCAGGAGGAGCTCCATGTCGCGCAGGTACTGTCCGAGTGCGTCCGCTCCCGGCCCGTCAGTACCCGCACGATGCCCGAGTGCAGTGGCGATCTCGGCAGCCACGAGCGCGGGATCGGTTACGCGTTCCAGGCGCACGAACACCGCGCCGTCGCGATATTTGGGCTCCTGGCACCGGGCGAACTCGAGCAGCAGCCGGGTCTTCCCGACCCCGCCGGGCCCCGTGATCGTGACCAGCCGGACGTCTGGATCGGCGACGAGCTCGGTGAGCGCTGCCAGCTCCTCGTCGCGGCCCACCAGCCTGGTCGGAGGCACCGGCACGTGGGACGCCGGCCGGGCCGGCGGTGCCGGGCCCGAAGACGCCGCGGGGGCAGGCTCTCCGATAGCAAGTGACGGGTCGCGGTCCAGGATCTGTCGCTGCAGCCGAACCAGCGGCTCCCCGGGTTCCAGGCCGAGCTCAGAGGACAGAAGTCGTCGAACCCGCTGATAGGTCTCAAGGGCCTCTGCTTGCCGCCCTGCTCGATACAGGGCCCTCATGAGCTGACCCCACACCTGCTCCTCAAGCGGGTGCTCGTCGACCAGCCGCTCGAGCCCAGCCACCAGCTCGCCCGCGCCGCCGCCCGCCAGCTGCGACTCGATTTGGAGCACGTGGGTGCGCAGGCGCTTCTCCTCCAGTGCCCGCCGCCAGCGGGCGATGCTGCCCTCGGCGGCCACGTCACAGAGCGGATCGCCCCGGAACATGGCCAGCGCCGTGGCCAACAGCATCGTGGCTTGCTCGGGCTCGGCGGTGGCCTGATCCACCAGGGCGTCAAAGCGCCACACGTCGACGTCGAACTCTCCCGGCTGGAGCGCGTAGCCGGCTGGCTCGAGCACCAGCAAGCCCCCTAACAGAGCCCGCAGCTTTGAAAGATGCACGTGGAGCGCCGAAACGGCGCTCGCGGGCGGACGCTCTCCCCAGAGCTCGTCGATCAGCCGGTCCCGGGACAGCGGGACCCCGCCCCCCAGCAGCAGCAGCGCCAGAAGGGAGCGCTGACGTCCGGTGGGTAAGGCGATGGCCCGACCCTCCCGCTCCAATACCAGCGGTCCCAGTACGCCAAAACTGCAATTGCCACCGGCCACCCCGCCCGAAGAGCTAGCGCCCGCGCGCGGGCGTTGGTCTGGCTTTGGCGGTTCTTTGCTGACCCTTTGGCCGGGGTCCTCAAGCTGCGCCCATCACTTCCAACCTCCAGCGGGAGGGCAAGAAATGGGTCTTCCGAACACAACACGAAAGAACATCGGGTCGGTCCCCAAAGAGGACCAGGCTCCGGCCGCCCCCAGGCTCCCCCCGACGCTGGGCCGGAATAAGTGGTCGGCCAGTCGGATCCTTGAGCACGGCGTGCCCTGCAGCGCGGTGATCGACCAGGCGCAGTCGTTGGGGATGCGCGATGGCTCGGGCAACGACATCTACGCGCTTGTGCTGACGGTGCTCGGCAACGGTCTGCCGCCCTATCAGACTGAAATCGGCAACGGGGTTCCGGCCGATGCACTCGCGCTTGTGTACCCCGGCAGCACGGTCCCCGCCAGGCGGATGCCAGACGGGGCCGACCACGAGACCGCGATCGACTGGGATGCCGCGCTCGCCCGCGTCGATCGCGCGACCGCCTGATCCAAGACTTATCCGACAACAACCAACAACACCCACCGAGGAGGAGAGATGTACATCGTTACCGGTAGTAGAAGGCTGTGGTTCGTCAGCGCGGGCGTCTCGCTGATCCTGTTCCTGATCGTCTATTTCACGGTCATCCGGCCCGACAACAACGCCGCCAACCAGGCGTTGAAGAGTGGGCTTCAGCAGTCCCAGCAGGTCCTGAGCCAGGCCCAGAAGCAGCTCAGCTCCAGCGGCGCCAGCGCCAGCGGTGCCGGTGCCCAGGCCCAGAAGCAGCTGAGCCAGGCGGCCAAGCTGACGGCCTGCGTCCAGGCCGCGGGCACCGATACGGGCGCCATCGCCACCTGCCAGTCCAAGTACGGGGGCTGAGGAGGAGGAGTACGGGGGCTGAGGAGGAGGGGGGACGCGGCGGCTCCGGCCCGCTCACGCGGGGGCGGAGCCGCCGCCGCGTACACACGCAGGCTGGAGCCACCGCCACCCCCGCTGGTATCGTCGCGTCGGTGACCGTGGATCTCCCATCCGACTTCTTCAACCGGCCGCTGGCCGACGTGGATCCGGAGATCGCTGAGGTCCTGGCGCTGGAGGTGGAGCGCCAGCAACTAACCCTCGAGATGATCGCCTCGGAGAACTTCGTTCCGCTCTCGGTGCTCGAGTGCCAGGGGTCGGTGCTGACCAACAAGTACGCCGAGGGGTACCCCGGGCGACGCTATTACGGGGGGTGCGAATACGTCGACATCTCCGAGCAGCTGGCCATTGACCGGGCCAAGGAGCTCTTCGGGGCCGAGCACGCCAACGTGCAGCCCCACTCGGGTGCGCAGGCCAACGCCGCGGCCTTCCACGCGCTGATGGCGCCCGGGGACACCCTCATGGGGATGGAGCTGGCCCACGGTGGCCATCTGACCCACGGGATGAAGATCAACTTCTCGGGTCGGCTGTACGACATCGCCGCGTACCACGTGGACCGCGAAACCAGCCTGGTGGACATGGACGAGGTCCAGCAACTGGCGGAGGAGCGCCGGCCCAAGGTCCTCCTCGCCGGGTGGTCCGCCTACCCGCGCGTCCTGGACTTCCAGCGGTTCCGGGAGATCGCCGACGCGGTGGGGGCGTACCTGGTCGTGGACATGGCTCACTTCGCCGGGCTGGTGGCGGCCGGCCTGCATCCGAGCCCAATTCCCCACGCCCACGTTGTCACCACGACAACCCACAAGACGATCGGGGGTGGCCGGGGCGGGCTGATCCTGAGCACCGAGGACCTGGCCAAGAAGATCGACTCGGCCGTGTTCCCGGGTCAGCAGGGCGGACCTCTTGAGCACATCATCGCGGGCAAGGCCGTGGCCTTGAGGATCGCCGCCTCCGACATCTTCCGGGAGCGCCAGGAGCGCACGCTGGTCGGAGCCAAGGCGGTGGCGGCCGAGCTGCTTCAGGCCGGCGGTGGGGTGAGCGTCCTCAGCGGTGGAACCGACGTCCACCTGGTCCTGTGCGACCTCCGCGAATCCGCGCTCGACGGCAAGCAGGCCGAGGATCGACTCGCCGCGATCGGCATCACCGTGAACCGCAACGCGGTGCCGTTTGACCCGCGGCCTCCGGCTGTCTCCAGCGGCCTGCGGATCGGGACCCCGGCGCTGGCGACGCGCGGGCTCCAGCGGGATGACTTCACCGAGGTGGGCCGCCTGATTGCCGAGGCGCTGGTCAGCGAGGACTTCGACGCTGCCCAGGGAGAGCTGGGCGAACGCGCGGCGCAGATCGCCGAGCGGTATCCGCTGTACCAGAGCCTGGGGCACGCCGCACCCGTGTAGGCGCCTCAAATCGGCAGGGGTCTGATCACCGCCACAACCCAGTCCGCGTGATGCGCACCGGGTTCGGTTCGGACGCCCACGGTGGCTCTGCCGTGCGAGCTGGCGGGCCACGTCCCAGCGCCGCCGGCGGCCCCGGATGACCAGTCGGCCGCCCTGGACATCGACGTTCCACTGGTGCAGGGTGGCGTAGCCCGTCTTTTCACCCTCGCTGCGGTAGTGGCGCAGCACGATCGTCCCACCCGGTCGCACCGCCCCCACCATGCTCTCGATGATGCGCATCGGGTTGGCACTGTGATCGATGGAGTTGCGGGCATGGGCGATGTCAAACGAATGGCGCCCGAACACAGTCGCGATGTCCTCGCCCCGACACTGCACGCTCCGAACGGGCGGTGCTACCCCGGACTCCCTGAGCAGCCGGTCGTACTCGTCGGCCAGAGGATCCGTGGCCACGATCTCCAGCCGGCGGGCGGCGTGTCGCTTGCCCAGAATGGTCAGCGGGCCGGCGCCGACATCCAGGATCCGCACGGGATCGCTCGGGGTGTGTTCGATCGCCTCGAGAATCACCGGGTCAGTCACGGGCGCTTCGGGGTCGAGCCTCTCCCGATAGCCATCCGGAAACTGGCCGCCGCGTGTGCTCAGGTAGTCGGACCAGTACCCGAGCTCGGCCGGCAGCCCGCGTCTCCAGATTCTGGTCGTCGAGGAAAGCCCGCGGCGGATGGGCCGCAGGCGGCTGAGGAGCGCGTGGCGGCCGTGAGCTCCCATGCTCTAAGCGTACGGTCTGGACTTTCGTCAGACTTCCGCTCCCGTGGACTACGTCAACCTCGGCCGGACCGGACTCCGGGTGTCCCGCATCTGTCTCGGGATGATGAGTTACGGCCAGCACGAGACCCGACCCTGGGCGCTTCCCGAGGAGGAGGCCGAGCCCATCGTCCGCCAGGCCGTCGAGGGCGGCATCACGTTCTTCGACACCGCCGACACGTACAACGGCGGAGAGAGCGAGCGGGTCACCGGGCGGCTGCTGACCAAGCTCTTCGCGACGCGCGAGGAATATGTGCTGGCCACCAAGGTCTTCATGAATACGATGCCGGGCGAGAATGGCGGCGGGCTGTCGCGCAAGCACATCCTGGCCTCGATCGACGCGTCACTCGGGCGCCTCGGGGTCGACTACGTCGACCTGTACCAGATCCACCGCTGGGACTACCGGACTCCGATCCATGAGACGATGGAGGCGCTCCACGACGTGGTCAAATCCGGCCGGGCGCGCTACATCGGGGCGAGCAGCATGTTCGCGTGGCAGTTCGCCAAGGCCCAGGGGGTGGGGGCCACTCCGTTCGTGTCCATGCAGAACCACTACAACCTGATCTACCGCGAGGAGGAGCGGGAGATGATCCCTCAATGCCTTGATCAGGGGGTCGGCGTGATCCCGTGGAGCCCGCTGGCCCGCGGTCTCTTGGCCGGCAACCGGACGCGAGAGGGCGAGCGCAAGACCACCCGGGCCAACACCGATCAGTTCTCCGACTACCTGTACAAGCCGGAGGTCGACTTCGACGTGATCGACCGCCTGGTGGAGGTGGCGCACGAGCGGGGCGACGCGCCGGTCCAGGTCGCCCTGGCCTGGCTCCTGGACAAGCCCGGCGTGACCGCCCCGATCGTCGGCGCCACCAAGCCCGAGCAGCTCCAGGACGCGCTGGCGGCCGAGCAGCTGTCGCTCGGCGATCAGGAGATCGCCCGGCTGGAGGAACCCTACGTGCCGCACGCCGTCGCTGGGCACGGCTGATCTGACGCCGGGCGCCGTCGTCGCCCTTCTGGCTGCCATCCTTCGCTGAGCATGGCTACGCATCTGGACGCCGTCCTCGCGTTTGTGGTGGCCATGGTTGTGGCCACCGTGCTCACTCCGCTGGCCGGGCGGCTGGCCCGCCGGGTGGGAGCGATGGCCTTCCCGAGCGAGCGGGGGCTGGCCGAGCGGGCCACGCCGCTGCTCGGGGGGCTGGCGATCCTGATCGCCGTCCTGGTGGCTGCGCTGATCTGGATGCCGGGGACGATCAGGCTGCAACACATTCCGCACGGACCGAAGGTGGGGGGCACGGTCCACACCTGGGCGATCCTGGTCGGGGCGGCGGTGATCACGCTGGTCGGTGCGCTTGACGACATCTTCGACCTGCCCCCGCTCGGCAAGCTCGTTGGCCAGATCGGCGCGGCGGTGATCGTCGTCGAGGGAGGGGCCGTCGTGACCGACGTCACGCTCCCGTTCATCGGGGCGCTTCAGTTCCCAAACGTCGGTGGCTTTCTAACCGTGCTGTGGCTGGTCGGTGTGATGAACGTGGTCAACTTCTCCGACGGCGTGGACGGCTTGGCCGCCGGCCTGTGCGCTATCGACGGGATCGCCTTCTCGGTGATCGCCTTCGACCTGGGCGTCGCCGGCGCGGCCGTGCTGGCCGCGCTGACGGCGGGCGCGGCGCTCGGATTCCTGTTCCGGAACTTCTACCCGGCATCGGTCTTCATGGGTGACTCTGGGTCCAACCTGCTGGGCTACCTGCTCGGTGTCGCAGCCGTCGTCGGATCGTTGAAGACCCCCGCGGTCGTGGCCCTCGTCGTTCCGCTGGCCGTGCTGGCCGTTCCGTTCCTGGACACCAGCTTCGTGATCGCCAAGCGGCTGAAGTACCGGCGCAAGCCGTGGCTGGCCGACGCCAACCACTTTCATCACCGGATGGCTCGGATCGGGTTCAGCCAGCGCAAGACGGTGGCATATCTGTACGCGTGGACGGTGCTGCTCGCTGGAGTGGGGCTGGCGCTGAAGTTCGTGCCTTACTCGGTCCACCGCCACGGCCACCACCACTACGAGGCTGGCTGGTTGGCGCTCATGATCTTCCTTGGGTTGCTCGCGATCGCCGCGAGCATCTATCTGGTTTACGTGCTGGAGATCTTCCGCTTCAAGCTCTGGAGGACGCGGGAGATCAGACGAGCTGCGCCAGAGACGGCCGAGCACGAGATCGTTGAGCGGGTGACTCGAGAGGTGGAGACGGGCGAGTTCGAGGTCGTGCGGATCCCACCGGACGAAGCCGAACAGCACTCGGGGCCGGTGCGCGACGAGCAGACGGACGAGTTCGAGACGGTGGGCGGTGGCTGAGGCCCGGGCGGGCCCTCGGGGAAGCGGGATGACCAGGCCGGAGCAGGCGATCCTGGCCGGCGTGGTCCTGGCCACGATCGTGGCCGGGGCGACCCGCTACGTCCATGGGGTCTCCGAGCCACTGGCCTTCGCCCTGTCGGCCGTTGCCCTGGCCGGACTGGCCTGGATGGTGTCGTTCGCCACCGAGCAACTGGGAGCCCGTTTCGGCGCGCCGGTCACCGGCGTGCTCCAGTCGACGCTGGGCAACCTCCCCGAATTCTTCGTGGTCATCTTCGCGCTCAACGCCGGCCAGTTGGTCGTGGCCCAGACCGCGCTGCTCGGATCGATCCTCGTCAACGCGCTGCTCGTTCTGGGGCTGGTGATCGTGGCCGGAGCACGGCAGTCCCACGATGGTGTGATGCGGTTCAGCGTGCGGCTGCCCAATGACACGGCCACGCTGCTCCTGAGCGCCACGTTCATCATCGTCCTGATCGCGCTGGCCACCCTGGTCCATGCGCCCGCCGGCCATCACGTCAAGTCGATCTCAATCATCGGATCGGCCCTGCTGCTGGTCGTCTACTCGACCTGGCTGTGGCGCTACCTCCGCTCCGACGACGGCCCGCCCGAGGGCGTCGCCGGGCCGCGCCTGGGTACGCTCGGGGCCGCGATCCTGCTGACCGTCGCCGGGGCAGCCTCGGCGTTCGTGTCCGACTGGTTCGTCCACGCGCTGACTCCGACGATCCGCAGCGCCCACATCACGAAATCCTTCGCCGGGCTGGTGATCGTGGCGATCGCCGGCAACGCGGTGGAGAACGTGACCGGGATCGTCCTGGCGGCCAAGGGCCAGGCGGACCTGGCGATCTCCGTGGTCAAGAACTCGGTGGCCCAGATCGCCGCGTTCCTGTTCCCCCTGCTGGTGCTGGTGTCGTTGCTGACGGCAACCACGCTCACGTTCTCGTTCTCGGCCGTCTATGTGGGCGCGCTGTTCGGAGCGGCCGTGATCGTCTGGCAGATCACCAGCGACGGCGAGGCGACCTATTTCGAGGGTGCGGCGCTCGTGGGGGCCTTCGTCGTCCTGGCCGCCGTAGCCTGGTTCGGGACATGACTGTTCGCCTCTCACGGCGTCGACCGTCGGGCGATGGCCATGCTGTCGGCCGGCCACCTGTTCACCGACATCTCCCAGGGCTCGGTGCCCGCGCTGCTGCCGTTCCTGATCTCCCGGGACCACCTGAATTACGCCGCCGCCTCGGCGCTGGTCCTGGCGGCCACGATCTCCAGTTCGGTCATCCAGCCCCTGTTCGGCCACTTCTCCGACCGGCGCTCGCTGCCCTGGCTGATGCCGCTCGGCCCGGCACTGGGCGGACTCGGGATCGCGCTCGTCGGGATCGCGCCCTCCTACGGCGTGATCTTTGCCTGCATCGTCGTGAGCGGAATCGGCGTCGCCTCCTTCCATCCCGAGGGCTCGCGCTTTGCCAACTATGTGTCGGGCGCCCGGCGGGCCAGCGGCATGAGCCTGTTCAGCGTGGGCGGAAACATCGGCTTCGCTCTGGGCCCGGTCCTGGTCACCCCGCTGATCCTGGCCTTCGGGCTCCACGGGACGCTGTTCGTCCTGATCCCCACCTGGATCGCGGCCGCGGTGATGGTGGCCGAGCTACCGCGCCTGCGCCGCTTCCGCACGGACGTGGTCGGCGGACGGGTTACGCGGGCCGAGCATCATGAGGCCTGGGGACCATTCGCCGTGCTCGGGGGCGTGATCGCGCTGCGCTCCTTCGTGTACTTCGGGCTGGTCACGTTCATCCCGCTGTATTACGTAAAGGTCCTCCACGCCAGCAAGGCGCTGGGCAACGCCGCGCTGACCGCGATGCTCCTGGGCGGTGCCGTGGGGACGCTGATCGGCGGCCCGCTGGCCGACCGCTTCGGCCGCCGCGCCGTGCTGATGGGCTCAATGCTGGCCCTGCCGCCCCTGATCGGGTGCTTCCTGCTGGCAGGCCCGGCCGCCGGGATCGGATTGGTCGCGGTCACCGGTTCTGTGACGATCGCCACGTTCGCGGTCACGATCGTGATGGGCCAGGAATACCTCCCAGGTCGGCTGGGCGTGGCCGCTGGCGTGACGATCGGGCTGTCGATCGGGCTGGGCGGAGCGGGAGCGCCGCTGCTCGGCCTGCTGGCCGACGCCCAGGGGCTGCGGGCCGTGTTCTACGTCATGGCCGGGCTGCCGCTGCTGGCGCTGATTCTCACGCGGGCCCTGCCCGCCCGGGCTCCGACGGTCGCTCCGGCCGACGTCTCGCCGCTCCGGGCCGCGATACCGGGCAGGAACGCGCCGCACCGCGGCGTAACCAGCAGCGGTCGGCGCTGTAGGTTCCCCGAAGGCAGCTTTCGGCCGGCGGCGCCCGATCCAGACCCGCTCGCCGCGCACGGCGCCGACCGTCACCAACCCCTGGCAAGGCTCAGCTTGAAACGTCCCAGACCACTACGCCTGGCCGTCCCGGCCCGCCTGTCGCGGGCGCTGCCGCCGCTGGCCGCGCTGGCCGCGACGATCGTCGGCCTGGTCAACATCGCCTCCGCGCTGACTCCCAACGTTCACTGGCGGGGCCACCTGCTCCTGGAGTACGAGCCCGTGCAGGCCATCCGCCTGTTCCACGCCCTGGCCCTGCCCGCCGGGGCGGGGCTGCTGCTCGTGGCCCCCTATCTGGGCGGCCGTCGCCGGAGGGCCTGGCAGTTGGCCGTCGTGCTGATGGTCGCGCTGGGGGCGTTCGACCTCCTCAAGGGGCTCGACTTTGAGGAGACCGCGATCACCTGGGGCGCGGCCCTGGTCCTGCTGTCCGGGCACGCCGGGTTCACCGTCCGGCACGATCCGATCACGCTGCGCTCGGCCGTTTGGCGGGTCCCGCTGCTCGGTCTGCTCGGGGTGGGAGCAGCTGCGCTGGCCGCCTGGGCCTCCCAGGGCCACCCGTCGGTTGGCTCGGTGCTGCGGGAGACGGGTGACCTGCTGGCCTGGCAGCCCGGCCCGATCCACTTCCACACCCACTCGGCCTTGCACCATCATTTCGCCTGGATCCCGCTGGCCGTCCACCTCGTGGAGCTGGGCACGCTGGTGGCGATCGCCTACGTCCTGTTCCGGCCGCTGGCCGCCCCCAGGGCGCTGCCCAGCCCGGCCGCGCGCCGCCTGGCCACGGAGCTGGTTCGGGCCCACGGGCGGGACACGCTGTCGTTCTTCAAGCTGCGGGCCGATCAGCACTACTTCTTCTCCGCCGACGGCCGGGCCTTCGTCGGCTACAGGATTGAAGGCAAGGTTCTGGTGCTGGCGGGCGACCCGGTCGGTCCGAACCCTGCGATCGGGCCGCTGCTGGACCAGTTGCGAGCCTTCGCCGAGGTCAGAAACCTGCGGCTCGGTGCCGTCGGGGCCAGCGAACGGCTGCGCCCGTCGTATGAGGCGCGCGGCCTGCGGACGCTGTACCTGGGGGATGAGGCCGTGATCGACCTGGCCAGCTTCTCCTTGGAGGGCCGGCCGATCCGCAAGGTCCGCCAGTCGGTGACCCGGCTGGCCAAGGCCGGCTATCAGGCCGAGCTCAGCCCCGTCAGCGAGCTCGATGCTGAGACGGTGGCCGAGATCGAGGGGGTGCTGGAGTCGGGCCGCCAGGGCGCCCCCGAGCGCGGTTTCTCAATGGCCATGGACTCGGTCCTGGGCCACCATGGCGAGGAGACGCTCGCGCTGCTGGCCCGCGATGAGGCCGACCGGATCAGGGGCGTTCTGCACTTCGTGCCCTGCTACGGGCGCCCGGCGGTATCGCTGTCGTTCATGCGCCGCGACCCCGACACACCAAACGGGCTGACCGAGTTCATGGTCGCGTCGGCCACGGGGCTGCTACGAGACCAAGGGGTCCAGGAGATGTCGCTGAACTTCGCTCCGTTTGCCCGCTGGATGCACAGTCCGAGCCGCTGGCATGAGCGCGTCCTGGGCCGGCTGGTGGCGCTGGCCAATCCCTTCTTCCAGATCGAGAGCCTGTACCGGTTCAACGCCAAGTTCTTCCCCCGCTGGGAGCCGCGTTACCTGGTCTACGAGGGGCCCTTCGGTCTGCCGCGAGCGGCCCTGGCCGCGATGTGGGCCGAGGGGCAGCTGCCCAAGCCCTCGCTGCGCCCCAAGCCGGGCGCACCAGGCCGCGCCTGATGCCCCGGGCGCGCTAGCCTTGCACTCCTCCTAGACGGCCCCGCGGGCCGGCCGCGCGCGGGTCGCTGCGCCGGTACCCTTCCGGCCCTTCGACCTTTCCGTTTATCTGCGCTTGAGCTCGTTCGATCGAAACAATGACCGATTCCCGTCCCCGTGTAACCGGCAGGGACGTGGCGGGCGCCGGGGCGCTGATGCTCTCGGCGAACCTGCTGTGCGCCGCGATCGGGGCGGGGATCGGGGCGCTCGTCGGGGCGATGGTGCCGTTGCTGCTCGTCGGGTTTGGGGTCGGCTTCTTCGTGGGGATCTACGTTGTCATTGACCGCTTCCGTGACCTCTGAGCGTCCGCGTCTTCCTGCTCGAGTACCTGGATGTGGTGCTCGTCGTCCTGGGCGCCCCGATCGTGATCCCCATCGGGGTGTCGGCGAGCGGATACGGGATCGGCGCCGGAGCGTGGATCGTGCTCCGGCTGGCCGGCATCGCGATGGAGCGAATCCCGAGCCTGCACCGCGACCAGCGGACCGATCTCACCACCCGTCTGGGCTACATGCTCTCTCGGCTGTTCGTGCTCGCGCTGGCGGTCGTCCTGGCGCGATCGAGCGGTGGGAAAGACGCCGGGCTGGCCGCCCTGATCGTGATCGTGGTGGCGTTCACCGTCCAGCTGTTCACCTCGGCGGTCACTCGGCCCCGGAGGCCGGCGTGAGCTCCACCAAGAAGATCCTCTGGTCGCTGGTCGGCGTCTGGCTGGGCGGGACGATCATCCTGGTCGCTGCCCTGGGGTTCGGCCACCGGAACAACAGCTTCCAGATCCAGAACGAGTTCAAGCTGATCGACTGGACCCACTGGGGTCTACTCAGCCTCAACCGAGCGGTCGTGTATCTGTTCCTGGCCGCCCTCCTCACCGTTGGGACCATGTTCTGGATCTCCCGGCGCATGCAGGCCCGGCCCAACCGCGTCCAGACGGCGGTGGAGATGCTCTATGGGCTGATGCGCGACAACATCTCGCGCGGGAACATGCCTGACTCGCTGGCCCGCAAGTGGTTCCCGTTCCTGGGGGCGCTGTTCCTCTTCCTGTGGTGGTCAAACATCATCGGCTACCTGCCGCTGCCCACCAACAGCCAGGAGAAGTTCAACCTGTTCGGCGCGCACATCCCGGCATTCGCTCTGTACTCGGCGACCGCCAACATCTCCGTGCCGCTGGTGCTGGCGCTGGTGGTGTTTGTCGCCTTCAACGCCGAAGGCGTTCGCGCGCAGGGGCCGATCGGGTACGTGAAGAGCCTGGTCCCCAGCGGCGTCAGCGGTGGGATCCTCATCCTGATCTTTCCGCTCGAGGTCGTCTCGACGTTCACGCGGCTGATCTCGCTCACCGTCCGGCTATTCGCCAACATCCTCGCCGGCCACCTGATCATCCTGTTCATGGCCGGAGGCCTCGCGGTGATCCTCGGTCTCTCGTTCCTCGGCTGGGCGCTCATCCCGGTCGGGGTCACGGTCTACCTGTTCGAACTCGGGCTGATCGCCACTCTCCAGGCCTTCATCTTCGCGACGCTGGCTGCGATCTACATCGCAGGGGCAGTCACCCACCACTAACCAAGGAGCTGAACTGCAGTGCTAACTCACATCCTCTCGTTCGCCGCCGCGTCCGGCCTCACGAAGGGCTTCGGGATCGCAATCGGCGGCGGTCTCGGCGCGGTCGGCGCCGGCGTCGGCATCGGGATCATCTTCGGCAAGGTGATCGAGTCGGTCACCCGCCAGCCCGAGATGCGCGATGAGATCACGAGCATCCAGTGGCTGGGCTTCGCGCTGACCGAGGCCGTGTTCTTCTATGGCCTGGTCGCCGGGCTGCTCTCGTACGTGCTCACGTAGATGCCGGCCGTCATCCTCCCCACCGCCTCGAGCGGCTCGTTCCTGATCACGCCCAACGTCGGGCTGATGGTCTGGACGCTGCTGCTGTTCGGGATCTCGATGGCGATCCTGGCGAAGTTCGCCTTCCCCCGGATCTCCCAGGCGCTTGACAAGCGCCAGCAGGCCATCGAGGAGTCGATCGATCACGCTGAGCGCATGCGCCACGACGCCGACGACCTGCTGGCCGAGTACCGCGAGCGCCTGACCGAAGCTCGCCAGCAGGCCGACGAGATCATCGTGCGGGCCCGGCGAGCGGCCGAGATGCACGAGCGCGAGACGGAGGCAGAGGCCAAGCAGCGGGCCGAGAAGCTGATGGATCAGGCTCGCCGCGACATTGAGATCGAGACCCGCCGGGCCATCCAGGACATCCGCCGTGAGGTCGCCGACCTGACCGTGATGGCCACCGAGAAGGTCACCCGCAAGGTGCTCTCCGATGAGGACCAGCAGCGACTGGTCGAGGAGGCCCTGTCGGAGATCGACTTCAGCGCGCTGGCCTCAGGAGTCCCCGAGTGATGGAGGGCCGCTGATGGAGGAAGTCGCCGAGGTCTACGCCCGGGCCCTGTTTGGTGCGGCCAAGGACGCCGACGTCCTGGACGAGGTCCACGAGCAGTTGGGCCAGTTTGCCCAGGCCCTGAACGACAGCCGCGACCTGATGCAGTTCCTGTTCTCGCCCTACTTCTCCAGCGAGGAGAAGAAGGACGCCCTGGGCCGGGCGATCAAGGACGCCGATCCCCGCTTCATAAACTTCCTGGAGGCCCTGATCGAGCGCCACCGAATGCCCGTGCTGTTCCGGATCAGGGACCAGTTCGAGCAGCTCTGGGAGGACGAGCGGGCGCTCCTGCCCGTGATCCTGACCAGCGCCGTGGATCTGGATGAGAAGACGGTGCGCGAGATCGGCGACCAGGTGGGGAAGCAGACGGGTCGAACCGTCCAGCTCTCAAGCCACGTTGACCCCGACATCCTCGGCGGGATCGTCCTGCGCGTGGGGAACTTCATCCTCGATGCCTCGATCCGAAATCGCCTGGAACAACTTCGAAAGCAAGTAGCCCAGGGCTAGCTACGCTCGCCCGGTCAAGGAGCCTCAGCTGATGCAGATCAATCCCGACGAGATCACTTCAATCATCCGGAGCCGGATCGAGGGCCTCGACAGTTCGAGCTCCGATCTGAGCGAGGTGGGCACCGTTCTGTCCGTGGCCGACGGGATCTGCCGGATCCACGGACTGGACAACTGCATGTCGTTCGAGATGCTCGAGCTCCCCCACGACGTGACCGGCCTGGCCTTGAACCTGGAGGCCGACAACGTGGGCGCGGTGCTCTTCGGCGAGTGGGAGGAGATCGTCGAGGGCGACACCGTCAAGCGAACCGGCAATCTGTTGGACATCCCCGTGGGCGAGGATCTCCTGGGCCGGATCGTCGACCCTCTGGGCAACCCGCTGGACGGGCGGGGTGAGATCAGCACTCAGGAGACCCGGCCAGCCGAGCACAAGGCTCCGGGCGTGGTCCAGCGCCAGCCGGTGAAGGAGCCGATGCTCACCGGGCTCAAGGCGATCGACTCGATGATCCCGATCGGCCGGGGACAGCGCGAGCTGATCATCGGCGACCGCCAGACGGGCAAGACAGCCATCGCCCTGGACACGATCATCAACAACCAGGATCGCGACCTGATCTGCGTGTACGTGGCCATCGGCCAGCGGAAGTCCACCGTCGTGGCTCTGGCCAAGACGCTGGAGGACAACGGCGCCCTGGATAACACGATCATCGTGATGGCCGCCGCCGACGAGGCGGCGCCGATCAAGTTCCTGGCCCCGTACGCCGGCTGCGCGATGGCCGAGTACTTCCTATACAACGGCCAGGCGGCGCTGGTCGTGTATGACGACCTGACCAAGCACGCCTACGCCTATCGTCAGATGTCTCTGCTGCTCCGGCGTCCACCGGGTCGCGAGGCCTATCCGGGCGACGTCTTCTACCTGCATTCACGGCTGCTCGAGCGCGCGGTCAAGCTGGCCGACGACCTGACCGACCCGCGGACGGGGGACAAGCTGCCCGGCGGGGGGTCGCTGACCGCCCTCCCGGTGATCGAGACTCAGGCGGGCGACGTCTCGGCCTATATCCCGACGAACGTGATCTCGATCACCGACGGCCAGATCTTCTTGGAGCCCAAGCTGTTCAACTCGGGCGTGCGCCCGGCCATCAACGTCGGCATCTCCGTGTCCCGAGTGGGCGGCGCCGCTCAGATCACGCCCATGCGCAAGGTGGCCGGCCGGCTGAAGCTGGACCTGTCTCAGTACCGGGAGCTGGAGGCCTTCTCCCAGTTCGGCTCAGAGCTCGATCCTGAGACCCAGCGGACGCTGGCCCGGGGCGAGCGGCTGGTCAAGACGCTCAACCAGGGCGAGCGCCAGCCGATGTCCGCCGAGGACCAGGTGGTCCAGCTGTACGCCGCCACGAGCGGCTATTTGGACAGGATCGTGGTCGACAAGGTGGAGAAGTTCCTGGGCGACCTGACCGAGTCCGTGCGAGGCAACGAGCCCGAGCTGCTGAAGAAGATCGCCGCAGGCGACTGGAGCGATGAGACCCAGGAGGCCGTGGACAAGGCGGTCAAGCAGTTCGCCGAGGACTTCGGCTACGACCTGGACGAGGAGGGTCACCCACTGGAAGAGGGCGAGGACGAGCCGCGTCGTCGTTCGGAGGAGCGGTCCGAGGGCGAGGACGACGAGAGCCCGGAGGCCGAGGCCGAGGCGGAGATCCAGGAGGAGCAGGAGGAGGCGGGGGCCCCCGCCTGACCCGATGGCCACCTCTCAGAGAGACGTCCGCAACCGCATCGGCGCGGTCCGGAACATCCAGCAGATCACCCGGGCCATGGAAATGGTGGCCTCGGCTCGCCTGCGCCGAGCCGAGCAGCGGATCGAGGCCCTGCGTCCCTACGCGGACGCGATCCGGCGGATGACCCGCCAGGCCGCCGAGGCGGCCGGATCGGTCCCTCGCCTTCCGATCCTGTCCGAGCACGAGCAGGTGAACCGAGTTGGCCTGCTCCTGGTGGCGGGAGACCGTGGGCTGGCCGGAGCGTTCAACTCGAACATCGTCAGGTCCGGAGTGGCCGCCGGCCGGGAGCATTCGGGGCAGGGGAGGGAGGCCGTGTACTACGCCTCCGGCCGCCGGCCGGCCTCGTCGCTGACGTTCCGGGGCCTGGATCTCGCCGAGAGCTTCACCGGCTTCACCGACCGCCCGGCGTACGCCGACGCCCGGCGGATCGCCGGGAGGCTGACGGCCGCCTATATCGACGGCGACGTGGACCAGGTGGAAATCTTCTACAACCGCTACATCTCGCCGCTGTCCCAGGTTGTCAGCCGAGAGACGCTGCTGCCGCTCCAGCAGGCCACCGTGATGGGCGAGGATGACGACGAGGACGAGCACGACCAGGAGGGACACCGGGCCCTGGTCGAATACGAGCCCGACCCGGAGGAGATCCTGGGCCGTCTGGTTCCGGACTACGTTGAGATCTCGATCTACCGGGCGCTGCTGGAGTCGACGGCCTCTGAGCACGGGGCTCGGATGACCGCGATGCGCAACGCGTCGGACAACGCCCGGACCCTGATTGATGACCTGACACTTGAGATGAACCGGGCCCGGCAGGCCGAAATCACGCAGGAGATCATGGAAGTGGTGGCCGGCGCCGAGGGGCTGGGCGGGTAGGCCTCTCGGAGCGGCTGGGCGGGGATCCGATCCCCCGCAACGACACTAGACTGGAGACGCATGTCTGTAACTGAGGAGACACCGGCCACCGCCGGCGGGGACGCTGATAAGGACAGGAACAAGGGCCGGATCGAGGAGATTCAGGGGTCGTGATCGAGGCCGTGTTCCCGGACCAGCTTCCGGAGATCTACCACGCGCTGCTCGTGCCCCGGCCGGACGTCACCCGGGCGGAGGAGGACGTCGATGTCGCGGCGGCCCGGGACGAGTACCTGGTGTGTGAGGTCCAGCAGCACCTGGGAGACGACCGCATTCGGGCCGTGGCCATGGACACGACCGACGGCCTGGCCCGGGGCACCGAGGTGATTGACACCGGCGCGCCCATCACGGTGCCGGTCGGCCGGGCCACCCTGGGCCGGATCTTCAACCTGCTGGGCGAGCCGATCGACCTGGGCGAGGAGCTGCCCGAGGACACCGAGCGCTGGCCCATCCACCGGTCCGCCCCGACTGTCGAAGCGCTTGTCCCCACGACTGAGATGTTCGAGACCGGAATCAAGGTCGTCGACCTGCTGGCCCCCTACGCCAAGGGCGGAAAGGTGGGCCTGTTCGGCGGCGCCGGCGTGGGCAAAACCGTGATCATCCAGGAGCTGATCAACAACCTGGCCCAGGAGCACGGCGGCCTGTCGGCCTTCTGCGGGGTGGGGGAGCGCTCGCGTGAGGGCAACGACCTGTGGCTCGAGATGAAGGAGTCCGGTGTCCTGGAGAAGACGATGCTCGTCTTCGGCCAGATGAACGAGCCGCCCGGCGCCCGCATGCGCGTGGCGCTTTCCGGCCTGACGATGGCCGAGTACTTCCGGGACCAGGAGGGCCAGGACGTGCTCCTGTTCATTGACAACATCTTCCGGTTCGTCCAGGCGGGCTCGGAGGTCTCCGCCCTGCTGGGCCGGATGCCCTCCCAGGTGGGCTACCAGCCGACACTGGAGTCCGAGATGGGCGAGCTTCAGGAGCGGATCACGTCCACCCGCAAGGGGTCGGTCACGTCAATCCAGGCGATCTACGTTCCCGCCGACGACCTGACCGACCCGGCACCCGCGTCGGCGTTTGCCCACCTGAACGCGACCACCACGCTGTCACGGTCGATCGCCTCGAAGGGGATCTACCCGGCGGTGGATCCGCTGGACTCGACCTCGACGATCCTCAAGGCCGAGATCCTCGGCGAGGAGCACTTCCGCGTTGCCAATGAGGTCAAGCAGATGCTCCAGCGCTACCGCGACCTCCAGGACATCATCGCGATCCTCGGGATCGACGAGCTCTCCGACGAGGACAAGGTAACGGTGAACCGGGCCCGGCGGATCGAGCGCTTCCTGTCCCAGCCGTTCCACGTGGCCGAGCAGTTCACGGGCACCCCGGGGTGTTCGTCAAGATTGAGGACACGATCCGCGGCTTTGACGAGATCCTCAAGGGCAACCACGACGAACTTCCCGAGCGGGCCTTCTTCATGAAGGGCACGATCGACCAGGTCGTCGAGGACCGGGACAAGAAGGACTGAGCGGGCTCTATCCGTCCGGTCACGGAGCACGGTGAATGGCACACGAGAAGTTTCAGGTTGAGGTCCTGACCCCTGAGGGCAAGGTGTTCGAGGACGAGGTCGAGATGGTCTCGACCAGGACCACGGACGGCTCAATCGGCGTCCTGGCCCATCACGAGCCCGTCCTGGCGATGCTCGATCCGGCCGAGCTGCGGTTGTATCGCTCGGACAGCGACGTGGTCCGCTTCGCCCAGGCCGAGGGCTACATGCAGATCGCCGACAACCGGGCCCTGCTGCTGGTCCAGGAGGCCTTCCCGCCTGACCAGCTGGACGCCGGCCAGCTCCGCGAGCGCCTTCAGGAGGCCGAGCGCCAGCTCGAGTCCAGCGACGAGGACTCCGAGCGCCGGCGGCTGGCCGAGCGCGACAAGGCGCGCTGGGAGCAGTTCCTGAAGATCGCCGAGGGGGACTAGGCTGAGCTCCACCCGGAGAGGATTCCTGGCCGGCGCGGCCGGGGCGGGACTCGGTGCGGCCATCGGATCGACGGGCGAGGCGGTGGCCGCCGGGCGGACCGCCGGCGAGGTCGTTCCCTTCTTCGGCGCCCACCAGGCCGGGATCGCCACGCAGACGCAGGAGCACCTTCAGTTCGGCTCGTTCGACGTGGTCAGCGACTCGGTGGCCGACCTGCGCGGCCTGCTTCGGTCGTGGTCGAGAGCGGCGTCTCTGATCTCCACCGGGGAGGTCGTCGGCGAGTTTCGCAAACAGGACCGATCACCGGTGGATACCGGCGAGGCGGTCGGGCTTCAACCCGCCCGTGTCACGGTCACCTTTGGCCTGGGCCCGGGGATCTTCGGGACGCGACGACGGGAGCGGTTCGGGTTGGCGACGCAGCGGCCCTCCCCGCTGATCGAGCTGCCGCATTTTGCGGGTGACGCGCTCCAGCCGCGGTTCTGTGGAGGAGATCTGGCCGTCCAGGTGTGCGCCGATGACCCCCAGGTTGCCTTTCACGCCCTGCACGACCTGATCCGGCTGGCCCACCCGGTGGCGGTCCCGCGCTGGGTCCTGGCGGGGTTTGGCCGTACGGGCAACACCCGCAGCCAGCCGACACCGCGGAATCTGATGGGGTTCAAGGACGGAACGGCCAACGTGGTCGGTCAGGACACCGCGGCGCTGGGGGACTTCGTGTGGGCCTCGGGCAAGGAATCGCCAGCGTGGATGCAGGGAGGCTCATACATGGTGGTCAGGCGGATCAGGATCATCCTCAGCGACTGGGACAGGCGATCGCTTCATGACCAGGAGGCGGCGGTCGGACGCTACAAGCTGTCCGGGGCGCCACTCACCGGTCACCACGAGCACGACCCCATCAATCTCGCCGCCCAGCGCCGCGGCGCGCTGGTCATCCCGTATGACGCCCACGTCCGGCTCGCCAGCCCCGATTACAACAACGACCAACGGCTCCTGCGGCGCGGCTATTCGTACGTGGACGGCCTGGACGGCCACGCACCCGCGGCCGGCCTGCTGTTTCTCTGCTATCAGCGGGACCCGCGCCACCAGTTCATTCCGATCCAGCGCCGCCTCGCCATCGACGCGCTCAACCACTTCACCAGGCACGTGGGCAGCGCGATCTTCGCCTGCCCGCCCGGAGCCCAGGCTGGCGGGTATGTGGGGGACGGGCTGCTGGGCTAGCGGCGGGTCGCTGAACGCCCTGCTGGAGACCCTGACTTCACCCAGCGTCCTCGCTCACGCCCAACCTGAGCAAACCGGCTAGTCATGAGCGCTGCTCGGGGGTATCCGGTGCCGTCAGGTTGTGCTTTCGGGGCGTGGCTTGGGTCGCGCGACGGCCTGGAGGGTCCTTTTCGTCACGCGCTTGGCCGACTCTCGGTTTCCCGTGACCTGAGGTGCTCTATGCGCACCTGAGGTCACGGCAAACCCGCCGCAGCGATTTGGGGTGACGAAAAGTGCACCCGCGCATCGGCTTTGAAGGAGCAGGTGCACTGGTGGGTTGTGAGCGGCGGGCGGTCGACCCGAGCTTGTGCGAACATACGTTCGCCTTGACGAGCGACGGCTCCCCCTACACCCGGTTCAAGCGGGCCCTGGCCACGGGCAACCTCAACCTGATCCAGGCAGCTGCGGCCGAGCTCCCGCGCGTGGGCCTGTCCGATGCGCTGGAGGTCTGTCTGCTGATGCGAGATCAGGACGGACGCGGCTTCGAGCGCGCCGCCGTGAGGTGGTTGGGCCGGTTCGCCCTGGAGGCCAGGAACGTGACGATCGAAGCGCTCGAGCGGGCGGCAGCGGCGCTGCGGGCGATGCCGCAGGCACCCGATCTGGCGATGGAAACGCTGTCCCGGCTGTGCGTCGAGCACGGTGTGGATCGGTAGTTGTGGAGCCGCCCGATGGAAACGCCTGGGAAACGCTTGGGCAACCGCGATTGTGAATCCTTCACTCAGGGACCAGGCGGGGACTGTCGCTCCGCGGCGGTCCCCGCGGGACCGGGCCTGGCACGGATGGAACGCGACCGCGGGTTAGAGCGTGACCGCCGGATGGAACGCGACCGCTGGACGGCGCACGATCGCCGGCCAGGCACCCGACGCGGCTGGCCTATCCTGAGCAGGTGGTTGACGAGCGACTCCTGACTGAGCGCCTGATCGGATACGACACGTCACGGGCCGAGGAGTTGGTGGCGGCCGCAGGATTCGTCAAGGGATGGCTCGAATCACGCGATATTGAGGTCCGCGAGGTCAACCACAACGGGCTTCCGGTTCTAATGGCCGAGGTTGGCCCGTCGCCGGCGGAGGGGATCCCCTGCGTGGTCTTCCATGGCCACCTGGACGTCGTGCCCGGCCGCCCCGAGCAGTTTGAGCCCCGGCTCGACGGGGACCGTCTATTCGGCCGCGGGGCCTACGACATGAAGGGCGGGCTGGCCGCGATGATGTGCGCGCTCAAGGACGTCGAGCGGCAGGACCGGGTGTCGGTCCGGTTCGTATGTGTCCCCGATGAGGAGGCCGAGGAGCTCGACTGTCGGTCCACCGACGCCGTGGTGGCGGGTGGCCTGGCGGCGGACTTTGCCCTCACTGGCGAGCCGACGGACATGCACATCGGGGTCGAGGCCAAGGGGGTGCTGGCGATGTGGATCGAGGTCCACGGGCGCTCGGCGCACAGCTCGACTCCATGGTTGGGTGAGAACGCCGTGCTGAAAGCGATCGACGTGTTCCGGACGATCGAGTCGCTGTCCTTCTCGCGCGAGTCCTCGGAGATGTTCGACAGGCCGTCGATCAATCTGGGCCGGATCCACGCCGGCGACGCGGTCAACAAGGTCCCCGACGAGTGCGAGATGGCGGTCGACATCCGGTACCTGCCAGGACAGGACCCGGAGCAGATCCTGGACCAGGTTCGCCAGATCCCGGGCATCGACGTCACGCGCACCTTCATTCACCCCCCGGTGAGCGTGTCCCGGACCAACCCCTACGTCCTCGCGCTGCGCGAGTCCGTCAAGCGCTCGGTCCCCGGTGAGGCGCTGAGCGTCGGTCGCGAGGGGGCCTCGGACGCGGCCGCGTTCCTGGCCGCAGGGATCCCCGCTGTCGAGTTCGGGCCCGCCGGTGAGGGCCACCATGGACCGGAGGAGTGGGTGTCCGTGTCCTCTCTGGCCAGGTATCGCCGGGCGCTCGGCGAATTTATACGAGCGTTGCCAATGCATCTTGAGCAGGCCCACGGTTCAGCCGACGCGATCCAGGCGTCGGGTAATCAGGCGGGGGAGGAGTCGGCCGCGCAGGCGCGGCTCCGCGCACTCCCCGGAGGCAGACACTGAGCTTGATCCCCACCTCGCGCCGGGGCGCCCTGGTGCGATTTGCCATCGGGTCCTTGATCGTGATCGGGGGCACGGCTGCCACGACGGCGGTGGCCGGGCTGTTGCAGTTCAAGCAGCTGGCGGCCGAGATCTCGATCACCCCCGCGATCAAGCACGCCAACGTCACGGTCGCCACCCCGGGCAACCCACAGACGCTGCTGCTGATCGGCTCCGATCACCGGGCGGGCGAGCCCTTCAAGGCGGCCAACACGGACACGATGATGCTCGTCCGCCTGAACGCCTCCTCCCGGACGATCAACCTGCTCTCGGTGCCGCGCGATCTGAGGGTCCAGATCCCGGAGGGGGGCGTCCCGGTCACGGACCGACTGAACGCGGCCTACTCGATCGGCGGACCCAACCTCCTGGTCCGGGTCATGTCCAAGCAGGTGTTCCCGGGACTTCACGTCAACCACATCGTCGATGTGAACTTCGGCGGCTTCAGGGACCTGGTCAACGCCATCGGCTGCGTGTACGTGGACGTCGATCACCGCTACTACAACAACACGGTCTACACGGATTACTCGAGCATCGACATCCAGCCTGGGTATCAGCGGCTGTGCGGAGCCGACGCGCTGGCGTTCGTCCGTTTCCGCCACACCGACTCGGACCTGGTCCGCAACGCCCGCCAGCAGGACTTCCTGCGTTGGGCCAAGGCCCAGTTCAGCTCGAGCTACCTGTTCGACAACCGCAACCGGCTGGTCAAGATCTTCGGCGAGCACACTCAGACCGACGCCGACCTGCACTCGGTGGACGGCCTGATCAACCTGTTCAACCTGGTGGCCTTCTCGGCCGGGCACACGATCAAGCAGATCCCGTTTCCAGCCATCTTCCTGCCCTGCGGCACCCAGCCGGGGGCCGTGCTCGGGGCGCCCTGCTATGTCACCGCCGACGCGGCGGCCGAGCGTCGGGCCTACGGCGAGTTCATGACGCCGACGGTGGCTGTGAGTCATTCGTCGCGCGCTCATCACCACACGCACCGGCACGGACCCCCGCCGCCCGCGAACGTCACCCCGGATCCAACCGACGGACAGGCCCAGGCCGCCGCGCTTCACCGCCCCCGGATGCCCGTCTACTACCCGCGGTCGATCGCACCGGGGTCCTCGTACTGCCTGGGCTCGGCCGGCAACTGCCCGCTGGAGATCGCCAGCGCCGGCTCATACCCGCGCGCCTACACGATCCGGGACCGGTCGGGCCGCCGCCACGCGGCGTACCGGATGACGCTGGCCCTGAACCCCGTGCTCGGCGAGTACTACGGAGTCCAGGGCACGACGTGGCTTCACCCACCGATCCTCTACCGCCAAACATCGGCCCGGGTGGTCAACGGCAGACGGCTCCAGCTGTACTCAAACGGCGGCAAGCTCAGTCTCGTGGCCTGGCGGACCCGGGGGGCTGTGTACTGGGTCTCCAACACCCTCACGGACACGCTCTCACCCGCTCAGATGGTGGCGATCGCCGCGTCCTTGAAGCGGGCCTAGGGGCCGGGCGCGGCCGCCGCTGCCTCTCCGCTGTCGCCTTTGTACGCTCCGGACTCCGATGGCAGCCCCGCGCGAACCCATTGCCGTAATCGGGACCGGATACGTCGGCCTGGTCACGGCGGCCGGCTTCGCCCACCTGGGCAACGAGGTCTGGTGCGTCGACATCGACCCCGACAAGATCGCCATGCTCGAGCGCGGGGAGATGCCGATCTACGAGCCGGGCCTGCGCGAATCGGTGGCCCGTCACCGGGAGCGGCTGCACTTCGGCACCGAGCTGGCCCCCGCCCTTGAGCACGCTCGCCTGCTGTTCGTGGCCGTGGGAACGCCCTCCACGTACTCGGGCGACGCCGACCTGTCGTCGGTGCACGCCGTCGTGGCCGCGGTGCCGACCTCCGACCGTCACGCGCTGGTCATGAAGTCGACAGTCCCGGTGGGCACCGGTGCGTCGATCAAGCGGGTGCTCCGCGAGCGGGGCAAGGACGGGTTCGCATATGTCTCGTGCCCCGAGTTCCTCAAGGAGGGGTCGGCGCTGGACGACTTCCTCGCGCCAGACCGGATCGTGGTCGGCGACGATCACGGCTGGGCCGGGGACGCCGTTGTCGATGTGTATGCACCGCTGGGCGCCCCGATCATCCGGACCGACGTGGCCAGCGCCGAGATGATCAAGCTCGCGGCCAATGCGTTCCTGGCCACCAAGGTCTCATTCATCAACGAGATCGCCAACGTATGCGAGGAGACGGGCGCCGACGTACTGGAGGTGGCCCGCGGGATGGGGTTGGACCACAGGATCGGGAATAGCTTCCTCAAAGCGGGTCTGGGATACGGGGGCTCATGTTTCCCGAAAGATGTCTCGGCCCTCAAGCAGCTGGCCGGCAACTCCGGGTATCACTTCCAGCTCCTGACCGCGGTGATTGAGGTCAACGAGTTGCAGAAGCGCCGGGTCATGGCCAAGCTGCAGAAGCACATGGGCTCATTGGTCGGGCGGACCGTGACGCTGCTGGGATTGGCCTTCAAGCCCCATACTGATGACATGCGGGAGGCCTCCTCTCTGGTTCTGGCGGCCAGGCTCCAGGCCGATGGCGCCAAGGTGCGGGCATACGACCCGGTGGCCGAGGACGTGGCGCGCTCGCTACTCGTGGGCATCGAGTTCGCCTCGGACGCGAGGGAGGCACTGGCCGGAGCCGATGCCTGTGTGGTCGTGACCGAGTGGCCCGAGTTCATCGAGCTGGACTGGAACGACGCCGCCGACCTGATGGGCGGCCGGCTGGTCGTGGACGGCCGCAACTGTCTGGACGCAGCGAAAGTGACCGCCGCGGGCCTCCTGTACGAGGGCATCGGAAGGGGCAATCGGGAATGAACCAAATCCAATCCGCAGCGCTGGACGAGGAGCGGATAGCGGCGTTTGACCACAGTCGCCTGCTGGACGACATCCTGGACATCCCCGAGCAGATACGGGACGCCCTGTGGAAGGTCGAGTCGGCCCGCTTGGAGCACCACGACGCAGCCGGCGGGTTGATCGTGGCCGGGATGGGGGGCTCAGCGATCGGAGGTGCTCTGGCTCGGGCGGCGCTCGGAGACCGGGCCCAGCGACCGATCGTCCTGGCCCAGGCCTATGGCCTCCCGGCCTGGACGACCCCCGACACGACCGTCCTGTGCTCGAGCTACTCGGGCAACACGGAGGAGACGCTGGCCGCGTACGAGGCCGCGGGCGCGGTGGGCGCTCATCGCATCGTGGCCACCACCGGCGGCAAGCTGGCTGCGGCCGCCCGCCGCGAGGGGGTCCCGGTGATCCCGCTCGCTGGTGGCTTCCAGCCGCGCGCGGCCGTGGCCTACGCGCTCGTGGTGGCCCTGGAGGTGGCGGCGCTGTGCGGCGCGGGCGAGTCGCTGCGGTCGGAGATCGACGTCGCGGCCGCCCATACCGAGGAGCTGATCGCCCTGTGGCGAGGCGGGGGAGAGCAGGAGGACTACCCCAAGGACCTGGCCTGTGGGCTGTACGGCACCGTGCCCCAGGTCGCCGGGTCCGGCCTGACTTCGGCGATCGCCTACCGGTGGAAGACCCAGTTCAATGAGAACGCCAAGATCCCGGCCTTCTCCAGCGAGCTGCCCGAGCTGGATCACAACGAGATCGTCGGGTGGGAGACGGCGGGGGAGTTCGGGCGCTTCAGCGCCGTGTTCCTGGACGACAACGACCTCCACCCCCGCGTCCGGCAGCGCATCGAACTGACCCGCGGGTTGATCGCCGCCACCGGGGCCCCGACCTTCAGGGTGGAGACGGTCGGTTCGACCCCGACTGAGCGACTGCTCTCACTCGTCGTGCTGGGCGATCTGGTGTCGCTCTACGTGGCCGTGCTACGGGGTGTCGATCCCACCCCGGTTCCCGTGCTCGACCAGCTGAAGAGCGCGCTGGCCGGGGGCTGATTAGCGCAGCTCGATCCCGCGCTGCATGTACAGGCGGCGGTCGGCCGTCGCCAGCAGGTCCTCAACCGAGTGACCATCGCGGGGAAACACGGCCATCCCGATCGTCAGGTCCCAGTCGTGGTCGAAGCCGAGCGCGGCCCGCGCGGTCGGGAGCTGGGCCCGAACGCGGCGGAGCACTGCGGTCATCCCGTCGACACCCTGCTCGGTGAGCATCACGGCCAGCTCATCGCCGCCGATCCGCCCCACGATGTCATGGGAGCGCGAGGACTCCTTGAGCAGAACGGCCACCTGCTTGAGGAGCTCGTCGCCAGCCTGGTGGCCACGGGTGTCGTTGACGCTCTTCAGGCCCCGCACGTCCACGAACGCCAGCGCCAGCGGGTGGCCGTAGCGTTGGGCGCGCTCGAGCTCGCGTTGGGCCACCGTGGTGAATCCCCGCCGGTTCAGGATCCCGGTCAGGGGATCGGTCATGGCGTCGGCCGTGACCGATGCCACCTCGCCGGCCCGGGCGCGGGCCCTCCGGCCCGACCGCACCGCGGCCACACCCGCGACGGCGGCCAGAGCCAGGGCCACCCCAAACGCCAACCAGATCCACCACGGGATCACCTTGATGAAATGCTCGATCAGGGTGGCCGGCGCGCTGGCCGGGAGAGCCGCGAGTCCGTGGGACCCGACCCGCGGCCTCACACCGGCGCCCCCGGTCCGCCGCCCACCGGTCTGAGCGTGAGTACCGACGGACGGTGTTGCGCCCGACAGCGGCTGGCTGAGGCCGCCCTGGGCCGATCCGCCGGAGTTTGTGGTCGTCGCGCCGGTCGCAGCGCCGAGGCCCAGGCCACCCTCGCCGTTGGACGACGACCCGCCGGTCTGCGTGTTGCCACCAAGCCCGCTGTCGGACGGCACCCCAGAGGTCAGGACGCTGCCGCCGTTGCCCGAGCCGCCCGTCTGGCCGCCGCCACCGGTTTGGCCGCCACCGCGCGTCTGGCCACCTCCGCCGCCACCTCCAGCGCCGGTGGTCGGCGGGGTAACGACGGGAGGCCCGGTTGACGGGGGCCCCGACGATGGCGGTCCGGTCGTGGGCGGCCCGGCGGCCGGGGGCCCTGACGACGGCGGACCCGTGCCGCCGCCCTCGGTGAAGCAGGTGTCCACGCAGCTCGTGGCCCCGGCGGCGTAACAGTGGTCGTGGCAGGAAACATCCTCGCTGCCCCAGCAGTGGTCGTGGCAGTAGCTGTCGCCGGCGCCGTAGCAGTGGTCGTGGCAGTACGTGTCGCCTGAGCCGTAGCAGTGGTCATGGCAATTCGTCTCAAACGCGCCGAAGCAGTGGTCGTGGCACATCACTTCGCCGGTCCCGTAGCAGTGGTCGTGGCAGTCGCCGTTGCTCTCCTGCCCCGAACAGTGGTTGTGGCAGAGCTGAATCGCTGGCTTGGCTGGCTTGGCTGGCTTGGCTGGCTTTGCCGGCTTTCCCGGCTTGAGCGGCTTGGCCGGCGGTGCCCGCTTTGGTGGCTTGACGAACTTCGGCGTCTTGGCGGCCTTCTGGAGCGCCCCGGCGTGGTGGTGCCCCCAGCCGTAGTGGTGCCCGCGGCCGCCGTGGTGGCCCCATGAGGGATGTCGTTCGTCGCGGCGCTGACTCCAGCGGGCCGCGGACGCCGACCGTGCCGACCGCGCCGCGCGGTGGGCGAAGTGTCGCCGCCCCCACGCCATGTGGGGGTGAGCCCGGTGAACCGCCCGAGGGGGATCGGCCTGGCCTAGCGTTACCCAGCACAGCGTCAGCAGCGCCGCCAGGCCTGCCAAAACGAGTCTGTTTCGCTGCTTAGCCGTAAGTCTTCCGTGCACTGTGTCTCGGGCGGGCCTGAAGATCCGCCGCCCAATGTCGGCCCCGATCACAATCGCCCTATGGGACCATAATCCTAGAAGCCCTCGCGGGCCAATGGGCATAGCTTGCCCAATTTCCGTACTTAGCGGGAAAAATGGTCTTCAAACGGCCACCGCGAGCTCGCGCGCCGGTCTTGCGGACGTCGCGGCGCGATTTCAAACCTTGACACGCGCTCCCAAACCTTGACACGCTCGTGGTAAGGTTGGCCCGCCCGATGGATGGCCTGACTATCAACGAGGCGGCGCAGCTCACGGGCTGGTCTCCGAGGATGCTCCGCTATGTGGAGAACGCCGGCCTGGTCACTGCCGCCCGGTCATCGTCCGGCTACCGGCTGTATGGGCCGGCCCAGCTCCAGCGCCTGCGCACGCTCAAGGAGCTGCTGACTCGTTTTGACGTCGCGCTCTCCGACGTGGCCTTCGCGGCCCGCCTGGACGCCAGCGCCGAGCTTCAGGAGGCTGTCAGGGCGTGGCTCCGGAGCGAGGCCAGCCGCCCCGGCGACGTCACCCCAGGAGGCTGGCTGAGCTTCGAGCAGGAAAAGCATCAGCGGCTGCTGGCGGCGGCCTGATGCCGGCCATCTCCGCCCGCCGCTTTGACCCAGCTTCCCAAGCCCTGATCACCCTGGAGGAAACATGAGCACCACGATCAACCGGCCGAGCCTGGCCGCCGACGTCGACTACAAGGTGGCCGACCTGAGCCTGCACGAGTTCGGCCGCAACGAGATCCGCCTGGCCGAGCACGAGATGCCCGGGCTGATGGCCACTCGCCGCGAATTCGCCGACGCCGCGCCCCTGAAGGGCGCGAGGATCACCGGATCGCTGCACATGACGATCCAGACCGCCGTGCTGATTGAGACGCTGGTGGTCCTGGGCGCCGAGGTCCGGTGGTGCTCCTGCAACATCTTCTCCACCCAGGACCACGCGGCCGCGGCCATCGTCGTCGGTCCGGATGGCACGCCCGATGATCCCCGCGGCGTCTCCGTGTTCGCCTGGAAGGGCGAATCGCTGGCCGAGTACTGGCGGTGCACCGAGCAGGCGCTGACGTGGCCGGGTGATCCGGATTCCCGCCCACCCGGCCCCACCGGTCCGAACATGATCCTGGACGACGGTGGCGACGCCACCCTGCTCGTCCACAAGGGGACCGAGTACGAGCGGGCGGGGGCGGTGCCCGATCCGGCCGGCGCCGAGTCGGACGAGTTCCGGATCGTGCTCGAGCTCCTGACCCGTTCGCTGGCCGAGGACCCGCAGCGCTTCACCCGGATGGGTGAGGCGATCAAGGGCGTGACCGAGGAGACCACCACCGGCGTGCACCGTCTGTATCAGTTCGCCGAGCAGGGCCAGCTGCTGTTCCCGGCCATCAACGTCAACGACTCTGTCACGAAGTCGAAGTTCGACAACAAGTACGGCTGCCGGCACTCGCTGATCGACGGCATCAACCGAGCCACCGACGTGCTGATCGGCGGAAAGATGGCCGTGGTCTGCGGCTACGGCGACGTCGGGAAGGGCTGCTGCGAAGCGCTGCAGGGTCAGCGGGCGCGGGTGGTCGTCACCGAGGTTGATCCGATCTGCGCGCTGCAGGCCGCGATGGATGGCTACCAGGTGCTCCGCCTGGAGGACGTGATCGCGGTCGGCGACATCTTCGTCACGGCCACGGGTAACCGAGACGTGATCCGGGCGCAGGACATGGCCCAGATGAAGCACCAGGCGATCGTGGGCAACATCGGCCACTTCGACAACGAGATTGACATGGCCGGCCTGACGGCGCTGCCGGGCGTGGAGCGGATCCACATCAAACCCCAGGTCGACGAGTGGGTCTTCCCCGACGGCCACTCGGTGATAGTGCTGTCTGAGGGACGGCTTCTGAACCTCGGCAACGCCACCGGCCACCCCAGCTTCGTGATGTCCAACTCATTCACGAACCAGGTGATCGCCCAGATCGAGCTGTTCGGACACACCGATGTCTACGAGAAGCGCGTTTACACGCTGCCCAAGCACCTTGATGAGAAGGTGGCCAGGCTCCACCTGGATGCCCTCGGCGCCAAGCTGACCGAGTTGTCAGCCGACCAGGCGGCGTACCTCGGGATTCCCGCCGAGGGACCGTACAAGCCCGATCACTACCGCTACTAGACGAGGCCGCCGGGCGGCCTGACCGCGCCGATGGCTCGGGCATCCCTTCCTCCACACGAGGTGGCCGACCTGTCGCTGGCCGACGAGGGCCGCGACCGGATCGCGTGGGCGCGAGACGCAGATGCCGGTGCTCGAGTCTGTGCGCGTCCGCTTGGCCCGGGAAAGACCGCTGGACGGGGTGACCGTCGCGGCCTGTCTTCACGTCACCGCAGAGACGGCGAACCTGGTTCTGGCGCTGCGCGCGGGTGGTGCCCTGCTCGCGCTGTGCTCGGCCAACCCGCTGTCAGTTCAGGACGACGTCGCGGCTGCGCTCGTCGTCCACGAGAAGGCTCCAGGTCCACGCGGCACACGGAGAGGACGCCGAGGCGTACGCGCGCCACCTGGCGGCCACGCTCGAGTTCCTGCCGCAGGTGACGATTGACGATGGCGCCGACCTGCTGGTCGGCCCCCACCAGCATGAGCGGTTGCTGGACCGGCTGATCGGCGGCACCGAGGAGACCACCACGGGGCTCGTGCGCCTGCGCCGGCTGGAGCACGATGGGCAGCTGCGCTGCCCCGTGCTGGCCGTCAACGAGGCGCGCACCGAGCGGGCGCTGAACGACCGCCACGGCACGGGCCAGTCGGCCCTGGACGGAATCATCCGGGCCAGCCACGTGCTCCTGGCCGGCCACACCCTCGTCGTGCTGGGCTACGGCTGGGCCGGCCAGGGCATCGCCGAACGGGCCCGTGGAGCCGGGGCGGCGGTGATCGTGTGCGAGGTCGATCCACTTCGCGCTCTGGAGGCGCGGATGGCCGGGTACCAGGTCATGCCCGCGCTCCAGGCGGCCGAGCGCGGGGATGTGTTCGTCACGGTGACCGGATCACGACGCGTACTGCGGGGCGAGCACTTCGCCCGGATGAAGGACGGTGCCCTGCTGGCCAACGCCGGTCACTTCGACGTGGAGATAGACCTGGACGAGCTCCGCCAGACAGCCACCGGTGGGGTCCGCCGGGTCAGGCCGCTCGTCGAGCAGTATCAGCGCAGCGACGGCGTGCGGCTGAACCTGCTGGCCGGCGGCCGCGTGGTCAACCTGGCCGCCGCCGAGGGCCACCCGGCCGCTCTGATGGACGTCTCGTTCTCGCTTCAGGCGCTGTGCGTGGAGGAGCTGGTCAAGCACGCAGCGGAGCTGCCGCCCGGGGTGCACGGGGTCCCGTCCAGGATCGACCGGGAGATAGCCGCGCTCAAGCTGGCCGCGCTTGGAGCCCAGATCGACGAGCCCACCGCCGAGCAGGAGGAGTACCGAGAGTCCTGGTCGTGAGCGCTACGGCTCGCACACGGCCGGCCGCTCTGAAAGGATCTCGCCATGGCAGCGACCTCCACCGCTCGGGCCACCCGCTCGCCGGCGCTCCGGGGTGGGATCGACCTCGGCGGCACGAAGATAGAGGCGATCGTCGTCGACGGCCGCAACGACGTTCGCGGGACCTCGCGGCACCCCACGCCAACCAGCGGTGGTCCGGATGACGTGGCCCGGACGATGGCCGCTGCCATGACCGAGGCGTGCGCGGCGGCCGGCGTCGAGTCGGGCTCGCTGCGCGGCGTGGGCGTCGGCTCACCCGGGCTCGTGGACCCGGCCACCGGAACGGTATCGAGCGCCCGCAACCTGCCGGGCTGGGACGGAGCCTTCCCACTGGCCGAGGTCCTGGCCAAGGCGCTGGGCACCGTTGTCCGCGTGGGCAACGACGTTCGGGTGGCGACCGATGCCGAGTTCCGCTTGGGCGCGGGCAAGCCCTACCGGTCCGTGCTGGGGGTGTTTTGGGGGACCGGCGTCGGCGGCGGCCTGATCCTGGCCGGTCGGTTATGGCTAGGCCGGGGGACGGCCGGCGAGATCGGACACACCGTGGTCAAGCTGGACGGTCGACAATGCACCTGCGGGCGCCGGGGCTGCGTCGAGGCCTACGCCGGCCGGGGAGCGATGGAGATTCGGGCGCGCAAGAAGCACGAGGACGGCGACCACACCGTCCTATTCAAACTGATGGAGGAGCGCGGCCGCACCCGTCTGACCAGCGCCATCTGGGCGCATGCACTCGAGGCCAAGGACAAGCTGGCCACGGAGCTGATCGACGACGCTGTCGAGGCCCTCGGCGCCGGCATCGCCTCGGCGGTCAACCTGCTGGACGTTGAGGCGGTGATCGTCGGCGGTGGCCTAGGCGTTCGCTTCGGCGAGCAGTTCCTGGAGCGGATCTCCGATGCCATGCATCCACATTTGTTCCACGATGAGAATCCGCCGGCCATGCACGTGGCGGCGCTCGGAGATTTGGGTGGGGCGCTGGGCGCTGCGCTCCTGGTCCGGCGTTGATTCTCGGCCCGGGGCCTCTGAGGGCGTTCGCCGGCTAGCTTGAATCGCCAGCTGATCGTGACGGTTACTTGTGGATATGGCGTGAAAGTTCTGGCAAGATGGCGCTTTCGCGTAAGGACGCGGGCGGGCGCCAAGGATGGGAGAGGGAGATAAGTGACCAGAGAGCTGAAGCGGGGTCTAGTGGCGTGATCGCCCGGGTGGCGGCCGTTGGGGCGCTGGTCATCGCCGTCGTGGTGCTGGCCGTCATCCTCCTCACGGGGGGCAACAGCTACACGCTCAGGCTGGACCTGCAGGACGCGGGCGGGCTCGTCAACGGAAACCAGGTGTTCATCGGACCGGCGGTCGTGGGATCGGTCGGCTCGACCACGCTCACCCCGGACGGGCTGGCTCAGGTCCAGATCTCGCTCCAGTCCAAGTACGCGCCCATGCATCTGGGAACCGTGGCCAGGGTGTACGAGAACTCGCTGTCCGGAAACGCCAACCGCTACGTCGTGCTCGAGCCCGGCTCCCCCCAGGCACCCGAACTGCGCAGCGGCTCGGTGCTGAATGAGAACCACACGTACTCGTACGTGAGCCTGGACCAGCTGTTCAATACCTTCGACCCGGGAACACGACAGGGCCTGCGGAACTTGATCCGGGGCGAGGCGGCCAGCATCCAGGGACGGTCCCAGCAGGCCAGCAAGACGCTCCTGTACTTCGCGCCGGCTCTCGGCGCCACGAGCAATCTGACCCAGGAGCTGACCAGGGACGAGCCGGCCTTCGACGGTCTGCTCATCCAGGGCGCGAAGGCCATGCAGAGTCTGGCCACGCGAGCCCAGGAGCTGACCCAATTGGTCTCCAACGGCAACGCCGCCACCGGCGCGATCGCCTCTCAAGCGACCGCGCTCGAGCGCGCCCTGAGCCTGTTCCCGCCCACGCTGATCGGTTCCACCAGGACGTTTGCCGGGCTTGACAGCACCCTGAATGCACTGACTCCGCTGGTCGTGAAGGCCAAGCCCGCGCTGCGCCAGTTTGAGCCCTTCGCGGCCGGGCTGAGGCAGCTGCTGAACGTCTCGCTGCCCACGCTGGGGAGCCTCGACAACCTCATCCGCAGTCCGACCGGTACCGGTGACCTGACCTCGCTGACCCGCGAGACGCCGTCGCTGGCCCGGCTGGCCGCGGCGGCCTTCCCTCGCCTGATCAAGGAGATGAACGACTCGCAGGCCCAGCTCGACTACCTGCGGGAGTACGCGCCTGACGTGATCGCGGCCCTGACCAACTTCGGCCAGACGGCCGCCTACTACGACGCCAACGGCCACTACGCCCGGACTCAACCGACATTCTACGCCTTCCGGACCGATGCCCTGAACCGGCTTCAGACCAAGCCCGCGTTCGATCGCTACCAGGGACTCACGGTCGCTGGCAACCGCTGTCCGGGCGGCGCCCTGCAACCCGCGCCCGACGGATCGGCGCCGTGGGTGGTCAGCGGCTGCAGCGCCCACGCCTCCCCGCCCGGACCATGAGGAGGCTCGCCACTGCCACTGTGCTCGTGCTCGTGGTGGCGGCGGTGGTCGTGGTGGTCGTGGCACCCTGGAGCAAGGGCGGCGACCCATACGACGTGCGCGCGATCTTTGATAACGCCTCGGCGATCGTGACCGGGGAGGACGTCCGCATTGCCGGTGCGCCGGTGGGAACCGTCACGTCGGAGAACGTGACCTCCAGCAAGCAGGCGGCGATCACGCTGGAGATCGACAGCAACGCCTTCGTGCCGTTCCACGCCAACGCTTCCTGCACGATCCGGGTTCAGTCCGTGATCGGCGAGAAGTTCGTCGACTGCAGTCCCGGCTCGTCTCAGTACCCGGCGCTGACGCGGATCCGAAATGGCTCGGGCGCCGGCCAGTACTACCTCCCGGTGGCGCGCACGAGCTCGCCGGTGGACTTCGACATCGTCCAGGACATCTCGCGCCAGCCGGTGCGAGAGCAGTTCGCACTGATCCTCAATGAGCTCGGGACCGGCCTGGCCGCCCGAGGATCGGACCTGAACGCCGTCATCCGGCGAGCCGATCCGGCGCTGGGCTACACCGATCAGGTTCTGAAGATCCTGGCCCGGGAAAACCACGTGCTGGCGCAGCTGGCCACCGATTCCAACACCGTGCTCAAGCCGCTGGCTCAGTTCAAGCGGCAGCTCGCGGGGTTTGTCGTTCATGCCAACACCACCGCGGTGGCGAGCGCGGCCCGGGCCACCGACATCGCGCGCTCGTTCCACCTGCTCCCGGAGTTCCTGCGCCAGCTCCGCCCGCTGATGGTCGATCTCGGATCGCTGGCCGACCAGGGCACGCCCCTGTTCGATTCCCTCAGCCAGGCGGCGCCGTCGATCAACAGCCAGTACCTGCACCTGGCCGCCTTCGCGAGGGCCACGCGTACCTCGCTGATCGCGCTGGGACAGTCGGCGGTCAAGCAGCAACCTGCGCTGTTGGCCACGATCCCTCTGGATCGGCGGCTCGAGCGGCTGGGACGGGCCACCGCCCCCAGCGCCACCCTGCTGGCACGCCTACTGACCAGCCTCAAGCAGACCGGCGGGATCGAGGACCTGATGTCGCTGCTGATCAACGGCGCAGGGGCGACGAACGGATTCGACGCCGACGGACACTACATCCGGACGGAATCGCTGTTCGGCGCGTGCACGCCCTACGCGGTGCACTCGGCACCCGGGTGCTCGGCCAACTTCCTGGCCAGCGCGGCGGCGGACATCGGAGGCCGGCGCGGCGACCGCTCGCACCAGTGCGAAGGCCACCGGCCACCCGAGCGCGGCCACCCAGGTCGCCTTGCACGTGGTCCATAAGACGACGGCGACCGACTCCTCGGGCGTGCTCTCGGGGCTTCTGCAGTATCTGATCGGAGGCAAGCGGTGACCCGCCGCCGGACGACCAGCGCCTCGACACCCGTGCTGATCGGGGCCGTCACCGTGCTCGTGGCGATCGTGGCCGTGTTCCTGGCCTACAACGCCAACAACGGCCTGCCCTTCGTCCCGCGCTACACGCTGCGCGTGGATTTCCACAACGCGGCCGAGCTGACCCACGGCGCCGACGTCCACATGGGGGGCAACCTGATCGGCTATGTGTCCGACATCACCCCGGCCCGTGACGCCTCCGGGCACCCGATCGGCGTGGTCACGCTGGCGCTTAACAAGAGCGTCGACCCGCTGCCGGCCAACTCGACCTTCGTGGTCAGGCTCAAGGGCGCGATCGGCCTCAAGTACGTTCAGGTGACGCCGGGGAACAGCAAACGCGGCCTGGCCGACGGGGCGACCGTCCCGGCGTCGCAAACCGGGGCCGAGGTCGACCTGGATCAGGTGTTCAACATGTTCAATCCGCCCACTCGGGTGGGGGTTACGAAGTCCACCGGTGGATTCGGCTATGGCCTGGCCGGCCGAGGGAGTGATCTCAACAACGCGATTCACGAGTTCGTACCGCTGATCAACGACCTGGGGCCGGTGGCGCGCAACCTGTCCTCCAGCAAGACAAACCTCGGCGGGTTCTTCCGCGGCTTGGAGGCGTTCTCCCACGCCGTCGTGCCCGTGGCCCAGCAGCAGGCGACCCTCTACGGGAATCTGGACACGACCTTCACGGCGTTGTCCAGCATCGCGGTCCCATTCCTCCAGGAGTGGATCTCTCAGACGCCGCCGACATTCCAGACGGTGATAGACCAGGCGCCGGTCCTCGACCCCTTCCTGAAGGACACGGCCGGGCTGTTCAGAGAGCTCCGTCCCGGCTTTGCCACGCTGCACGAGAGCGCGCCTATTCTCACCCAGGCCGAGATCGCCGGGGTCAAGAATCTCCCCGCCACGACCTCGCTCGACCAGGAGCTGACCAACCTGGCCCAGTACCTCCAGGTCTACGGCCAGAATCCGGTCGTCCAGAAGGGCCTCGAGCGGCTCACGTTGCTCAGCACCAGCCTGCGACCACCGCTCCAGTTCCTGACACCGGTGCAGTCTTCGTGCAACTACGTCACGCTGTTCCTGCGCAACACGGGAAGCCTGCTTTCGGACACCGTGGCCACGGGCACCACGCTGGAGTTCGTGCTCGTGGCCGTCAACGACGCCCTGGGCACAGAGGCCGTGCCCTCCCAGAAGCCCTACACCAAGCCGAATACCACGGCGAGCGGGATCGGCCCGATCCACGTCAATCCATATCCGAACACCGCCTCGCCGGGTCAGACGCGGGAGTGCTCGGCCGGCAACGAACCGTATTCGGGCAGCGGGCCCGTGATCGGAAACCCGCCCGGCAATGTCGGGCTGCACACCGAGACCACCACGGAGTCCAAGAAATGAGGCGCAGGCAGCGCGTTTCGTCTCTTACGGCCGGCGTGCTCGGCGTGGTGGTCGTGGCCGTCGTGGTCTACAGCGTCTTTGGTGGCGGGCTGCCGTTCGGAGCCAAGCCGTACGTCCTCAAGGCGATGTTCACCTCCGTGACCCAGCTCCACATCCCATCGCCGGTCCGGATCTCCGGCGTGCAGGTGGGGCAGGTCGTGTCGGTGGAGCGGGTGGCGGGTTCCTCGTCGGACTCGCAGGCCGCCCTGGTGACGATGGACATCGACAAGGACGGGCTGCCGATTCACAAGGGCGCCACCGTCCGGATCGTGCCGCGGATCTTTTTGGAGGGCAATTTCTTCGTCGACCTCAATCCGGGCGCGCCCGACGCCCCCGCCCTGTCCTCGGGCTCCATCCTCCCGGCGGCCAATACGTCGGGGCCCGTACAGCTCGACCGGGTCCTGGCCGATTTGACGACGAACCCGCGGCGCAATCTTCAGACGCTTCTCGAGGGATACGGCGCGTCACTGAACGCCCCTCCCACCGCGGCCCAGGACGCGAGCCAGGATCCGATCGTCCGCGGCCTGACCGGAGGCCAGGCGCTCAACCTGTCGCTCAAGTACTCGCCGGACGCGTTTCGGGCTTCGGCGATCGTCAACGAGGCGCTCCTGGGGATCAAGCCGCACGACCTCTCGGGCGTCGTCAAGGGCAACGAGCAGCTCTTCCGGGGGCTGGCGGCCAGCGGCAACCAGCTTCCCGCGTTCGTGACCCACTTCAACCAGACCCTGGCGGCGCTGGCCGCCCGCGAGCAGGATCTCAGCCAGACGATTGCCCTGTTGCCGCCGTGGCTCCAGGCCACCGAGAGCACGCTCGGCCCGCTGAACGCGTCGTTCCCGCCCACGCGCGCGTTCGCCCGCGCGATCCTCCCCGGGATCGAGCAGGCCGGACCGACGATCGCCGCCGGGATCCCCTGGCTGGCGCAGGCCTCGGCGCTGTTCTCCAAGCCTGAGCTCGGAAATCTGCTGGCCGACCTGACGCCGGCGGTGCAGAAGACCGCAGCGTCGCTGAAGGACACCAAGCTGTTCATCGTCCAGGCCGACGACCTGGGCCGGTGCTTCGACCACACGCTGGTCCCCACGGGCAATGAGAAGATCAAGGATCCGCCCGTGACCACGGGCGCTCGCCTCTACCAGGAGCTCTTCCAGGGCTGCGGTCGGACTGGCCGGCGCCTCGCAGAGCTTCGACGGCAACGGGCGCTACATCCGGACCTTGGCCGGCGGCGGACCATCTCAGGAGCACACGTCGAGCCTGCCCATCCAGGGTCCGCTGTGGGGCAACTTCGTGCTCAAGCCGTTGGGCACGCGTCCGGCCTGGACCGGGAAGGTGCCCCCGGTGCGCGGCAACGTGCTCTGCTATCGCAACGCTCCGCCCAACCTCAACGCCGCCCAGACCGGGGGGACGCCGTGAAGCGGGCCATCCGCATCCATCGCGTCGACTTCATCGCGATCGTGGGCCTCGTCATCGGCGCCATCCTGGTCAGCGGATACATCTTTCTTCACCAGCCGGCTTTCACCCTGTTCAAGAGCTACTACTCGGTCAAGGTGCCGTTCTCGTCGGCCTCGGCGGTGACCGCCGGACAGGGTCAGACGGTGAACATCGCGGGGGTCCCGGTGGGCCAGGTGGGCGGTGTCGACCTTGAGCACGGGACGGCGATGGTCACGATGAACATCTACAAGAAGTACGCGCCCATCTACCGCAACGCCACCGTCCTGCTCCGCCCGCGGACGCCGCTCAAGGACATGTATCTGGCGCTCGACCCCGGGACCCCGAGCGCAGGAGCCGTACCGAACAACGGCTCGCTGAGCGTCGGGGCGACGATCCCGGATGTCAACTTCTCAGAGATCCTGTCCTCGCTGGACGGGGACACCCGGAACTACCTGCTGCTCCTGCTCTCGGGAGGGGCGCAGGCCTTCCACAACGGCGGACTATCCGGCTCCGCTCCCAGCGCCACCAACGTGGCCGACCTGCGTGGAATCTTCAAGCGCTTCGCCCCGCTGAACCGCGACACCAGCCTGTTCACGCGGCTGCTGGCCACGCGGCAGCAGGACATCCGCGAGTCGATCCACAACTTCGGGGTGGTGACGCAGGCGCTGGGCGGCGTCAACCGCCAGCTGGCGTCGCTGATCACCGCCTCCAACGCCAACTTCCAGGCGATCTCATCGCAGGACGTCCAGCTCGAGCAGGCGCTCGCGCTGTTCCCGTCCACGTTGCGCGAGTCGATCACGACCTTCGGCAAGCTGCGGGGGTTTGCTCTGGCCTCGGGATCGGCCAACGCCAGGCTGCTCCCGTTCGCCCGCGAGCTGGCTCCCGCGCTGAAGGCCTCGCGGCCGCTGTTCAACGACACCACCCCCGTGATCCGGGACCAGCTGCGGCCGTTCGCCGTGGCTGTCCAGCCGGTGGCCCGGATCCTGAAGCCGGCCGCCACCCAACTGGCCAAGGCCACGCCTCCGCTGACCCGGGCGTTCTCCGTGCTCAACACACTGGTCAACACGCTCGCCTACGCCCCCGGACACGGAACCCAGAGCTACCTCTTCTGGGGGTCCTGGCTGGCCCACAACGCAGATGAGCTGGCTCGGCTCCAGGACGCCAATGGCCCGACGCTACAGGGAGTTTTCATGGGTACCTGCACCGAACTTCAGCTGCTGGAGGCCGGACGGTCTCCTCTCGATCCGTCGATCGCTTCGCTGCTCGCCCTGCTAAATGCCCCGGACTACACCAAGCTGCCGGGAGCAAAGAACGGGGTCTGCCCGACCACATGAACAAGCAAGCTCCCAGCGTCGGCCGGATCCTGACCATGATCGCCTTTGCCGGGTCGTGCGTCGGCCTGCTGATCTTCCTGTGGGTCTCATTCGGCGGGGCGACGCCGTTTGCCGGTCAGGGATACCTGCTCAAGGCCGAGTTCACCCAGGCCACCGAGTTGGGGACGCAGGCCGACGTGAGGATCTCCGGCGTCAGCATCGGCAAGGTGATCAGCGTGGGTCTGGACCGCCGGACCGGGCTGACCCGGGCCGTGATGGAGATCTCGTCCCAATACGTCCCGCGGCCGGCCGACACGCGGGCCATCCTGCGGGCCAAGACGCTGCTGGGCGAAACATACATCGAGCTCAGCCCCGGCTCCCGGAGTGGCCCCAAGCTGCCCGACGGCGCCACGATTCCCCACACTCAGATCGCCCCCAGCGTGCAGCTCGACCAGATCCTGTCCACGTTCGATCGCACGACCCGCCACGCGTTCCAGATTTGGATGCAGCAGGGGGGCAGGGCACTTACCAACCGGGGCCAGGACCTGAACGAAGCGATCGCCGAGCTCTACCCGTTCGCCACCAACGTCGAGGCGGTGCTGTCGGTGCTCAGACGGGACACCGCTGCCACGCGGGCCCTGTTGAAAGACACGGGAACGGTGTTCTCCGCCCTCAGCGCCGCCCCGGTCCAGCTTCAGGGCTTCATCAGGAACTCCAACACGACCTTCGCGGCCACGGCCGCTCGCGACGCCGCGCTGGCGAACACCGTGAGGGCGTTCCCGGCGTATCTGATCCAGACGCGCCACACGGTCAACCGGCTGGCCACCTTCACGCACCTGGCCAAGCCCTTGATCGACGAACTGCGTCCGGCGGCCGTCCAGCTGAGCCCGGCACTGAAGGAGCTCGTTCCGGTGGCTCCCGAGCTCCGCGACCTGATGGTCAACCTGGGGCCGCTCACCCGGGCAGCGCGGACAGGCGTCCCCGCGCTGATCCGTTTCCTGAAGTCCGCCGTGCCGCTGTTGCACCGGATCCGGCCGTACCTGGGCGGACTCATACCGGTGATCGATTACATCAATAGCTTCCGTCGTGAGGTGGCCGGTTTCTTTGCCAACAGCACGGCCAACACGCAGAACACGACGATCAGCGCCGCCGGCGTGACGAGGCACAACGTCCGCATCGCCAACCCCGTCAATCCAGAGGTCCTGGCGCCGTATTCGGGCCGCCCAAACTCGAACCGCAGCGGTGCCTACATGGACCCCGGCGGCTACCAGGCCCTCACCCAGGGTTTGAGCGTGTTCGGCGGCTACCTGTGTACGAGTCGGCCTCAACCGACGATCGGGTCTAGCATCCCGGCCAGCCTGGCCCAGGTCCTGAGGAAGGTGTACTTCACATCCAAGCCTGGCGGGCCGCCGTGCCGGGCGCAGGCGCCGCTGGGGCGCGTGACGGTCGGCCAGATGAAACTATTCCCCCACCTGACGCAACTCCCATGATCACAGCGGGTTTGTACGTCGAATGGAGCCGTTTCCTGGGCGAGGTCTGGATCGGGTAGGTTCGACGTGACAGACAACCGGACGGAAATCAACAAAGGAGGAGATCCTTGAGAAGGACGATCATCATCGGGGCGGCGCTGGCTGCCCTGCTCGGCGGCGGCATCGCCTTCGCCGCGGCGAGTGACTTCAACAGCTACACAGCCAGCCAGACGTTCAGCCCCGACAAGGCGGGTAGCACGAGCAAGCCCGCGCCCATTGGGATCAGCGAGCACTGGACCGCGAAGGGCAACAACGGTCACAACACGGCGCCCCTGGTCAGAATCGTGTCCAAGATCTACGGCATGAAGACGGACGGGAAGGACTTCCCGACCTGCACCGCGGCCAAGATCAACAATGCGGGCGCCAACGGCGGCACTTGGAACAAGGCGTGCCCCGGCGGCGAGACCGGCCCGGCCCTGATCGGCAAGGGACCCGTCGAGTCGGTGCTCGTGAGCCCGAGCGGCCCGACGTCTCATGGCGTTCCCTGTGATCCGTACCTGTACATCTACAACGGTGGGCAGGGCACCCAGGTGTTCTTCTTCACGGAGACGCCGTTCGCGCCCAGCTCGCAGTACAAGTGCGTCAATGGTGCGGTCCCGACAGGGTCGGCCGAGGCGTACAACGGATTCGTCACGCAGCCCGGCAAGGGCAATGGGAACACGTGGACGCTGAACATCCCGCTTCCCGCCAGCGTGTCCACGAATGCCGGCAACACCGGTCTGTACGCCTCGCTGGAGAAGCTGGACGTGGTGTACGCCGCGAAGACCGAGAAGAAGAACGGCAAGACGATCGCCTACGGCGCGTCCGTTGGCTGCAAGAGCGGCAAGCGGCCGTGGTCGTTCACGTTCTACGCCCAGAACTACAAGGGTCAGTCGCCGTCGCACCAGACGACGACCAAATCCGGGACGGCTAGCTGCAGCTAGTCCAGTAGTCCCCGGGCAGTTCTCACCCGAGCCGTCGGGGCGTGATCGCCCCGGCGGCTCGGGTCTTGTCGGGGCGGGGTCCGACTCCTCCCGTCGGTCCGATCGACAAGCGTCCGCAGCCATCGACAAACGCCTCGCGGCGGACTAGGCTGCTGACTCAGGACACCACCCCAGAAGGAGGTCGGTAGATGCGCATCTCCGTCAAAGGCCGGAACCTGTCCGTAACGGATGAGCTCCGCGAACACGTGACCAGGCGCTTCGACAAGGTGGCGCGACAGGTCTCGGAGCTGGCCGAGCTGGAGGTGGAGGTCTTCGAGGAGCGTAACCCGGCAATCCCGGACAGCCAGGTGGCCGAGGCCACCCTGCACCTCAAGGGGATCACCCTCCGAGCCCGGGACGCCTCCCCCGACATGATCCACTCGATCAACCTGGTCAGCGACGAGCTGGCCAAGCAGGTCAAGCGCCACCGCGAGAAGCGGCGCCGGCGCCGCGAGGCCAGGGCGGCCGCCAGCATGGTGGCCAAGGCTGACGTGGCCGAGATCCCGGTCCTGGACGACGACGCCGACCTCGGCCAGCCGGTCGTTGAGGGTGTCGTGCTGGAGCCGGCCCCAGAGCGCCCCGCCGACGCCGCCTGAGCGTCCTCAAAGGCGCCCCTTCGGGCCCTCTAGGCGCCCGGAACCCAATGCTACGCTAGCCCCATGTCCATTCTGGACCGTGCGCTTCGTATGGGCGAAGCGAAGAAGTTCAAGGCGTATGAAGATCGGGTGGGGCGGATCAACCTCTTCGAGGAGGAGCTGGAGCTCGAATCTGACGACGAGCTGCGTGAGCGGGCCGACGCGCTGCGCGAACGGGCGGCCAACGGAGAGAGCCTGGATGACCTGACGTACGAGTGCTTCGCCCTGGTCCGCGAGGCGGCCAAGCGGTCGATGGGCATGCGCCACTTCGACGTCCAGATGATCGGTGGCATGGTGCTGCACGACGGCGCCATCTCCGAGATGAAGACCGGCGAGGGCAAGACGCTCACGGCCACGCTGCCCGTGGTGCTCAACTCACTGGGCGGGCGCGGCGTCCACGTGGTCACGGTCAACGACTACCTGGCTCGGCGTGACGCCATGTGGATGAAGCCGATCTACGACATGCTGGGCGTGTCCGTCGGGATTCTCCAGAACATGCAGCCCTATGAGGAGAAGCGGGACGCCTACGCCGCCGACGTGACCTACGGGACGAACTCCGAGTTCGGCTTTGACTACCTGCGGGACAACATGGCCACCACGCTGGACGAGAAGGTCCAGCACGGCGGGCGGCCCAAGCCCGAGGACGGCAAGTCGCACTACCACACGTACGCGATCGTGGACGAGGTGGACAACATCTTGATCGATGAGGCGCGGACCCCGCTGATCATCTCCGGCGCCCCCGAGCAGGCAGGCGACCTGTACGTCCAGTTCGCCCGCCTGGCCCGGCGGCTCGCGCCGGGCAAGACGCCCGAGGGGATGGACCCGCGGACCAAGAAGGAGTTCGTGGCGGACTTCGATTACGAGTTCGACGAGAAGCACAAGACGGTCTCGATCACCGAGCAGGGCGTGGCCAAGGCCGAGCGGTTCCTGGGGATCGACCACATGTACCGCGCCGAGAACGGTCACCTGGTCAACCACCTGATCCAGGCGCTGAAGGCCGAGTCGCTGTTCAAGCGCGACGTCGATTACGCGGTCGTCGATGACGAGGTCAAGATCGTCGACGAGTTCACCGGTCGCATCCTGGAGGGGCGCCGCTGGTCCGAGGGCCTGCACCAGGCCATTGAGGCTAAGGAGGGCGTGCGGATCCAGGAGGAGAACCAGACCCTGGCCACGATCACGCTCCAGAACTACTTCCGGATGTACGACAAGTTGGCCGGCATGACGGGTACGGCGCTCACCGAGGCCACCGAGTTCATGAAGATCTACCACCTCCCGGTGATCCAGGTTCCCACCAACCGCGACATGGTCCGCAAGGACTTCAATGACCAGGTCTACAAGACCAAGGACGGCAAGTGGTCGGCCGTGGTCAGGGAGATCGAGAGCCGCCACCAGCGGGGCCAGCCGGTCCTGGTGGGAACGATCTCGGTCGAGGTTTCCGAGCTGCTCGGAGAACAGCTCAAGCGGCGAGGGATCAAGCACACGGTCCTGAACGCCAAGCCCGAGCACGCCGAGCGCGAGGGCGAGACGATCGCCGAGGCCGGCGCTCCGGGCGCGGTCACGATCGCGACCAACATGGCCGGTCGAGGCGTCGACATCAAGCTCGGCGGCAACGAGGAGCACCTGGCCCAGCTGGAGGTGGCCAAGCTGGGGCTCCAACCAGGCGAACCCGACTACGACGAGCATTATGAGAAGGTGCTGCCCACGATCGCCGAGCGAGTGGTCGGGCTGCGCCAACAGGTCCTGGACGCGGGCGGGCTGTTCATCCTCGGCACTGAGCGCCACGAGTCCCGCCGGATCGACAACCAGTTGCGCGGCCGCTCGGGCCGCCAGGGCGACGCGGGCGAGTCGCGCTTCTTCCTCTCCGCCCAGGACGACCTGGTCCGGCTGTTCGCCGGCGAGCGGATCTACAAGATCCTGGACCGCCTCGGGACGACCGACGAGGAGGGCAACGAGGAGCCGATCGAAGCCGGGATGCTGAGCAAGCAGATCGAAAAGGCACAGCGCAAGGTTGAGGAGCAGCACTTCCTCCAGCGCAAGCACACGCTGGAGTACGACGATGTGCTCAACCAGCAGCGTGAGGTCATCTACAACTACCGCGACGAGATCCTCGAGGGGCGCGATATGAGCGGGGCCGCGCGCGACGAGGTGGCCGGCCTCATCGATCGGCTCGTGAGCGAGTACACGGCGGGCGATTTCGTCGAGGAGTGGGACGTTGACGGCCTGCTCCGGCGGGTCGAGGAGATCCTCGGGGCCAGCGAGGCCGTTGAGGCGATCGATCCCCGCACGGCAGATCGGGATGAGCTCGTGTCCGTCCTGCAGGATGAGGCGGCCAGCCGTTATGACCAGCGTGAGCAGGAGATGGGCGACGAGCTGATGCGAGAGGTCGAGCGCTTCCTCCTCCTTCAGATCATCGACCAGCGCTGGCGCGAGCACCTGTACGACATGGACTACCTGCGTGAGGGGATCCATCTGCGCGGCTTCGCCCAGATCGAGCCGCTCGTGGCCTATAAGAACGAGGCCTTTGAGCTCTTCCGGGACCTGATGAACACGATCTGGGGCGACTTCACCCAGATGATCTTCCACGTCGAGGTCACGCCGGTGGGTCCGGACGGACAGCCGGTGCCTCCTCCCGCCCCCTCTCGGCAGGTCAGCCCGGCGGCCAGCTCACCGACCGGCGGCGGCCGCGTGAGCTACTCGGGCGGGATGGCCGCCCAGGGCTCGATGGCCCTGGCCGCTGCGGCGGCGGAGGCCGGCGTGGAGGGGAACGGCTACTCCGAGGAGCCGCTCGCCCCCGTCGAGCAGCGCCGGGTCACGGAAAGCGAGCAGATCGGGCGCAACGACCCCTGCTGGTGCGGGTCGGGCAAGAAGTTCAAGAAGTGCCACGGGGCCTGAGCCAGTACGGACGGCCTAAACGCCCGCCCGGGCGATTCTTTGGCGACCAGCGTCCGCATACGTCATGTAGATCGCCATTAAAGGCGGGGGAGCTGGCTTAAACTCCTGTCCGTGGAAGCGTCCGCAGATGTACGCGTCTCCGACCAGGAGCGGGAGCAGACCGCGGGGCTCCTGCGAGACCATTTCGCAGCCGGGCGGATAACCCAGGACGAGCTCAACGATCGCGTGCAGGCGGTCTACGGCGCCCGCACGCAGCGGCAGCTCGCAGCCCTGCTGGGCGATCTGCCGGCCCTCCCGGCCACCCCTCAGCAGCTCAAGGCCGAGCTGGTTGAGCGCCGGCGCCGCCTCCAGCGTCGCCTGTTCCAGCAGGCAGGCGGGGCGGCCACGCCGTTCGTGATCTGCGTGGTCATCTGGGCCGCCTCAGGCGCCCAGGGAGGGTTCTGGCCGATCTGGGTGGCGATCCCGCTGATCGTGATGCTCGCCCGCAACGGTTGGCGGCTATACGGGCCGGCGCCCGAGCTCGAGCTGGTCGAGCGCGAGCTGGAGCGGCGAGCACGCCACGACGACCGGGGCCACGGCCGCCACGGGCACCGCGGCCGCTGAACGCTCAGTTCTGCTTGACGTACCTGACCCGGTCGGGCCGGACGATGAACTTGATCCGGTCCTCGCCGGGCTGCCGGTAGGGGTACTCGTCCTGGCCGATGTACTTCTTGGCCAGGGCGTTGATGTGCTCATCGGCCCCGTCGGCCACCTCCGCGATGCCGCGGATCTCCACGAAGTGGTACGGGTTGCCCGCCTCAAACACGAGCACGTTGATGTGCGCGTCTCGCATGAGGTTGGTCGGCCACAGGCGCCCGGCGGCGCTATTGACGGCGACCGCGCCGTCCTCGGCGCTGACCCACACGATCGTCGAGTGGACTGAACCGTCGGCATTGATGGTCGACACGACGCAGTAGTTGGGTTGCTCCAGGAGCTCGCGAACCCCCGGATCGGTGAGAGAAGCCATTAAGGCAACTTACCCAATCCGAGCCCGGTCGTGACACGTGCCGCTGATAGGGTTGAAGGGCATGGCCAGCGTGCACTCAGAGTCGCTACCCCAGCGCCTCGCGGCAATCCGCGAGCAGCTCAAGCTGCTCGCGGACTACCTTTGACCCAGCCACGCTGAGCGAGCGCGTCCAGACGCTCGAGACCCAGATGGGCGAGCCGGGCTTCTGGGAGGACCAGGAGCAGGCCGCAAAGGTGGGGGCTGAGCACGCCCGGGCCAACCGTCGGCTGTCGCTGTATCGGGAGCTCGAGGGCGACGTCGAGGACCTCGAGCCGCTGGCCGAGCTGGCCGAGGAGGATCCCGATCTGGCGGACGAGCTTGACGAGCAGCTCGCAGCCGTTGAACAGCGCCTGGCCGCGCTCGAGGAGCAGCGGCTGTTCTCAGGGCCCTACGACTCGGGCGACGCGCTGGTCGCGGTGAACGCCGGAGCGGGCGGCACCGACGCCCAGGACTGGGCCGAGATGGTGCTGCGGATGGAGATGCGGTGGGCCGAGCGGCGGGGGTTCGACGCGGAGCTGCTGGAGGTCTCGCCCGGAGAGGAGGCCGGGATCAAGTCGGCGACTTTTCTGGTCCGGGGCGAGAACGCCTACGGCCTGTTCGGCAGCGAGAAGGGAGTCCACCGACTCGTCCGGCTGTCGCCCTTCGACGCCGCGCACCGGCGTCAGACGAGCTTTGCCGGCGTCGAGGTATCGCCCGTGGTCGACGAGATCGAGGGGGTGGACATCGACGACGACGACCTCCAGGTCGACGTGTACCGGGCCAGCGGCGCCGGGGGCCAGCACGTCAACAAGACGAGCTCCGCCGTCCGGATCACCCACAAACCAACGGGGATCGTGGTCCAGTGCCAGAACGAGCGCTCCCAGTCCTCCAACAAGGCCGAGGCGATGACGATGCTCCGGTCCAAGCTGCTGGAGCTCCAGGAGCGCCAGCGCCGCGAGAAGATCGCCAAGGAGAAGGGCGAGGCTCAGGACGTCAACTTCGGCTCCCAGATCCGGTCCTATGTGATGCATCCGTACTCGCTGGTCAAGGATCACCGGACCGGATTTGAGATGGGCGACGTGGCCCGTGTGCTCGACGGGGACCTGGACGGCTACGCCCGGGCGTATCTGCACCAGGCAGCCAAGTGACCGACCCCCGTCCCTCTCCGCAGCCCACAGCGCCCTACCTGGAAGCCGTCACCGCCTATGGTTTTCGCGGCTCGACCCGCTTCCACGTCCCTGGCCACAAGGGCGGCGATGGCGCCGATCCCGGCCTGCGCCTGGCCTTGGGAGAGCGCGCGCTGCTGCTGGACATCCCGCAGGACATAGAGGGGATCGATCTGGGCCCCTCGCCGACGCCCTATGAGCGGGCCGAGCGACTGGCCGCCGACGCCTACGGCGCTCATCGGGCGTGGTTTCTGACCAACGGCGCCACGCAGGGAAATCATGCTCTGTGCCTGGCCCTGGCCCCGCCCGGGGCGGAGGTCGTGGTGCAGCGCAACTCCCATGCCAGCCTGGTCGACGGGCTGATCCTCAGCGGGGGAAGGCCGAGCTGGGTGGCGCCGGAATACGACGACGAGCTCGGGATGGCCCACGGGGTCACACCGGAGGCCCTGGAGCAGGCTCTCAGCCGCACGCCCGAGGCCCGGGCGGTGTTCATCGTCTCGCCGACCTACTACGGCCTGGCTGCAGATGTGGAGGGATGTGCCGCCGTGGCCCATCGTGCTGGAGCCGCGCTGATCGTCGACAACGCCTGGGGCTCCCATTTCGGCTTTCACGCCGCGCTACCGGACTCTCCACTGCGCCTCGGCGCCGACGCGATGCTCGCCTCGACTCACAAGATCGTCGGGAGCCTGACGCAGTCGGCGATGCTGCTGGTGACTCAGACCGAGCTCCTGGATATCGACGCCGTGGCCCGGGCTGTTCGGCTGGTCCGCTCCACCAGCCAGAGCTCGCTGCTGATGGCCTCACTGGATGCCGCGCGGCGCCAGCTGGCCGTTCACGGCGAGCCGCTGCTGGACCGGACGCTCAGGGCCGCGGCCGAGGCCCGGGCGGCGATCGAGGCGGTCGAGGGCTGCGCCGTGGTGGGGGAGGGGCTGGTGGGTCGTCCCGGGGTCGCGGGCTGGGACCCGTTGCGGATCGTGATCGACGTGCGCGGCACAGGCTGCACCGGGTACGAGGTCGCCGCCGCGCTCCGCATGACAGACGACATCTACGTCGAGCTGGCCACACACGCCACGCTCGTGCTCGTGCTGGGGCTCGGGCAGACCGCCGAGCCGCTCGAGCGACTGGCCCACGATTTCGGGGAAACGGTGGCGCAGATCAGGCGCCCCGGGGCGCTGGCGGCGATAGCCCGCCCGCCCGGGGCGCTCGAGCACCAGACCGTGAGAACGCCTCGCGAGGCGTTCCTGGGAGAGGGGGAGGCCGTGCCGGTGGGCGAGGCCGTGGGACGGATCTCGTGCGAGTCGATCGCCGGCTATCCGCCCGGGATCCCCGCGCTCCTGCCCGGTGAGCGCATCACCGACGAGGTGATCGCCTACCTACGCGAGCTGACCGGCGCTGGGGCCAGACTGCACGGCGCAGCTGACCCGAGCTTCAGGACGGTCAGAGTCCTGATGGAACGCTGAGGGGAAGCGCGCCGCTGCCCCGGGACCGTTCAGGCCCCGGGGCAGCGGCCCGCGCGCCATGTCCTAGAACAGGCCCTCCGAAGGACCGCCCTGGGTTGTCGGGGTCGCGTGGACGCACTGACCGCTACGCGTGCCCTCCACCGTGTTGGGCTGGGGGTGGCGGGGATAGATCGCGCCGGTCGACGAGGTCTCGCCGCTGTCCCACACGGGCTGATCGTCCGGCGGCATGCCAGAAGCCGGATGGCTGTTGCCACTACAGGCCAGGTTCTTGGCGATGTAGTTGGAGAAGATCTCGATCGCATCCGGGTCGGCCATCTCGTTGTTGTCGATCGTCACGCTGCCGCCCGTGTAGACACGGCCGAACCCCATCCAGCACGATTTGAGGTTCTTGATCACAACGCTGCCGCCAACCGAGGTGTCCTCGTAGTCGCTGAAGACAGGCGACTTGAACGCCGCGAACGGCCCACTCTTCGGTACGGCGCAGCTCACTCCCCCACCGCCACCGGACTCCGTGACGTTGCCGCCGACCGCGCTGTTGTGCACGATCACGCCAAGCGGGGAATTCTCGGTGATGCTCCCCGTGACGATCTCGTGGCCCTTCAGCGTGGGGTGGCTCATACTCGGGTCATCTAGACATGAGGTCCCGGAGCCGTCGGGATTGACCTTGCAGCCCAGGATCGCGGTTGCGCCCTGGTCGACGACGAGGTTCCCGCTGACTTTGAGGGCCGAGCCATGGAGTCCATACGCCGCAGCCAGCGCCGCGCCCTTGGTGACCGTCAACGTCCCGATCACGTGCGCCCTTCCGCTGTTCACAGCGCAGAACCCCTTGACGACGACGCCGTTCGGATAGCTGCCCTTCAGGACTCCCGGGTTCTTGAGACTGCCGCTGCAGGTATGCGGTGCCTTCCGAGCGTTGGCCTGGACGAGCCCTGGCATGAGAGCCAGGAACGCCCCACCGGTCACAACTCCGCCAAGGATCATCAAACGTCGCATGGTGATCGCCCCTCTCTGTCGTTGGTCCATGCTTGGCGGGGCCGACCCTACACCAGCGGGGCCGGCGCGTCAGAAAATCTTTCCTTGCGCTCTAAGCAGCCGCCCCCCGGGGCCAGGCGGCCCCGGGGAGCGTCGCTCAGGCTCTCTACGGCTTGAAGCGGTAGATCGTGCCCAGCTGCGTGGCGCCGGCCGCGACTTCGGCGACGTACACCCAGCCGTTGTGAGCGCCCAGGCCGACGACGTTGCGGCCCTTCGGGAACCCCGTCAGCTCGGTGCGCGGGTTACCGCCCGCCAGCGGAATCGAGACCACGCCGGCCGGGGTCGCCGCCCCGAACTCGGAGATGAACAGCCGGTTCCCGATGATCCCGAGGCCCATGGCGTCGGTGTGGGGCGAGAACGACTGGAACGGCTTGGCGAAGCCCTTGCAGGCGCTGGCCTGGGTCTGGTTGCACGTCGGGAACCCGTAGTTCTGGCCCTGCTTGACCCGCAGGACGAAGTCGGGCGCACCCTTGGGCCCGGCCCCGGTGTCCTGACCGAGGTCGCTGACGTACGGCGAGGACGAGCCGGTCGGGAAGGCCAGCTGCCAGGGCTGGCGCATGCCCCGGCCGACGATCTTGACCTGCTTGCCCGTTGCGGTCATTGAGATCACGTCGTACTGGTCGGGACCGGTCGCCGGGCCGTGATCGTTGCCGTTACCCAGGTCGACGCCGATGTACAGCCGTCCGTCGGCGCCGAAGCCCAGGCCATTGAAGCCGGTGAACTTCTTCGACGCCTGCGTGTAGATCGTCTTCTGATGGGTGAACGCCGTCCCGTTCCAGCCGCTCCAGGCCAGGATCTTGTTGATCGCGCTGACGTACAGCGTGCCCTTGTGCCAGGTCACCCCAAACGAGAACGCCGGCGAGCCCGGGAGCTTCACCGGGGCACCGTTCTTGATCACATATACCCCGCCGAGGGGGGCCGCGCTGGGCGGGGTCCCGTCACTGAAGAACACCTGGCCGCCACCGAAGGCGAACGAGGTTGGCGTGGCCACGCCCTTCACCACCACCTGGGCGGCCTTGCCATTACGAGTAGTGGGCCCGCTCGAGCCCGCGGCCACAGCCGTCGTCCCGGCCACCGCGGTGGCCAGCAGCGCTGCGACCAGCGCCTTTCCTATGCGTGAAGTCATAGTTCCTCCTCGGAACTTGTGGTTCGTTGGTCGGTCGATCGCCTCCCCCGGCAGATCGCCTGCGCCCATCGATGGGCCCCTCGAGCGGGCCAGGTTAGCGGACCGATCCTGGCCAGGCTTGCCGTTCCCCGGCCCCGCCAAACGCTCGGCCCCGGCTGCGGCTACCCTCGCCGCGTGGACGCACAGATCATCAAGGACGCGGTGGCGCGGGCGCTGGCCGAGGATGTGGGCGAGGGGGACCTGACCACGCGGATCACGGTCCCCCCCGACGCCCACGCCCGGGCCCGGATCACCCAGAAGGCGCCGGGGATCGTGTTCGGGTTGGACCTCGTGCAGGAGACGTTTGAACAGCTTGACGGGGCGGTGGAATGTGAGCGCCTGGCCCCGGAGGGTCAGTGGTGTGACGGGGGGCCTGTGATGGACATCGAGGGCCCGGCCGCAGCGATCCTGACCGGGGAGCGGACGGCCCTGAACTTCCTTCAGCGCCTCTCCGGTGTGGCCACGATGAGCGCCCGGGCGGTCCGGGCGGTGGCCGGAACCGGGGCCACGATCCTGGACACCCGAAAGACGACCCCCGGCCTGCGCGCTCTGGAGAAGGCCGCGGTGGCGGCTGGCGGGGCGAGGAACCATCGGGCCGGCCTCTACGACGCGGTCCTGATCAAGGAGAACCACGCCGCGCTGGCCGGCGGGGTGGGGGAGGCGGTCCGCCGGGCGCTCGACGCCCACCTGGGGGTGCCCGTTGAAGTCGAGTGCCGGACGCTTCACGAGGTTGACGAGGCCCTGGCCGCGGGGGCGCCCTGGATCCTCCTGGACAACATGAACCTCGACCAGCTACGGGCGGCCGTGGACCACGTCGCCGGGCGCGCCGAGCTTGAGGCCAGCGGCGGCGTGACCCTGGAAAATCTCCAGGAAATCGCGCGTACCGGCGTACAATTCATCTCGGTGGGCGCGATCACGCACAGCGCCCCCGCACTCGATTTCTCCCTGATCCTCGAGCCTTTGCCATGAACCTCCCGGTCCTCGGTGCCCTTGACGCACCTCTCATGCTGGAGAACATCCCCGCGCTGGAGCAAGAGATCCGCGCCCTGGCTCAGGAGCGCGACGCGCTGATCCTGGCCCACAACTACCAGCTCCCCGAGATCCAGGACGTGGCCCACTACGTGGGCGACTCGCTGGGGCTCTCACAGCAGGCGGCTGCGGCCGACGCGGACACGATCGTCTTCTGCGGAGTCCATTTCATGGCCGAGACAGCCTCGATCCTGTGTCCGGACAGGCGTGTGCTGATCCCCGACCCGGACGCCGGGTGCTCGCTGGCCGACTCGATCACGGCCGAGCAGCTCCGTGCCTGGAAGGATCGGCATCCGGGCGCGATCGTGGTCATGTACGTCAACACCTCGGCGGAGGTCAAGGCCGAGACGGACTACTGCTGCACGTCGGCGAACGCCGTCCGGGTCGTGGAGCACGTGTACCGGGAACACGGCCAGGACACCGAGATCCTGTTCGGGCCGGACATGTTCCTGGGGGCATACGTGGAGCGGACCCTGGGCCGATCGATGCACGTTTGGGACGGCGAATGCCACGTCCACGCCGGGATCCGCCCGGCAGACATCAGTCAGCTGCGCGCATCCCATCCCGGGGCGGACCTCCTGATCCACCCCGAGTGTGGGTGCTCGACGAGCGTGATGGAGTACGTCGCCGCCGGGGACGTCGATCCGACCGGCGTGCGGATGCTGTCCACCGGTGGCATGCTCAAGCACGCTCGTGAGATGCGCGGGGGGACGGCGATCGTGGCCACGGAGGTGGGCATGCTGCATCCGCTCAGGCAGGCAGCCCCGGACAGCGAGTTCATCGCGGCCAACGAGGCGGCGCACTGTCGGTACATGAAGATGATCACACTGCCGAAGCTTCGGGACTCCCTGCGCGACGGCGTCCACGAGGTCCGAGTCCCCGACGCGATCGCTGAGCGAGCCAGGACGGCGATCGAACGGATGGTGGCGATCAACTAGCCGGCGGCCCCGCCCGGTGGTGGGGCATGGCCCTCGTCGAGCAGGTCCAGCCCGCCCTCGGCCACTTCGCGAACGGACCGCAGGCCGACGCGCTTGCGCTCGAACTCGTTCGGTGTGTAGCAGTGGACGTCGGCCCCGGCGCCCATCTCCAGGGCGTCCCACAGCGCGCCTGCCTGATAGACCCGTTCGAGCCAGGGCATGCCGTCGTAGGCCGCCGACACCAGGACCACGATGAATTCCGGCCCGCGCTCTCGCTGCTCGGGCGCGCCGCGCTCGTCGGCCAGCCGCGCTCCTCCGAGCAGCGCTCGGTCGAGCGGCCAGCGGTCACCGAGCCGATCCAGGTATCGGCGCAGCTCGCCACGATTGACACCGGCTGCCGGCAACGCCAGACGATTGTCGCCCCGTCGCACCCGTGAAGCAAGCCCCGGTCAGTAGGAGGCGATCGCGCCCACCATGCGGGTCAGCAGCACCCTGGCCTGATCCAGCGTGGGGCCGTCCAGAAACAGCGCAAACGCCAGCATGTGGCCGCCCGTCGAGTGGCAGAGTCCGGCCAGGTTGGTAACCCCGTCGAGCGTGCCCGTCTTGGCGATGCACCGCCCCTGGGCCCGGGTACGGAGCCCGATGTGGGCGGTGGTGCCGTTGACTCCCACCACGGGCAGCGTCGAGTCCAGCTCCCGCCCCACCGAGGTGTCCCGCAGCGAGCGGAGCAGGCCCACCACCTGCTGCGGGGTGGAGCGGTCAGACCGCGACAGGCCTGAGCCGTCCACGATCCTCGGGTCAAGTCCGTAGCGAGCCACCACCGAGGACACGACCCGAGCGCCGGCGGCCGTCGTCCCGCCGCCCCCGAAGTGGACGCCCAGTTGCTTGGTCAGCATCTCGGCGAAGAAGTCATCCGAGCGGACGTTCATGAGGCCCAGCATCGTCAGCATCGTCGGTGAGCTGACCGCTGCCAACCGGGCCGCGTCCGCGGGCGTCGGCGCCGTGATCGTGCCGGCCCGGGCCCGGATGTGAGCCCGGCGCATGGTCAGCACCAGCTCCCTGGCCGCGAAGGCCCCGGGCGAGAGCCCGCTCGTCGTGGCGCCGTGGTCGTAAGCCAGGCCCGACAGCTCGCCGCCGATGTCGGGGATGTCGGGAGCGAATCCGCTGTTCGGCCCTCCGGGGGCGGAGTCAAACAGGGTGGGGTCGCCGATCACGCCGCCGGTCACCCGCAGGATTCCACGGGCCCTCAGCTGGGCCACGAGCTCGCTGGCGGTCGGACCCTGACCGGCGTTCCAGGCCTGGTTGAAGGTCCCATCGCCGAAGGTCGGATCCCCGCCTCCGCGTAGGTACAGCCTGCCATGCCACACGCCCCGCCGGCCCAGGTGGCCGACGCCCAGCACCTCTGTGTTCAGCCGGGCATCGGGACCCAGCCGTCTGAGGAGCGCCACGGAGGTGTATAGCTTCTCCACCGATGCGGGCGCCCGGCCCACCTCGGCGTCACGTTTGAACAGCGTCGTCCGGCTGGTCAGGTCATAGACGACGGCGCCGGGGCCCCTGACCGGGCTCAACGCAGCGGCGATCGTGCCCCTTAGCCGCTTCAGGGCCGGCGGGACCTCCCGCGGGCGGCGGCTCGCGTGCTCATTGATCGCCCCCAGCGCGGGCAGCGCGGAGGCGACTCGTCGGGTCGCGGGAGGGTGCGAGCTGCCGCCGCAACCGGCCGCCGCGACCGCCACGAGCGCCCCTGCCGCGATCCCCCGGTTCAGGCTGACTCGAAGTCCTCCTGCGTGTGCGGCCCCACGCACGCGACGGCCAGCTCCGCACTGATACCCGCGGCCACCTCCCGGACCTGGTCGAAGGTCACGTCGTCCAGCCGCGCGATCGCGAGATCTGGATCAACGTCCTCTCCGTACAGAACCACCTGCTGGGCGCCGTACCGCGCCACCGCTCCGGAATTTTCGAACGCGATCGCTCGAGCGCCCCCGGCGTACGCGCGGGCCCGCTCCACCTCTTCCGGCGTCGGCCCCTGCTCGCGGAGCTCGGTCACGATCTCCCGCATCCGGACGAAGGCCTCGATGCACTTGCTGGAGTCGAGCCCGGCGGACAGCTGAAGCACCGGCACGTCGGCGTACGCGTGGGCCAGCGAGTGGACTGAGTACGCGAGTCCCCGCTGCTCGCGGATCTCGTCGAACAGCCGCGAGGCCATCGAGCCTCCGAGCAGCGTCGAATAGATGCCCAGAGCCGCGCGCTGGCCGGGATCGGAGACGTCGGTCGACGGGCGATAGGACATCCGCAGATGAGACTGGCTGGAATCGCGCTCCCTCACCAGCGCGCGGGCCTGCAGCGCCGGCGCCGGCTCGCACGCCGCCGGCGCGGGGTGCTCGGGGAACCGGCTGAACAGCTCCGCGACCTCCTCTCCGACTCCGTCCAGGTTTCCCACCAGGAAGGCCGCCCCTCGGGAGGGGGACCAGCGACGAGACCGGAAGGCCACGATCCCGTCGCGGGTGAAGCGGTCGCGGACGTGCTCGGCTGGGCCGAGCACCGGCCGGCCGAGGGGATGGTCGCCGAACGCCGCCTCGTCGATCAGGTGCTCGGCCATCACGGCCGGCTGATCATTGGCCCGGGCGATCTCCTGGACGACGACGCCCCGTTCCCGCTCGAGCTCCTCAGGATCGATCCGCGGCTGGCCCACGAAGTCGGTCAGCAGATCGGCCGCGTCACCGGCGCGCTCGGCGCGCGCGGTGATGTGGAAGGCCACCAGGTCGTGGCTCGTGTACGCGTTCAGGACGGCGCCGATCGCCTCGGCCGCCTGGTTGACGTCCCGGTAGGTTGGGTACTTCTGGCCTCCCTTGAAGACAAGATGCTCCAGGAAATGGGCCATCCCGTTCTCCTCCGGCAGCTCGCACCGTGCCCCGGCGTCGAACGCCACCAGCAGGGTGACCGCGCGCGTCCCGGGAATGTTGACGCGGTACAGCGGGAGCCCGTTGGCCAGCTCCATGCGGGCGATTGTGGCCATCATGGAAAGGTAGCGGGCGGCTACCATGGCTTCCCCGGGCTTATGTATCGAATTCCTGCAAATCGCGTTGCAGGTCCCCTCTGACAACTCACGCCGCCAGCTGGCCCGGTACCCTGGCCGGACTGATGGCCCGGTCAAAGCCCTCCAGCGAGAGCCGTAAACGGCTCCCGACGCCTCGTGACGTCGCCCCGGCGCTGCGCCGGCGCAAGCGTTCCGTCGCGACCCCTGAGACCTCGATTATCGAGTTCCGGGGCGTCAGCAAGCGTTACTCGAGCGGAGATCTGGGACTTGATCACGCCACGTTCTCGGTCGGGCGGGGCGAGTTCGTCTTCCTAGTGGGCAGCACCGGCTCCGGTAAGTCGACGGTGATGAGGCTCCTGCTCAAGGAGGTTGACCCGACCGAGGGCACGCTCACCGTGGCCGGTCACGATCTGTCGCAGGTCGCCCGCCGGAGGGTTCCCTTCTACCGGCGCAACCTGGGCGTGGTCTTCCAGGACTTCAAGCTGCTGCCCAACCGCACGGTGTACGACAACGTGGCCTACGCGCTCCAGGTCACCGGAGGAACGCGCAAGGAGATCCGGGCCAAGGTGCCCGACATCCTGCGCCTGACCGGCCTGTCGCTGAAGCTCCACAACTACCCCGACCAGCTTTCCGGCGGTGAGCAGCAGCGAGTCTCGATCGCGCGGGCGTTCGTCAACCATCCGCCCCTGCTGCTGGCCGACGAGCCCACCGGGAACCTCGACCCGGAGACGAGCATCGACATCATGAGGCTGCTCTACCGGATCAACCGCACCGGCACGACTGTCCTGGTGGCCACGCACGACCAGGCGATGGTGGACAAGATGCGCCGGCGCGTGCTCGAGCTCTCGCACGGGCGCATCATCAGGGACGAGGCCACCGGTTTGTATGCGCGGGAGGAGAACACGCGCGAGTTCGCTCGGCGCCTGCGAGCGCCGTCCGAGCGCCCCCCCGGCCTGGACGGGCTGGCCGCAACTCGCGAAGCCGACGCGCTGGCCCTAGACGAGGAGGTCTAGGTGGTGGCACTGCGCTTCTTCCTGCGCGAGGCGATGCGCGCGATGCGCCGCAACGCCGCCCCCAGCTTTGCCGCCCTGGCCACGGTCCTGGTCACGACGCTCGTTGTGGGCGTGTTCATCCCGGCGGTCGAAGTGACCACCGACGCCGCCAACACCGTGCGCAGCCGGCTGATCGTCGACGTTTACATGCAGCACAACGCCACCGCGTCGGCCGAGGCTCGGGTCAAGCGGGAGATCCTCAAGATCCCGCACGTCAAGTCCGTCCGCTTCGAGTCCAAGCAGCAGGCTTACCAGGAGCAGTCCAAGGCGAACCCGGCCGCCTACGCGCTGCTGTCCAGCAACCCGCTGCCCGACACCTTCCATGTTTATCCGGACAATCCGGCCAACGTCCTGGCCGTGCGCAATGGGCTGACGCCGGGGGGCGGCGTGCTGGATCCGGCGATCCAGAGCGTGTCCAACAAGAAGGGCTACACCAAGCGGGCGCTCGAGCTGACCTCGGCGGTCAAGTGGGGCGGCCTGGCCTTTGCCGTCCTGCTGACGATCGCGTCGATCCTGCTGATCGCCAACACGATTCGCCTCTCTCTGTACGCCCGGCGTCGTGAGGTCGAGGTGATGAAGCTCGTTGGGGCCACCGACTGGTTCATTCGCTGGCCGTTCGTGATCGAGGGGATCATCGTGGGAGCGGTGGGCGGAGTGCTGGCGATCGTGATCCTCGGCGTCACCAAGGTCGCGCTGCTGGATCCCGTCTTCTCTGGCTGGTCGCTGGTCAGCCAGATCCGGACGATCTCCTTCCCGGCCCTGATCGCCGTGATGCTCGGGGCCAGCGCGCTCGTGTCGGCGGCCGGATCCGGGCTGTCGCTGCGCCGCTTCCTCAGAGTCTGATTCAGAGATCGGTTCCGCGGTGGCTGGCGGCGGACCGGTGACGCCGTCTGGCTACTCTCACACAGATGGCGCCTGCTCGGAGACGTGCCCCGCGGCTCGCCGCGACGGTGATCGTGGTGTTGGCCGTATTCGTGCTCGGCCTCTGGCTCGGCGGTCACCCCAGCTGGCTCCCCACCGCGGTCCGCGACGCGTTCGACGACAACTCCTCGACCCCACTGGTCAGCACGGTGCTGAACACGATCCGCCAGGACTACTACCGGCCGGTGAGCCGTGGCCAGCTGATCGACCAGGGCCTGGTGGCGATGGTGGCCAGTCTCCAGGACCCCTACTCGCACTACTACTCGCCGTCGGCCTACCAGGCGTTCCTCAACCAGTCCAATCGGCGGTTCCACGGCATCGGTGTGGACGTCGTCCAGGACCCGCTTGGCCTGAGGGTGATCGATGTGTTCCCCGGGGAGCCGGCGGCCAAGGCCGGACTCCAACACGGAGACCTGATCGTATCCGCGGACTCCCACAAGCTCGCCGGCCACACGTCGACGTTCGCCTCCAAACTGATCCAAGGCCCGGCCGGTACGACGGTGCATCTATCCGTAATACGGGGTACGCGGACGCTGACGTTCGCAATCGTCCGGGCCGACGTGGTCGTCCCCGTGACCTCGGAGAGGATCATCGACTACCGCGGCCTGAAGATCGGCTACCTGCGCCTGACGTCCTTCACCCCCGGCTCCGGTGACGCGCTGCGAAGTGACGTGCGAAAGGTGCTCCAGCAGGGCGCCCAGGCGCTGATCCTGGACCTGCGAGAGAACGGCGGAGGCCTCCTCAACGAGGCTGTCAACGTGGCCAGCATCTTCATCGCCGATGGGACGATCGTGACCACGCGGGGTCGCAGCCAGCCCACCCAGGTCTACGTCGCCAAGCGCAACGCGATCGCGCCCAAGCTCCCGATGGTCGTCCTGGTTGACCGGGACACCGCATCTTCGGCGGAGATCGTTACCGGGGCGCTGAAGGATCACGGCCGGGCCGAGGTCGTGGGCACGCGGACATACGGAAAAGGGGTCTTCCAGGAGATCATGCCGGTGCCGGGAGGCGGTGCGCTGGACATCACGGTCGGCGAGTACTTCACCCCCAACGGCCAGAATCTGGGCGGAGGGGGAGTGCGTGAGGGCCGCGGGATCAAGCCGACCGTGTACGCCCCCAGTACGTTCACGGCCCAGATCGACCATGCCCTCCAGACTGCCGAACGCGTCGTCGCCGCCCGGGCCAGATGACCCCGGCGGGCCGGGTGGCCGGGGCCCGAACCGGCCGTGACCAGGCGCGGCCTGGGGCGACCAGGGTGGCGGTCATCGAGCGGCGGGGAAAGTTCCTCGTAGCCGAGCCGTTCTTCGGCCCGGGGCCCCGGTTCGCGGTCAGCCGGGACCGAGCGGTCTCTGTGGGAGACCTGGTTGTGGTCCGGCCGAGCGCCGGACGCGGCGGTCGGGGCGGCGGCCGCGCCGTCGTGGCTCGCCGGCTCGGACGTCCTGGGGTGGCCCGCGATGTGATCGAGGCACTGATGATCGATCGGGGGCTGCGGCGCGGCTTCGATCCCGCGGTGGAGCGCGAGGCGGCGTCGGCGTCCGAGTCCCCGTCTTCCGGTGACGGAGCGCGGAGAGACCTTCGGGACCTGGTGACGTTCACGATCGACCCGGTCAGCGCGCGTGACTTCGACGATGCCATCTCGGCCGTCTCAGAGGACGACCGGCGATGGCGGGTGTGGGTCCACATCGCCGACGTGGCCGCGTTCATTCCTCAGGGGTCGCTGCTGGACCGCGAGGCGTATCGGCGGGGGACGAGCGTGTACGTTCCGGGGGCCGTGGAGCCGATGCTTCCGCGGAGTCTCTCCAATGGAGCCTGCTCACTGGTCCCCGGGCAGGATCGGCTGGCCGTAACCGTTGAGATGGTCGTCCAGGGTGACAGGGTCGTGACCAGCTCGTTCTATCGCTCGCTGATCAGGTCTGACGCGCGGCTTGATTATTCGGGAGTCGACCGGATTTTCACCGGCCTCGAGCGCGCCGACGAGCCGTGGGCGGGGCCGCTCCAGGCGGCCAGGGGCGCGGCCGGCGCGCTGGCCAGCCGGCGCGGGGCCGAGGCTGCGGTCGTCCTATCCACGGAGGAGCCGGAGTTCGCGTTTGACCGGGAGGGCAACGTGGTCTCGGCCGACCCGGTGGAGCAGACCGAGGCCCACAGGCTGATCGAGCACCTGATGATCGCGGCCAACGAGCAGGTGGCTGGTCAGCTTGAGTCGGGCCGGGTGCCCGCGCTGTACCGGGTCCACGAGCGGCCCGAGGGTGCGTCGGTGGAGCGGCTGGTCGCCCAGCTGGCCTCTCTGGGCGTGCCCACCCCACCCGTCCCTCGGGGGGCGATTGCCCCCTCGGAAGCGGCCCGGCTGGTCGGGGAGATCTCCCATTACGTCGAGGCCTGGGTGATTCGCCAGGGCCACGGCCGGCGGGCGCTGACCCGGCTGGTCCTGCGGGCGCTCAAGCAGGCCCGTTACGACCCCCGCAACCTGGGCCACTCGGGCCTCCAGTCGCCCCGGTACTGCCACTTCACCTCGCCGATCCGGCGCTACCCGGACCTGATCTGCCATCGGGCGCTGCTCTCGACAATCGACGGCGCTGTGCCCCCGCCGCAGAGCTCCTTCGTGGTGGAGGCCGGGCCGTCGACATCGGCTCGGGAGCGCGAGGCCATGATCATTGAGAGGGACGCGGACGACATCGCCCGCTGCTTCCTGCTGGAGCGGGAGTTGACCGGCTCGGACCGGTCCGAGGTCTTTGAGGGCGAGGTCGTGGGCCTGATCGGCGCCGGCGCGTTCGTGGCCTTCGGCCCTCGCCAGCTGTTTGAGGGGATGCTCCCGGTCCGCAGGATGCGAGACGACTGGTGGGAGCTCAGTGAAGAGGAGACGATGCTGGTGGGGACGCGTACTGGTCGGGCTCTCCGGCTGGGCGACACGGTCCAGGTTCGGGTCGCGGGCATCGACGCACCGCGGGGCCGCGTCGACCTGGTGCCGGCGGCCGACTTGGAGGAGGATTAGGCATGGCCAAGGGTTCAAAGCGCAAGGCCGCGCCGGGCGACGTGGCCACGAACCGGCAGGCGTCGTTCCGTTACAACCTGCTCGACCGATTCGAGGCCGGCCTCGTGCTCACGGGGACCGAGGTCAAGGCGCTGCGAGAGTCGGGCGGCCAGCTGAAGGACTCGTACGCCGTCGTACGCGACGGCGAGCTGTGGCTGGTCGGCATGTACATCGCCCCCTATGGCCCGGCGTCCCGGGAGAACCACGACCCCGAGCGGACCCGCAAGCTGCTGCTGCACCGCCGCGAGATCGACCGACTGACCGGCAGCACCCAGGAGCGCGGACTGACGCTCGTCCCGACGCGCGTTTACTTCAGCGGCCCCAACTCACGGGCCAAGGTTGAGATCGCGCTGGCCAAGGGCAAGGACGTCCACGACAAGCGCGATGCCATCCGGCGGCGAGACACGGCTCGCGATGTCGAGCGCGAGCTGCGGGAGGTCAGGAGGTAGGGGGGAGTCGCGCCGAGGGCTTTGACCCGCCGCGCGCGTGTCGTGGCGAATCGCATCCCGACAGATGGACGTAGATCGCCATCGAATGAGCGGCCCATTTGGCCTTTATGGCGAATCGCATGAGGTATACGCATGCGATTCGCCAAAAAGCGCCGATCCAAGCCGCCGCCTGAGGCGGGCGAAACGCCGTTCCGGCGGTTCCACCCCTGCGGTCCCACCCCTGCGGTCCCACCCCTGCAGTCCCACCCCGCACTTCCGCAACCATTCTGCCGATCTACAAGTTTTTAGTCTTTCGGTCTAAAGTTTTTCTGTCTTTTGCCGATGAGGAGCAAAGAATCGCTGAAAAAGGCAAACCCGGCGTGAGCCGGGGGCGCAAAGCTAGAGGTCTCACACCGGGTGAGATAGCTCGGCTACCAGCACCCACTAAGGAAGGTGAGTGCTATTTCACGCGCAGCGAAAATCAGGCGGCCAATCGGCCTCGCTGCTGCTGTGGCGTTCCTGTCCGCCTTGGCCCCAGCAGCGGCACTCGCAGGACCCGCCCCCGGCGGAGGATCGACCAGCACGCCAACGTGCAACGCCCCCGCGTTGTCTCAGGCCTACAGCTGGGCTTTGGACACCAACTGGTACGGCGCTGTGCCCGGCGAGAACTGGGACAGCTTCAGCAGCAGTGGCTGGACGCTGAGCGGTGGGGCCAAGGTCGTGTCCACGACGCTGGCAGACGGGCTCAAGGGCAACGTACTGGACATGCCCAGCGGCTCGAAGGCCACCACCCCGCAACTCTGCATCAGCAACAGCTACCCGTTTGGCCGCACCGAGATGAAGAACGTCAAAGGCAGCGCTGGTGTGACCATCTCGGTGTCGTACCTTGGCGCCAAGGGGTGGGGCGGCAATGTGAATAGCGGCAGCCAGACCGCGGTGTCAACGGTCTGGAGTCTTCCCAGCCCGTTTGCGATCCCCGCGAGCAGCGTCAGCGGCTGGCAGTACGCGAAGTTCACGTTCGCAGCTCAGGGCGCCAGCAGTGAGTACCAGCTGTCCAATCTGTACATCGATCCACGGATGCACTAGCGGCTCGGACTCGACCCCACAGACGACATCGCCGTAGACCCGGGACCCCATGGCAATCGAGCTAACTCTCGAGGACCAGCAGCTGCTAGCCGACACGTTCGCGCGCGCGCGCTGCGGGATGCAGGCGCGAGAGCGGCTGGCCGAGGTCCTGGGAGCCCTCACGTTTGCCGGGGCCGTGGTGGCTTTATGGATCGTGCGGATGCCGCACGACTTCGACCTCGCCCCGGCGTTGGTCTGCATTGGCGTCCTGGCCCTGGCGGCGCTGGTCCGCTTCGAGACGCCCTTCGGCTTCACCGTCCCCACCCAGCTGGCCTTTGTCCCGTTGGTCTTCTCAATGCCGGTGGCGGTTGTCCCGCTGGCCACGCTGGTGGCCCTCACCCTGGCGCGCCTTCCCGACGTCCTCCGGGACGGCATGCCCGTGAGCCGGCTGCTGCAGTCGGCTGGCAATGCGCGGTTTGCAATTGGCCCGTGCGTGGTCTTCGCCGTGTATGGCGTCAGCCCGGCCCATGCCGGAGCGGTCGTACTGGTGGACGCGCTGGCGGCCCAGTTCGTGTTCGACTTCATCGGCTCGTGCATCAGCGACGGGATTGGCCGGGGAGCCAGCCTGACCGCGCAACTCCGAGAGAGCGCCTGGGTGTACGCCGTAGACGCCGCCCTGGCCGGAGTCGGCCTTGAGCTGGCGAAGAACATCCGCACCGCGCCTGCGTCGGCCCTGACACTCGTCCCACTGCTGGGTCTGCTGGCCGTATTCGCCCGCGAGCGGCATCAGCGGCTGGAGAGCCTCGTCGAGCTCAACGACGCCTACCGCGGCACGGCACTGGTGCTCGGCGACGTGGTCGAGGCCGACGACGGCTACACGGGTGAGCATTCCAGGAGCGTCGTCGGCCTGGCCCTATCGGTGGCGGATAGGCTCGAGCTCTCCGCGGAGCGGCGGCGCAACCTTGAGTTCGCCGCCCTCCTCCACGACGTGGGGAAGATCGCCATCCCCAAGGACGTGATCAATAAGCCCGGACAGCTCGACTCGCGGGAGTGGAAGCTGATCAAGACGCACACTGTGGAGGGCCAGAAGATGCTGGACCGGGTCGGCGGCTTCATGCGGGATGTGGGTCTGATCGTTCGCTCCCACCACGAGCGCTGGGACGGCGGCGGCTATCCCGACGGCCTAACCGGGGAGGCGATCCCGCTCGAGGCTCGCATCATCGCCTGCTGCGACACGTGGAACGCCATGCGCACCGACCGCTCCTACCGGAAGGCCCTGCCCCACGCGACGGCCCTGGCCGAGCTGGGAATGAGCGCCGGCTCACAGCTCGATCCGGCGATGGTGGGAGTGCTGCTCTCGATCGTGGCGCTGAGCGAGCCGCACAAGTCAGAACCCGCGCCGAGGCCCGAGGCGCGCCCCCGCCTGGCCCTGGCCTGACCGGCCTCAGGCGAAGCTGCGCGTGAGCGCGGTGAAGTGCATGCCCGTGACCAGCAGGGCGATCAGGCCCAGGTAAACAGCGGCCACGATCAGGCGGTTGCGCGGGCGGACGCGGTAGTACTCCTGCTGCTGGGGCCGGCCGGTGCGGCGGAGCTGCCACCGCTTGTAGGTCTCAAGGCCGGCGAACAGCAGGATCAGGAAGATGATCGGATTGGGGAAGACGACGGCCAGCGGGACCATGGCCGCCAGCCCCACGAACCACATCCAGGGTGCCATTGCCGCCATCGCCCGTCCGCCGTCCAGCGGGACCACCGGCAGCAGGTTGAACAGGTTCAGGAACAGTCCCGTGAACGCCAGGGCTCGCCAGATGTCGGCCCCGGTCAGCTGCCAGATGATCAGGCAGGCCGCCGATCCAACCGTGCCCAGCACCGGGCCGGCCAGGCCTACCCGGGCCTCGGCCAGGGCGTTGGCCCCCAGCGAGCGGGCGCTGACCACCGCGCCCAGGAAGGGAATGAACATCGGGGCACTCGCGCGAATGCCCTCCCGACGCAGCTGGATCACATGGCCCATCTCGTGGACCAGGAGCAGCAGCACGAATCCGACGGCGAACGGCCACCCGAACACGAAGCTGTACGCGGCCACGGATACGAGCATCGTGCCCGCGGTGATGAACAGCTTGAACTTGGGCAGGAGGATCAGGAGCGTCTTCAGCTTCGCCAACAGGGCCAGGAGGGCGGCCAGGGCGGTTCCGAGCTTTCCTCGCCCACCCGACCGGCGGCCACGGCGACGCGGGGCCTCGGTCGCTGGTGGCTCGAAGGCCGGTTGCCCCGGCGGCACGGCGATCGGAATCCAAGGAGCGCTGCTGGACATATCCACTAATTCTGGCAGCGTCGGGATCCTGAGCCCGGGACTCTTACGATCTTTTTCGGCGCTCGGTCCTCCGCCCCGCGTTCAGGAGCCGACGTGGGTGATCCGCAGCGCGCCGTTGCTCTGATTGATGGACACCGTGATCGCGTCCGAGCTGCTCTGGTTGGACCTGTTCATCCCGGCGATGTCGCACGACGCGACGCCCGGGTTGACACCCTTGCAGCGGACCGTGACCCCAGAGAACCCGGTGGAGGTGAAGAACCGGACCAGCGCGACCCTGATGCCGAAGAGCACTTCGCTTTTGGTCGCCCTGTACCCACTCGAGCTGGCCGGCCCGACCGTGCCCGCCGGGCCGATGGTGGCCATCGGCGGTCCGCTGGCGCTTGAGGTGGAGGACGTGGGCGGGGAGCCGGCCGGGGTCGTGGGGGTCTTGGCGCTCGAGCCGCAACCGGCCGCCAGGCCGGCCGCGCACGCGGCTGCGGCCAATAGCGCTCTGGGCATCAGGTTCTCCTTGGGTGAATCAGGGCCTCGGCGTTTTGCGACGCCGAGCTATCCGACTTATTACCCGATTTGGACGGCGTTTGATTCGCGCCAGCAGCTCGTGTGCGCCGCGGAGGGCCAGTGTCGGCTGGCTATACTTCGTGAAGCATCCCCGGGGACGACTGGCTTCGACGTGGTCGGCTCGTGGGGGTGGTTGCGAGTCGAGGTTCCGGGTGGCCTCGTAAAACCCCCGGAAAACCATAAGTGCGGATACGCACAGCTTTGACCTCGGTCTGGCTGCTTAGTCAGTAGATCGAACCGTCATCTCGCCCCCCGTAGCCTGCGGCGGGGGATCCGGGATCAATTAGCAGGCTAACTCGGGGAGGATGGCTCCGGCCCCTCCGGGGAAATTTTTCGGAGTTGGCCCTCAACAACCCGGCCGGCGAGGCGAGTAGAGGGCGAGATCAGAGCGCCGGCTACGCTCGTAGACGCCACCTCTTACGCGACTGCGGACGCGGGTTCAATTCCCGCCGTCTCCACCTCTTACTGAAAAGCCCCGCAAAAAGCGGGGTTCTTCAGTTGTACGGCGCATCGCTCTCGGTGCCGGCTCGGTGATCAGCACTCGCTCGAGGCAGGGGCACGATGTGCGGGCCCCCGCTTTCCGCACCACGCAGCGGTCTCGATGCTGGCCATGACTTAGCTGCGGGGGGTGTAGCCTTCTCGAGGTGAGTTGGGGGATGATGCTGCGGCGGTGGGCGCCGCCGAGGGCTAGGGCCGGGCGAGGGCTTCGCGATGGCCTCGGTTGAGACTGCTGCCATCCTGATCTCCGACCTGGTCGGCTCAACCCGACTGGAAACGACCGTGGGTCCGGCGCGAGCCGATGAGCTCCGTCGCGAGCATTTCGAGGTCCTTCGGCACGCGATCGGCGAACACGGTGGCCTTGAGGTCAAGAACACCGGCGACGGCCTCATGGTCGCGTTCAAGTCGGCGTCGGCGGCTGTCGAGTGTGCCAAGGCCATGCATCAACTGATCGAGCGCCGCAACCGTGGCTCCGATGCTGAGCTGCACATCCGAATCGGGATTGGGATGGGAGAGTCGACGATCGAGGATGGCGACTATTTCGGCATGCCATCGATCGAGGCGGCACGTCTCTGCGCCAAGGCACCCGACGACGGGATCCTGGCAGGCGAACTGGTGCGCATGATGGCCGCACGCGGCGATCGCGATGCGTTTAATCCGGTCGGCGAGCTGGAGCTCAAAGGAATTCCCGAGCCGGTCGCTGCCTTTGAAATCGCGTGGACGCCGCTCGGCGCCCAGGTGTCAGGCGTCCCGCTTCCCGCCGCCCTGCGAAGCGTCCCGACGATCGCCTACGTGGGGCGGGCTACCGAACGCGAGCTACTGGCGAAGCTCTGGGCTCAGGTGAAGGATGGCGCCAGGCGCACGGTCTTGATCTCCGGCGAAGCGGGAATCGGCAAGACGCGCCTGGCCTCGCACACGGCGCTGGCCACCCATGGCGAGGGGGCCACGGTCTTATGGGGGGCGGCGTCGGAGGATCTGGGAGCGGCCTATGCTCCGTGGATCGACGCCGTGGGGCGATACGTCGAGCACGCGCCAGAGGCGGTGCTGCGCGATCACATTGCCCGCCACGGCGGGGAGATCGCCCGGCTGGCCCGGGTCCTGATCCAGCGAGTGCCTGATGCGCCTGCGCCGCAGGAGTCAGACTCCGAGACCGAGCGCTACCTGCTGTTCGGCGCTGTGGCCGGGTTGCTGGAGAGCGCCTGCAGCCATGGCCCGGTCACGCTCGTTCTCGACGATTTCCAGTGGGCCGACAAGCAGTCGCTGACGCTGCTGCGCCACGTGAGCAGGACGATCGATCGCGCGCCGGTGATGCTGCTTGTGACCTATCGCGACTCCGACCTGGACCGCGACCACCCGATGACTGACGTCCTGGCTGATCTTCGCCGCGTCGAAGGGGTGGATCGGATCTCGCTGACTGGCCTCGGTCCGGACGAGGTTGCGGCCGTCCTGGCTGCAGCCGCCGGCCACGAAATCGGCGAGGAGGGAATGAAGCTGGCGGTGGAAATCGCCCAGGAAACCGACGGGAACCCGTTCTTCGTCGGCGAGCTGCTCCAGCATCTGACCGAGTCCGGTGCGCTAACGCGCGACGACGACGGTCGCTGGCGGCTCACGCGGACGATCGCCGATCTGGGCCTGCCTCAGAGCGTACGCGACGTGGTCGGCCGTCGGGTGGAGCGGCTCGGCGAAGATCTTCGCCAGATCCTGGTGGCCGCGTCAGTGGTCGGCCGCACGTTCGACCTCGATGTATTGACGCGGCTGCTCGACCGCTCGGAGGATGAGATCCTTGACGCGCTCGACACCGCGATCGAGTCCTCGGTCGTGGTCGAGTCCACCGAGCGGGTTGGCCGCTTCGACTTCGCACACGCGCTGATCAACCACACACTCTACGAAGGGCTCAGCGCGACGCGGCGGGCGCGGATGCACCAGCGAATTGCGGAAGTGCTCGAGGATCTCTGCGGCGAGCACCCTGGTGAGCGGTTGCCCGAGCTCGCGAATCACTGGTCCCGAGCGGTCGCGGTGACAGACCGCGCGAGGGCGGCCGGCTACGCGCGACGGGCTGGGGAACGGGCACTCGAGCAGCTCGCACCCGACGACGCACTGCGTTGGTTCAACCAGGCATCGGAGTTGCTTGGAGACGGCGCTGAGGAGCGCGAACGCTGCGACCTGCTGACCGGGATCGGGACTGCCCAGAAGCACATCGGTGACCCGGCATTTCGGACGACCCTGCTGCAAGCGAGCGCGCTTGCGCACGAAATCGGGGACGTGCCGCGCCAGGTGCGTGCGACGCTCGAGAACACCCGCGGTTACTACTCTGCCGCGGGTCAAGTCGACCTCGAGCGCGTCGAAGCCCTCGAGGCGGCGATCGCCGCCGTTGACTCGGACTCAGCTGATCGCCCGCTGTTGCTCGCGTTGCTTTCCTCCGAGCTGACATTCGAAGACGACTACCCACGCGTCAGGGCGCTGGCCGACGAAGCGCTTACGACAGCACGAGCGCATGGCGACCGACGATCGCTGGCGCGGGTCCTGGATTGGGTGTCCAGCACCCAGCTAGGTTCGGCCGACGGGGCGCACACGCTGTGGGACCTGACGACCGAGCTGGAGTCGCTCGCGGACGAACTGGTGGATCCCTTCTTGCAGTTACGAGCGGCTCAGTGGCGCATCGCGGCGGCCTTTCAGCTTGGCGAGGTCGCCGAGATGGATCGGGCGGCTGTTCGCGTCCGCGAGATCGGCGAGGAGGTTGGCCAGCCCACGTTGCTGTGGCTGGCGGACTACTTCGAATGCGCAAGGCTGCTGTTCCATGGCCAGATCGAGACGGCCGAGGCGGCGGCGGTCCAGGCGGCTGGAATTGGGCACGAGTCGGGCCAACCCGACGCGCTGATGATCGCGGGCGTGCAGTTGTTCGCGATTCGTTACGAGCAGGGACGACTGGCTGAGCTGATCGAGCTCGTCGAGCAGCGAGTGGCCGAGAACCCGGGCTTGCCGACGCTCGAGGCGACGCTGGCGTTCGCCTACATCGAGCTGGGGCGCGATGAAGAGGCCAAGGCGATCTTCGAGCGTGCCGCCGAGGACGATTTCGCCTCGCTCCCGTTCGACGCCATCGGCTGGATCAACGGCTTGGCTCGCTACGCCGACGTGGCCGCCCGGCTCGGGGCGACCGAAGCAGCGGCTGTGATCTACGACAAGCTGCTCCCCTACCGCGACCGGATGGTGACGTCGCTCGTCACCGTCAGCGGGTCGGTTGAGCGGCCGCTCGGCGTCCTCGCCGCGTCGCTCGAGCGCTGGGACGACGCCGAACAGCACTTCGCGGCCGCAGCCGAGATCCACGAGCGGCTCGGCGCAGAGCTCTTCCTGGCGCGGACGTGGATGAACCACGGCCGCATGCTGCTCGCGCGCGATCGGCTCGGAGATCGTGAGCGGGCGGTCGAGCTGCTGGGGCGCGCGGTCGAGCTGGCCAGTGAGCTGGGGGGCGGCGCCGTCGTGCGGGACGCCGAGCAGCTACTCGCCCCTGCCCGGTAGGAGGCGCCCAGCTGCCTTCGCCACCGTCTTGTCGCTAACCGCGCGCGCTCGGGCGATCTGCCGATCGCTCATCCCGAGCTCTCGTAGGTGCCTCGCGTTGTCGGCGATCCTCGGATAGACGGGGCTCGTCGGCGGCCAAGCGGGCCGAGGCCAGCGTTGCGCCGCTGCGCGCGGCGCGTGGCGGATGCGCTTGATGATGTGGCGCTCCGAGGAAGGAGACCGATCATGGCCTGGACCGACGCGATAGGGGAACCAGGGAGCTGACCCGAGGGTCCAGCGATTAGGGTTGCGCTCGGGCGTGAACGCTGATACGGCCATAGCTCTCGGGCTCGCGGCTGGTTCGACCACGCTCACCAACGTGGCCTACCTGCGCGAGCACGACGCTGCGGCCGCTCTTCCGTGCCTGTCGATGCGCCGTCCGTGGCACTCGCTCCGGCTGCTGCTGACTGACCGCACCTGGCTGCGGGGCTTCGCGATGGAGTCCGGCGGCTTTGCGCTCTACGCAGGGGCGCTGGCCCTGGCGTCCCTGGCGGTGGTCCAGAGCATCGCCGCCGGAGGGATCGGGGTGCTCGCGTTCGTGTCGGCGCGCTCCAGCGGCCGGCGGCTTGGAGGGCGTCATGCGACTGGAGTGAGCCTGGCGGTCGTCGGCCTGGTCGCGCTCGGGGTATCGCTGGCCCACAGCAGCGGTGGAGGCAGCAAAGGCTCGACCGCGGCGATCCTGTCGTGGATCGGCGCGACGGGTGTGCTGGCGCTCGTGGTGCTCTGGATCGGTCGCCACACGGGAAGCTCGCTGTGGCGATGGGCATCGCGGGAGGGCTGCTTTTCTCGGCGGGCGATCTCTCGACCAAGGTAGCCACCCAGGGTGGCCCGCGGTTTGCCTTCGTGGCCACCCTGATCGTCGGGTACACGCTCGGAACGTCGCTCCTCCAGCTCGGCTACCAGCGCGGCGGGGCGCTTGTGGTGGCAGGGCTCGCCACGCTGCTAACCAATGCGCTGCCGATCGCCGCGGGGACGATCGTCCTGCGAGAACCAGTACCCGCCGGATTGCTCGGGGCCCTGCGGATTCTCGCTTTCGCCGCCGTTACCGCCGGCGCGATCCTGCTCGCCGCACCCGAACACCAGCCCGAGGCCAGTCCAGAGCCGTGACCAAGGCCTCTCGCCGTGGCGGCTGGTGGACAATGCTGTCGACCGAGCCACGACAACAGCAAGGAGCACTCGAATGACAGGCAAAAGGGACTTCAACGCTGAGGAGTGGTCCACTGTCGTCGATGGGCCGCTCTACGCCGGTATGCGCATGATCAGTGCCGACCGAGGGGGCACGCTGCGGGAGAGCCTAGCCATGGGTCACGTCTATCAGGGCGCACGGCAGCATCACGGAGAGAGTGAGCTACTCGACGAGTTGGTCAAGTCTCCACCCGCGATCGATCCGGACCGAGTCCGCGAAGCCGGCGGAAACATCGCGCCCGTCGCCTCGCAGCAGCTCCGCGACGCCATCGGGATCCTCGAGGCCAGGCGACGCCGTCCGAGGTCGACGCATACAAGAGGTTCGTGATGACTGTTGCGCAGGCCGTGGCGAGCGCTCACAAGGAGGGCGGCTTTCTGGGTATCGGCGGCAAACAGATCAGCGATGCGGAGAACCAAGCGCTGGACGAAATCTCGGCCGCGCTGGGCGCACCCCCCGCGGCCTGAAACGAGACCGGGCGAAAAACCCCGCGGTGGATCAGGCGGCGAGCGCCAGGCGCCCTTTGCCGCAGCAGACCGGCTTTACAACCGAGGGGAACGCCCGACGTTCGGCAGCTGACATCCCCGTGGCCTCTGATGGAGGTCCTCGCTGGGGCGGTCGATATGGAGGGTCGAAGAAGACGCTGCGACCACAGGGCCGAGGCGTCGGGACGTTCCCGCCTCACACACTGAGCGCAGCCGCGCTTCGGCTCCACAGGCTGAGATTCGGTCAGTATTCGCCGTCCGTTCACACGACCGCAACGGACCGCGTCGATTCCGCGATACGTTTCCGGTGGTGACGGACCTGCGCGATCCAGAGCAGGCCGAGCGGCTTGCGTTCGAGGCGCCGGACGAATACGTGCGCCGGCGGGAATTTCTCGGGCGCGCGGCGTTGACGGCCGGACTGGGCGCCGGCGTGGGCTTCGCTCTCGGCCCGAACGCCGTTGTCGCGGAGGCGGCCCGCGTGCAGCGCCGAGCCTCACCCCTGCCCTCGCCGCGCAACCTGCCGATCGACACGTTCGTCGTGCTGATGATGGAGAACCTGTCATTTGACCACTACCTGGGCTGGATGCCGGACGCCGACGGGCGTCAGGCAGGGTTGAGCTACGTCGACCGCACCGGCCACAGCCTGAGAACTCGACCGCTGGCCCCGGACTGGCAGGGATGTGGCCATCCGGACCCCGATCACTCGTGGGCTGGTGGTCGCCGGCAGCTGAACCACGGCCGCTGTGACGGCTTCCTGAAGACGGGGAATGACGAGTTCGCGATCTCTTACTACCGGGATGGCGACCTCGGCTTCATCCAGCCGGCCGCGACGGCGTTCACGACCTTCGACCACTTCCATTGCTCGCTGATGGGCTCGACGCTGCCCAATCGCGAATACATGCACGCGGCGACCTCTTACGGCAACAGGGACAACGAGCTCCCGCCCCAGACCAAGTACAAGACCGGATTCCCCGACACGACGATCTTCGCCGCTCTGAAGCGAGCCGGCGTCTCGAACCGCTACTTCTTCAATGACGTTCCGGTGTCGGCGCTGTGGGGTGCCCCCGGGCTGGCTCGGACCGGTCACGTGACCGAGTACTACGCCCGCTGCCAGGCGGGTTCCCTACCGCGTGTGTCGTTCGTGGACCCCAACTTCGGTGGCAGTGAGGGTGAGGCCCCGGGGCTGTCGGGTGACGAGCACCCGCACGGGGATGTGCGGGCCGGTCAGGCCTACATGGCCGACGTGGTCCACGCGTTCATGGAGTCGCCCCAGTGGAAACGCGGCGCGCTGTTCATCGTCTACGACGAGTGGGGCGGGTTCTTTGACCACGTGCCGTGTCCGCGCGTCCCTGACGTCCGCAATTCGCGGGACATCAACAACGACTACGGACTGACCGGATTCCGGATCCCCTCGGTCGTCGTCTCGCCATACGTGAGGCGCGGCCACGTCGCGCACTCCACCTACGCCTTCGAGTCGATTCTGAAACTGATCGAGTATCGCTTTGGCCTCAAACCCCTGACCAAGCGTGACCGCTTCGCCTCAAATATCGGCCAGTCCTTCGACTGGCGCTCGAAGCCACGCTTGACGCCGCCGGACCTGCCCCGGCCGGAGGCCGTGGTCAGTGTCGCGTGCGCTCTGGGCCCCAGTCACAGCGTGAGCGGCAACTCCGCCGACGCCCCACCGGCGGCCGCCGCGCCCACTGCGGCTCGCCCCAAGGAGCACGACCTGATGACGCTCGTCACTTCGGGATATTTGGACCGGCTGGGGTTCGAGTTCCGGCCGGCGACGATCGAGGGCACGTTCCGCGAGCCGTCCAAGGTCACGCAGGCACTCGTACCGGCCGGCTGAGCTGGACTCGGGGCCGGTTGAGAGACGATGCCGGTGGAGATCCGCGAAGCCAGGGCGGGCGAGGAGGAACGGCTGGTGGAGATGTACGAGTGGCTGTTCGCGCCGCCGGGATCAAGGCCCGCGCGGTGGGACCCGGACCAAGCTCGGCCGCGGCTCAGCGAGGCGATCGCCGCGCCCCGAAGCGCGATTCTTGTCGCGCAGGATGCCGGCAAGCTTGTCGGTTTCTGTACCGCCTACCTGGAGCTCAACTCGGTTCGCTTCGGGCAGCGGTGTTGGGTTGAGGATCTCGCGGTTGATCCCGAGCGGCGCTCGCAAGGAATCGGGGCCTCGCTGCTGGACGCCGCCAAGGCGTGGGCGCGCGGGGGCGGAGCGTCGCATCTGGAGCTCGACTCGGGCCTCGCTCGCCACGACGCCCATGTGTTCTACGAGCGCGTGGGCGGGGCTCGGCAGTCCTACACGTTCGGCTGGGAGCTCTGACTCGGCTGCCAGTGCGCTGAAACGCTGACGAGCGTCCCTTGGCTCGCTGTACGCTCCGCCGCGGATGGCCAGCATCCCGCTCGACCCAGAAGAGGTGGCTCGGTTCGCGTTTCGCGTCTGGAGCTACAAGCAGGGGGAGATGATCTCATTGCTGGTCCACCTGGGCGATCGGCTGGGCCTCTACCGGGCCCTGGACGGCGCGGGAATGGTGACGGCGGAGGACCTGGCCCGCCGGACAGGCCTCCAGCACCGATGGCTGGTCGAGTGGCTGCGGGGCAACGCGGCGGCCGACCTGCTGGCCTCGGATGACGGGGAGCGCTTCGAGCTCACCGCGGTGGGCGCCATGGTCCTGGCCCGCGAGGAGGACAGCCTCCAGTTTGCCGCCGGTGCCTTCGGGCCGCCACCGGATCCCGCGGTGGTGGATGACCTGGCCGAGGCCTTCCGCACGGGCGTGGGGCTGCCCTACGACCGCCACGGCGTCGCCGGTGTGCACAGCACCGAGCGGATGCTCGGGCCGTGGGCACGGCTCAGCCTCGTGCCCGTGATCGTGCCGGCGCTGGAGGGCGTGCACGATCGACTCATGGCCGGTGCGCTCGTGGCCGACGTCGGTTGCGGCGTCGGGGTGGCACTGACCGCGCTGGCCGAGGCCTATCCGCGCTCGACCTTCCACGGCTACGAGCTCTCACGCCTGGCCGTCGAGCGGGCTCGCTCCCGGATCGCCGAGACAGGGCTGAGAAACGTGGAGATCTTCGATCGGCGGGCCGAAGAGGTGCCCGATGGCGGCAACTACTCGCTCGTGCTGACCTTCGACTGCCTGCACGACATGACGCGGCCAGACGCGGCGGCCGCCGCGATCCGGCGCGCGATCGTGCAGGACGGAACGTGGCTGGTCAAGGAGATCCGCTGCGATGACACCTGGGTCGGCAACCGCCGTAATCCCATGCTGGCGATGTTCCTCGGTTTCTCCGTCGCCTCATGCATGTCCTCGGCGCTGTCAGAGCCGGACGGCGCCGGGCTGGGAACGATCGGCCTGCCGCCGCGAGCGTTGGAGCAGCTCGCGCGTGAGTCCGGCTTCACTCGCTTCCGGGTGCACGACTTCGAGGACCCGGCCAACCTGTACTACGAGGTCCGCCCCTAACGAGCCCGGAGGGGCCGACTCAGCCCCCGTCCGGCGGGGACCCGTCGGGCCGCAGTGCCGGCGGGCTCAGTGCCGGATGCGCGGCCGTGGCCTCCTTGAGTGCTGCCCGGGCGTCCTCGAGCGCGCGGTCCAGCCGCTCGCGCTCGGCGTCGTCTTGGACCAGCGAACGGCCGGCGTCGGCGGCGCCCACCAGCGGCCTGATGATGTCGGTCGGCAGGGGCAGAACTATCGTCGAGCTCTGGTTGCTCGAGACCTCCATCAGAGTCTGCAGATAGCGCAGCTGGATCGTGACCGGATTGCGGCTGATCACGTCGGCCGCATCGTTGAGCCGCGCGGCCGCCTGAAACTCCCCCTCCGCGTTGATGATCTTGGCCCGCCGCTCGCGCTCGGCCTCGGCCTGCCGCGCCATCGCGTGCTGCATCCGCTCCGGAATCTCTACATCCTTGATCTCGACCGTGGTGACCTTCACGCCCCACGGCTCGGTCTGGTCGTCGATGATCTGCTGGAGGTGGTCATTGAGCTGGTCACGCTCGGATAGCAGAACGTCGAGATCGGCCCGACCTAGCACCGAACGCAGCGTGGTCTGCGCAATCTGTGAGGTGGCGCTGAGCACGTTCTCGATCTCGAGCACCGACCGCGTCGGGTCGATTACCCGGTAGTAGGCGACCGCGGTCACCCGCGCGGGCACGTTGTCGCGGGTGATCACCTCCTGGGCGGGGACCTGGAGCGTGACCGTCCGCAGGCTCACGCGAACCATCCGCTCCACCGCCGGAATCAGGAAGACCAGGCCGGGCCCGCGCTGCTGGGTCACCCGACCGAGGCGGAAAACGACTCCGCGCTCGTACTCGCGCAGGACACGTGCGGAGGCGGCGGCGGCCACGATCGCTGTCACCGCGGCGCACACCAGCACGATCACGACGATTGTGATGATCATCCGATCAGCTCCCAGTTCTCCGCGGGCCGGACCGACAGCGTCAACCCGTGAACGCCCTCGACGACGACGGGGTCGCCTTCCTCAGGGGCCTGCTCGAGTGTGTCGCACTGCGCCCGCCACAGGGACCCTTCGATGAAGATCCGCCCACTGGCCCCGTGCCAGCTTCGGACCACCCCAATCCGGCCCGACATGGCCTCCCGTCCAGAGCTGACCGGGCGGCGGATCAGCCCCATCGCATCGCGGGTCAACCGCACCCCTCGAAACCCGATCAACCCGCCGACTCCAACCCCGACTGGAACCGCGATGAAGGCGCTGCCGCCGAGCGCGATGATCAACGCCACCCAGCCGGCGACCAATGACACGGCCGCACCGACGGCCAGCACCCCGCTCGCGACGTGCAACTCGGCCACCAACAACGCGGCGCCGATCACGATCAGCACGATGCCGAGCACAGTCATCTCAGGCCTCAACGTGATGATACGCCCGGCCTGGCGCCGGCTAGCGGGACGAGTCGTTCAGGGTCACGGCAGCTCGAATGAGGGTGACGAATGCCTGCTCATCGATTCCATCGTCCTCGTGGAAGTCGATTGCCCGACGCGCGTTGCCTTCGAGGCTTGAGTTGAACAGTCCCGAGGGGTCCTCCAGCGAGGCCCCTTTGAAGAACGTGAGCTTCACGACGCTCTTGTACGTCTCCCCGGTGCAGATGATTCCGTTGTGAGACCAGACCGGAACCCCTGGATTGGTGGCCTTTCTCCACTTCCATTCCTCGACCACCTCGGGATCAGCCTGTCTGATGAGGCCCCGAAGCTTCGAGAGGGTCGCACCTCGCCAGTCGCCCAGTTCTTCGATCCTGGCGTCGATCAGCTCAGATGCAGGCTCTTCCGGGGAGCTCGTCATGGGTTGGACGTTACCGAGCGACGCGCGCGGTAATCCGTCGGCTATGCCTATTGCGCCGGTGGCGTCGGCGCCGGCCCGCCCAGCTCAGTGAACTGAGGAGCCTCATACGCGGCCCCTGGTGTGCCACCGAGGGCCAGGATCTGTGCGTCTCCATCTCATCGAATCGCTTGGCGGTGTAGTCGGCCATGGGGCTCCTCTCGGTTGGTTGGCGAGGATTAATCCCCGGACTCGGCTAAAGAGTCAAGCGTGCCGTCGTCAGCGCGCCGGTCAGCAATTTCGGCCACGCTGTCCCCTCCGGCCGCGCTTGTTCGTCATACCTGTGATAACCAACCAGCCAGGAGGCCCACATGAAGTACGCCCTGTTGATCTACAGCGACCCGGACTCGGGTCAAGAGCTCCCGCAGGAGGTCCTGGATAAGGACATGGCCGAATACATGGCACTGGCCAATGACCCGCGCTGCGTGGCCAGTGGTCAGCTTCAGCCGACTGAAACGGCCACCACCGTCCGGGTCCAGGATGGCCAGACCCTGACCACCGATGGCCCGTTCGCGGACACCAAGGAGGTGTTCGGCGGCTATTACGTGTTTGAGGCTGGCGACCTGGACGAGGCAATCAGCATCGCCTCGCGGGTTCCGGCCACACGCCAGGGTGGCGGGGTTGAGGTGCGCCCGCTTGTGGAGCGCTACGCCACCGTCGAGTAGACATTCGGCCACGCCGGCTGGCCCTCGCGGCGCGGACGCGGCCCGCGGCCCGGTCCGGCCGGGCGCCGAGCGCGGCGCGCTTGAGCAGGTGTTCAGGGATCAGTGGGGTCGGGTCCTGGCTTCACTGATCGGCTTCCTCGGCGACTTCGACCTCGCCGAGGAGGCCGTTCAGGAGGCGTTCTCGATTGCCGCTGAGCGCTGGCAGCGCGACGGGGTACCCGCCAACCCGGCCGGATGGCTCGCCGTCACCGCGCGTAACCGTGCGATCGACAGGATCCGGCGGGAGCGGACGCTGGCGGACAAGGCCCGACTGCTGGGTGAGCTACAGAGGACGGATGAGGTGATGGAAGATCCGGTGATCCAGGACGAGCGGCTGGAACTCGTGTTCAGCTGCTGTCATCCGGCGCTGGCCACCGAGGCTCAGGTAGCGCTCACGTTGCGGGCGCTCGGCGGTTTGTCCACAGAGGAGATCGCCCGGGCGTTTCTGGTCTCCGAGGAGACGATGAAGCGCCGGCTCTCCCGGGCCAAGGTCAAGATTCGGCAGGCGGGCATCCCGTTCTCCGTGCCCGCAGATCATCTGCTGCCCGATCGTCTCCAGGCCGTCCTGTCGGTCATCTACCTGATCTACAACGAGGGCTACAGCGGCCGGGTCGACCTGGCCGCCGAGGCGATCCGGCTGTGTCGGGTGCTCAGCGACCTGATGCCCGACGAACCAGAGGTGCAGGGGCTCCTTGGCCTGATGTTGATCCTCCATGCTCGCCGGGAGGCCCGATTCGTAAATGACACGGTGGTGCTGCTGGCGGACCAGGACCGCTCACTGTGGGACTGGCCGGAGATCGAGTCGGGACGGACGCTGCTGGAGCGGTCGATCGCGCTCAGAGGCCGGGGTCCGTACGTGCTCCAGGCCGCGATCGCGTCGCTCCAGACCGAGCAGGAGATCGACTGGCCGGAGGTTGTAACGCTCTACGGGCGGCTGGCTGACATCACTCGCTCGCCGGTTGTGGAGCTCAATCGGGCTGCCGCGCTGGCTGAGACGGGCGCCACGCTCCAGGCGCTGGAGATCGTCGAGCAGATCGACCTGGCCGGCTACCAATACCTCCACTCCACTCGGGGCGAGTTGCTTCGCAGGCTGGGCCGTGACCGCGAGGCCAGGGCGGCCTTCGAGCAGGCGCTCGGCCTGGCCCGCACCGAGCCCGAGCGGCGTTTCCTGGCCCGGCGGGTGGCCGATCTCGAGGGTGGTGCCGGCATCGAGCCCTAGCGGGCTTGAGAATCTCTGGCGCCCTGCCGATAGCCAGAGGGTGAACGGGGTGACCATTCGCCGTGCGCTGGCCCCTGTGCTGCTGCCGGTGATCCTGATCGGAGGCGCCGTCTTTGGCACGGCCCGGATCGAGCGCAGCAGCGCCATCGACTCCGCCACCGCGGTGCAGGAGTCACAGCAGCTGCTCACCGCGATGCTGGACCAAGAGACAGGAGCCCGGGGTTACCTCGTGACGCGGGACAGGCGCTTCCTCCAGCCCTGGTTCACGGGAACGCGCGACTTTTCCGTGGCCTTCGCCGCTGCCCAGCGCACCGTCGCGGGTGATCAGCAGCTACTGCATGGCCTGGCAGCGCAAGCCGTCATAGCGGGGCACTGGCACCGGGAGGCCGCGGAAGAGATCGCCAGCTTCCGCCGAACGGGTCAGCCAACGACGCTGCGGACAGCGCTCGCCCGCAAGAGCTTGATGGACCACTTTCGGGAGGCCAACCAGAGCTTCATGGACAACCTGGAGAGCCGCCGTAACGCGGCCCTGTCTCAGGCCACCTGGCTGGCCGTGCTGCTGGCCGGCGGACTCTCGCTCGCCCTGTCGCTGGCCGCGCTCCTGCTCCTGCGGCGCAGCCGACGCCGGGAGGAGCACCAGCGCCGGCTGGATGCGGAGTTCCGCGAGCTCCTCCAGACGTCCGCTTCCGAGGAGGGGTCACGCCAACTGCTGATCCGCCACATCACGCGGACCACCCCCGGCGCCGGTGTGGCTGTCCTGAACCGCAACAACAGCGACGATCGGCTGGAGGTCACCGTCAGTGAGGGCGTCGCTCGGACGCCGCTGGCCACACTGGTTGACGAGCATCTCAACCCGGGCGACTGCCTGGCTGTGAGGCTCAGCCGTCCCTTCGAGCGCCGGACCAATGAGGCGTCATTGGCCGAGTGCCGGCTGTGTGGGCAGCTGGCCTCAGACATCGCGTGCGAACCTCTCCTGGTCGGCGGGACGGTGATCGGATCGGTCCTGGTGGCCAAGCAGGCACGCATCACCGAGACCGAGCGCAACAGGCTGCGGACCACCGTTATTCAGGCCACCCCGATCATTGCCAACCAGCGCAACCTGTCACTGGCCGAAATCAGGGCGGCCACTGACGCCCTCACCGCGCTGGCCAACCGCCGAGAGGCGGACGACACGCTCAAGCGGATGTCCGCTCAGGCCAGCCGCACGGTGACACCGATGGCCGCGATCCTGCTCGATCTGGACCATTTCAAGGAGATCAACGATGTCCACGGCCACGAGCAGGGCGACGAGGCGCTCGCTGTCGTGGGGAGCATTCTCAGCTCTTCGCTTCGGGCCAGTGACTTCGCGGCGCGGTACGGCGGCGAGGAGTTTCTGCTGCTGCTCCCGAACACGACCCGTGATCAGGCCCGCACAGCGGCCGACAAGATCCGGACCCTGATCGAGCACGCGGACGTGCGGTGTGGCCAGCTGACGGCGAGCCTTGGCGTGGCCGCGCTGCCCGAGGATGCCGGCAACCCCGAGGATCTGCTGCGCCAGGCCGATCGGGCCCTCTATGCGGCCAAGGAGCGAGGGCGCAACCGGGTCGAGATCGCCGAGGCGACGCTCGGAGACTCACGATGGGGGAGAACCCCGCCCGAGTCGGCGTCTTTGCAGCCCCGCACCTAAGCCTGGTTGTGGTTCCACTCCACCCAGGCCAGACCATCACGGCCGTCGGAGCACTCGATCCGGCACATGGCCCGCGGGAACAGAGCCACCCGGCCGTCGTCTGACTCCAGGCGCAGCGGGCCGAAGGCCAGGGGCTCAATCGCCACGTCCAGCCCCGGAGGCGAGAACGAGATCTGCGCGGCCCCGATCAGCCCGTCGGGCCGCACCTCCTCGGACGCGTGCACCGTGTCGAGCTCCGACAGGCCCGAGGCGGTTGACTGGGTGTAGCCCACCCCGAGCGTCTGGTCGTCCGGGAGGCGTAGGTGGACGGCGTGGATGTGGGTGCCGTCGGTTAGGTGGCCGGCCATCCACACCCAGTCCATCCCCCACCAATCGCGCAGGCCCCAGGAGTGGTCGCGCTGGCCGGCGGCCTCGCTCAGCGTGATCGTCTCCTGGCCGACTGTGATCGAGCCCGACACTCGGCACGGGATCTCGTAGCGGGTGGCCAGCCGGTAGGCGTACGGTTCGCCATCGGTCTCCCAGGCGAGGTCAAGACCGACCGGAACTGAGGCCCCGGTCTCCCCTCGGAGCAGGGCAGCGGGGTCCCGATGCTGCTCACCCGTCGCGTCAAGCGTCGTCCGGAAGAGCTCGAAGGCCACCGGGCAGATGTGGTCGGCCCGCAGCTTCGCAGTCTCCGCGTGCAGGCCCAGATGCTCCGGAAGCGGCGCGGCGAAATCAACCACCGCCACCGTTGGTCGTCCGGGACCGCAAACGAAGGCCGTGTACCAGCACCGGTCCAGGTTGGGGTAGAGGCCGATTCGGACATACGCCCCGAGGCTGCCGTCGGGCGCGACGACGTCGAAGTACCAGCTCTCGTTCCAGAGCCGTTCGGGTCCGGGCTCGTGCCTGCCCTCGTCCTGGGGTTCGGGACGCAGCGGCGCGGGTCGCCCGGATCCGGCGGCGGGCAGGAGCTCCAGGGCATCCAGGTCCAGCGCGTGCTGAGCGTGGCGGGCCAGGGTGGTCATGAACATGTCATCGCCCCGTTCGGTTCGCAGCACCAGCATTGAGGCCACGATCGCCATCAGCACGCCGCCGAACGCCTGGCGGCGATAGCCGTCCCAACACTGCTCCCAGGTGAACCCCCGGACACCGTGGGCCTCCAGCGCGGAGTGGTACTCGCCCACCAGGACGCGCTCGTGCTCCCGCCGATCCGTCACCAAAAGGCCGCCGCCGAGAAAGTACGACACGTCCGTCATCGCGTCGCCCCAGCCGACGGTCTGCCAATCCACGGCGATCAACGGCCTGGCGCTGTCGGGGTCGTCGAAGAGAAGGTTGTCCAGCCGGAAGTCCCCGTGGACCAGCCCCAGCGGCGGCCTGCGGTCGGCCATCCAACCGTCCAGGCTGGCCACGAGCCGCTGGCAGACAGACCTGTGTTGATCGGCGATCCGTGGGCTGTAGCGGTCCAGGAATCCGTCCAGCAGCTGCGTCACCAGGGCCTGGTTTACGGGGGACGGCCGATTCAGCCACTCGGACTCCTCCAGCCTCGGATCACCGAAAACGGGCGCGTGCAGCCGGGCGAGCTCGCGGACCCCCAGCCTGGCCTGATCCACCCCACAGCCGGCGATCTGATTCCCCTGGACCGCCGGGGCGAGATCCTCAAGGACGAGCGTGAACCAGCCCGCCTCCGGGTCGAACCGGGCCAGATGGCAGGCGGCCAGCGGCCCGCCGATGCGCGGCGCGAGCTCCTGGTAGAAGCGAATCTCCCGTTCGTAGATTCCCAGGCCGACGCCCGTTGACCGGCTGGTCTGGTCCGCGGAAGCCAGCTTCACGATCACTGAGGAGGGCCCGGCCTGCTCGGGATCCTCGTACTCCAGGCGGACCCGGTAGGTCTGGCTCATCTGACCGGTCCCGACCGCCTCGACGGACACTGACCTGACGGGGCCGGTGCCGAGCGCCGCCGCCAGCCACGGCGCATCGACGTCGCCGACGGTTCGGGCCAGGGCCAGCGCCGCGCTCATGAGAGGCCGAGACTACCGGCCGGAGTGCCCCCGGCGGACAGCATCGCCCCGCGGGTCGCGGTTTAGGCTACGTGGCGTGGAAGCGCAGCGGATCGCCGCGGCCGGCCTTGAGTTCTCCTACCTGGAGCTGGGGGACGGACCGCTGGCCCTGTGCCTGCACGGCTTCCCGGACTCGGCGCTCACCTGGGCCGAGCTGCTGCCAGCCCTGGCCGGGCGCGGGTTCCGGGCCGTGGCCCCGTGGATGCGGGGGTTCGCGCCGACAGACGTTCCGGGCGACGGTCGCTACCAGGGCGCCGCGCTCGTCGGCGACGCGATCGCCCTGCACGAGGCGTTCGGAGGTGACGGCCAGGCGGTCATCATCGGTCACGACTGGGGCGCCCTCGCCGCCTACGGCGCGGGCGCGTACGCGCCTGAGCGCTGGCGCCGGGTCGTGACCCTGAGCATTCCGCCGGTGGCGCTGACTGCCCGTGCGGTGTTCGACTACGACCAGCTGCGCCGGTTCTGGTACCAGTTCTTCTTTCTGCACCCGCTGTCCGAGCAGGTCGTGTCGGCGAACGACTTCGCCTTCATCGAGCGGCTGTGGGCCGACTGGTCCCCCGGGATCGAGCCCGGCGAGCAGCTGGAGCAGGCCAAGGCGGCGCTCCGGCCCGACGGGCATCTGGCGGCTGCGCTTGGCTACTACCGAGCCCTATATGACCCCAGCGGCCATGCTCCCGAGCTGGCCGAGATTCAGCAGGCTCTGGCTGCCCCGACCGCCCGGCCAACGCTGTATCTCCACGGGGAGCGGGACGGATGCGTGTCGGCCAGCTTGGGCGAGGGGGCGGAGCGGTATCTCGGTCCCGGTTCCCGACGCGTGGTGGTTCCCGACACCGGGCATTTCCTGCACCTGGAGGATCCTGGCACGGTGATCCGGGAGATCATCGACTTCGTCCAGTTCTGAAGGATGGCTCACGGCGACAGTACGACCGCCGCCTCGGGCGTGGCCACCCGGAAGCTGAAGCTCTGCTCCAGGTACAGCCGCACAACCTCGCCGTCGTGCCAGTCGTAGCCGATCGACAGGTCCTGGCCGGACTCGAACAGGAAGTCACCGCCCCGGAGGCTGATCACGACGGCCCCCTCCAATCCCGGAGTCCAGACGATCGGACCTTCGAGGATCTTGTGCAGATGGTCAAGCAGGGGATAGCCGCCGTGCTCCGCGGTCTCGACCACCCGGCGGTACTGGCCGCGACCCAGGGCCAGGCCGTAGGGGCCGGTCACGCCATTACACAGGAGCCGCTCGGCGGCCCCGGCCACCGGGCGGGGGTACTCGTCGGGCGCCTCGCCCAGGCTGAGCGGATCATGGGGCGAGGCCTCGACGATTCCGGTGATGGCGCCGAACCAGCCGTGGAAGACCGCCCGGTTCTCGGCCACGGCCATCTCGTGCGCGGCCTCAGTGAGCGCCTCCAGGTCGATGTCCTCGGCGCCGCGGTCGGCGTCCCGGAGCTCCTCTCGCCGGAGCGAGAAGTCGGCTCGCACCTCGACCAGCGGCAGCACCTGACGCCGCCGGCCGGAGACACCATCGGCCGGTGGTGACCCCAGGGCCTCGGTTCGCCCGAGGTTGGTGGCCGAGTGGTCCCAGCCTAAGGGGCCGGAGAAGTCCACCAGTTGGCGGGCGGCCAGCGCCGGCGTCAGCCGCTCCCTGGCCTCCTTGTCCAGCAGGTTCCAGACCTGATCGCTGATCGGCGCGTGCCCGCGGAGGAGATGATTCATGCCGCTCCCCCCTCAGGCCGCCGATCCCCAGGGAGCCGTCGACGAACGCCCCCTCGGCGCCCGGCCCCTCCGCCCTCCAACGCCTCGGCCTCGGCCTCCTCGCCGTGCTCAACGATGTCGCCGCTCTGGAACAGGATGCCCTGGGCGATCTCCCGCCAGGCCGGGGTCCGGCGCAGCAGCACCTCCAGGTCCATGCGAGAAGTGCTTGAACTCCTCGCCCTGGGCGTCGCGCATGACGGCCGCGGCCTCGAGGTCCTGCTCCACCGCGAGCCGCTGCTCGTACCAGCCGATGGCCTCGGCCTCTTCGGTCAGGGATGCGCACATCCGGGCGAACGTCCGGGTGGCCGGCGGCAGCTCTCCGGCGGCTCGTGGTACTGGTCAAAGCCCATCTGGTCTCCTTGGGGGTGGAAGAGCTCGGGTCCGGGGACAGGGCCGTCGCCTACCCGGCGACGCCGACCATAACCCTAACCCACCGGCGGGTGCGGCGTCCGCTCAGGGACTGGCAGCGCCCTTGGCCGTCGCCTCCGACGCCTCGCGTCACCCGAGCCACGGCCCCAGATCGTCCCAGGTGGCCCCCCCGAGGGTTACGATGGCCAGCCCGAAGGCCAGCTGCGCCAGGCGCTGGGAGCCGCTGCCCCAGCTCTCCACGCCAGACCCCAGCGCCATCAGCACGGGAAGGGGGTCCTGAACCGCCCCGACCACCGGGGCCACGGTGACCGCCGGTCGCCGCTGGAGTGCCGTCGTCTCCTCCAGGAAGGCCAGCGCCCCGAAAGCCAGGACGGCGGGCAGCCACAGGCCAGCCAGTACCCAGCGGCCGGTCGAGATGTCGCTGGACAGGAGCTTGCTGGCGAAATCGACCCAGGCATAGCCAGCCCGGCGCCGATCACCACCGCCAGCTGGCGGCGGGGGCGGAGCCGGCCCACCACGTAGGCGGCCACCGCGCCGGTCCCACCACGGCCAGCGGCACGGCCACGCGCAGGGCGCCGGGTATATGGGTGCTGTGGCGGGGGGCAGCCCAGATCATCCACGCCGGCGACGATCGGGGTGGCTCCCAGCACCTCCGGGCGGCCCACCCGCTCCCCGAGCCTCAGCCTGGCCACCGAAAGCAGGACCAGCGAACCGGAGGCCAGCGTTGGCTGGACGACCGTGATCGGTGCGTAGGCGAAGGCCAGGACCTGTAGCGGCCACGCCACGACCAGCAGCGCCGTCCCGGCCCGCCAGCGGGGCCGACGGGCCAGGCCGAGCAGGAGCGAGAACCTCCCGGCGCGACTCCGGGGGGAATCCCTGGCCTCGCCGGCCTGTAGGACGACCGCGAAGGCGTTCGCCACCGAGGCCACGACGGCCACGGCGATCCCCACCGCCGTCATCGGTGGGACCGGGGCTTACGCCCGCCGCACCGATGAGAGGTTGCCACGCCCGCTCATCAGCCGGTACTACCGAGCGACTCCGGCAAGACCCCAGCCCCAACGGCGCCGCGGACACGGCCGGGCGCCGGACGAGCCCCGGCGGGCCACGTCGCCCGGCCGTCAAGGCGGTAACGCGATCTGACCAGTCCGCTACCGGCCGACGAGCCCGACGTTATGCGGCGCACGTCAAGCCCCGCCACCGCGAACAGGACGATCAGCACTGCCAGCGCGGCCAGCACCCGGCCGCTCGGCAGCCCGGGACCGAGCCAGCCCCCCGAGCCTGCCTGGATCACGGTTCCTCGCCCGGGTTGGGCGAGACTCCGGGAGCCGCCTCGGCCGGGGCGGTCTTCTGCCCTTCCGGCGTCTCAGGGACGCGGCGGATGAACATCACGTACCAGGTCGCGAGCGCGATCAGCAGGCCGACCGGCAGCAGCAGCGAGAGCAGCGCGCCGGCGAGGAATGTTGCGGTTGGAATGAAGATCACGTTTGATCCTCCTCAGGTCGTGATCGCAGCAGATGGTGAGCCGGTCGAGCGGTCCGGCTCCAGCCAGCGGTAGAAGCCGGCTATGTAGGTGACCGTGTACGCGAGCGATCCGAGCACCCACATGACGCCGGCGGCGATTTGCTGGTCCTCGATCGCGGTCAGGCCGCCCGGGCGCGTCACGAGCCCGGCGTAGTAGCTGTACAGCGGGTGGGGGACGATCACGAGCGTGATCGCCAGGATCCAGCTGACGACCATCGCACCGGCGGCGTAGGCGATCCGGATCGGCCACACAAGCCGAGGACGCAGCGGCCCGGGATCGATCACCCGGGCCCAGAACAGCAGCCCCGTGAAGAAGAACATCGTGTGCTCCAGGACGTGGATCCCGCCGTTGGTCAGGGTCGCGTTGTACGCCGCCGGGATGTGCCACGCCACGACCGTGGCGTTGAACACGATCCAGGCCGGTAGCGGTCGCGCCAGCGCCCGCAGCGGCGCCGTCCAGCGCCCCCGGGCCAGCGCCCGCGCGGCGCGTGTACGCGGTCCCAGCGGTAACGCCCGCCACATCCGCGGCCACGGGCGTCCGAGCAGCACGAGCGGCGGGGCGACGGTAAGCAGCAGGACGTGCTGGAGCATGTGGACCCAGAACAGCTGGTTGGCATAAACGTCGATCGGCGAGTCGAGCGCGATCACGATCGTGAGCAGGCCGGCGAAGAACGCGACCGCCTCCCGCACCGTCGGTCTCCCGCGGCCGCTGCTGCCGAGCAGGTAGAGCGCGGCCGCAAACGCCACGTAGACCAGCGACGGGTCCAGCGACCAGTCGGTGAGGTTCATGGCCCGACGACGTACAGGATGACCCAGGCCACGAAGCCGATCGCCACGAAATAAGCCCAGTAGAACGACGAGGCCTCGATCGACGCCTCCAGCAGCGCGCTCTCGGAGGTCGGCATCAGCTCCACCTCGGGCGACGGGGTGTCCATCTGCCGGCCTCGCCGAGTCGGCGAACGCGCCACAGGTTCGCCATCTGCGTCTCTATCCAGTAGATCCCGAAGAGGGCGACGATCGCGTACAGGGCCGTCCAGCCGAAGAACACCGACGCGTAGCCGCCGCGAGGCGGCGCCGAAATCAAGCTCGTGTACTCGAAGAACTGAAGCGCCACCGCCAGCAGCGCCATCACGATCGCCAACATCCCCGCGGGAAGAACGTCGATCGGGCCCTTGGCCGCCAGCCGGTAGATCACCGCGCCCACCACGAACAGCGCCATGCATCGCCGCCCCAGGCCCTTCGAGGGGTGGACCGCCCCGATCATCCAGTTGTGGTTTTCGTTGAGTGACCGCAGGTAGAAGTAGGCGAACACGAACGAGGCGAAGAAGAACGAGATCGCGCCGCAGAGCAGCCGGCCACCCACCCACAGGGCCCGCGGCTGCCACTCGGGCGGCTCGGACTCGACATGGCTGTCGGCGGGGGCCGAGGCCGCCACGGTCTAGCTCCCCCTCCGGCTTGCGCGGCTGTAGCCACCGGCGCCGGCTCTACCCCGTACGGATAGGGGTCCGCGCCAAACGTGGGCAGCCGGTCGAAGTCGTGCACCGGGACCGGGGTGGGCAGCTGCCACTCGGCTGATTTCGAGTGCCAGGGGTTGGCCTCGGCCGGCTCGCGCTTGATCACCAGCGACCAGATCACGTTGGCGAGGAACACCAGCATCGACAGCCCCAGCACATAGGCGGACACCGAGACCCAGTCGTTGAGTCCCTGGAAGCCAGCCGGGTAGGTCACCACCCGACGGGGCATGCCCATGAAGCCGAGGGCAAAGAGCGGGGCGAAGGTCGAGTTGAAGGCGATGAACATGACCCAGAAGTGGATCTTGGCGAGCTTCTCGTTGAACCTGTAGCCGTAAATCTTGGGGATCCAGTAATAGATCCCGGCGAAGAACGCGAACACCAGCCCGCCCATGATCGTGTAGTGGAAGTGGGCCATCACGAAGAAGCTGCCGTGGGTTGTCACGTCGCTGGGGACGTCGGAGTTGAACACGCCGGAGATCCCGCCCCAGAGGAAGTTGAAGACCCACGCGAGGCAGAACAGCATCGGCACGGTGAAACGTATTCGCCCGCGCCACAGCGTCGCCATAGCGAACAGGAAGATGAACCCGGTCGGGAGCGAGATCAGCTCGGTCGAGAGCATGTAGAACGGGCGCAGGTCGGCGTTGATGCCGGACACGAACAGGTGGTGCTGCCAGACGAAGAAGCTCAGGAATCCGACGCCGAGTATCCCGGCGACCGCCAGTCGGTACCCCCAAAGCGGCTTGCGGGAGAACACCGCCATCAGCTCGAGCACGATCCCCATCCCGGGCAGCGCGAGGACGTACACCTCCGGGTGGCCGAAGACCCAGAACAGGTTCTGGAACAGGTAGGCGCTCCCGCCACCGCCGGCGACGTAGAACGCGGTCTGGACCGTCCTGTCCATCGCCCCCATCAGCAGTGCCGAGATCAGCATCGGCGCCGCCAGCATCATCAGGGCTGCCGTCGCCAGCGTGGCCCAGCACGAAGATCGGCAGCCGCGACCACGTCATCCCGGGCGCGCGCATCGTGATGATCGTGGCGATCAGGTTGAACCCGAATAGCGTCATCGAGAGCCCGACCAGCGCAAAGAACCCGATGTAGGCGTCATACCCGGCCGTGCCCTGGTCGGCCAGCGGCTGGTAGCCGGTCCAGCCGGTCTGAAAGCCCCCGAAGAAGATCGCGGTCAGCAGGATCACCGAGCCGGCCATCAGGAGCCAGAACGTCAGCGACTCGATCCGCGGGAAGGCCATCCGCCGAGACCCGATCATCAGCGGGACGAGCCAATTGGCGAACGGCCCCAGGATCCCCGAGGTCATGATCCCCATCATCATCGACCCGTGCAGGCCGACCAGCGTCAGGTACTGGTTGGCTCCGAACACGTGCACGTTGGGCTGGAGCAGCTCGGTCCGAATCAGCATCGCGTTCAGTCCGCCGACGAAGAAGAACAGCCCGATACCGATCATGTACTGCTTGGCCACGACCTTGTGGTCGGTGGACAGGCTGAAGTAGCGCAGCAGGCCGTATCCCTCGGTTTCCCGCTCGGCGAGCGAGGGCGGATGGCCGAGCATCCGCCGCAGCGGATAGTTGGCGAATCCCAGCCCGACCAGGAACCCGATCACCCCGAAGAGGTAGCCCAGCATGACCGCGACGTCGTTCTGCCCCGCCTCGGTCGAGTAGTAGACGAGGTTGGCGCCGTGGATGTGGTCGCCGATCACGTAGCCGATGAACCAGCCGGCGATCCCGAGCACGATCCCGGTCAGCATGTTGAAGCCCATCAGCTGACGCCAGCCTGAACGGCGGGCCGGGACTGGGACCGCGATCGCGCTCATCCGCCTCTCCTCTGGGGTTGTGGGAAGTAGCTCTTCGAATACGGCGGCAGGCTCTTGGTCGCCGGTGCGAACTGCGCCTGCTGCTGGGTGATCCACGACGCGAACTCGGCCTTGGGGACCACTCGGCCAGGGTTGAACATGTAGCCGTGCCAGACACCGCACAGCTCGGCGCAGCGCACGTTGAAGGTCAGCGGCCCCTCGGTGGTCACGTAGGCGATGTTGTCGACCCCGGGGTTGGCGTCGGCCTTGACGCCGAGCTGATAGGCCCAGAACGAGTGGATCACGTCAAGCGAGGTCACGTGGAACTCGACGGTGGTGTTTGTGGGCAGCTCGAGCGACCGCGTCTCGACGCCGCCGTAGGCCGGGTAGCGGTACGTGAACTGCCACTGCTGGGCGACCACCTGAACCTGAAGTGGGGGGTGCGCGGTGGCGGATGCGGGGACCGCGATCGGGTTCGGTCCCTGGCCTCCGCCCGACCCGTCGGCCAGCAGCCGGATTGACCCGTAGGCGGCCAGGAACAGTACGAGCACCGTCGTGACGATCAGCCACCAGAACTGCACGTTGGCATTACCGCGGATTGACGGTCCATCCACGACCGCATCCGGGGTCCGCTCGCGGAACGCCCACAGCGCGTAGCCGAAGTACACGAGCACGGCCAGCGCCACCGGTGTGGCCAGGCTGAGCAGGACGGTGTTGTCGACGACCTGGCCGTGGGCCTCGACGGTGCCGTTGCCCGGCGGGAGCCCCGGACCCAGCAGCCAGATCACGATCGGCAGCATGATCGCGTTGGCCACCAGCCACAGGAGGACGACGTTGCGGAAGTGGTGTCGGTTATCCGTCACCGCGCCCCCTGATCAGCTCGGAGGCCACTCAAACGACCTTGATGAAGCCGTCCATATAGCCGACCGTCTGCATCGGGCCGCCGAAGCCCTCGATGTAACCGGCCGCGCAGGGAACGAAGCACTGCCAGCGATACAGGCCCTTGCTCGGCGTGCGGAAGGTGAACTGGATCGTGTGGTGGGCGTTGCTGAGGCTGCATGGAGCGTTCGCGCACGGGTTCTTGGCGTTGCTGGAAACCCCCTGCAGGGGCACCGTGAGCCCTATCTGTGGGATCGCGAATACGTGCGAGGCCGTGTCCGGGTTGATCGCCTGCGTGGTGTGGCCATCGAGGACGAATGTGCCCCCGACGGTCCCGCTCGCCTGAGATATGAACGGGTTCCGCAGCCCCGTTTGGGAGTCGTACTCGAAGACCGTCACGTGCACCAGCGTGTTGGCCGGAAGCACGTATGTGGTGTCGTGGCGCCAATCGCCGGCGTTGGCGTTCACGGAGTAGAACGACACCCACGTTGGGTGGGGATCGCTGAGCTCGGCCGCGGCGACGGTGGCCAGGTAGAGATGGGGGCCCGATGAGGTGCTGACAGCCGCCGACGAGCCGGGGACGTTGATCAGGTACAGCCCGATGTACAGACCGATGGCAGCGCAGACGGCGGCGGTAACAACCGCCACCCCGACGATTCGCTTGGCTTGCCCGCTCATGCGTTTATCGGCGACGACTCACCCGGAGTCTTATAACGCCAGAGACGCCAGGTCAAGCGTGTTCCGCAGGGCGGGACGAATCAGGACCGGGCGGCGCGCCAGACCGACAGCCCGAGCACGCCCGCTACCCCGACCGGGAGGATCCACCAGGCGCTCACGCTCGTGTCTGTGACCAGCGCGGTGATGCCCAGTCCGGCCACCACACCGAGCGCGATCCGCCAGTCATCGCCCACGACGAAGTCCCAGATGAAACCGAGCAGCGACTGGATCCGGCTCATGCGCTCACGACAGCTGCATCGTCGGCCCCGCGCGGCCGGCGGACCAGGGCCACGATCAGCGCGCTCAGAATAACCGTGGCCGGGACGATTGCCAGCAGGGCGGCGTCGCCGCCGGGCCAGTGTGCGCCCGCCCCCTCGGCTCCCCAGAACGTTCCAAACGACGTGAGCATCACGCCGACGGCGAACTTCATCGCGTTCTCAGGCACCCGCGCCAGCGGCCGGTGGACGGCCACGCCGGTGAGCGCGACCACGGCCACAGCGATGCCGGCGGCGACGGCGGCCAGCCCAACATCGTGCTGGTTGGCCCCGAACGTGAGCACGATGAACACCACCTCCAGGCCCTCCAGGAACACGCCCTTGAAGGCGATCGTGAACGAGTACGGATCAAACCGTGCTGGGTCGTCCTCCGGCCGCCCGCGCGGCTTCCTGCTCCTGGGCGTACGCCTCGCGCTCGTCGTGCAGCGCCTTCAGACCCGAGGCCCGCAGGATCGCCTTGCGTAGCCACTGGAGGCCGAAGATCAGAAGCAGAGCGCCCACGATCAGACGGAGCACGTCGATCGGCAGCGCGGTGAGCGCGGGCCCGAGCGCCGCGGTCACGGCCCCGAGAAGGACAATCGCCGCGCCGACCCCCGTGAAGGTGGAGCGCCAGCTTCGTGTGACGCCGACGGCCAGCACGATCGTCAGAGCCTCGACGGCCTCGACCGTGCAGGCCAGGAACACGGAGACCGCCAGGCCAACCTGCGTTCCGGTCATCGAGCTGTCGTGGTGCTGGCCGGGGTTGAGGGCTCGTGCGCTGACATATGCTCCCGGCGTCAATTTTAGGCGGCCACACTGGTGGAGCCCACCGTGACGGGCCGAGGTCGACGACCTCGCCGCGACGGCCGTCCAGAGACCGAACAAGGGGAGTCCATGGAGCAGATCACGACGGAGCTGACTGACGGAATCCTGACCATCACCCTCAACCGTCCGGATCGTCTGAACGCGTGGACCCAGACGATGTGCCGAGAGTTGATCCAGGCCTTCGACGACGCCGATGCAAACGACGACGTCCGCGTTCTGATCATCACCGGGGCCGGTCGGGCGTTCTGCGCCGGCGCGGATCTGGAACGCGGAGCGGAGACGTTTGACTGGCGGCCCAGCAGGGAGCCGAGGCCGGCCCCCGCGGGACAACGGCGGTCAGTTCACGCTTCGGATCTTCGAGTCCACCAAGCCCGTGATCGCCGCCGTCAACGGCCCGGCGGTGGGGGTGGGGGTGACCATGCAGCTGCCGATGGACATCCGCCTGGCCGCCGACGACGCCCGTTTCGGGTTCGTGTTCGCCCGGCGGGGGATCGTGCCCGAGGCGGCCTCCTCTTTTTCCTGCCGCGGGTCGTGGGGATCAGCCGGGCCATCGAGTGGGTGGCCACCGGGCGCGTCTTCTCAGCCCAGGAGGCACTGGAGGGAGGGCTTGTCCGCAGCCTCCACCCCAAGGACGAGCTGCTGGACGCCGCCCGCGAACTGGCCCGCGAAATCGCCGACAACGCCGCCCCGGTCTCGGTTGCGCTGGCCAGGCGGATGATGTGGACGATGCTGGGAGCGCGCCACCCGATGGAGGCCCACCGCGCCGACTCACAGGCCATGTTCGCCCGCGGCCAGTCGGCCGACGCCGCGGAGGGCATGGCGTCGTTCCTGGAGAAGCGCCCGGCGGTCTTCCCCGACCGGGTGAGCAACGGTCTTCCGGACGTGCTCCCGGATTGGGCCGAGCAGGAGTTCTAGCCGAGGCCTTTCGGAGGCGCCCGCAGGCTTTGGGCCTCGCTATACTAATGCTTGCCAGCAAGCAAATATCCTCCGAGCCCAGGAGCGAACCGCACCCACAAGTGACGCCACCAGCATCCTCCCCAACCCTCGACACCGAGACTGCGACGCGGCTTCGCACCGCGATCGGCCGGCTGGCCCGGCGGCTCCGGACCACGAGGGCGGCTCGGGAGGCGGGTCTCACGCCGACGGGGATCTCCATCCTCCTCAGCGTCACCAGAAGCGGGCTGACCAGGATGGCCGATCTGGCCGAGGCCGAGCGCATCAACCCCACGATGTTGTCCCGGGTCGTGACCGATCTGGCCGGAGCCGGTCTGGTGGAGCGAGTCAGTGATGCCAACGACCGCCGGGCGGCCTGGGTGGGCATCACGAAGAAGGGCAAGCGCCTGGCCGAGCGGATGCGGGCCGAGCGCACCGAGGCGGTGAACGTGGCCATGCGAGGCCTGTCCGCCGAGGACCGCCGGCGGATCGAAGGTGCCCTGCCGGCGCTCGAGGCGCTGGCCGAGGAGCTCAAGGGCGGCCGGCCATGACGCGCGTTATGCGCGTTGGCCGCATCACCTTCGCCTCGCTGAGCGTTCCCAACTACCGCCGCTACTACTCCGGCCAGTCGATCTCCCTGATCGGGACCTGGATGCAGATGACCGCGCAGGCCTGGCTGGTCCTCACCCTGACCCACTCCGCCACCGCGCTGGGGGCGATCATCGCGCTTCAGACGTTGCCGGTCCTGCTGCTGACTCCCTACGGGGGCGTGCTGGCCGACCGGATGAACAAGCGCCGGGTGATGATCGCGCTCCAGAGTTTGATGGGAATCCAGGCGCTGATCCTGGGCCTGCTCACCGTCACCGGGGCGGTCCGGGTGTGGGAGATCGGGGTGCTGGCGGTGATGCTCGGCCTCAACAACGCCTTTGAGAACCCATCCCGGCAGTCGTTCATGATCGAGATGGTCGGCCCGGAGAACCTCCGCAACGCCGTCAGCCTGAACTCGGTGCTGGTCAATGTGGCCCGGAGTCGTCGGACCGGCGGTGGCTGGATTGCTGATCGCCGGGGTGGGTGTGGGCGTCTGCTTTCTGATCAACGCGGCCAGCTTCGTCGCCGTGATCGCGTCGCTCGCCCGGCTGGACCTGACCGCACTGAACCCGACCCCGCCGCAGCCGCGCGCCAAGGGCCAGCTCCGCGAGGGCCTGGCCTACGTCCGCCGGACGCCTGAGCTGGCGGTTCCGCTCCTGATGATGGGGCTCGTCGGCTGTCTGACGTATGAGTTCCAGGTCTCGCTTCCGGTGATGGCCAGGGCCGGGCTGCACGTCGGCGCGAGCGGGTTCGGTTTCATGACCGCCTCAATGGGGGTCGGCGCGGTGGTCGGCGGACTGCTCGTGGCCACCCGGGGCCGGACCGGGCTGAGGCCGCTGGTGATGGCCGCCAGCGCCTTCGGCGTGGCCGTCGCCCTGGCCACGATGGCCCCGAGCCTCCCGCTGGAACTGGCCGCGCTGGCCTTCGCCGGTGGGGCGAGCATCACCTTCATGGCCACCGGCAACTCGACGCTTCAGCTGAACTCCCGCCCGCGATGCGTGGGCGCGTGATGGCCCTGTGGTTCGTCGCCTTCCAGGGCTCCACCCCGATCGGCGGCCCGGTCGTGGGGTGGGTCATGGCCGTCGCTCGGCCCGCGAGCCGGCCTCGGCCTGGGCGCGGTGACGTGCTTCGTGGCCGCGATCATGGGCATGACCGTCCTGCGCCGCCGCTCGGCCCGGGTGGCTCGCGACGAACGGCGGCCGGAGGCCCTGGAGGCGCAGCCGGCGGCTGAGGGCGGCAGGCGGCCGGCGACTAAGCGGCGCAGCTGGCGGCTTAGGGCGGAGTCGACGGCTGAGGGCGCAGCCCGCGGCTCTATGGCGGAACTTCGCTGTCACGTCATCCAGGCCCCGCCCACCGTGGTGCGAGGAAGTTCCGGACATCGACATCTGGCTGCACCGCGCGCCCCGTTGCGGGTTTGATGTGCGAGGAAGTTCCGGCCGGACCGCGGGGATCGTGCCCGTAAAGGTCGCTCGCAGAGCCACCGCCACCCAAGAGCCCCCGCCGCCCAGAGCCCCCAGACCCAACCCTGCGACCAAACCCCGCCCACCCCAAACCCCTTCACACCGCGCCACCAGGAGATAAGGTCGAGGGGCCACGGTCCCCCCGGGGCGCTGATCACCGGCGATTCAGCCCCGGAGAAGGAGGCGAAACATGAGCACTCCGTTTCGGTGCGTCTCAACGTCAATGGAGTCGAGCACCAGCTGGAGGTCGAGCCCCGTGTGTTGCTGGTCCACGCCCTGCGCGACCAGCTTGGTCTGACCGGCACCCACGTGGGCTGCGACACGTCCAACTGCGGCGCCTGCACGGTCCACCTGGACGGCAAGGCCGTGAAGTCGTGCACGGTCCTGGCCGTGCAGGCCGACGGCGCGGAGGTCACCACGATCGAGGGCATGGCCTCGAACGGCGAGCTCCATCCGATCCAGGAGGCCTTCTGGAACGACCATGGCCTCCAGTGCGGCTACTGCACCCCGGGGATGATCATGGCCGCCGCCGGCCTGCTGGCCGAGAACCCCAACCCCACCGAGGAGGAGGTCCGCCACGGGCTGGAGGGCAACCTGTGCCGTTGCACCGGCTACCACAACATCGTCAAGGCGGTGCTCGACGCCTCCAAGGTGAAGGGGCGGATCGATCCGGAGCCGGGTCATGAGCGAGGACGAGGTAGGCGGCGGCGGCGTCGCTGCCGAGATCAGCGAGGTTGCGGCATAGACCGCCGACCAGCGCCACGCTCCGGCGTCAAACCACGTCGGCCAGGCCATCCGGCGCAAGGAGGACCCGCGGCTGATCACCGGCCGCGGCCGTACATCGACGACATCTCCCTCCCCGGGACGCTGTGGGCCGCGCTGGTCCGCTCTCCCGAGGCCCACGCTCGGATCGTCTCGATCGACACCTCCAGGCCGCCGCCAACACGCGGGCATCCACGCCGTCTTCACCGGCGAGGACATGGCCGACCTGGCCGGCCCGCTCCCGATGGCCTGGGTCCCCCCGGGCATCGAGGTCCAGAACCCGGAGCACTGGCCGCTGGCCAAGGAGACGGTCAACCATGTCGGCGACCCCGTGGCCGTCGTCCTGGGTGAGGACCGCTACGCGGTCATCGACGCGGCCGAGGACGTCGTCGTCCAGTACGACCCGCTGCCCGTCGTCACGGATCCCGAGAAGGCGCTCGAAGGACCCCCGTACGTCCACGAGTCCCTCCAGACCAACAAGGTCCACGAGTGGTCGCTCCCGGGCGGCGACGTGGAGCAAGGCTTCGAAGAGGCCGACGTGGTCATCGAGCGCCGGGTGGTCAACCACCGTACCGCCGGGGCGCCGATCGAGCCTCGCGGTGTGCTGGCCGACTACCGGGCGGGTGCCTCACGCTCTGGACCTCGACCCAGGTGCCCCACTTCGTCGCGGCTGTTCCTGGCCATCCTGCTGGGAATGAGCGAGGAGCGGGTCCGGGTGATCGCCCCGGAGGTCGGGGGTGGCTTTGGCTCCAAGCTCCAGGTGTACGGCGAGGAGGTGTTGGCCTGCTGGTGCTCGCGCAAGCTCGGCCGGCCGGTCAAGTGGATTGAGACCCGGACCGAGAACATGGCCGTCACCCATCAGGGCCGCGACCAGATCTCCTACGTGAAGATGGGCGCCAAGCGCGACGGCACCGTGACGGCGTTTCACGTCCGGATCGTGGCCGACTTCGGGGCGTACAACATGCTGCTCACTCCGCTGATCCCTTCCTTGGGGGCGTTCGTGATGGGCGGGTGCTACGCGATCCCCAACGTCCAGACGGACATTGTGGGTGTGTTCACGAACAAGTGCCCGACTGACGCCATCAGGGGCGCCGGGCGTCCTGAGGCCACGCATATGGTCGAGGTCACCCTCGATCAGATGGCGGCCGAACTGGGGATGGATCCGGTCGAGATCAGGCGCAAGAACTTCATCCCGGCGGAAAGCTTCCCGCACGCGGTGGCCACCGGCGTCATCTACGACTCCGGGGACTACAACAAGACGCTCGACAGGCTGCTCGAGCACGTCGATCTGGACGCGTTCCGCAAGGAGCAGGATGAGCTACGGTCGCAGGGCATCTACCGCGGAATCGGGCTGTCCACGTACACCGAGATCTGTGGCCTGGCGCCGTCGCGCGTGACCGGACCGGGCGGCGTGGGCGTCCAGGCTGGAGGCTGGGAATCGGCCATGGTGCGGGTTCACAACACCGGGGCGGTGACGGTCTACACGGGCGCCTCCGGGCACGGCCAGGGCCACGAGACGGCCTTCGCCCAGATCGTGGCTGACCGCGTCGGGGTCGACCCGTCGGTCGTAGAGGTGATCCACGGTGACACGGGCATGGGCCCCGAGGGCCGCAACACCTACGGCTCGCGCTCGCTGGCTGTGGGCGGCGAGGCGCTGGCCCGGTGCTCGACCAAGATCGCCGACAAGGCCAAGGCGATCGTGGCCAACCAGCTGGAGGCCGCTGCCGATGACATCGAGCTCGCCGACGGCAAGTTCTCAGTCAAGGGCTCGCCCGACAAGGGCATGACGCTGGCCGAGGTGGCCGGCGCGGCGTATCTCAACCTGGTGCCCGAGGGGATGGAGCCGGGACTGGAGGAGACGACCTTCTACGACCCGGAGAACTTCGTGTTCCCGTTCGGCGCCCACGCCTGCATCGTCGACGTGGACAGGGACACGGGCAAGACGAAGGTGGTCCGCTACGTGGCCGTCGACGACTGCGGCCGGGCGATCAACCCGCTGATCATCGACGGCCAGGTCCACGGCGGCATCGTCCATGCGATCGGGCAGGCCCTGTACGAACGCGTGCATTACGACGAGGACGGACAGCTGGTCACGGGCACGTTCGTCGACTACGCGCTTCCCACGGCGGCTGAGCTGCCCAGCATTGAGACCGACCGAACCGAGACCCCGTCGCCGGTCAACTCGCTGGGGGCCAAGGGCGTGGGGGAGGCGGGCACGATCGCGGCCAGCGCCGCTGTGACCAACGCGGTGATCGATGCGCTCAGACCGCTCGGGGTGAACTACATCAACATGCCGCTCACGCCCATGCGGGTGTGGGAGGCGATTGGTCAAGCCAACGGAGGTGCGTCCGCATGATCCCCGCCGAATTCGATTACGTCGCCCCCGACACGTTGGATGATGCGATCCGTCTGCTGGGGGAGGGCGGTGAGGACGCCAAGCTGCTGGCCGGCGGGCACTCGCTGCTGCCGCTGATGAAGCTCAGGCTGGCCACCCCGTCGCTGCTGATCGATCTGCGCAAGGTCCCCGGTCTGGATGGCGTGGAGCGACAGAACGGCTCGTGGCGGATCGGGGCGTTGACCCGTCACGCGGAGCTCGAGCACTCGCCCGACCTGGGCATCCTGGCCCGGGCGGCGGGCACGATCGCCGACCCCCAGGTCCGCAACCGGGGGACGATCGGCGGTTCACTGGCCCACGGCGACCCGGCCTCGGACCTGCCCGCCGTGGTGATGATCGCCGAGGGGTCGGTGACGCTCCGCGGTCCGGGCGGCGAGCGGAGCGTGAACGCGTCCGAGCTTTTCCAGGACTACCTGGAGACGGCGGTCGCGCCCGACGAGGTCCTGACGGACGTGCAGCTCCCGGCGCTGGACGGCTTTGGCTTCGGCTATCAGAAGTTCAACCGCCGCAGTGAGGACTGGGCGATGGTGGCCGTGTGCGCCGTCGTCAAGAGCACCGACGGCGAGGTCGAGGACGTGCGGGTCGGGTTGACCAACATGGGCTCCACGCCGCTGCGAGCCGGCGCGGTCGAGGAAGCGCTGCGGGGACAGCCGCTGAACGCCGAATCGATCGCCCGGGCCGCCGAGCAGGCGGCCGAGGGCACGGACCCACCGGCCGACCTGAACGCATCGGCCGAGTACAAGCAGCACCTGGCCCGGGTCCTGTGCCGACGGGCGCTCCAGGAGGCGGCCGGCCTGTAACTACAGCCGGGCCGCGTGAGCCCGCAGACGTTCCAGATCCAGCACGGTGATGTGGAGCCGGTGGGTCTCGATCAGCCCCAGCTCGCGTAACGTCCGCAACGCCCGGGCGGTCGATTCGCGCGAGGACGCCGACCAGGAGGCCAGCTCCTCCTGAGCGAAGGGCAACGCCACCTCGATCGCGCCGCTGCCCAGGCGCTGGCCGAACCGCTCGGCCAGCTCAACCAGGCGGCTGGTGACCCGAGGGAGGCTCTCGGAGCTGGCGAACTCAATCCGCCGGGCGTCGGCCACGTACAGGCGGGCCAGCGCCAGGTCGAGCAGGGCCAGCGCGGCCCGAGGATGCTGTGATAGGAACCCTCGCAGATCAGGGATCGGGATCACGAGCGAGTCGACCCGGTCAAGCGCGGTCACCGAAGCCGACCGGACGGCCTCGCGCACGGCCGAGATCTCTCCCAGGAGGTCCCCTGGGCCCGAGAGCCCCAGCACCACGTCGACCCCCTCGGTGGTGGTCTTGTGAATCTTGGCCAGGCCGGTCAGCAGGACGACCGCGCTATCCGCGGGCTCGCCCTCGCGCATCACCATCTCGCCCGCCTCCCACGCTTTCCGGCGCCCCGCCTCCAGCAGGGCCCGGCGGTCGGGCTCGGGCAGCGACTCCATGAACGACTGTCGGGCGAACTGCTGCGCGGCCACGTGGGCAAGCGTATGTGTCAGATGACGTGGTTGCGCTGGCGCGCCGGCCGTACCTTGGTCTCACAAGCGGAGAGCACCCGGCGAACCGCAGAAGGAGAGGACCCAAGAGATGAACTCCCAGCTTTCATTCGCAGTCAGCCAGATCCACCAGCAGGAGCTTCGCCAGGCGGCCCGTGCGGCCCGCGCGGTCAGCCGGCCCCGGACGCGCTTCACGCTCGCCCGGCGCCTTCTGGTCAGCCCTCGCCTACGCCCGACGGCGCCGGCGCTCCCCGCGCAGCTTGAGGTGGCGTGACGCTCCAGGTTCTCCGGGTACCGGACCGGCGCAGGCTGAGCTTGCGCCGGTCGCATCTAATCGGGAGAATCGATGTGGTGGGCGCTGGTATCGAAGCAGCACGGATCGCTGGGGGAGCCACAGACGAGGAACTCGTCCGGGCCTGCCGGCAGGGCGATCAGCGAGCCTGGTCGCTGCTCGTGGAGCGGTTCTCCCGATATGTGTACGCGATCGCGGTCACGGCCTACCGGCTATCCGAGCAGGACGCCGAGGACGTCTTCCAGGAGGTCTTCGCCCGGACGTTTGAGCACCTCGAGAGGCTCCGCTCGGACGAGGCCATCCGCCCCTGGATTGGCCAGCTCAGCCGACGGCTGTCCATCGACCGACTCCGGGTGGGGGGCCGCGAGCAGCCCGGCTTCGACGAGCTGTTCCAGGGGGTGGAGGGGAATGCATCCCGGGAGCTCGAGCGCCTCGAGCTGGCCGTGGCCGTGCACGAGGCCATGAAGGCGCTGCCCGAGAACTGCCAGGACATCCTCGACCGCTTCTTCGCCCGCGAGCAGACCTACCAGGAGATCTCACAGGAGCTCCAGGTCCCGATGGGAACGATCGCCAGCCGCATCAGCCGGTGCCTGACCAAGCTCCGCCAGCTGCTCGGCGATCCCCGCGGTGGCTGAGGTCGACGAAGAACTCCCGGCGTGGAGCCTGCGCCGGGACGACCCCAGGGCCAGCGGCCTGTCGCACTCCTGGCCACACCAGGTCACGCGGGAGTGGGCCTGGGGCGGATCGGACGGGTCTGGGGTCAGGGTGGCGATCGTGGACAGCGGGATCGATGCGGGCCACGAGTTCGTGGGGAGCGTGGAGCGAGCCGTGGCCGTGCAGAAACGCGACGATGGCGAGCCGGCGGTGGTCGAGGACGCAACCGGCGACGTGGCGGGTCACGGCACGGCCTGTGCCGGGATCGTCCGATCCATGGCTCCCGCCTGCCGGCTGTGGAGCGTCCGGGTACTGGGTCCCGGGAACAAGGGGGCGGCCAGCGTCCTCCTGGCCGGCCTGCGGTGGGCGGTCGAGCAGGGTTGTGAGGTGGTGAACCTCAGCCTGTCCACGCCGAAGCGGGAGACGGCGGCGCTCCTGCACGACATCGCCGACGACGCCTACTTCGCCGGGACGATCTTCGTGGCCTCGGCCCACAACTTTGACATTCGGAGCTATCCGTGGCGCTTCTCCTCGGTTATCTCCGTGGCCAGCCACGACGGCGACGATCCGTTCGAGTTCCTGTACAACCCCGACCCACCCGTCGAGATACTCGCTCGGGGTATGGACGTCGAGGTGGCCTGGCTGAACCGGACCCGGATCACCGCGGCGGGAAACTCGTTCGCCACCGCCTACGTGACCGGAATCTGCGCCCTGATCATGGCCAAGCACCCGGGGCTGACGCCGTTTGAGCTCAAGTCGATCCTCCGTGAGACCGCGGCCAACATGAGGGCCGCCTGATGGCCCAGGACGATCTCCGCGCCGCTGTGGCCGCCGGCGCGCTGGCTGCGCGTCAGGCGCATCGGCCGCTGCTCCAATCGATCGTGGAGGTGGCCCGGGCGATCTTCGGCGCCCGGGCAGCCTCGATCATGTTGCTCGACGCCGATTCCGGCGAGCTCGTGTTCGAGGCCGTGACCGGTGAGGGCGAGGACATTCTGGTGGGGCGCCGGATCCCCTCGGGAACTGGGATCGCCGGCTGGGTGGCCGAGTCAGGGCAGTCACTCGTGGTCGAGGATGTCGCCGCCGACCCCCGCTTCGCGCTGGATCAGGCGCGGCGCACGGGGTACGTCCCCAAGGGCCTGATGGCCGCCCCGTTGCTGCGCGAGGATCGCGTGCTCGGGGTCCTCAACGTCCTGGACCGCCCGGAACGCCGACGCTTCAGCGTGGCCGAGATGGACCTCCTGGGTCTATTCGCCAACCAGGCGGCGATCGCCCTGGACCTGCTCCTCCACGCCCGACAGGTGCAGGTGGCCGTTGAGGGAGCGGGCTCGGAGCTGGAGGCGGTGAGCCGCGTGGCTGCCGCGCTCGAGAGCCTGGAGGGGGATCGCCGCGCCGCCGGTCAGAGGCTGCTGGCTGAGCTGGCGCAGGTCCTGGGGCGCTGAGCGGGACGCAAAAGCGGGGCGGCCCCCGGCCGCCCCGCTTTCATCAGGCCTGATCAAAGCAGTCGAGACTAGAAGTGCCTGCCCGGCTCCTCTGGGCCTGTGCGAGGCCGCACGTGCGCCTCGACCTCGTCGTCCTCGCCCTCCTCACTGTGCCCGATGAACCGCCCGGGCTCTTCCGGCCCGGTGCGGGGGCGGCTGTGAGCCTCGACCTCTTCCTCTTCCTGCGGGGTCTTGCTCTCGTCCTCCATGTGCTCCTCCAATTGGAGAGGGTTGAAACGTCGCCTACTAGACGGCCGATCCAGAAGAATCTTCCCTAATGCCAGAAAACGCAACACCAACTCCCGACGGGTCCCTGGCCCAGCTGACCCGGGAATTCACACAGGCGGGGGGTTACCCGGCCAGCGGGGCGGCCACCGCGCTCGTGGCCGGCGTGGCCGCCTCGCTGGCCGCGGCGGCCGCTGACCGGTCACGCGAGGCGTGGGACGAGGCGGCGGGGGCCCGCGCGCAGGCCCTGGCCCTGGCCCGCCGAGCGTGCACCCTGGCCGAGCAGGCCAGGGTGCAGTACACGCAGGCCAGGCAGGCTCTGGGGGGTCGAGCGCCCGAGACCGAGCCGCCAGACGACGTACGGGACTGGGCGCTCGGCCTGGCCATTCGTGCCGCCGCCGCCGCGCCCCTGGAGCTCGCCGGCATGGCGGCGGACATCGCCGAGCTGTCGGCCGCGGTCGCGCTCCGGGGCGCCGGGGACATCCGGGTCGATGCCGTTGTGGCGGCAGATCTGGCTGCCGCCGCCGCTCGGTCAGCGGCCACCCTCGTTCAGGTCAACCTGGTCGCGGGCGGTGACAGCCAGGGGGCCGCCCAGGCAGCCGCCTATGCCGACGCTGCCGCCCGGGCGGCGCAGTCAGCAGCCGGATCGGCCACCTGAGGGAAGAATCCGCCGGTCTGGTCCGTCCAGTGGACGAGTCGATGACCGACCTGACCGAAGAGACCCTGGCGGACCTGATCGCCGCCCTGCCTCCCGCTCCGGGGGCCTGGGTGCAGAGCGCGGTCGAGCTGCCACAGGCTCGCGCTGCGATGGACGAGCTCGTCGCCCAGGCCGGCGCCGACAGCCAGGCGCGGGCGGCGATCCTGGCCGACCTGGAGCAGGCGCTCCGCGGGCGGGGCGTGGAGCCGCGCCGTCAGACGGTCGAACAGCTCAGGGTGCGGCTCAGTAGATTGGAGGAGTGACCGAGGAGCCGGCGGCCAGGGCGGAGGGTGGACGCCTGGCCAGGTGGTTTGGGGGTTACACGTCGGCGCTGGCCCAGCCCGACCTGAGGCGGCTGCTGGGCGGGCTGGTGGTGTCGCTCACGGGAACGTGGGCTTACAACGTCGCCCTGCTGGCCTTTGTCTTTCAGCGCACGGGTTCGCTGGGCTGGGTGGGAGCGGCGGGGCTGGTGCGATTCATCCCGGCGCTGGTCCTCAGCCCGTACGGAGGCGTGATCGCCGAGCGGACCGAGCGGATCCGGTTGATGATCTCGTCGGATCTGGCCTGCGCGGGCTGGCAGGGCGGTGCCGCGGCCGTGGCCGCAGCCGGCGGCCCCGTGGTGCTGGTGCTGGTGTTCGCCGCGTTGACGTCGGCCACCAGCGTCGTGTACAGCCCGGCGGTGGCCGCCACGATCCCCTCCGTGGTCAGCGAGGACGATTTGGTGGCCGCCAACGCGCTCAATGACACGATCGACAATCTTGTCGTGGTGGCCGGCCCGGCCATCGGCGCGCTGCTCCTGCTGGCCGGCTCGCCGGCAGCGGTCTTCGCCGTGAACGGAGCCAGCTTCCTGATCTCGGCCGCGGTCGTCTCGCGCGTGCGGATCCGGACCGAGGTCGTGGACGTGACCGAGGGAGGATCGAGCCGGTGTGCTGCGGCAGCTCACCGTCGGCGTGAGGACGATCGCCTCGCTGCCGGCCGCCCGCACGCTCGTGGCCTACAGCGCGCTGGTGAGCTTTGTCTACGGGACGGACACCGTGCTGTTCGTGGACGTGTCCGCCCGGCGGCTGGGCACCGGAGCCCACGGCTTTGGCTACCTCCTGGCCGGACTGGGAATCGGCGGGATCGCCATGGCGGCCGGGATGGACCGGCTGGCCCGTCTGCCCAGGCTGGCCCCGATCATCCTGGCCGGCGTGGCCGGCTACTGCCTGCCCACGGCGCTCCTGGCCGTGATCCACAGCCCGGAGCTCGCCTTCGCCCTCCAGATCATCCGGGGTGGCTCGACCCTGATCGTGGATGTGCTCGCCGTGACGGCGCTCCAGCGGGCCGTGCCGGGTGAGCAGCTCGCCCGGGTGTTCGGGATCTTCTTCGCCTTCATCCTCGGGGCGATCTCGTTGGGGACCGTGATCACGCCCGCCGTGATCAGCGCCCTGGGGCTGAACGGGGCGCTGTTGACGATGGCCTTCGCTCCCACGGCCCTGGGGCTGTTGGGGTTCCGCGCCCTGGTGGGTATCGATCGCCAGGCCGCGGCCCGGGCCGCGGAGCTCGCCCCCCGGGTCGCGGTGCTGGAGCGCCTGGACATCTTCTCCTCGGGCTCGCGGACCGTGCTGGAGCGCCTGGCCGCCGCCGCCGGAGAGGTGAGCTTCGGCGCTGGCACGGTCATCGTCGGGGAAGGTGAGCCGGCGGACGCGCTGTATGTGCTGACCCAGGGCGAGGTCGAGGTCACGGCCCGCGGCGAGGGTCGGGGCCCGAAGAGGCATCTGCGGACGATGGCCGCGCCGAGCTACTTCGGCGAGATCGGCGTGCTGCGGCGGATCCCCCGGACGGCCACCGTGACCGCGCGGACCGAATGCCATTGCTATCGCATTGACGGTGAGGCGCTCTTGGACGCGCTCACCTCGGCCCCCGCGTCCACGTCGTTGATGGAGATGGCGCGGACCCGGCTCGCGCTGACCCACCCCTCGCTGGGCTTCGAGGTGGCTGAACCGGAGGGCTGACTCCTGAGGGCGGGCGCGGTGACCCCTCGCGTGTCGTGTCACGGTGCCAAGATGTAGAGCGCCCATGGTGGTGTGTGCACGGTGCGGTGCCGAGAGCCCGGAGGGCTTTCGCTTCTGTGGGGCGTGTGGAGCGGCCCTGGACCAGACGCCTGCGCCGCGTCAGTCGCGGAAGGTGGTCACGGCGCTGTTCTGCGACGTGACGGGGTCGACGGCGCTCGGGGAGGAGCTCGACCCGGAGGTTCTGCGGGGGGTGCTGAACCGGTATTTCGCCGAGATGCGCTCGATCATCGAGCGTCACGGCGGGACGGTGGAGAAGTTCATCGGCGACGCGGTGATGGCGGTGTTCGGGATCCCGATCGTGCATGAGGACGACGCGCTGCGGGCGGTGCGAGCCGCGACGGAGATCAGGGAGCGGCTGCCGGGCCTGGCCGAGGAGGTGGGGGTGACGCTGAAGTTCCGGACGGGTGTGAATACCGGACCAGTGCTGGTCGGGGAAGGGGAGAACCTGGCGGTGGGGGATGCCGTGAATGTCGCGGCCCGGTTGGAGCAGGTGGCGGAGCCGGGGGAGATCGTGCTGGGGCAGGGTACGTGGGCGCTGGTGCGCGATGCCGTTCAGGTGAAGGAGCTTGAACCGCTGGAGCTGAAGGGGAAATCGGAGCCGGTGCCAGCCTTCCGGCTGGTCTCCGTGGACGCGGATGCCCCGTGGATCGCCCGGCATCTGGACGCGCCATTGGTCGGCCGGGAGGATGAGCTCCGGCTGCTGGGCGAGGCCTGGGACCACGTCGTCCATCAGTCTGGTTGTCACGTGTTTACGTTGCTGGGCGAGGCGGGCGTGGGTAAGTCGCGGCTGGTGAGGGAGTTTCTGGCTGGGGTGCCGACGCGCGCCACTGTCCTGGAGGGGCGGTGTTTGCCCTACGGCGACGGGATCACGTTCTGGCCGCTGGTTGAGGCGTTGATGCCCGTGGGCGAGCCGGCCGGCCCAGTGCTTGAGCGTCTGAGCTCTGGGGTTGTGGCCACGCCGGGAGAGCTGTTCTGGGAGGTCCGGCGGCTGCTGGAGACGCTCGCGGCGGACCAGCCGGTGGTGTTCCACATCGACGATCTTCAGTGGGCAGAGCCGATGCTGATGGACCTGCTGGACTACGTGGCTGAGCTTTCGCGACGGGATCCGATTCTGCTCCTGTGCACGGCGCGTCCCGAGCTGCTGGAGGAACGATCGGCATGGGGTGCGGGGAAGATGCACGCCCGAACCGTGCTGCTTGAGGCGCTGACGGATGCGGACTCGGAGGCGTTACTCGACGAGCTGGGCGACGGGCTGGACGCCGATGCCAGGGCGCACGTGATCCGGGCCAGCGAGGGGAACCCGCTGTTCCTGGAGGAGATGGTCACGCTGATGCGCGAGGGCGGCGGCGTCGAGGTACCTCCCACGATTCAGGCGCTCCTGGCCGCGCGGCTGGAGCGTCTCGGGGTCGCGGAGCGTGAGGTACTGGAGCGTGGGGCGGTCGAGGGGGAGGTCTTCCATCGCCTGGCGGTGAGAGCCATGGCAGACCAACGACTCGCGGGTGAGGTGGAGCTGCGGCTGGCCGGTCTGGTCCACAAGGAGCTGATTCGGCCGCACCCGGCGACGCTCAGCGGCGATGAGGCGTTTCGCTTCCGCCATCTTCTGATCCGAGACGCTGCGTACGACGGGATGCCCAAGGCCACGCGGGCCGAGCTTCACCGACGATTTGCCCGGTGGCTCGAGCAGAACGCAGGCGACCTGTCGGAACTCGACGAGATCGCCGGCTGGCATCTGGAGCAAGCCACCCGCTATGGGCGAGAGCTCGGAGCAAGCATGGCTCCGGACCTGGCCCGCGATGCCGCCGCCCACCTCCGGACAGCGGGCGACCGGGCGTTCGACCGGGGGGACCTGCCCGCGGCGGCCAATCTCCTTGGCCGGGCGGCTGACCTGCTTCCCGACGACGATCCGACACGTCCTGGATTACTGGTCGATGTCGGAAGCGTCCAGACCGAGGCCGGGGACCTCGCCCGGGCGGTGTCCACGTTCGACCTCGCGTTCACCGAAGCCCAGAAGATCGGCGCTGAAGACGCACAGTGGCGAGCGCGCGTCGGCCAGGCGTGGGCCAGTACCTGGACCATGGGGACAACCTGGAGGGAAGCCAGCAAAACCGGAGAGGAGGCAGCGAGGGCGCTTGACAAACTCGGCGATGAGCTTGGCGTCGCCCGCGCGTGGAACCTGGTCGGTGAAGTCTCGGCTCCAGAGCGGCCGGTCGGGAGAGGCCGAAGTCGCCTTTGGTCAGGCGATTGAGTACGCACGACGGGCGGAGAGCGTGCGCGACGAGGCACAGGCCCTCACCTGGCTTCTCATCGGTACTTGGTTCGGTTCGACTCCCGTGGAGGAGGCCTTGCCGCGGTGCCGCGAGCTTGCTGCCCACGCGCCCTCACGTCAGGTGGAGGCGTTCGCATTGATAGAGCAGGGGCCGCTGCTGGCCATGCAGGGTGATTTCGAGGGGGCGAGAAGGCTCTTTCGGCACGGACGGGCGATCCTGGAAGAGCTGGGGCTCACCGATCCTTGCCGCTGGCACATCGCAGGAATGCTGTGATATCGAGACGCTCGCCGGGGACCTGCCGGCGGCCGAGGACGACCTGCGGCGGGCGTGCGAAACGCTGGAGGGCCTCGGGGAGAAAGGATTCCTGTCCACACGGGCGGCGTGTCTCGCTCACGTGCTGTGCGCGCAGGGCCGAGAGAACGAAGCGGCTGCCTTCATCCAGCTCGCCGCGGAATCGGCCAGTCCTGACGACTTGACGACACGGGTGCTGGTCCTCTCGGCCCAGGCCAGGGTGATGACCAGGCGGGGCGAGGCCGACGAGGGCATCAGGCTGGCGCATGAGGCCGTGGCGATTCTCCAGTCGACGGACTGGTTGTCCTACCACGCCGACTCACTCGTGGTTCTCGCCGAAGTCCTGGAGACAGCGGGGCGATCTGGGGGAGCGGTTGAGGTGCTGGAGGAGGCGGTCAGGCTCTACGAGCGGAAGGGGAACGCGGTGGCCGCGCGAAAGACCCGCGAGCGCCTCAGCGGATCCAGACCGACGCACGCGGCATAGGACCTGTGTGCCCCGGCCGCTCGCTCCTGCAGTGATGGGATGATGTGAACCACCTGATGATCGTCTGTGCACGGTGCGCGACCGAGAGCCCGGAGGGTTTTCGTTTTTGTCCGGGGTGTGGTGCGGCGCTGGCGGAGGCGCCTGCGCCGCGTCAGTCGCGGAAGGTGGTCACGGCGCTGTTCTGCGACGTGACGGGGTCGACGGCGTTGGGGGAGGAGCTCGACCCGGAGGTTCTGCGGGGGGTGCTAAACCGGTACTTCGCCGAGATGCGGTCGATCATCGAGCGTCACGGCGGGACGGTGGAGAAGTTCATCGGGGACGCGGTGATGGCGGTGTTCGGGATCCCGACGGTGCACGAGGACGACGCGCTCCGGGCTGTCCGGGCGGCGGCCGAGATCCGGGATCGGCTGCCCGCTGTGGCCCAGGACGTCCGGGTGACGCTGCGCTTCCGGACCGGGGTGAATACCGGTTCCGTGCTGACCGGGGAGGGTGAGACTCTGGCCGTGGGAGACGCCGTGAATGTGGCGGCTCGCTTGGAGCAGGCCGCCGCGCCGGGGGAGATCGTGATTGGCGAGGAGACGTTGGCGCTGGTCAGGGATGCCGTGCAGGTCGAGGCGCTCGCGCCGCTGGAGCTGAAGGGGAAGTCCGAGCCGGTGGCGGCTTTCCGGCTGGTGTCGGTGGACGCGGATGCCCCGGGGATCGCCCGGCATCTGGACGCGCCGCTGGTGGGCCGGGAGCGCGAACTGGCCCTGTTGCGCCAGGCCTGGGACCGTGCGGTGCTGGAGTCGGGCTGTCATCTCTTCACGCTCATGGGGGAGGCGGGCGTGGGCAAGTCGCGGTTGGTGGGCGAGCTGCTGGCTGGAATCGCCGAGCGCGCGACTGTGCTCCGCGGCCGCTGTCTTCACTACGGCGAGGGGATCACCTTCTGGCCCCTGGTCGAGGCGCTGATGGCGGTGGGCGAGCCGGCCGCGCCGGCGATCGAGCGCCTGAGCTCGGGGGGCGCGGCCGTCCCCGAGGAGCTGTTCTGGGATGTGCGGCGACTACTCGAGCGGCTGGCGGTGGAGCGGGCGGTGGTGCTTCACATCGATGACCTCCAGTGGGCCGAGCCGATGCTGCTTGACCTGCTGGATCACGTGGCAGACCTATCTCGGGGCACGCCGATTCTGCTCCTGTGCACGGCCCGGCCCGAGCTCTTGGACGTTCGGCCCGGATGGGGTGGAGGAAAGCTGAACGCGACCACCGTGCTGCTGGAGCCGCTCAGCTCGGACGATGCCGAGAGCCTCCTGGCCGAGTTGGGCGACGGCCTTGACCCGCAGGCCCGGGCCCGGGTGATCGAGGCCAGTCAGGGCAACCCGCTGTTTCTGGAGGAGATGGTGGCGCTGGCCCGGGATCGGGGTACGGTTGAGGTACCGCCCACGATTCACGCACTGCTCACGGCGCGGCTGGAGAGACTCGGGACCGAAGAGCGCGAGCTGCTGGAGCGCGGGGCCGTGGAAGGAGAGGTGTTCCACCGCCTGGTCGTAAGGGCGTTGGCCGGTGAGCGGTTGGCGGCGGAAGTGGAAATGGGGCTGGCGGGCCTGGTGCGCAAGGAGCTGATCCGTCCTCATCCGGCCACGTTCAAGAACGACGAGGCGTTTCGGTTCCGGCATCTGCTGATTCGGGACGCGGCCTACGACACCCTGCCCAAGGCCATTCGGGCCGACCTGCACAGTCGCTTCGCCGGGTGGCTGGAGGAGAACGCCTCTGATCTGCTGGAGCTGGATGAGATCGCGGGGTGGCACCTGGAGCAGGCGGTTCGCTACTGGAGGGAGCTGGGCCAGGATGTCGCTCCCGACGTGGCCGGCAGGGCGGCCGCTCACCTATACAGCGCCGGTCGGCGCGCCGGCGACCGCAGCGACGTGGCTGCCGCCTCCAATCTGCTCGAGCGCTCGCTGACGTTGGCCCCGCCCGACGACCCGCTGGCACCTGAGATTGCGTTGGTACTGGCCGAACAGCTGGTCGAGGCCGGAGAGTTCGCTCGGGCGGGGGAGCTGGTGGCTTCGGCCGAGCACGATCCGTCCGTGGGCCCACTGGCGATCCTCACGCGGCTCAACCTGATGATCAACACCAACGCCTCCGAGGCCCTCCGGGAGATCGAGACCAAGCTGGGGCCGCTGCTCCAGCAGTTCGCGGAGGAGGGGAACGAGCGCGGGATCGCCAAAGCGCATGTCGTTGGTTTCCTCGTGCACCTGATGGCAGCGCAGGCCAGACGGGCCGGGGAAGAGGCCCGTCTGGCGGCGCTTCATGCGGCCCGGGCGGGCGACGAAGGTCTGAAGGCCCGGGCGCTGGGGTGGTACGTCACTGAGCTCATCTGGGGCCCAGAGTCGGCGGACACGATTGAGCGCGAGCTGGATGAGATCGAGCAGGAAACCCGCGCGGCGTTCGTGGACGCGTTCTTGGACATGGCACGGGGCGAGGTGGCGCGGCTCCGGGGGGAGATGGCTGTGGCCACCCGGCTCACTCGCGTAGGCGTGGCGAAGCTCGAGGCCCTCGGCGTCCGACCGCTGGCTGCCGCCGGTGCTCTCCACATTGCCCTGGTGGAATTCTCAGCTGACCGTCCTCGATCGGCGATTGAGGCGCTTCTCGATGCCGACGCCGTGCTGGTCGAGCTCGGCGAGCGATCCTTCCGCTCGACGGTTCAGGCGCTCCTGGCCCGGGCCTATTCGCTCGTGCCCGAACCGGAGGCAGCCCTGGCCGCGTGCCAAATGTCCATGGACCTGAGCGCTCCCGAGGACGTGATCAACTTCACCATCGTCCCAGCGGTGCGCGCTCGGCTGGCTCGTCTGGCGGGGGATCTGGAGCAAGCTGAGGAGCTGGCCCGGACGGCGGTGCGGGAGGGGGCGAAGACCGACAACGTCTGCATGTCGATACCCGCGCAGCTCGAGCTGGCTCGGGTGCTCGCGGAGCTCGGTCGCCGGGACGAGGCCGAGGCGGAGGCCCGCGAGGCCCTTCGGCTCTACGGCTCCAAGGGCGACCAGCCCGGCATCCTGGAGGCCCAGGCGTTGTTGGCGGCGCTATAACAACTACGCGACTGTCACCACAGCTCCCGCCGGATCCCCAGGCAGTACGGGTGCTCCTGCTTGAGCGACAGACGCACGCACGACGCCGTCCCTCCTCCGTACAGGCAGGGTGCGCCGCCAGCGGTGCGGCACATGGTGGTCTGCGAAGAGGTTCTGGCGACCGCACCTGGTGCCGCGATGGCGGCGGCTGACAGCACGGCTGTGCTGCTGCTGATGAGAAGCTTGGAGATGGACATTGCGTACCTCCGGGTGGGATGGGTGGCCGTCATTGCTGGGAGGCACGCTATGGCGCGTAGCGCGGGGCAACCACGTAATTTGACACACGGCCAACCATGGCCCGCTCGACACTTGGCCCGCCCTCCTAAGATGGTTCTGACGTGAGCTTCGATCGCATGTCCGTCGACGACGTCAGCCGAGGCGCTGGCCGGTCAGGGCTACCTGGCCGACCGGCCGCTGGCCCTGCGCCGTGCACCTGGCGGTCGCGCTCGAGCAGCCCCTGCTGCTGGAGGGCGAGGCGGGGGTGGGCAAGACCGAGGTGGCCCGCGCGCTGGCCGCGGCGCCGGGGCGCAGGCTGATCCGCCTCCAGTGCCACGAGGGGATCGACCTCCACCACGCGCTGTATGACTGGGACTATCCGCGTCAGCTGCTGGCCCTGCGGGCCGCCGAGGGTGGGATCGACGAGGGCGCGCTGTTCTCCCGTCGCTTCCTCCTCCGCCGGCCGCTGCTCGAGGCGCTGGAGCACGCCGGCCCGTCGTTCTGCTGATCGATGAGATCGACCGGGCCGACGACGAGTTCGAGGCGTTCCTGCTGGAGCTGCTCTCCGACTTCGCCGTGACGATCCCGGAGATCGGGACGATCGACCGCCGCCCAGCGACCGGTCGTCGTGCTGACCTCCAACCGCACGCGCGAGCTTCACGATGCGCTCAAGCGCCGCTGCCTGTACCACTGGATCGACTACCCGGCCCGGAGCGCGAGCGGGAGATCGTCCAGGCCCGGATCCCGGACGTCCCCGAGGCGATCGCCTCGCGCGTGGTGGCGGCGCGTGGGCCGGCTGCGTGAGCAGGGCGACCTGTACAAGCAGCCCGGCGTGGGGGAGACGCTCGTCTGGGCCCAGGCGCTCCTCGCCCTGGGCGACGAGGCGGACCTGAACGAGACCCTCGGAACGGCGCTGAAGGTGCACGAGGACGTCGATCCGCGTGCGCGAGCGCAGGGTGCTGGAGGGTGTCTGAGGCGATCACCGAGCGGATGGGCTCGCTGGCCGCGCCGATGCGCTCCCAGGGATGCCGTGTGGGGGTGGGCGAGCTGCTGGGCGCCCACCGTGGCCCTGACGGCCGTGGATGTCTCCTCGCCGCGGGACGCCAGGCTGGCCCTGCGAGCCGTGCTGTGCTCCACCCACGCCGACCTGGAGCGGTTCGAGCTGGCCTTCGAGACCGTGTTCGCGGCGGCGGCCGACCCAGTCAGGAGAGCCCGCTGGCCGAGCTGGGGGCGATCGAACAGGCGGCGCTGCCCCGGGTGGGAATCCCCGCGGCGGACGAGACTCGATCCTCAGCGGTGCGGATGGACAAGCCGCCGTCACTCCCGCCGCCTACAGCTCGGTCGAGCTCCTGCGCCACAAGGACTTCGCCAACTACACCGACGCCGAGATGGCCCTGGCCCGGGAACTGATCGCCCGCCTGGCCCGGCGCGGGCCCAGCCGTCTGTCCCGCCGGCGCCGTCCCTCCCGGCGTCGCAGCCACGAGCCCGACCTGCGCCGCATGCTCAGGGCCTCGCTGCGCACCGCCGGCGAGCCGCTGGAGCGTCAGCTGGCGTCGCCCAGCACGCGGCCGCAGACCGGTGGTGCTGGTGTGCGACGTGTCCGGGCTCGATGGCCCCCTACGCCCGCATGCTGCTTCAGTACCTGCATGCCTGCGTGGCCGCCCGCCGCCGGGTTGAGGCGTTCGCCTTCGGCACCCGCCTGACCCGGATCACCCACGAGCTGGCGGCCGTGACCACGACCTGGCCCTGGAGCGAGCCACCGCGGCGGTATCGGACTTCTCCGGTGGAACGCGGATCGGGGCCGCCCTGGCAGAGCTCAACCGCGGGCACGGCCGCCGGGTGGGTCGCGGTGCGGTGGTGGTGATCCTGTCCGACGGCTGGGACCGCGGCGATCCCGGTCGGCTGGAGGCGGAGATGGCGCGCCTGCGCCGGAGCGCCCACCGGCTGGTCTGGCTCAACCCGTTGGCCGCCCATCCTGACTTCGAGCCGCTGACCCGGGGGATGCGGGCTGCGGTCCCCCATACCGACGAACTGCTGGCCGGAAACTCGCTGGCTTCGCTTGAGGAGCTGGCCGAGCTCCTGGAGGAGGTGTGATGCACGACGTTCTGGCTGAGATCCTGAGGTGGAGGGAGCGCGGAGACGAGATCGCGGTGGCCATGGTGGTGGGGGTGAAGCGGTCCGCCCCTCGGGCTCCCGGGAGCCAAGATGGCGGTCAATGACCGGGGTGAGATCGCCGGCGGCGTCTCCGGCGGCTGTGTCGAGGGGGCCGTGGTGGAGCTGGCCGAGGGTGTGATCGCCGGGGGCGATCCACAGCTGGTCCACTTTGGCATCGCCGACAGCGAGGCCTGGGATGTCGGCCTCCCCTGCGGGGGCGAGATCGACGTGTGGATCCAGCGCTACGAGGGCGGGCGGCTGGAGGAGGTGGCCGGACCGGCGGACGCGCGGCCGAGGTGACGCTGATGGAGGGCCGCACCCCGGTGCCAAGCTGGTCGTCGACCCCGACGGCTCGCGCACGGGTTCGCTCGGGCTCGCCGGAGCTGGACGACGAGGCCGGGCGGCTGGCCACGGAGCTCGTATGGCGCGACGCGTCCGAGCGACACGGTCCGCTGTTCGTCGACGTCGTCGCGCCGCCGCCCCGGCTGATCCTGTTCGGGGCCGTGGACATCGCCGTTA
>CAVPKV010000027.1:0-19576 GCA_963705785.1 uncultured Solirubrobacterales bacterium | reverse complement strand
GAGAAGCACCAGGGCAGCTTCGCCGAACTGGTCACCGTGCCCGCGCGCAACGTGCTGCCCAAACCGGCCGGCCTGTCCTTCGCCGAGGCCGCGTGCATGGGCACCGCCTGGCTGACCGCCTACCGGATGCTGTTCGTGAAATCCGGCCTGCGCCCCGGCCAGACCATGCTGGTGCAGGGCGCCTCCGGCACCTTCCTCAAAGAACGTCTTGTGCAGGAAGATAACTCAAGTAAATAGGAGCGGCAGGAGTGATATATGGCAACACAAACGTATGACTTCTGGTAATAGGTGCTGGGGCTGCCGGGAATGTGCTGCCTCGATCGCAGCTAGCAAGGGCGCTCATGTTGTGCTGGTGGAGCGTGACAAGATAGGCGGACGCTGAATTATGGCTGTGACCCGACCCAGACGATAATTCATATCGCCAAATTACTCTACAATGCACAGCACATAGAGCAATTTGGTCTAAGAATACCTCATGCAACGGCGGATTGGCTTGCTGTTATGGAATGGGTGCGGCGGGCTGTACACGTATTCGTAAATTCATGCGGACCTTGGGTAGGCCAGTAGGTGCTCGAGGATCCATGGAAGGCTGCACCCTCAGCCGAGGTGCCGCTCATGAACAAACGGTGCTGTCAGAGGTTGGTGTCAGAGGACAGAGAGGACCTTTTGCTGCAATATAAGGATAAGCAGTGGCTTTCGGCACCCGTGGCATGGTAGGTTTGCAGATCTTATATGCCCGTGGTGTTGGTGGTCCAGAGACCTGGGACTGAGAAAGTGGGCCGGGCTTGTTTGTCCGAGCGACAAAAGTTTTAGGATAAGGATGGGGTAATGCGGGAGTCTGGCGTTGTTTGTTGCAAAGCAGACGGTAGCAGAGTGTAATCTGCCTGTCCGGGCGGGGTGAATTGAAGGCGTTGTTTGAAGTTCAGGGTTTGCGAAGAGTCGTCCCCAGTTTTGAGGCCGCTTAATCTATGAAATCTGCAAGTATTGGGGGTGCGAGAGAGAAGGGGGGACTCTTCAAACCAGAGGTAGTGTGACTGAATCGAATAGTGCGTCTGCCCGGGACGTACATGCGCAGGATGCGGGAGGGGATGCGGGCCATCAGCTCCGGGGTCAGGCCGAGAGGCTCCGGGTCCAGCGCCGGGTCGCCCTCCGGCTCGCGGCCCAGTGGGTCGAGCTCGGCCGCCAGGTGGCCGTGCGTCCGATGAGCCTTGAGCAGGGACGTGGCGGCCTGTACGGCGGCCAACATCTCCTCGTCGGGTGCGGCGGCCGGCGCAGGGCCCGCCGCGGGCGGGGCGGCGGGCTCGGCTCGACGGGGGAGGCGTGACCCGGGTGGGCAGGGCCCCGCCCAGATCTCGCGAACACCCGCTCGTAAAAGCCGCCCTCTCCGTGCAGGTAGGCCTCGATCCGGGCCAGGAAGCGGCCAGACTCGGCGCCCTGGATGATCCGGTGGTCATAGGTTGAGGTCATGGTCATGACCTTTTCCGCCCCGATCGTCGCGCCGACGCGCTCCAGCCCTGGGGGATAGCCGATCGACCCCGTGGCCACGATCGTGCCCTGGCCGGCCATCAGCCGGGGCACGGAGGCCACCGTCCCCAGGCCTCCGGGGTTGGTCAGGGACAGATTGCCTCCGCTCAGATCATCCGCGGTCAGGGTGTTCGTCCGGGCCTTGTCCACCAGCGCGTTGTACGCGTCCAGGAACTCCGTGAAGCTCATCCGGCCAGCGTCCCGGATCACCGGCACCATCAACGTTCGGCCACCGTCCTTGCGCTCCACGTCCACCGCTAGGCCGAGGTTGCAGGCGCCGATCGTCCAGCGCGGTGGGGCCTGCCCTCCACCTCCGCGAAGTGGTGGGCCATGGCTGGCATGTCCTCCGTAGCCACCAGCGCGATCGCGTAGGCGATCAGGTGGGTGAAGGAGACCCGATGCCCCGCCTCCTTGAGCTGCGCTCGGCGCTGCTCCAGCGTCGGTCACCGTGATCGTCCGGAACGAGGTGGCCGTGGGCACCGACCGGCTCTGGTCCATGTACCGGGCCAGGGCCGCCGCGCTCCCTTGAGGAGGGTGCTCCCGGCCCCGGGCGCGGGGGCGCGGCGCGGGGGCGCCGGGGTTGCGGTGGAGGCGGCGCCAGCGCCGTTGCCGCCGGACGCGGCGGCCAGGACGTCGGCCTTGGTGATGCGACCGGCGCGGGCGCTCCCTTGCACCGCGGCCAGGTCAATGCCCTCCTGGGCGGCGATCCGCCGGGCCACGGGCGAGGCGTCGACATCGGCGGCGGTGGCGGCGGAGGCCGGAACCCTCGACGAGGGTGTCGACTTTTCCTGAATTATTGCGGCTTTTTCGTCAGCCTCCGGTGGAGCGGCCCCAGCGGCGCCAGCCGCCGCGCCAGCTGCCGCGCCGACCGGGGACGTGCTCATCCGGCCGATCACCTGGCCCACGGTCACGGTCTCGCCGTCCTGCGCCAGGATCTCGGTGATCGTGCCCGAGGCCGGGCGCGGGGAGCTCCATGTCCACCTTGTCCGTGGAGATCTCGACCACCGTGTCGCCCTGCTTGACGGCCTGGCCGACCTTGACGACCACTCCAGGATCGTGCCCTCGGTGACCGACTCGCCTCCGGTCGGCGTGACGATCTCCACCGTCCGCCCGGCGGCGCCGTCGCTTCCGGCGGCGTGCTCGGCCTCGATCGCCGCTGCGGCCACCGCCTCCTCGGGGGTGGCCGGCGGTGACTCGGTCGAGACCGCGCCAGGTGGATCGGCGGCCACCGGCTCGCCCGAGGCGCCGTCACCGTTGGGCGGGGCCGGGGCGTCACCCATCGAGATCTCCGCCAGGACCGCTCCCACCACGACCGTGTCTCCCTCGGCGAAGTTGACCTTGGTCACGGTGCCGGCGATCGGCGCGGGAACCTCGGCGTCCACCTTGTCGGTGGAGATCTCCACGATCGTCTCGTCGGCGTCGACGTGATCACCCACGTTCTTGCGCCACTCCAGCACCGTGCCCTCGGTAACCGAGTCGCCCATCGCGGGCATCACGACTTCGACAGTGCCTTGCGTGACCGCCATCAGTACTAGCTCAACTGTAACGGCTGACTGGGGGCCTGCCGGCGGCGTCGCCGGGTCTCCACCACGAACCCGGCCGACCCGGCGAAGGGTCCCAAACCGCCCAGCACGGCGATCGTCACCGCCAGCCAGTACGGGATCACGCCGGCCCGGGCGGCGGCTATGCAGACCAGCGACATTCCGATCCACAGCAGGCCGTGACTCAGGCCCAGGATGAAGGTGGCCGGCTCAGGATTCCCGGGGCGAACGCGCACACCAGCAGGGCCAGGTACACGCCCGAGTGGACGAACGACACGACCTCCAGCCGCCGGAAGGTGATCGCCCGGGGAAACCTCACGGCCGCCGACCCGGCGCACCTGACCAGCGGCCCAGCCTCATGAACCGGAGGCCGAGAGCAGCGTGGCCATGCGCCGGAGCGGCTCATCCGCCTCCGGCGGCCAGCGCTCGACATCCGCCGGCCACCAGGCGAAGTCGTCGTGCTCATGATCGGGAGCCACTGAGTCTCCGTCGGCCAGCCAGGCCTGCCCGACCAGGAGCACGACCTGGCTGGGGAGCAGGACCAGCGCCTCGATCCGCATCGCCTGGGGCTGTACGGACCACTCCTCCCGGAGCTCGCGGCCCATCGTGTCGGCGGGGTTCTCCCCCAGCTCAACTGATCCGCCCGCCCCCAAGGCCCAGCGCTCCGGCCACGAGGCCAGCCAGGCCGCCCGCCGGCCGGCCAGCCAGGAGCCGTCTGCCGCTCGCACGACGCACAGAATCGACAGGCTGCGAGCGGCGTCCTGCGTCAGCAGCCGCAGCGCCCAGCGAGCCGGCTGGAGTTCGAGTCGCAGGCCGCCGGGGGTCGGGTCGAAATCGGCCAGCCGCGCGGCCAGGCCGTCGTAGGAGGGCGACCCCCGCGCGCGCAGCGCCTCCAGCGCCACGTCGGCCGCCTGGGTGGCGTCGGCCGTGGGCCTGAACTCGTCCTGGAGCCAGGACACCTCGATCGCCTCCGGCTCCCAGGGGCCGCGGGCCAGAATCCCTGGAGGATGCGCCACGGACTAGACGGTATCGACGCCGACTGGCGCCGGTAGGCTCCCGCCGTGACCCGACGTCTCAAGCACTGGGGCTGGGGCTACGAGGATGAGCAGCCCTCACCGGACGAGCTCGGCCAGACCGCGGCGTTCCTGGCCGGACACCTGGGCTTCGGCTCAACCGAGCCCGAGCAGCCCGTTCCGATCCAGGATGTCTCGCTGCCGGCCCCCCGCCTGCACCCCCCGACCTCGCTGGAGAAGATCTGCCGCCAGGACACCTACGAGCGCGCGCTCCACGCCTACGGCCGATCGTACAGCGACATTGTGAGGGCCTTCCGGGGGCGCTTCGACCACCCGCCGGACGTGGTCGCCCACCCCCGGGACGAGGACGAGGTGCGAGCGGTGCTCGAGTGGGCCGGGGAGGCCGACGCGGCCGTGATCCCATTCGGTGGCGGTACGAGCGTCGTCGGCGGCGTGGAGGCCACCGTCCCGGAGGCCCGGGCCGGCGTCGTCACGCTCGACCTCAAGGCGCTGCACCAGGTGCTGGAAGTCGACCGCGAATCGCTGGCGGCCCGGATCCAGGGCGGAGCTCTGGGCCCCGAGCTCGAGGCCCAGCTGGGCCAGCACGGGCTGACGCTCCGCCACTTCCCGCAGTCGTTCCAGTTCTCCACGCTGGGCGGCTGGATCGCCACGAGGTCCGGCGGCCACTTCGCCACCGTGTACACCCACATCGACGACCTGGTCGAGTCGGTCAGGGCCCTCACCCCGAGCGGGCCGTGGGAGTCGCGCCGCCTCCCCGGCTCCGGAGCCGGGGTCTCGCCCGACCGGATGCTGATCGGGTCCGAGGGCATCCTGGGAGTCATCACCGAGGCCTGGGTCCGGGTCCGGCCCAAGCCCGACCGCCGGGCCTCCGCCGGGGTCCGGTTTGAGGAGTTCGCGGCCGGCGTGGAGGCGGCCCGGGCGCTCTCCCAGTCCGGGCTCTACCCGACCAACTGCCGCCTGATCGACGCCGGCGAGGCCCGGATGACGGGAGCCGGCGACGGCAGCCAGGCCCTGCTCGTGCTCGGGTTCGAATCGGCCCACCACGACGTCGAGCCGTGGATGTCATTGGCGCTGGAGTGCTGTGCCGACCACGGCGGGACGTGGGAGCGCCGGGGCGATGACGGGGCCGGGGCGGTCGGCACCTGGCGCGAGGCGTTCCTCCGCGCCCCCTACCTCCGGGACACATTCGTGGCCATGGGCGTCCTGTCCGAGACGTTTGAGACGGCCATCACCTGGGAGCGCTTTCCGGGCTTCCACGAGTCGGTCATCTCGGCCGCCGAAGCCGCCGTGGCCGAGATCTGCGGGGCCGGATCGGTGACCTGCCGGTTCACCCACATATATCCGGATGGCCCGGCGCCGTACTACACGATCCTGGCCCCAGCCCAGCGCGGGTCAGAGCTCGAGCAGTGGCGGGCGATCAAGCAGGCCGCCTCCGACGCCGTGATCGCGGCCGGGGGGACCATCACCCACCACCACGCCGTCGGGCGCGACCATCGGCCGTGGTATGACCGCCAGCGCCCGGACCCGTTCGCGGCCGCGCTCCGCGGGGCCAAGGCCGCCGTCGATCCGGCCGGCCTGCTCAATCCGGGCGTGCTGATCGACCCGTAGCGACGCGGGTCAGAGCTTCGGCGCGTCGCGGACCGGGGTCAGAGCATCCGCTCGTAGACGCGGTGGCGCTTTACCACCTGGCCCCCCATGGCCTCCAGCCCGCGATTCATGTTCTTGTTGCTCTCCAGGATGAACCCGCACTCGCCCCATTTCTGCCGCGTCTTCTCGGCCATGTCGTAGTGCTCCATGTACAGCAGTGCCGCCGCACCCGTGTGCTGGTGCTCCGGCAGGACCCCGAGAAAGCCCACGCGGACGTGGTCCATCAGCCGGTCGCGGTTGAGGTAGTGCCACCAGCCCAAGGGGAGGAGCCGGCCCTTCATCTTCTTCAGCACCTGGTTGATGTCCGGGATCGAAATCGCGACCGCCACGGTCTCGCCATCGGCTTCAGCCACCATGAACCAGTCGCGGGAGTAGACCAATTGCATCGAGTGCGCGTACTCATCCAGGTCCTTCTTGGAGTACGGGACGAAGCCCCAGTTGCGCGACCAGGCAGCGTTGTAGACCTTGGCGAACTCGTCGAAATCACGCCGGAGCCCGCGCCGGGTCATCTTGCGGATCCTGAGCCCGTACGTCGTCCTGGCCCGCTCAGCGATCTCAGGGAGGATCGGGAGTACCTGATCGCGGTCATGGACATCGACGAAGTAGGACAGCAGGTCCATTGCCTTGGTCAGACCAGCGGCCTCACAGCACTGCCGGTAGTAGGGCGGATGCCACGATTGCCTGATGACCGGGTCGCGATCGAAGCCCTCGATCATGAGGCCGCTCTCGTCGTTGAGCCGGAAGTCCATGGGTCCCACGATCCGGTCGCATCCCCGCTCTGAGGCCCATGCTGCGGCGACGTCCAGGAGCGCCGCCAGGGCCTCCTGATCCTCCTCGAACTCCAGGAACCCGAACATCCCCCATTTGGCCTGGTGGAAGTCGTTGAAGGCATGGTCAACCTGGGCCGTGATCCGGCCGACCACCCGGCCGCCCCGGCGGGCCAGGAAATACTCGCCCTCGCCGTGGGTGAAATAGGGGTTCAGCCGGCGGCTGAGGAACAGGTAGCGTTCGATCTTGAGCGGTGGGATCCAGGGCGTCCCGGCGTGAAGTCGGAAGGGCAGGGCCACAAATTCACGCAGGTCCTGAAAACCCCGGACCGGCCGTACATCTAGCGACATGACGGGCCGAACGGTAGCGAGGGCGTGTCAGCTACCGCTGTCGAGCGCGGCCAACACGGTCGACGCCGACGGCGCAACCTCGGCCGGCAATCGCTTCAGGAGCTCCCGCCAGGGCGGATGGGCGGCGATCGCCGCCCGGACCTCGGACACGGCCAGGGGCAGGTCGCCGCCCTGGGCAGCCCCCAGGCCAGCCCATAGCCGGAGCTCGTGGTTGTCCGGCACGAGCGCGCTGGCCTGGCGGTAGAGCCCCGCGGCCTCGTCATGGCGCCCCTGACCGACCAGCTCGTCCGCTTCCCCGGCCAGCCGGTAGGCCTCGTGGACCCCCAGGAGCCGTCTGAGCTCGGCCAGCGGATCCGGGTGATCCTCGACCCGAAGTGAGACGATCGTCTCCCAGGGCTCTCCTTCCGAGCCCACGACCAGCAGCGCGGCAGACTGCTGTCCCCGCCGCGTCACCGCCGGCCTCCTGGGCCGCGTCCAGGACGCCCAATAACCGTGCGGCCAGCGGCCCTCGGACGGCTCCGAAGGCCTGGAGCATGGCCGGCCAGACCCGCTCGGAGACCATGATGTTGGCCTGGCAGCTCACCCCCTGGCCCACCACGTGGCCGGCGAACGGGATGCAATCGGCTCCGGTGTGGGCTGCCGCCTGGCCACCGGAGTCCATGACCGCCACCTGCCGGCTGGCCGCCGCCGGGTCCTCGGCCAGCAGCTGGGCCAGCGCGTCGGAAGCGCTCGCTCCCGACGCCATCAGCTCCAGGGCGCGCGGGCCGTAGGAAACCTCGGCGTTGGCCTGGGTGGCCACCGCTCCCACCCCCGGCGCCGCCCAGGGGACGATCGGGCCAACGGAGAACCAGTGCGACTGGACGGCCACCCCAAGTTGACCGCTCCCGGGGTCGTGGGCCACGATCGAGTAGGTCATGCGGGCACCCTACTGTGCGACGCTGTCCGTTCATGGAGTCAATCGCCATCCTCGGTCCGGGAGGTGTGGGCGGCTTCCTGGCCGCGGCGCTGGCCCGCGCTGAGCAACCCGTGACGATCGTGGCCCGTGAGGCCACGGCGGCTCAGATCGCCGACCGTGGCCTGGAGGTCAGGAGCGCGCGCTTGGGCGACTTCACCGCCCGGCCGGAGGCGGTCTCGAAGCTGGCGGGCCAGGTGGACGTCCTGGTCGTGGCCACCAAGGCCGGCGGCCTGGAGGCTGGGCTGGACCGGGTCGAGGCCAGCCCGAACCTGGTCGTACCCCTCCTGAACGGCCTGGACCACATGGAGACCCTGCGGGAGCGCTACGGAGCTGATCGGGTCGCCGCGGGGACGATCCGAATCGAGTCCGACCGGCCCACCCCGGGGCTGATCGTTCAGTCGAGCCCGTTCCTCCGGGTCGACCTGGCCTCGGGCCAGACCGGGCTTCGCCCGCGGCTGGAGCGCCTGGCCCGGACCCTGGAGGAGGCCGACGTCCCGGCCACCGTCTCCTCCGGCGAGGCCCAGATCCTGTGGTCCAAGCTGGTCCGGCTGAATGCGCTCGCCCTGACCACGAGCGCGGCCGACCGGCCGGTGGGCTTCATCCGCTCAGACCCCGAGTGGCGAGCCACCCTGGAAGGGTGCATCCGCGAGGCGTCGGTCGTGGCCGCGGCCGACGGCGCGCAGATCGACCCAGCGGCCCGGCTGGCCGAGCTGGACGCGGCCCACCCGGGCTCGGCTCGTCGATGCAGCGCGACATCGCGGCCGGCCGAGAGCCCGAGCTCGACGCGATCGCCGGCGCGGTTCTGCGGGCGGCCAGCGCCACGGGATCGAGTGTCCGACGATCGCCCGGCTGACCGTCGCTGTGGCCGACCGGGCTGGGATCCCGATCCCCGAGCCGGCCAGGCGCCCTGGCAGCACTACAGCGGCGGGATAACCGGCCGGGCCGGGTCGGGCCCGTACGCCGGCTCGGCCTCAAGCGGTTCGCCGACCGCCTCGACGATCTCCTCCTCGGCCTCCTCCATGCCCTCTCCGTGCGCGCCGTCGCACAGAATCCGGAATTGCCCCGTCATCCCTCCGTCGGCCTGGAGCACGATCCCGGGCAACAGCTCCTCACCCTCCTCCAGGCCCAGCCGTTCAATGTCGAAGTGCGCCATCCCGATGCCCCAGGTGTGGTGATCGGGGTTCTCCCGATCGTGGGCCGCCACGCCCTGGCTGACTCGCTCGAGTAGCGCGGCGATCTTGGTCGGCGAGGCCATCCCACTACCCCCGCTCGATCAGCTCCACCCGGTAGCCGTCGGGGTCGCGCACGAAGCACAGCCGGTTTCCCCTTCGCGAATCGTGTACGGCGGCTTCTCCGGCTCGATCCCCTGCTCCCCCAGCTGCTGGAGGGTGCCGTCCAGGTCCGCCGTGGTGATCGCGATGTGGTTGTACCCGGTACCGAGGTCGTAGCTGTCGACCCCGAAGTTGTACGTCAGCTCCAGCCGCGGCTCCGGGCCGTCGTCGGGGAGCCCCATGAACACGTTGATGGCCTCGTCGCGAATCGGGATCCGGCCGATCTCGTTGAACCCGAGCGCGCTGTAGAACCCGACCGAGCGGTCGATGTCGGTGATCCGGTAGCAGGTGTGGATCAAGCTCATGTTCGGCCACAGCCTACCCCGATAGCCTCTATGGAGTGATCATCGAAAGGTCGATGAGCGAGGGGTGGCTCTCCAACACGTATCTGGTGGCCGACGAGATGGGATCCCAGGCGGTGATGATCGATTCCGGCGGCCCGGTGGAGCCGCTCTTGGCCGTCCTCGGCCGGATGCGCCTGGAGCTGACCCACGTGCTTCTGACCCACCACCACCACGACCACGTGGCGGAGTTGGCGACAGTACGCGAGCAATACCCGCAGGCCGAGGTCCTGATCCATCCCGCCGAGCGGGAGCTCGTCGCAGGGGCCACCGGGACGATGGAGCCCGGCCAGACGATCCTGAGCGGAGCGCTTGAGATCGAGCCGCTGCACACACCGGGGCACACCGCCGGGATGCTGTCCCTGGTGGTGAATCGAACCGACGTGTTCACCGGCGACACCCTGTTCAAGGGCTCGGTCGGGGGCGTGCGGGCGCCGGGGCATACGACCTACTCCGATCTCAAGACTTCAATCATGGACAAGCTGTTGACGCTGCCGGAGGCCACCCGGATCCATCCCGGCCACACCGACCCGACGACCGTGGCCGATGAGCTCGCCCACAACCCGTTTGTGCGGATCTGGCGCGGCGAGGACCCGGAGGGCCAGGAGCCTGCACCGCGTTCGGGAAGCCGGCCACCCTGATCCTGCTGGCCACCGATTACGATGGCGGTCATAAGGCCTGGGTCCGCTGGCCCGACGGCAGCGACGACATCGTCCCGGGATCCCAGGTGCAGAGGGGCATCGGCGCCGCCGAGGAGCCGACGGGCGGCGGTATCCAGAACTAGGAGGGCGGCGGTGGCGAAGGACAAGATCCCCACCTCGCGCGTGGGGCGAACGGCCAAGATCGGCTCGCTGGCCGCGGGTCAGGCCATCAGACAGGCGGGCACCCACGTGACCAACGTGGCCCGGACCCAGGATGGCCGCCGAGCCGCGCTGGAGCGCCGGCACATCGAGGCCGCGGAGCAGATCGTGGAGGCCCTGGGCCACATGAAGGGGGCGGCGATGAAGCTCGGGCAGGTCATGAGCTTTCTGGACGTCGGCCTGGTGCCAGAGGAGTACCGGGAGGAGTTTCAGCGCAAGCTGGGCAAGCTCCGCGACGCCGCCCCCACGGTCACGTTCCGGGACATGGGCAAGGTGATCGAGCAGGAGCTCGGCGAGCCGCTGCGAGACGTCTTTGAGGAGTTCGAGGAGGAGCCGATCGCGGCGGCCTCGATCGGGCAGGTGTACCGGGCCAGGTTGCGGGAGGACGTGGAGAAGCTGGGCGGCCAGGAGGTGGCCGTCAAGGTTCAGTACCCGGGCGTCGACGCGGCCGTTCGAGCGGATATGCAGAACCTGGGGCTGATTCTGCGGGTGCTAAAGCGGATCGCCCCCGGGATGGATCCGCAGGCCATCGGGGAGGAGATCCGCAACCGGATTGAGGAGGAGCTGGACTACGAGCTGGAGGCGGACAACCAGCGATCGCTCCACAGGATCTTCCGTGGCCACCCGTTCATCGTGATCCCGGAGGTCGTCAGCTCACTGTCGCGCCAGCGGGTCATGGTCTCCGAGTACGTCCACGGAATGGGGTTTGAAGAGCTCAAGACCTACCCGCAGGAGGAGCGCGATCGGGTGGGCGAGATCCTGTTCCGGTTCTACTTCGGCTGCCTGTACCGCCACCGCCAGTTCTCAGGCGATCCGCACCCGGGCAACTCAATGCTGCTCGAGGACGGCCGCATGGCATTCCTCGACTTCGGCCTGTTCAAGCGGATGCCCCCGGGCGCGGTCGAGTTGGAGATGGACGTGGCCCGGGCGGTGATCGCCGGCGACGCGGACACGATCATGCGACTGGGGACGGAGACGGGGTTCTTCCCAGAGCCCGAGAAGTTCGACCGCGACCGGGTGCTCGAGCACTTCCGAGCCGCCACGTCCTGGTACACGGTGGATGAGTACGTCGAGCTGACCCCGGAATACGCGACCCAGGTCCTGATCGACATGAGCGACCCGCGGTCGGAGTACTTCGGGCAGCTGCGCCACGAGTCCGCGCCCCCGGACCACATCTTCGGGCGGCGGATGGAGGTGCTCACGCTGGCCGTCCTGTCCCAGCTCCACGCCCGGGGCAACTTCCACCGCATCGCCCGCGAATGGTTCTACGGCGATGACCCCGCAACTGAGATGGGCCGGCAGGAGGCCAGCTTCTACGGCCGCAGCCAGGCCGGCCAGTCGGTCCGCTGACCGGACCGGCGGGCGATCGTCCTAAGAGGCTGTCTCAGAGCCCCTCGCGCCGTCGAGTTCTGAGACAACCTCTAAACCTCCTGGATCTGCATGAGGCTGGTCGTCCCAGGCCGGCCACTGGGCAGCCCCGCCGTGATGCCCACCCTGGCCCCGGGCTTCACCCACCCGAGCTCCACCACCCGCCGCGCGGCATCGGCGATCAGCGCCTCGGTGACCTCGTGACGGCGCATTGAACCCGCCTGGACGCCCCACATGAAGCTGCACCGGCGTACGGTCTCCCGACCGGGGGAGAGGGCGAAGATCGGCACCTCCGGGCGGTGGGCCGAGATCAGCCGAGCCGAGCGCCCCGACAGGGTGGGGACGACCAGCGCCGCCAGGTGGAGCTCGCGGGCGGCCGCGCACGCCATGTAGGCCACCGTGTAGGCGGGGTCCCGGGTGTCACGCCTGACCCTGTGCTCGTTCCAGGTCTGGTAGTCAGCCGTGCTCTCGGTCCGCTCGGCGATCGACGCCATCATCTCGACCGTCAGCACGGGGTGGGCGCCGACGGCCGTCTCCTGGGACAGCATCACGGCGTCGGTGCCGTCCAGGATCGCGTTGGCCACATCTGCCACCTCGGCCCGGGTGGGGCGGGTGGAGGCGACCATCGAGTCGAGCATCTGGGTGGCTGTGATTGACGGTCTGGCCAGGCGCCCGGCCACGCGGAGCAGGCGCTTCTGGACGATCGGGACGTCCTCAATCGGCAGCTCGATCCCCAGGTCCCCGCGGGCCACCATCACGCAATCGGCGGCTCGGATGATCTCTTCGGCTGCGTCCACAGCCTGAGGCTTCTCGATCTTGGCCACCAGCGGCAGCCGGGTGTGCCCGCGCACGCTGGTCACGTCCTCGGCCGTGCGCACGAACGACAGCGCCACGACATCCACCCCGATCTTCTCGCCGAAGGCCAGCATGTCCAGGTCCTCCTCGGGAACGGCGGGCAGCCCTCGGGTGGACCCCGGGATGTTCAGACCCTGCCGCGAGGCCACCGACCCGCCGATCTCGACCAGGGTCTGGAGCTCGCCTGCACCCATATCGATGCTCTGCACCCGGAGCCGGATCGCCCCATCGGCCAGGTAGATGACGTCGCCCTCGTCCACCGCGGCGGCCAGGCCGCCCCAGCTGACGGAGATGCGGTGCTCGTTGCCCACCTCGTCGCTGCCGCAGCAGAGAACCAGCTCATCACCGGGCTTGAGCTCAGCGATGTCGTCGGTCAGGCGCCCGATCCGAATCTTGGGGCCGGGGAGATCCTGCAGGATCGCCACCTGGCGGCCGGCCCGCGAGGCGGCCTCGCGAACCCGGTCGGCGTTCTCGGCATGAATCTCTCGGTTGGCGTGCGAGAAGTTGAGCCGGGCCACGTCCATCCCGCCGTCCACCATCCGGGCCAACGTCTCAGGATCGCGGCACGCCGGCCCGATGGTGGCCACGATCTTCGTTCGGCGCATTTACCCCACGCTACTTGACTGCGCCGACCACGGTTGAGACATCGATCACCTCGCCGTCGGCGGACAACCGGCCGCCGTCGCGGAGGTCGCAGATCAAGTCCCAGTGAACGGCCGACCGGTTCACCCCTCCGGTCTCCGGATACGAGCGCCCGAGCGCCAGGTGGACCGTCCCGGCCATCTTCTCGTCCAGCAGGGTGCTGCCCGTGGCCCGGTCCACCCCGATGTTGGTCCCGATCCCCAGCTCTCCGAGCCTCCTGGCTCCGGCGTCGGTGGCCAGGGCGGCCTGCAGGCGGGCATCGCCACGACCCGCTCGGGCGTCCACGACCTCACCGTCCTGGAAGCGCAGCTCGACGTCCTCGACCTGCGCTCCTCGGTGGTTGGACGGGATCGTGAAGCGGACCGTGCCCGTGACCGAGTCCTCGAGCGGACCGGTGAAGACCTCGCCGCTGGGCATGTTCGTGCGCCCGTCGGAGTTGATCCATGTCCGCCCGCCGACGCCGAGCCGTAGGTCGGTCCCCTCGGCCTGGATCCGGACCTCGTCAGCCTGGGCCAGCCGCCCGACCAGCCGAGCCTGGCCCCGCGACAGTTCCTCCCAGGCCGACACCGGATCGGTTCGGTCCAGAAACAGCGCCTGGGCTACGAAGCGCTCGTATTCCTCGAGGCTCATCCCGGCCTCCTGGGCCAGCCCAGCTGTGGGCCACAGAGTGGCGCACCAGCGCAGTCCCATCCTGGTCTCCTGCACCGGGGCCGCGGCTCGAGCCACCCGGGCCATCAGCGCCGGATCGACGCCGGACAGCGCCCGGGTGTTGGCCGGCGCGTCGACCCGCACCCAGCCGTCGAGCCCCTGCAGCTCCTTGAGGGCCAGCGGCGCGTGCTCGTCGAGGTGGCGCTCCTGGGCGTGGGCGTAGAAGTCCTCGGGCAGTCCCGGCGGCGACATCCGAAGCAGCGGCCAGGCGTCGCGGTCCAGGATGGCCCGGTGCAGCGCCGTCACGAGGGGCTCGGCCAGAGTCCCGGCCACGACCATCACCTGCTGGCCCGGGCGGACCTCCAGGCACCAGTCGCACAGCAGTGCCGCGAAGGCGTCCGGATCGATCACGCGGCCAGCGCGGCTCGCTTGAGCTGCGCCACCACGTCGCCCCGGACCGGGTCGGCGTGGCCCGCCCAGGCCACCGACGGCTCCAGCCCGGCGAGCTTCTCAATCGACTCGCGAGCCTGGTCCGTATCGATGTTGAAGGCCGGATGAGGAACCCGAGCGGGGCCCTTGATGCCGGTCTGCGGATCTAACGTGTAGAAGCAATCCGAGACCAGCGCCACCCGGTCCGCCTCGCGGAACAGTCCGAACAGCCCCGGCGCGTGACCTGGCAGCTCGACCACTCGGAAACCCGCCACCTCCTCGCCTTCGGTGATCGTGCCGGCGACCGTCACGGGACCGCCGTCCCACACCGGGAGCAGACGGGACAGCAGCAGCCGGCCGTGGGGAGCGAGCTTTGAGAAGTCGAAGTACGGACGGATCGGCTCGGGAGACTCAGCGGCCTGCCGTTCGGCTGGGTGACAGTAGACCGGCGCCGCCAGGCCTGGCGCGGAACCACGATGATCCGCGTCCGCATGCCCCAGCACGACGCGCTTGATCCCGCCCCGCCTGGCCGCCGCCGCTCGGACGGCCGGGGTCATGGCGGAGATCCCGGCGTCGAACACCGTCACCCCCCCGTCGTCCTCGAGCAGGTACACGTTCATCGTCTTGGACGGGAAGCCGCCGCGCACCAGCCAGACGCCATCGGCGATCCGCTCGGGCTCGGCCGCCTGGACGCGAGCGGCCAGGCGGGTCCGCAGGTTGTTGAGCTTCCGCAGGCGCGCCTCGGCCTTGGAGCCCACAGGAGGCAGGACACCCAGCTGGCGGGCGATCGAGCCGGAATCGAGGTAGGCGTCGTTGTGCTGAATCTTCTCGTCGGACACGGTCAGGACATCGCACCCCTCGAGTTCGAGCCGAGCGCCGTTGGGCGTGAAGCCCTCAAACAGGCCGGGCCCGGCGAACGTCCCGCGAGCCCGCCACCGCACCGCCGTCCGCTGGCGGGCGGTCGTGCACTCCAGGACCTCCAGGGAGAAGTCCGGGAAGGCTGCAAACACGGCCCCGAAGTAAGCCCGCACGCCGTCGGGACCAACCTGCTCCTGACCGCCGACGAGTCGATCGACCGCGTCGGGAGCCCACAGCGCCGTGGCCTCGTCCAGGTCGTGAGCGTCCAGGGCGGCGAAGTAGCGCTTGGCGATCTCGGTCGCGGAGGCCATGGGACCGGCGCAGTGTACGCGGCGCGAATATCGTCCGCCCCCATGCCCACGCGCCCAACCCTCCGTTTCCCGGCCACCGGATGAAGGCCCACCGCGAGCTGGGACGGGGCGAGCGCGTGCTTCCCGGCCTCTGGCGGCTGCGGCTGCCCCTCCCCTGGCCCGGCGTCCCGCACGGCAACGCCTGGGCGATCGCCGCCGGCTCGGGCGTGGTCCTGATCGACACGGGCATGCACGAGCCCGGCTCGCTGGCCCAGCTGGAGCGGGCCATGAGCCAGGTCAACCTGCGCCTCGAGCACGTGCGGCTGGTGGCTTGTACCCACGCCCACTCAGACCACTGGGGGCAGGCCGCGCCGATCATGGACCGGGCTGGCTGCGAGCTGTGGATGCATCCGAACCACCAGCACGGGACCCGGGCGGCCACGGACTGGGAGGCAATCCTGGCCCAGCGCCTGGAGGTGGCTCGGCAGAGCGGCGTGCCAAGCGCCGCGCTCGAGCGCTACGCCGAGCGCTCGTCGGCCCAGAAGCGCAATACCGGAGTGGCCCGGGTCGTCGAGCCCGACCGGCCTCTCGTGGACGGGGTCCAGATTCAGACCGACCTCGGCCCCTGGACCGCGTACGAGACGCCGGGTCACGCGCCGTCCCACGTCTGCCTGTATCAGCCGGACCGCCGGGTTCTGATCTCCGGCGATCACGTGCTCGGGCGAATCTCGCTCTTCTACGACTACGGCTGGACTCCCGATCCGGTCGGTGAGTTCCTGAACTCGCTGGATGTCGTCGACCGGCTGGACGCCCGCCTAGGCCTGTCGGGCCACGGGCGGCCATTCGTGGACGTCCACGGGCATATCGAGGGCTCCCGGGAGTTGGTCGCCGAGCGACTGGCTTCGGTTTTGGGAGCGCTGGGCAGTGAGCCCAAGCTGGCCGTGGCCATCGCCGGCGCCGTCCACGGTCAGCCGCTCTCCGAGGCCAACGCCTCGTGGTTTCTCCAGGAGACGCTGTGCTACCTGACGCATCTGGAGCGCGAGGGTCGGGTCGTTCGGGAGCCGGATGGCGAGACGGTGGGGTGGCGGCTGGCTTAGGTGGGGCGGCGCGGCGGGCCTAGGTGGCGCGGCGCGACGGCGCCACACCGGCGATGCAACGCCGGCCGCCGGGCCCTGGCTGCGCCACCGTGCCGAGCCTCAACCACGACGTCACAAAGCTCGCCGACCAGGCAGCGCTCAGGGAGGTTAGGTCGCTATAGGCGCAGCAACCTCACGCGGCCCAGCGCGGATTCGGCGCTTTGTGAGGTAATTGTCGTTCGACCAGGCCGCGCGTGGGGGGCCGAGCGCCAGTCCCGGCGCGCAATCCGCATTACCGCACCGCCCCCGGCCGCCGCGAGCTCACCCCACACACCCCACACACCCCAACCTTGACACGCTCGTGTCAAGGTTGTACAGTCGCCGACCTCGTGCGCATCGATGAGATCCTGGCCACGGCCGAGGAGCCGGTCTTCTCGTTCGAGTTCTTCCTCCGAAGACGCCGGCAGGCGAGCAGACGCTCCGGAGCTCGCTGGAGGCGCTCCGTCCGCTGGAGCCCGACTTCGCCTCCGTGACCTACGGGGCGGGGGGGTCAACGCGCGAGCGCACCGTCGAGATCACCAAGTGGATCAAGCAGGAGCTGGGGATCGAGGCCATGGCCCACCTGAGCTGCGTCGGCTCGAGTCGGGACCAGCTGCACGAGATCCTGGATGGGATCCAGGCCGCGGGGATCGACAACGTGCTGGCGCTCCGGGGCGATCCGCCGCGCGGAGAGACCGAGTGGCGGCCCCACCCCCAGGGACTGCGGTACTCGACTGAGCTGGCGACGCTGATCTCCTCGCAGTACTCGTTCTGCGTCGGTGCCGCGTGCTTCCCGGAGATTCATCCGGAGGCGCCCGACCTGACCCACGACCTGCGATTCCTGCGTGAGAAGGTGCAAGCCGGCGCGACGTTCCTCATCACCAACCTGTTCCTGGACAACGAGCTCTACTTCCACTTCGTCGAGGAGGCCCGAGCGGCTGGGATTGACGTGCCGATCATCCCCGGGATCATGCCCGTCACCAATGCGGGACAGATCAAGACGATGACTGGGATGTGCGGAGCCACGATCCCGCCGGCCCTGCTCGAGCAGCTCGAATCCCGCGCCCACGACCCTGACGCGGTCCTCCAACTCGGCGTCTCCTACGCCACGCTCCAGTGCGCCGAGTTGCTGGCCCGCGGAGCGCCCGGCATCCACTTCTACACGCTCAACCGCTCGCCGGCCACCCGGGCCATCCTGTCGGCCCTGAAGCTGCTCCGGCCCTGGGTGCGGCGCGAGGTCGTCCGGACCGCGGCTGACTAGCCGCTACTCGGGCGGGATGATGGCCATGCCCTGGGCCACCCTGGGCTGGCCGTTCGCCTCGTAGCGAACATCGACCTCGTCGTTGCGCTTGTAGGTACCGATCCCCCAGAAGCCCATGAACCAGGCCCAGGCTCCCAGCTTCTGCTGCACCAACTCGCGCTCGAACAACAGCTCGCCGCCCGAGACCTCGTAGTCGACCCCGAGTTCCTGGGGCACGCCGTTGACGTAGACCTCAAACGGAGTCCGCACGCCGGGGGGGAGCTTGACCCGCCAATAGGCCATCGGGCTCAGCGACCGCTGGCGCAGACCGCGTCCAGTCCGGACTCGCGGCTCAACCAGTGGGAGACCAGGGCGTGGGCCCGCCTGGCCAGCCCCTGGCCCCGGAGGGCCGGAGTGATCCAGACCCGCAGCACCGCCCGCCGGTTCTCCCAGTCGACATCGGCGATCCGGACCTCCCCGCGGCAGACATCGGATCCCTCCTGGAGGACCGTCAGCGTCAGCAGCCGTCCGGCCCGGAGCTCGTCGGTGGCCCGTTCGGCCCTCGACCCGAGGACAGCCCCGCTCGGCGGCCGGTCCTCGCCGAGCGTGTCGTGGAGCTGACGATCGTCCTGGTAGGCGATCAGGATCTCTGGGATGTCCCGCTCGGTCGACCGGCGCAGCGCCACTACACCGTCGCTCAGCGGAGCGTCCAGGCTCGGAAAGGAAGGCATCGGAGCCGGACCGTACTGTGTTCGCCGTGCCTGAGGTAATCGCCTACAGCGTCCGGCGCTCGGCCCGAGCCCGGCGCGTTCGGGTGGCGGTCGATCACGCCCGGGGGGTCGAGGTGGTGCTTCCGTCCCGGGCCCCGCTGGATGAGGCGGAGGCCGCCGTGGCCGAGCTCCGTCCATGGATCGAGCGCCGGCTTAGAGAGGTCGAACAGGCTCGGGCCGTCGTGGCGGCGCGCGGGGACACGCTGCCCTACCTGGACCACACCCTCACGGTGGTGGTCCAGCCGGGCCGGAGCCGGGTGCACCTCCGCGGGACGGAGCTACTGGTGCCCGCCGGCCGGGAGCGCGTGCCGGCGCTCGAGCGCTTCTACCGGCGATCGGCCCACGTCGAGATCCTCGCCCGGCTGGATCGGGCCTGCGCCCGAACGGGCACGTCCTACGAGCGGCTGAGCATTCGTGGCCAGACCAGCCGCTGGGCCAGCTGCTCGCGGTCGGGGACGATGAGCTTCAACTGGCGGCTGCTGCTGGCCCCCGAGCCGGTTCTGGATTACGTGGTCTGGCACGAGGTCTGCCACCTGGAGGTCATGGACCACTCGCCTAAGTTCTGGAGCCTGGTGGCTCGTCGCTGCCCTGACTATCGACGCCACGTCCGCTGGCTGCGCCGGCACGGGGCGACGCTCGTGCTGAGCTAGAGCTTCTCCAGGATGGCCCGTCGGAGCGCCGTGTACGCGTCCTGACTGCCGCGTTGCTCGACCACGCGGCGACGAAGGCGTCCCATGAACGCCTCGATCGATCCGTCGCCCCGAACATCGACCCCCGCCTGGACGCTGGGCGAGAGTCGCTGCGGTCCCGCCAGCTCGAACCGAGCGACCACCAGCTGGACGGGGTCAAAGCGACGGATCTTTGCGTCCACGGGCTGGCGGGGGGCGCCCTCACTCAACTCGCTGGCTCGAGCCCGGAGCTCCGCCAGTGCCTCATCCAACGTGTCGAACCGGGTCCGACTGACCCGGGGCCCCGAGCGGACCGTGAGCCGCCAGGGCACGCCCCTGACC
>CAVPKV010000026.1:0-80865 GCA_963705785.1 uncultured Solirubrobacterales bacterium | reverse complement strand
GGTGCGCTCGGGCAGGCTCTCGACGGCTGTGGTCAGGCGGTCGACTGCGTCGAGAACGTCCTCGCGGTCGGCCTTCTGCTCCAGCGCCAACCTGATGCCGGCAATCTCCCGGGCCAGGAACTCCATGTCGGCCAGCGCGCGCGAGTTGCGCTCCCGGTCACGCTCCGTCTCCGCCTTGTCCCGGTCGGCCTGCCGGTTCTGAGCCAGCAGGATCAGCGGAGCGGCGTAGGCCGCCTGGGTGGAGAACACCAGGTTGAGCAGGATGAATGGGTAGGGATCCCAGCGCAGCGACCACACGACGCCATTCATGGCGATCCAGGCGAGCACGAGCACGGTCTGCCAGAGCAGGTACTTCGGCGTGCCGAAGAAGCGGGCGAACCGCTCGGCCGCCGGACCAAATGCCTCGGCGTCGGGTGCGCGGCGCGGGGTGGTGCCGCGCGGCTTATCCAGGTCGTCTTGTCTTGGCATCACGCCTCCGCTCGGGTCATTCGCCAGTCGGCCGGCAGTACGCGATCCAGCACATCATCGATCGTAACCGCGCCCACGAGCCTCCGGGCCGAGTCGCAGACCGGCAGAGCGACGACGTCGTATGCCGCCAGCCGCACGGCCACCTCCCGATCGCTCAGGTCCGGCGCGATGGGCTCCCACTCCTCGTCCAGACACCGGCCGAGCGGCTTGCCGGGCGCCTCCCGCAGCAGCCTCTGAACGCCCACCACCCCGTGGTAGCGACCGGTCGGCGTCTCGTGCGGCGGCTGGCACACGAAGACCTGCGCGGCCAGCGGCACGGGGAGATCGGGATCGCGGATCCGGGCCAGCGCCTCGGCCACGGTGCCGTGCGGATCCAGGATCACCGGCTCGGGCGTCATCAGGCCGCCCGCGGTGTCGGGCTCGTAGGTGAGCAGCCGGCGTACCGGCTCGGCCTCTTCGGGGTCCATCGCTCCCAGCAGCTCGGCTTGCCGGCTGGCCGAGAACTCGGCCAGGAGGTCGGCCGCATCGTCGGCCTCCATCTCGTCCAGGACCCGGGCCAGACGCTCCTGGTCCAGGCCCTCCACCAGCCGAACCTGTTCCTCCTCTGTGAGCTCTTCCAGAAGGTCGGCCAGCCGCTCGTCCTCCAGCGCGGCGGCCAGGACCTTGCGCCGCGTGAGCGGCAGTTTCCGGATCGCCGCAGCCATCTCGGCCGGGTGCAGCCCGCCCAGCGTGGCCGCCTCCCGGTCGATCGACCGCTCATCGGCGAACAACTCGCCGGCTTCGCTCCAGTCGATCACTCGCGGCGGCCGCCGCCGGCCCCGAAGCCCGCGGACTCCGACAGCGACCGTGGCCACCTCCCAGGCGAACGGCTCGGGAGCCGGGGTAATGCCCACGTCCACCACCCGCTCGGTGCGCAGCCGCTCGCCGAACACCTCGGCGACGATCTGTCGCTCTCCGGGCCGCAGCTCGAACTGGCGTAGGTTGATCGAGCCCCGGCGAAGCCTTAGGCCCTCACCTGAGATCTCGCCCACACGCCCGGCCCCGACAAACACGTTGCGCCGCCCCACACGGACCACGAACCCGGTGATCCTCGGGGGCCTTCCGCCCAGGTCGATGACCAGGTCGACCAGGTGACCGACGTCTGATCCGTCCGCGGCCACGAGGGGCAGCCGGACGAGCTTGGACACATACAGGATCTCGGAGCTCACGACGACAGGGTAGGACACATGTCCCCGGAACAAGCTCCCGCAGCACCTCTGTCCCCAGAGACGACGAGCCGTGCCGCCGAACATCCATGACCGGTACGTCCTCGCTCGCCAGTCCCTGGCTGGTGCTGGTAGTTCTCGCAGGGTGGCGTAGTGTCAGTGACCGTCCGTGGTCCGTATTTCTCGTGCTTGGTGGGGCGCTGTCCCGGTCGTAGCCGTCGTGGCGCTGGTGGCGGCTCAGGCCGCGGCGGGTGGCTGGAAGCGGCAAAACCTGCCGGCACGTCACGGCATCCTTTCGGGCGTGGCCTGCTTCTCCCCCCAGGCCTGCACCGCCGTCGGATCCCAGGCCAAGGGATTCGGAGGCTCTGGCCAGGTGGTGGCGGAGCGGTGGGACGGCCATCGCTGGTCGGTCGAGCCAACTCCCGATCCCCAGAGCACGCCCGACAGCTCTCTGGTCGCAGTGTCCTGTCCCTCGGCCACGATGTGCATGGCGGTCGGGGAGACCGACGACAGCAGTGTTGGTCGCTTTGAGCCGCTGGCCGAGCGCTGGAACGGCCGTAGGTGGTCGATCCAGAGGGTCCCCCGCGGGAACAACTGGTACCTGTACGGGGTCTCGTGCTCCTCGGCGCTGAGGTGCACCGCGGTGGGGACCTACCTCGATCGGGCGCGTCACCGCGATCTGGCCCTCGCCGAGCGGTGGAACGGCCAACGCTGGTCCATCCAGAAAACGCCGGACGCCGCCGGGGCCCATTCCAACTCCTTGCAGGGCGTGTCCTGTCCGTCGGCCACGACATGCACCGCCGTGGGCTCCAGAAGCATCGGGGGCGGAAACGAAAGCCTGCCGCTGATCGAGCGCTGGAATGGCCATCTCTGGGCCATCCAGCGCCCGGCAGGCACCGACCTCGCCCGCACTCAGCTGCTGTCGGTCTCATGCCCCGCTGCCCAGGCGTGCACGGCTGTCGGATACGGGGGCACCGCGGACATTGGTGGCACCGGCCCCGCTGTGGCAGAACATTGGAACGGCCACCGCTGGTCACTCCAGAGAGCGGCCACCGGCGGCCAGTTCACGATCCTTCACGGAGTGTCGTGCTCCTCGGCCCACTCGTGCACGGCGGTGGGCCAGAGCCTCAGGGGATTTGACAACAGTGCTCCGCTCGCGGAACGCTGGAACGGTCGCCGCTGGTCGGTCCAATGGGCGCCCCGGCGGGCCTCGGGCCTGCTGTTGGCGGTCTCGTGTCGGTCGGCTCACGCGTGCACCGCCGCCGGCCAGACCGGGGATCCGCGTATTGGCCAGGAACGACCCCTGGTGGAACGCTCCTCATAGCCAGGTCGTTCGGCGCGGATAGGGATCGCTGGCGATCGCCTCACGTCGCGTGCCCGCCGGGGTCTCTGGCAGCGTGACGGTTGTGGATCGAGCGGATGTGATCGTGCTGGGACTCGGCGCGATGGGGAGCGCCGTGGCGCTGAGGCTCGCCCGGCGGGGGCTCCGCGTGATCGGCTTGGACCAATTCGAGCCGCCGCACGAGCATGGGTCGACCCACGGGGACACCCGGATCACCCGGCTGGCCATCGGCGAGGGCGCCGACTTTGTTCCGCTCGTCAGGCGATCCCACGAGCTGTGGCGGGAGCTCGAGCAGGAGACCGGAACCAGGCTGCTCGATCAAACCGGTGGGCTGGTCCTGGGCGACCCGGACAACCAGTTTCTGGCCGAGACCCGAGCCGCGGCGGCTCAGTACGGGATCGCTCACGAGAACCTGTCCAATGCCGAACTCACGGAGCGCTTCCCGATGTTCGGCGCCGGACGGAACACCGAGGCCTACTTCGAGCCCGCGGCGGGCTACGTACGGCCCGAGGCGGCTGTGGCCGGCCAGCTGAGACTCGCCAGGGCGGCCGGCGCAGAGCTGCACGTGGGCGAGCCGGTCCTGTCGTGGGATGCGAGCTCGACGAGCGTCGCCGTCACGACCGCCAGGGCAAGACTTGAGGCGGCACAGCTCGTCCTGTGCGCCGGGGCATGGATCACGAAGCTGTGGCCGGAGGCGGGGTCCAGGTTCGCGATCCAGCCGCAGTGCCTTCACTGGTTCCCGATCCGTCGTGGTTACAAGGCTCTGCGGGACATGCCCGTCTTCGTCTGGGGGGTCGACGGCGACCAGGACGAGTTCGCCCACGGCACGGGCTTCTACGGATTTCCGGCCGTGGACGGTCCGGACGGCGGCGTGAAGCTGGCCACGGAGGTGTACGGCGCGACCGTCGACCCCGATGGTCGCTGGCGCGAGGAGCTGGGCGATCGGGCTGCGCAGTTCTACGAGCGGCACGTCGCCAAGCGCCTGCCGTGGGTCGGTCCCGCACCGCTGCGCACCGTCCCCTGCCTGTATACGAGCACGCGCGGCAGCCGGTTCATCATCGACCGTCACCCGCAGCACGCCAACGTCACGATCGTCTCGGCCTGCTCCGGCCACGGGTTCAAGCACTCCGCCGCGATCGGCGAGGCGGTCGCCGAGACGATCGTGACCGGCAGGACCGCCACCGTGCTGGTGCCGTTCGGGCTGCCGCCCGGGTCCGGCCCCGGGGCACCGGCGCCCTACAAGTAACTCGCTCCTCGCGCGTTGTTTCTTCGTGCCTCGGCTCGCACGTTTGAGATGGCCTGCCCTCGGCGGGCTGTCGATGCCCGTGTCCCTGTGCGTGTGCTGCGCGGCTGCGTTCTCGCTGCTGCCCGGAACGGCGAGCGCCACGCCGGTCCCGAGCGCGCTGCCGCCGGCCACGTATCCGGCCACCTATTCCGAGCAGCAGTGGATAACCATGGACGACGGGGTCAAGCTCGGCGCCACAGTCACCTTTCCCTCCCGGACCGGCAAGTCGCGGGCGCCGGGTCGCTTCCCAGTGATCCTCAGCATGACCCCATACGGCCGCGACGGAGCGTGCGCCTGCGCTCCCGCGACGGACTTCGCCCTACGGGGCTTCGCGGTCGCCGTGGTGGACGTGCGCGGCACCGGCGGCAGTCAGGGCAACCTGGACCAAAACTACTTCTCACCGCGTGAGGCCCGCGACGGGTATGACCTGGTCCAGTATCTGGGGACACGACGATGGTCAAACGGCCGCGTCGGGATGTCAGGCGGGTCCTACGTCGGGATCACGCAGGTCAAGACGGCCGAAACCGACCCGTCGCACCTGGCGGCGATCGCGCCCGACGAGTCGCTGGCCGACATCTACAACGACGCTTACGCCCCCGGCGGGATCGTGTCGCTGTCCTTCGACGGCCAGTACATCGCGGTGCAGGGAGGCCCGGGACTTCTCACTCCGAACACGGCTCCGGGCATGATCCCCGGGACGGTGACCGCCAAAGCAGAGCAGGCCAGCGGCGCGCCAGTCGCCCTGGCCTACCTGGAGAATCCTTTCGACGACAGCTTCTACCGGGTGCGCTCGCCGATCACTCAGGTGGCCAAGATCGATGTCCCGGTGTTCATCGAGGACGGCTGGCGCGATGCGTTCGAGGCCGGGGACATCCGGATGTTCCAGGCGCTCGAGCACCGGGGTGTGGCCACCTATCTGAACATCGGACCATGCACCCACAAGGGCTGCGGCGGGCCGGAGGCGCCGACCGACAACCCACCCGGCGTGGACAACGTCGAGGCCCAGGAGATGCGCTTTGACCAGCGCTACCTGATGGGCATGGATGTCCCCAAGCTGCCGCGGGTGAGGGTGTACGACCAGCAGGCCGCCACTCACTACATCGACACGACCGCCTGGCCTCCGCCGCAGACGCTCTTCGAGCACGAGTACCTGGGCCGGGGCACGATCACCCCCCGCCGCCCGAAGCCCTCGAAGGAGAGCTACTTCACGAATCCGTCGGCAGGCTTCTCGATGGCGCTCGACGAGCAGGGAACTGTGGCCGCCTCACCGTATGTCCCCACCGACCAGCGCCTTGAGTCGGGGCAGGGCCTGACCTGGCGCACAGGCGCGCTGACGCGCCCACTGACTCTCGCCGGCCCGATCGCCCTGCACCTGGTCGCCGCCTCGACCGCCACCAATACCGACTGGTTCGCCAAGATCTCGGATGTCGCCCCCGACGGGAGCGAGAGCATCGTCGCCGAGGGACAGCTGCGAGCCTCACTGCGGGCGCTGGCTCGGGGCAGCACGCCCCGGGAGCCGTTGGAGCAGCTGACCGCCCCGCAACCTTTGAAGCCGGGGCGTTTCTACACGTTCCAGATTGCCATCGCCCCGACCGCGTACACATTCGCTCCCGGCCACCGGCTCCAGATCCGGATCACGTCGGACAACCTCCCGAACGCGCTGCCGGGGACGCTGGACCTCAACCCGTCCGATCCGGCCGCGTCCCCGTTCACGCCGCTGTCCCCGGCCACCAACACGGTCCGGCTCGGTGGACGCGGAGGCACCTCGCTGCTGCTGCCCGTCTACAGATGAGCGGGCGTCGGCTCCAGCGCGGCTCCTGCTCCCCGTGCTGCCGGCGACGCGGTAGCGGCGCCGGCGCTGGTCAGCGCGTGGGGTAGATCGTGGCGTTCAGGACGGTGACCCAGCCTGCGCTCCGATGACGCGTCCGGAGCCAGACCAGGGCGGCGATACCGGCGCGGTCCAGCGCCGCCTGAGGGAAGACGCCGTGGCCTATCAGCGTCGGCTGCATCCATCGGCCGCCTGCTCGCCGACGAACCGAGACGAAGATCCGCGTGTGGGAAGCGAACCACGTGAGGATCGCGTTGCCATCTCGTCCGACGGACAACCAGGGGCCAAAACCGCTCGCAGCATCGTGAACGCCTGCCGGGCGCGACCAATTGACTCCATCCCTGCTCCGGGTCACCATCAGTATTCCGTGCTGGCCAGAGAACGCGATTGTCAGCGCGCCCTCGCCATCCGTCCCGATCACGGGGCCTGAGGCCTTGATTGCCGGCACCCGGGTCCGGCTCCAGTGCCGTGCCGCCGAACCACGGTGGGCCACGAGGAGGGCCAGACCGCTCGATCGGGGCGACTGCCAAATGACGGTGGCGCCTCCCTGGTCATCCAGAGCCACGTTTGGCGGTGTCGGGGCCCAGATGCTCCCTCCAGGGAGGTACTCCGGCTCTGACAATCGGCCTACGATCGCAGACGATCCCCATGCTCTGCCGGCAGGACGGTACCTGACCATTTCCACGAGATGCAACGTGGCTGGCTCGTGAGGGTGATTGGTCTGGCCAACCTGCTTCTGCCACGCCACCAGAACGTCGCCGCGGGGGTTCACCGCCAGCTGCGGAGACACGTCGCCTGACCAGACCCGCCCGAGTGAGAGGGCCTTCTGCCACCGATCAGAGACGATCTGGCCGGTGGCGGTCTTGAGAGATGAGCTCGCGTGCCGGTACGTGTTCCACGTGGCCGTGACCTGTCCCTCGCTGTCGACGCCCAGTTGCAGCCGGCCCAGGCTTCCAGGAGAGGACGCAACGCGAACGGTGTGCCCCCAGCGCGAAAAGGCATCGGCTCGTGTCCGGGCCTCCACGACCGACACAAACCCGCTGGTCCCGCGCACAACTTCGATCCAGGCGATCACGGCCGCGCCGGACGAGTCCACGGCCACTGCGGGCTCAACCGGGTCCTGACTCCACTTCGAAATTCGCATCGGAACGCTCCAACGCTTCCCCGCAGGCCGCGTGGCCGCCAGAACGGAGAACCACTGCCCAGACTGATTTCCTCGCTGTTCGGTCCAGGCCAGCGTCTGATCACCGCGCGCGTCCACGCCCAGCGCGGGCATCTCCGCACCGCGTCCCAGGCGGGAGATGCGTGTCCTCGAGCCGGCGACCGGCCCGGCCGTCGCCAGACTCGTGCAGGCAAGAGCACCTGCCAACACGACGCCGAGGCCCCACGACCGCCGCCTGGTCATTGGCGGAGCTTATCGCCGGGACCCGCTCTCCCTGGAACGCATGAGCTGCCCGGAAGAAGAAGGAGGCGAGCACTGAGCCTCGGCCGCGAGATCCCGCAGCCGAGGCTCAGCTAACCACACACAGCCAGCCCGCTACACCGCGACCGGCTGGGCCACCGACTCGTCGGAGTAGATCTCTCCGCGCTCGGCCTTCTCCACCAGCGAGGCCGGCGGCTCGAACCGCTCTCCGTACTGCTCGGCCAGCTCCCGGGCCCGCTTCACGAAGCCGGCGACCCCACCGTCGTAGCCGTTGATGTACTGGAACACCCCGCCGGCCCAGCCGGGGAAGCCGATCCCGAGGATCGAGCCGATGTTGCCGTCGGCAATCGTCTCGATGACGCCCTCGTCCAGGCACTTGACGCTCTCAATCGACTCGGCGAAGAGCATCCGCTCCTCCAGGTCCCGAAGCGAGATCTCGGACGGATCGCCGGTGACGGGGAACTGCTCGCGCAGACCCTTCCACAAACCGGTCCGCTTCCCGTTCTCGTCGTAGTCGTAGAAGCCGGCCCCGCGCAGGCGGCCCGCCCGGTGCAGCTCGTCGACCATCTTGTCGATCACCTGCTCGGCCGGATGCCCGGTCCACGTCCCGCCGTCGGCCTCCAGCGCGGCCCGCGACGCGTTGCGGATCTTCTGCATCAGCTCCATGTTCAGCTCGTCCGAGAGCTGGAGCACCGGGGCCGGATAGCCGGCCTGCGATGAGGCCTGCTCGATCGACGGGGCGGGGACGCCCTCGAGCAGCATGGCGATCCCCTCGTTGATGAACGTCCCGATCACCCGGGAGGTGAAGAACCCGCGCGAATCGTTGACCACGATCGGCACCTTGCCGATCTGCTTGGCGAAGTCGAGCGAGCGAAACAGCGTCTCGTCGTTTGTCTCCTCGCCCCGGATGATCTCCAGCAGCGGCATCTTGTCCACCGGGCTGAAGAAGTGAAGCCCGATGAAGTCGGCCGGCCGGGCCACGAATTCGGCCAACGAGGTGATCGGCAGGGTCGAGGTGTTCGACCCCAACAGGGCGTCGGGCGCCAGGTGCGGCTCGATCTCCTTGAACACCTGCTCCTTGACCTTCGGGTCCTCGAACACGGCCTCGATCACCATGTCCGCGCCCGCCGCGTCCTCGGGGTTGTCGGTGGGGGTGATCCGGGCCAACAGGGCATCGCCCTTCTCCTGGCTCACCTTGCCGCGCTCAACGCCCTTGGCCACGAGCTTCTGGCTGTAGTCCTTGCCGCGCTGCGCCGCCTCCAGTGAGACGTCCTTCAGCACGACATCGATCCCCGTCTTCGCGGACACGTAGGCGATCGCGGCGCCCATCATGCCCGCGCCCAGGACGACCAGCTTTTTGGCCTGCCGCTCCTCGGTTCCCTCAGGCCGCGGGCGGTTGTTCACCGCCTGCATGTCGAAGAAGAAGGCCTGGATCATGTTCTTGGCCACCTGGCCCTTGGCCAGGTCGACGAAGTAGCGGCCCTCGATCTCCAGGGCGTTGTCGAAGTCGACCTGGGCGCCCTCCACGGCCACGGACATGATCGCCTTCGGCGCGGGGTAGTTCGCGCCCTTGAGTTGCTTGCGCAGGTTGGCCGGGAAGGCGGGCAGGTTCTGAGCCAGCTTGGGGTTGGACGGGGTGCCGCCCGGGATCTTGTAGCCCTTGACGTCCCACGGCTGCTGGGCCTCGGGGTTGGCCTTGATCCAGACCTTGGCCTCCGGCACGAGCTCATCCCGCGTGGCCACGATCTCATCCACCACCCCCAGCTCCCTGGCCTGGGCCGGCTTCAGCCGCTGGCCCTGCATCAGGAGCTGGAGCAGGGCGTTGGCGATACCCAGCATCCGTACCGTCCGGACCACGCCGCCGGCGCCCGGCAGCAGGCCGAGCTGAACCTCCGGGAAGCCGACCACCGCCTTGGGGTCGTCGACCACGATCCGGTGATGACAGGCCAGCGCGATCTCAAAGCCGCCACCCAGGGCGGCTCCGTTGATGCCGGCCACGACGGGCTTGCCGAGCGTCTCAAGCCGCCGCAGGACCGCCTTGCCCTCCCGGACCATGCTCGCGAACTCGTGCGCATTCTCAGGTGTGACCTTCTTCAGGTCGTGCAGGTCGCCGCCCGCGAAGAACGTCTTCTTGGCGCTGGTGATGACGACTCCGGCGATCGAGTCCTGCTCCGCCTCCAGCCGGTCCAGCGCGCTGCGGATCGACTGCGCGTAGGCGGCGTTCATCGTGTTGGCCGACTGCTCGGGGTCGTCCAGGATCAGCGTGACGATCCCGTCGTCGTCCTGCTCCCAGCGAATTGTGTTCCGTTCAGTCATGACTAGAGCGCCTCCACCACGGTTGCGATTCCCATCCCGCCGCCGACGCACAGCGTGGCCAGGCCGTAGCGGCCGCCGGTGCGGTGCAGCTCGTCGATCAGGGTGCCCAGGATCATCCCGCCGGTCGCGCCGAGCGGATGGCCCATGGCGATCGCGCCGCCATTGACGTTGACTTTTTCCATATCCAGGTCCATGTCGCGGACGAACCGCAGGACCACGGCCGCGAAGGCCTCGTTGATCTCGATCAGGTCGAGGTCGTCCTTGGAGATGCCGGCCCGCTTCAGCGCCTTGCGCGACGCCGGGGCCGGCCCGGTGAGCATGATCGTCGGGTCCGCGCCGCTCACCGCGGTGGCCAGGATCCGGGCCTTCGGCTCCATCCCCAGGTCCTGGCCGGTCTGCTCGTTGCCGACGGCCACCAGTGAGGCACCGTCCACGATCCCGGACGAGTTGCCCGGCGTGTGGACGTGCTCGATCTTCTCGATCCAGTGGTATTTCTGCAGCGCGACGGCGTCAAACCCGCCCATCTCGCCCATGGCCTGGAACGAGGGCTGGAGCTTGCCCAGCGTCTCAACCGTCGTGCCCGGGCGGATGAACTCATCCTGGTCGAGCACCACGTTCTCGTTGAGGTCCTTGACCGGGACAACGCTGCCGGAGAACTTGCCCGACTCACGGGCCGCGGCGGCCCGCTCCTGCGAGCGCGTGGCGTAGGCGTCGACGTCGTCGCGGCTGAACTCCTCAATCGTGGCGATCAGGTCGGCGCTGATGCCCTGCGGGACGAACGACGTGTCGTAATTGGTCTCGGGATCCATCGCCCAGGCGCCGCCGTCGGATCCCATCGGAACCCGGGACATCGACTCCACGCCCCCGGCCAGAACCAGGTCCTCCCAGCCCGAGGCGACCTTCTGGGCCGCGATGTTGACGGCCTCCAGGCCGGACGCGCAGAAGCGGTTCAGCTGCACACCGGCCACCGTGTGCGGGAGGCCCGCCTTGATCGCGGCGGTCTTGGCGATGTCGCCGCCCTGATCGCCCACCGGCGACACGCAGCCCAAGACGACGTCGTCCACTCGGTTGGGGTCCAGATGGTCGTTGCGGATCAGCATCTCGTGCATCAGCCCCACCACCAGGTCGACCGGCTTGGTCGTGTGGAGGGAGCCATTGCTCTTGCCCTTGCCTCGGGGCGTTCGGATCGCGTCGTAGACCAACGCGTCGGTGGCGGCCATTGGGATTCCTTTTCAGTCGTGATGAAGGAAAGAAAACGAGGCTATCAAAAAAAGCAGCAGTGATTACTTTTGTTAGGCTGGGTGGGTGACCTCGTTTTCGTCAAACATCGTCGAGCCGAAGCAGGCCCGAGCCCAGGAGACGCTGCGCAAGCTGCTGACGGCAGCGGTAGACGAGCTGCTCGAGAACGGATACGTGGGCCTCAGTACCTCGGCCGTGGCCCGCCGGGCCGGCGTTTCCCGGGGCGCCCAGCAGAACTACTTCCCTCACAAGCAGACGCTGGTTATGGAGGCCGTGCGCCATCTGGGCCGGCTTCAGCGCGAGGCGGTCAGGGAGCGCGTCCAAGACGTCCCGGAAGGCCGGGCGCGCGTGCAGGCCGGTCTGGATGTGCTGTTCGAGGCCTATAGCGGGCCGCTCTTCGCCACCGTCGTCGAGCTCTCCCTGGCCGCCCGCCACGACGCGGTGCTCCACGAGGTCATCACGAGCGAAGAGCGAGCGACCTCGCGGGCCATGCAGGAGACCGCCATGTACATCTTCGGCCAGGGCTTTCCAGAGTCCCGCGAGGCCGCGCAGCGTTGGGCGACCGTCCTGAGCGCGATCCGCGGCCTGGCCCTGCTGAAGCTCCTCGGCCACCCGTCCGCGGCCATCGAGCGCCAGTGGACCGCCACCAGGGGACAGCTGCTCGAGGTCCTGGCGGGAGCGGCCGGTCCCCGATCGCGCTAGCCCAGACGGACCGCTCTCAAGGCTTGGCCTCAGGTGGCCTTCGCGTAGTTACTCGCCCCGTACCAGTCGACCACGATCACCGGCTCTTCGCCGACGACCCAGGCATCGTGCCCGCTCGGCAGGGAGGTGATGTCCCCGGGGCCGGCGACCATCTCCGCGCCGTCGTCCATCCGAATCGCCAGCCGGCCGGAGACGTGGTACTGGAAGTGCGGCGCCTCGCAGCTACCGGTTCCGGCGATCGGTTTGACGTCGTCGGACCACCGCCAACCCGGCTCAAAGGTCATCCTCCCGATCTGCGCCTCGCCGATCGTGAGGATCTCGGCCCGTCCGTTGGGGAAGTCGCGAGTCTCGTCCGGCTCTCCGAAACTCTTGTGCTCGGTTTCATGCCTCATCTCGTCCTCGCTTCACGTCGCTGGTGCCCATACGGTCCCTCCTAGTTGGTGAGCGGGCGCGATCCGCTCGCGAGTCGCGCCTGGCCTGCCTATCTACCAGTAGGTAAGCAAGCTCGGCGGAACCTACCTGCTAGTAGGTAACATGTCAAGGCTCCCGAGGAGGTTCATGACCGTCACCCGTCCCCAGAAACCGCAGCGGACCGCCGAGCGAATCCTTGACATCGCCGAGCGGCTGGTCCAGCAGCGAGGCTTCAACAACTTCAGCTACGCCGACATCGCCGGCGAGCTGGGGATCACCAAAGCGAGCCTCCACTACCACTTTCCGGGCAAGGCTGAGCTCGGTCAGGCGCTGATCGATCGCTACGCCGAGCGCTTTGCCGGGGCACTCGGCGAGATCGACCGCGAGCTCCCGGGCGCCCCGGGCAAGCTCGAGGCCTACGCGGGACTGTACGCGGACGTATTGCGTGGGCACCGGATGTGCATGTGCGGAATCCTGGCCGCCGAGTACCAGACGCTGCCCGACCAGATGCGCGTCTCCGTCATCCGGTTCTTCGACGACAACCACGCCTGGCTTTCGGGCGTGCTCGCCCAGGGTCAAGCGGACCATACGCTGACCGTCACCGGCTCGATCGACGAGACCGCGCAGAGCATCCTCGGGACCCTTGAAGGGGCGATGCTGGTCGCTCGCCCGTATGGGGACATGTCGAAGTTCAACGCGACCACGCACCAACTGCTCGCCAGCCTCACCCCCTGAGGGTGCGCTCGACCGAAACGTCTGAGCCGCGCCTCGGGGTTGCGGGCCCTTCGCCTCGGGGGGATACTGAGTCACGATGCGGAGGATCACCGTCGTCCTCGGGGTGTGCGTGTTGGCAGCAGCGTCGACCGCCATCGCCGCGGGTGGCAGTAGCGCGCAGCGTCCCCAGCAAACGGCGCAGGATCACCAGTGGGCCTTGCCCGGGATCGGGCACGTAGAGGTACCGGCGGTCCCGGGGAAGACCTGCTTCGTCTCGTCCGCCAGCCAGGGGTGCTCATTGACCCCGTGCAAGGGGTTCGTGACCGGCTCACCGGATTGGGTCCCAATCACGCGCGAGTGCGGCGGCCAGCGGCCCAACCCGACGGGCACACTGGTCCGGCCAGCTGGGCCACTCTTCATGGGCTCGCACCCGCACCTGCTTCGCCGACGCCCATGAGGACGCGCCGCAGGGTGGCGGCGAACTCGTCCGGATCGCCCTGCGGGCCGAACCCGCCGTGGTGGCTCGGGAAGATCACCGCCTCGGGCCCGAGCCGCTCGGACACGGCCAGCGCGGCGCGGTAGGGGAACGTTCCCTCGGACTCGGCGCCGCCCGCGACCACGATCCGCGTGGATGCGCCGCGCAGGGAGTCGAAGTCGGGCTCGTAGCGGGCGACGTGGGTCATGTGCGGGCCCAGCAGTGGGTGATCCCGGCTGCCGTCGTCCTCGCTCGGGAGACCGAAGTCGGCGGGATTGGGAGTGCGGCTCGGAAAGTCGGGCGGAGTCTGTCCCCTGACGCTCGTGAACGCGATGAACTTCGCCATCGCGGGTCCCAGACCGTCGCGGTCGTAGGTCTCGTGGATGTCCTCGGTCACCGCCAGCGCCTCCTCGCGATCGGGGAGTACCGTCGCCAGGGGCGGCTCGTGGGCGACGAGGGTGCGGACTCCTTGCGGATACCGGGTCACCAGCGCGAGCGCGTTCACCGCTCCTCCGCTGCTGGCGAAGATGTCCACGGATCCGGCGTCGAGCTCGGAGATCAGCCGATGAAGGTCCTCCGCGTGCTCGTCCGGCGTGGCCGCCGTGACGCCATCGGCCCGCGGGCTGCGTCCGACTCCACGCGGGTCGTAGGTCACGACCATGCGGTCGGGGAAGTGGCCAGCCAACGCCGTAAACCCGCTCGCGTCCATCGGCGATCCGATCATCAGCAGGGGCGGCTCGGCGCTTTCGGATTCCGCCTCCCTGACGTCGTAGGTGAGCGTGGCGCCAGGCAGAGCCAGGGTTCGGGTCTTCGGATCGGTCATCGCTGTCCTTTCATCGATGTCTGGTCACCAAGTCATACCGACCCGCGGCCGCGACCCTGCTCGGCGCGGCACTGCTGGCACGCTCCGAGCTCCGGTCGGCATCCTGACAACACGCCGCTCGACGCTGACAGAACCGGCACGGCCCCGGCGTTAGGTGTGTAGCGTTCAGCCAGTTCCAGGCAGGGGACAGACCCTCGCCGTGCCACGGGAGGTTCATGATGGGTCGTAGATTCGTAGGAAGCGGCGTGCTTACGGCGATTGTCATCCTCGCTGCGTTCGCCACCGCCGGCGCAGCCAGTGCCGCCAGGACGCACGCCCGCTCAGCCAGCGGAGTGTTGATACCGGCGCACAAGGGCCAGAAGCTCCCACTTCACGGCGGGACCACCTCCAGCTTGAACTGGTCTGGTTACGCGGTGACGCCGGGCAGCGGGATCACGGCTGTCAACAGCACATTCAAGGTTCCGTCGGCTGGGCTCGACCCGCCGGGCTTCGCCGCGACCTGGGCCGGGATCGGCGGCTACAACACGAGCGATCTGATCCAGGCCGGAGTCGAGGAGGACTCGCTCCCGAGCAACCCACTGCTTGGCAACCAGTACCAGGCGTGGTACGAGCTTCTTCCCGCGAGCGAGACCCCGATCTCTAACTGCACCGGCGATTCCAGCTGCACCGTTACGCCCGGCGACAACGTGACCGTCAACATCAGCAACGTCTCCGGCAACACGTGGAGCGTCTCGCTGACGGACGCCGGCAAGTGGAGCTGGAGCCAGGACGTGAACTACAGCTCCACGAAGTCATCCGCCGAGTGGATCCTCGAGGCGCCGACGCTGGTCGCGCAGACCGTGCTGGCCAATGTCGGGACCGTTCCGTTTGGTCCGACGTCGACGTATACCGACGGGAGTGGAACGCACACCATCGCCGCCGGCAACCCGACCCAGATCGATCTGGGCACCGGCGTCGTCAACGAGGCGACACCGTCGGCGCTGGCCTCCGACGGGCAGTCATTCAACGACTGCGCGTACGCCCTGAGCTGTCCGACTCCGTAGTAGAAGCCCACGCATGCGAAGGGGAAGCGGCGTTCTCGCCGCGACCCCTTCGCCTTGGGCCCCGGCCGGTCCGTCGGAAAGTGGCTGATCTCAACTAACGCCTCGGTGGCGCCGATGTGCTTGGGGTGGATGGGTCTACGTATGCCTTCGTTCACGGTGTGCGGTGCACGCGGGGGGCGTTGGTGGCGTGGCGTCGACGGCCGTGGCCCGTCGTGCGCGGTTGGCTGCTCGGCAGCCTGGTCGTGGCCAGTGTGCTGCTGCTCGTCATATGGATCGTCGCCCAGCTGTCGTCCGCCTCATCGACCGGCGCTGTTCTTGAGCAGCCACCGTTCGCCGTCGGCGGCCCCGCTGACATCGGTCGCATCCTTTGGCACAACGGGCTGGTGTTGGCGCTGCACGCGATGGCGTGCGTGGCCGGCTTCATCGCCGGGAGTTCGCTGCCGATGCAGGCCGAGGATCACAAGGGGCTGGTGCGTTGGGTCCACGATCGTGGCCGGCGGATCGCGATGGGTTTTGTCCTCTGCGCGACGGCGTTCTCGCTTAGTTCGCAGGCATACGCGCTCGGGACAGGAGTGGCCCAGACGGCAGCCGCCCTACACGCGCCGCCCGCTGTTCTGCTCATCGGTCTGCTCCCACACGCGTTGCCCGAACTCGTCGCGTTGTTTCTCCCGCTGGCGGCGTGGGTTACCGCCAGCCGACGCGGGGACTGGGACGATCTGCTGGCGGCGACAATCGTCACCGTCGCGCTTGCCCTCCCCACCCTCGTCCTCGCCGCGGTCTGGGAGGTCTATGTCGCTCCGCACCTCCTGGGGGCGATGTTCCGGTATTGAGTGGTCTTCGCCTCAGCCACGTCCGGGCGGCACGCCAGCCCGGTCTCGGGCTGTGAGCCCGTACGATGCGCTGACCCCACCCCGGAGGAAGAGACAGATGCCTGATTTCTTCGATCGCCTCGAGACCATCTCTCGCCGGTACGACGTGCTGCAACATCCGTTCTACCTGCGCTGGTCGCGCGGCGAGCTCACTCGCACGGAACTCGCTCACTACGCCGGCCAATACCGCCACGCCGTCGTGGCGCTGGCCGACGCAACCGCCTCTGCGGGCAACAGCGAGCACACGGAGGCCGAGCGCGCCCACATCGCCCTGTGGGACCGGTTCGTGCGATCGGTCGATGGGGACACGAGCACGGCGCCCGCGGAGGGCACGACGCAGTGCGTCAGCGCGTGGGCGGACGAAAGTCGCGATCGGGCAGGAACTCTGGCGGTGCTCTACGCGATCGAGTCATCCCAGCCGGCGATCTCGGACACCAAGCGCGCGGGACTGGTTGCAGCACTACGGGGCCGCACCCAACAGTGATGCGACCGCGTATTTCGACGTGCACGCGGTCCTGGATCGTGAGCACGCCGCCGAGGACCGTCAACAGCTCGAACCGCTGATCACCCATGTCAACGAGGAGCGCCTCCTTGGACACGTCGAGCGGGCGCTCCTGGGGAATTGGCGCCTACTCGACGGAGTCGAGAGCCACCGCGACTAACTGATTGGCACGGTGCCGGGCCCCACACTCGGCTGGATCCCACTGAATCTGGCTTCTGCCTGGAGGAGGCCTCGGCCAGGCGGGGATCTAGCGGCGGTCGCGTCGCGTGCCGATCCGGCTGGCGGCGCGTAGTAGGCCTGGCGCCCGCCGGGCCGCGAGCAGGACGGCCCGGTCGGTGGCGCGCAGATCGCGCGTCTGGTCGGGCGCCGGCAGCGGCGCCGTCTCGCTGCCGACGGCGAACAGCTCCCACGAGCCGGGTACGCCCTTGAGCTCGTGCTCCCCGCGGGACTGGAGTGCGATGCCCGAGCCCGTCACGAGATCGCGGACCGTTCGAGACACGAGCACCTCGCCGGGACCAGCCTGTGCGCTGACCCGCGCGGCGATGTGCACGGCGATCCCGGCGACGTCGTCGTCGATCACCTCGCACTCCCCGGTGTGAAGCCCTGCGCGAATCTCAATGTCGAGCTCGCCGGCGGCGGCGCAGATCCGCTTCAGCGCAGCGAATCGCTCGGGCGGGACCCTCGAACGTACTCAGGGAGCCATCGCCGATCAGCTTCACCACGCGACCACTCCCAGCCGTCACGACCTCGCGACGCAGCATCCGCTCATGCGCCACAAGCCGCTCACGCCAGCGGGTATCACCGAGGAGCGCGGCCTTCTCGGTCGAGCCGACGATGTCGGTGAACAGAACAGTCATCAGCGAACGATCGGTGTCCACATCGCGTACCGAGCCGAACATGAACTGCTCGATCTCCCGCTGGTAGTCGGCGAAGAACTCCCCGATGCTGCCAGCCGCCGGGAGCTCCCGGTAGCTCCCGCTGGGAAGCCGCTCGGCGACGTGGCGCATGATGGCCTCGGGCAATCTGTCGCCCGGCATCCGCAGCACCAACGCGGGCGCCTGCACGGATGGAAGAACGTCGCGGACGTCGGCGGTGGAGGCGATCTTGTGGAGCGTCCGGAGCATCGCGGGACTCGTCCACGCGCGTTCCAGCATCCCCCACACACGCATGTTCCGCGGGGTCGCCAGCCCCGGGAAGTCGATTCGCAGCGACGCTCCCCGGCCCCAGTCCGCGATCACGTCCTGCCACGCGTGGTCGTACGCTTCGACTTGGTCCGGGGTGTCCCAGCCGACGAGCTCGTCGAACGGGGCCGAACGAAACCCCTGCGCGAACGGCTGCATCAACACGAGTCCGTCGACCCGCTCGGGATGCTGAGCGGCAAACACCATCGATGTGAGGCAGCACTCGCCGATCGCGCAGATCGTTGCGCGCTCAAACCCCGCCGCATCCATTGCCGCACCCAGGTCCGCCGCGCGCTCCTCGAACGTCGGGACATGATCGACCGGATCTGACAGCCCAAAGCCGAGCTGGTCAAACATCAGGCACTCCACGCGCTCAGCCGCGCGCACCATCACGTCATAGAAGCTCGCGTCCGACCACAACAGATCGAGATTCCCGATGTGACCGAACAGGACCGCCCGCCGGTCACCAGACCCGAACCGCTGGTAGGCGATGCTCCTCCCGTCCCGGGCGACGTAACGAACCTCGGGCGGGATCTCCATCGAGCCCAAGATCCTAAATCAGGGGCTCACGACGCTGCTCACGAGCGCAGCTCGAGCCCTTCGAACTGCCCGGACTGTCGCCATGCAGCAAGGAGTTCGAAGAACGAGAGCGGACCCTTGCCGTACGAGCTCCCCAAGAACCCGTTGCCGTCAGACTGCCCTTCGTTGTTGTAGTAGCCCGGCGTGCACTGCTCCTGGAAGGAACGGACGTCGCGTGCGGCTTCCGCCAGCGTCGCCAGCCATTCGTCCTCGGCGGTGGCGGTCACCTCGATCTCGCGCAGGCCGGTGTCGAGCGCATGGCGGACGATGTGCGCGACGTGCGTCGCCGCCTCGTCGAGCAGGTGCGGATAGTTGACGGTGAACGCGCCTTGCATGTGGCTCACGACGAACATGCTGGGAAACCCGTGCACATGCATGCCGTGCAGCGACCGCAACCCGCCGGACCAATACTGCGACAGCGGGGTGCCGCGCGAGCCGAGCACGTCGAAGCCGGCACGGCGTGTGTAAGCGGTACCGACCTCGAAGCCGGTGGCGAAGATGACACAGTCGAGCTCGTGCTGGGTGCCCCCGGCCACCACGCCGCCTTCGGTAATGCGCTCCACACCCCGTCCGTCGGTGTCGACCAGCGTCACGTTGGGCCGGTTGAAGGCGTGGAGATACTGATCGTGGAAGCACGGCCGCTTGCAGAACTGCCGGTACCAGGGCTTGAGCGCCTCGGCGGTCACCGGGTCCTGCACGATGGCATCGACCCGAGCCCGGATCTGCTCCATCTTGTCGAAGTCGGCCAGCTCCAGGACACCGCCGACCCCCTGGGCCCGTTTGCCCTCGCGCAACATCGCCACGAACTTGCCGATGATGTCGGTCCACCCGTCCATGACCAGATCGACGTCGCTCAGGCCGCCCGAGGTCAACGTCGTGAAGTTGGTCATACGTGTCCGCTGCCAGCCCTGCCTGAGCGAAGCAGCCCAGTCCGGATCCGTGGGACGGTTGTCGCGGACGTCGATCGACGACGGCGTGCGCTGGAACACGTACAGATGGTCGGCAGCAGCGGCGAGATGCGGAACCACCTGCACGGCGGTGGCGCCCGTCCCGATGATCCCGACCCGCTTGTCGCGCAGGCGTTCCAGGTTGCCGTCGGGGTCACCGCCGGTGTATTCGTAGTCCCAGCGGCTCGTGTGAAACGAGTGGCCCTTGAACGAACCGAGTCCGGGGACACCGGGAAGCTTGGGTCGATGCAACGGCCCATTGCCCATGACCAAGAACTGCGCCCTGAACCGATCGCCACGATTGGTCCGGACCGTCCAACACGACGCATCGCGGTCCCACTCGATGCCGGTTACCTCCGTCGACAGGCACGCGTGACGGTAGAGGTCGTAGCGCTCGGCGATCCGACGGCAGTGGGTCAGGATCTCCGGTCCGCGCGCGTACTTCTCCGTCGGGACGTAGCCGGTCTCCTCGAGCAACGGCAGGTAGATGTAGGACTCGACGTCGCACTGCGCCCCCGGATACCGGTTCCAGTACCACGTCCCGCCGAAATCGCCGCCTTTCTCCACGATTCGGACGTCCTCCACGCCAGCGTCCTTGAGTCTGGCACCGACGAGCAAGCCGGCCAGGCCACCACCGATGACTGCTGCGGTGACCCGGTCGGTGAGCGCCGGACGCGAGACCGGTGTCGCGTACGGGTCGTCGAGGTAGGCGGCGAACTCGTCCGCGATTTCGACGTACTGGTCGTTGCCGTCCGCCCGGATCCGCTTCTCGCGTTCGCATCGGTACCGCTCCCGGAGCCCGTCGCGATCAAACGTCACATTCGCCATCGCCATGATTGTCTCCGTCGGATCCCGGCGAGGCAAGCCGGCTGCACCGCGGGCGCGGAGTGGCGCTCTCTCAGCGGAGCTTCTACATCAAAGCGATAGATTTACTATTGTTACCGAATGGTCTGCGGCAGGGCACGACCGTTGTTCCTCGCGATGCTCGTCTTGTGCATCGTCGCCGCGGCGTGCGCCGCGCTGCTCCCAGGCGCGGCGGCGCCAGCCTCCGCGCGCGCGAAGCCGCTCGTCGCTGCGCGTCCCGCAATCAGCGGCGGCGTCCACAAGATCAAGCACGTCGTGATCATCATGCAGGAGAACCGCTCCTTCGACAGCTACTTCGGGACCTACCCAGGTGCGGACGGAATTCCTGGTCTGGCCGGTAACCATGGCAGGGTGCCGTGCGTCCCTGACCCGAAGGCAGGGCATTGCCAGCGGCCCTACCACAACCCGAGCCTGGTCAACGGCGGCGGCCCGCACGCGTACGCCAACTCGAAAGCCGACGTCGACGGAGGCCGCATGGACGGTTTTGTGGCCCAGGCGGAACACGGCTGTCCGAGCGGGGCCGCGTCCAACTTCAACTTCAACCTCAACTGTGCCAGCACGGATGTGATGGGCTACCACGACCAGCGAGAGATCCCGAACTACTGGGCCTACGCACGCCACTTCGTGCTGAACGACCATCTGTTTGCCTCGTCCAAGTCCTACAGCGCGGTCGACCATCTCTACCTGGTCTCAGGCTGGTCGGCCCACTGCAGCAAGCCGTTTGACGCCATGTCCTGCAAGAGCGATCCCACCGGCAGCGACGATTTGCAAACCCTGTATCCGCAGCCGAACGCGGTCACGCCATACCTCTCCGCCTGGCCGGCGCAGCACTATGACTGGACTGACGTGACCTATCTGCTGTTCAAACATCACGTCAGCTGGGGCTACTACCTCGAGGATGGCACGGCCCCGGACTGCGACAACGGGGCCATGGCCTGCTCGCCCCGGCCCCAGAGCGTCTATCTCGACGGCTTCTGGAACCCACTCCCGATGTTCGACACGGTCCATCAGGATCACCAGCTGAACAATGTCCAAGACGTGTCCCACTTCCGTGCACGGGCGAAAGCCGGGACCCTTCCAGCCGTATCCTGGGTCATCCCCAACCAGGCCGATAGCGAGCACCCGTCAGCCTCCATCGCTGATGGCCAGGCATACGTGACCACCCTGATCAATGACATCATGTCCGGCCCGGATTGGAAATCCACGGCGATCTTTCTGACCTGGGACGACTGGGGCGGGTTCTACGACCACGTCGTCCCGCCGCGGATCGACAGTCTCGGCTACGGCATCCGCGTACCCGGCCTCGTGATCAGCCCATACGCCCGTGCCGGCTACATCGACCACCAAGTTCTCAGCTTCGACGCCTACCTGAAGTTCATCGAGGATGACTTCCTCGGCGGTCAACGCCTCAATCCCGCCAACGACGGCCGCCCCGACCCACGACCCGACGTCCGGGAAAACGCGCCGCAACTCGGGGATCTCCAGCACGATTTCAACTTCCACCAACCACCGCGCCGACCACTGCCTCTGCCGGCCAGACCCTCCCCAGGGTCGTGAGCGCAAATGGTGACCTCCCTCCGCGGATAGGGAAGGCCGCCACTGCCACGCGGGACCAGCCGGCCCAGCGTTGCCCTTCCGCACGGCTCCCTTGTGGCCGATAAAGCCGTACGACGTGGCCCGGTAAGGGACGATGCGGTCTCATCCTGAGCGGATTTCATTGCCGCTCATGGACGCCCGGAGGTAGTATTGCCGCAGTAGCAACTCGCGAATCTAGGGGTGGAAGTCATGCGGAACGCGTTCGGGGTGGGCCTGCGGTCGTTGGGAGTCGCAGCCGGGGTAGCGCTGATCGTGGCTGTTAACGCACTAGCTGGCGCGTACGGATCGACGATCTCCGTGAAGGGGCCGACCAGCGTCGCGGCTGGGTCAACCTACAACGTGAAGGTCTCCGGACAAACGGCGAGCCAAAAGTGGATCCACACCAGCAAGGCCAACACCGTTGCGGCGTTCGAAGGGGGCTACTCGAACGGAACGCCGATCCACTGCTACAGCAGCTTCGCAAGTGAGAACAACCTGTACGCGCACTTGGCCCTCAAACAGTTCGCCGCTCATGGCGCCATCAAGCACACCTACGGGTTCACCGCTACCCACACGGGCACCAAGGCGCTGTGCGCGTATGTGATCGACAAGAATGCGCCCGGCGGGCCGAGCACCTTCACGCACGGCAGCGCAACTTGGACCGTCTCGTAGGTAATTGGGCATAGGCCGACACTCCGACTGCGTGGACGTGGCGGAGCTGGCCAGGTTTCCAGCCACTTTCCCACGCCCCCGGCAGGATTCGAACCTGCGGCCATCGGATTAGAAGTTGCCCATATGCAGGTCTTTTGCCTGTTCCTAAGGGCGTTTAAGGTTGCCTGAGTGCGCTGAGATCGGGTCAGAATTACGAAGTTCGGGACATTTCTGGGGACAGGTCGCGGTTTACCGCTCAGCCGACCGAAGCAGTGCCCTGCTCCTGACGATTTGCGAGACAGACGACGCATTCCCAGTCGAGACCTGCGCTGTGGGCGCGCGGGTAGGCGCCGCGGCCATGATGTGTGGCTGCCTTTGTCCGGGACCGACAACGCGCGTCGGCCACTTCAGGATGCGGGTGATGACTGCTTCGCTCGTCGAACGGTTAGGTGATTGTGATCGACGGCGGCCCGCGCGGTCCCGATCGTGGCGAAGGCGCAAACTCCGCGGACGCGTCAGCCCTGCGCCGAACTGTCGCTTTGAAGAGCCGGACCGGAGCGGATCCCGCGGCTGGCTAGCAATGCCCCAGCGACCCAGCGATCAGGAAATCCCGCTGCGAACTGCTTGGACGGCTGCTTGGATGCGGTTCTCGAGGTGGAGCTTGGCGAGGATGCTGGCGATGTGGTTGTGGACCGTGTTGGTGCTTAGCGATAGCTCACGGGCGATGTCGTGGTTGTTCTTGCCGCTGGCGAGCTCAGTGAAGATTTCCAGTTCGCGTTCGGTGAGGACGGCGCGGATCGCATTGGCGGCGTCTTCGCCATTGGCGGTGATCGGGATCTCGCGCTCACGGATTCGCTGCAGGAGCTTCCCGGCGATCTGGGGCGAGAGCACGGCCTCGCCGGACGCGGTGGCTTTGACGGCGGCGATGATCGCTTTGGGTGGCGCGGTCTTGAGGATGTAGCCGCTGGCGCCGGCGACGATCGCTTCGACGACTCGGTTCTCCTCGCTGCGGGTGAGGATCAGGATCCGCGAGGCGGGCGCGAGCTGGCTGAGCCGCTCGATCGCCTGAACGCCGAGGCTGTCGGGGAGCTTGACGTCCATCAGCACGACGTCCGGGCGCATGTCCACCACGGCCTCGATTGCGTCTTCCATGCTCGCGGCCTGGCCGACCAGCTCGAGGCCGGCACCGGCGAGCGTTTGCACCAGGGCGGCACGGATCAGTCGCTCGTCGTCGACCAGCACAACGGTGATTGGCCGTCGACGCTCAATACCTGGATCGCGCTCGGCTGGCATCTGCGCTCCTGCTCGCTTGACACCGCCAAATCTAAACGCTCGGTGGTCCGATTGCCAGCGGGCGCACACCGACAGTGGCGGTAGTCCGTTCGGGCCCCACCCGGCCCGTTCGGGCCTCACAGCCGGGTCCGAACGGGCTATAGACGGCACCGCACCTCAGGGCGTAGCGTCATCGCAAACTATTGCTCCTTGTCCGGGCAGAGCCGTTTCGTCTAAACCGACCGACACAGGTTCAGACCGGGACCGCGTTTGGTCGGGGCTTGGAGGAAGGAGGGGCTGATGGGCGAAGATCTCGGGTTTTCCCCCGGTGAAACGAGCGTCAAGGAGGAAGTTTCGGCCCCGCTGGCCGACGACCCTGCCAGCTCGCCAGGATCCAGTCCGCCGGTGAGCCAATCGATCTCGGTGGCAATGCCGCAGTGGGGACAGGTGACCAGGAACGGCTGGTGGCTGCTCGGAAGTGTGCTGCTGGTGTTCATCGGTTCGCTTCTGCCATGGGCCTCGGTGAGCGCTGGCGGGGTCGTCGCGGTCTCATCCCATCCCGGTGGCGGCAGCGTGGTTATCTTCCTGGTTCTCGTGATCTGCACCGTTGCGGCCGCGTGGCCGCTCCTGATCGGAGTGCTGTCAAAGCGACGCTTGCTCGGCACCACGGCGGTCGTCGCGATACTGACGCTCCTCGCGATAACGAACTGGTCGGATTTGCACAACGTTCAGCAGCAGGCCGCCGGTGGACTCACCGGTGGATTCGTGACTGTCAGCGCGGGCTCCGGGCTCTTGCTTTACACAGTGGGTGTCGTGGTGCTGTGCGTCTTGGTCGCCCGACTCTGGCTTTTCCGTCGCCGTGCGGCTCCCACAGCGACCTGAGGGCGATGGCCGGCCCTTTGATCCCCAAGTACGGAGCAGACGTCGAAGACCGCACGACTCTGCCCCTGTGAGCGCGTGCGATAGCAGCAAACCGCAGGTCTCGCAGGCCCTGAAGTCGAAGCTCGAGAGCGGTCTGAGCATGGAATCCCCCTTGGGTCGGTAGGTATCGCGCATACCAAGCGACCTGCGTAGGCAAATCCGGCAAGGAGCCAGGCAATGAAGGCACATCTAACAGCAGAGCACCCGGCCCAGCGAACCGACTGCGCGTCAGCACAAGGGTGCACACTCGTGGCCCCACACGCCGACCGGACCAGGCCGGCCTCGCCGTCGTTAGTGCGCCTCTCACTGCTTGGCGTCTTGGCGCTTCTTTGTCTGGGGGTGCTCGCAGCGCCGGCTCACGCAGCGTCCACCTACGTCGCGACGGCAAGCGGAAACGAGCGAGCGCCGATCTCCCCCGCCAAAGCGTTTGTCTTCCCGCCTGCAACTCGGTGCGTCCGGGGCCGCACCCTGACGTTCGACGTTCGCAAGCTCAAGCACGTCACCTGGGCGGGCGCGACCGTCAAGATCAACGGCACACACTTCAAGACGATCGGGGCGGCTCAGCTCAGTCGGCCAGTCAAGCTCACCGGACTCCCCACCGGCAAATTCGTCCTCTCGGTCACCGCCCGCGCGACCGATGGACGAAGCGTGACCAAGACGCAGACCTACCACGCGTGCAGCACGTTTCCGCAATCCGGGAGCTATTCCGGCGCGGACTCGCAGGGCGGGGCTGTGGCTTTCGACGTCTCAACCGATCGTCACCACGTCCAGGACGTAACCGTCTCCCCGGTTGATCTCTCGTGCAGCGACGGCAGCAGCACCAGTGACTCCAACTTCAGCATCCCGCAGGCCACGATCGCCTCGAACGGGTCGTTCACCGCCACCAGCACCCAGAACGGAATGTTCGCGGGCTCACCCGCCACGATCACGTACACGTTCACCGGCCGGTTTCAGCCCAGCAACGTGACTGGTCAGCTCCGGGAGAAGGTCATGGACACCGGCGGCAGCAGCGTGACCTGCACATCGAACAACCTGCCCTGGACAACAACTCGGAATCAGCAGGGCTCGCAGGCACCGGCGCTGGCGCTCGCTGGAAGCTATTCCGGCGCGGACTCGCAGGGCGGGGCTGTGGCTTTCGACGTCTCAACCGATCGTCACCACGTCCAGGACGTAACCGTCTCCCCGGTTGATCTCTCGTGCAGCGACGGCAGCAGCACCAGTGACTCCAACTTCAGCATCCCGCAGGCCACGATCGCCTCGAACGGGTCGTTCACCGCCACCAGCACCCAGAACGGAATGTTCGCGGGCTCACCCGCCACGATCACGTACACGTTCACCGGCCACTTCCACGGCCTCGACACCTCCGGCCGACAGAGAGCCGCCGGGCAACTCCGGGAGAACGTCATGGACACCGGCGGCAGCAGCGTGACCTGCACATCGAACAACCTGCCCTGGACAACAACCTGGGATCAGCAGGGCTCGCAGGCACCGGCGCTGGCGCTCGCTGGAAGCTATTCCGGCGCGGACTCGCAGGGCGGGGCTGTGGCTTTCGACGTCTCAACCGATCGTCACCACGTCCAGGACGTAACCGTCTCCCCGGTTGATCTCTCGTGCAGCGACGGCAGCAGCACCAGTGACTCCAACTTCAGCATCCCGCAGGCCACGATCGCCTCGAACGGGTCGTTCACCGCCACCAGCACCCAGAACGGAATGTTCGCGGGCTCACCCGCCACGATCACGTACACGTTCACCGGCCACTTCCACGGCCTCGACACCTCCGGCCGACAGAGAGCCGCCGGGCAACTCCGGGAGAACGTCATGGACACCGGCGGCAGCAGCGTGACCTGCACATCGAACAACCTGCCCTGGACAACAACCTCGTGACAACCAGTCCGCTCGGCTCCGGTGATGCTGAGCGATGACAGAAACTAGGCAGGCACAGCCGACCGGTACAGCTCTGATGAGGATTTGACGCGGTCTACGGCGTCCATGACAGCTCCGGTGTCGACTCCGACATGGATTGACTCGTCCTAAGGGCGCTCGGCTGAGCAGCGACGCGAGCCCTCGACATGGTGGCTCAGGAGGCGACGGCGGTAGGGTCCTCGATCTCGGCGAGCCGGACGGTCGCGCCGAGCTGGGTGTAGATCTCCCTGGCCTCGGCGACTGCGGCGGGGTTGCCGTAGCGGTTGTGGTGCTCGATCAGCGTCTGAGCGAGCAAGGGGCGCGCGCCGATCTCGCGATAGAGCTCGATGGCGTCGTGCTGGTAGCTCTTGGCAGCGGGCTGCTCGCCGCGCAGGCGGGCGTACTCGGCGGCGAGCCGGTGGCGCCCGGCCCGGAGCAGCGGGGTAGCGCGGACAGGGGCGAGCGTGGCGACCCACGTCTGTAGCTGGTCTATCGTGGCTGGGTCGGCGAGCGCTAGCGCAGCCTGCACGCAGACCGCGTAGGCCATCTCGACCGTGTCGGTGTCGACTGCAGGCTGGTCGAGGATTGGGCGGGCGTGCTGGAGCGCCCGGTTGGGGCTGCCGTGCTCGAGCTGGTCCCGGGCGAGAACGACCGCGGCCCCTGGGCGCATCTGGATGTCGGTCGTGTCGTAGTCGGCGGTGGCGAGCTGTCGGCAGCGAGCGAGCAGATCCTGTTCCCCGCGCGCAGCGGCGATCTCCACGGCAACCGCGGCAGCCCAGATCGTGACGAAATCGGCCTGTCCGGAGGTCAGCTGCCGGGCTACCGGTTCGGCCTCCTCCCAGCGGCCGAGCACCGACAGCGGCCACAGCGACTGCTGCTGGAGCATGCGTTCCCATTCGCGGTCGCCCCGCTCGCGCGCGATCGGCAGCGCCGTGTCGAGCTGCGCCAGCGCGTCCGCGAACCGGTCCTGCATGAGCGCGCAATCCGAGACGTTGTAGCGGGCGCGGAGTGCGACTGCGGTCAGGTCGTACCGCTCAGCCAGCAGCAATGCTTGCCGGAGCAGCGCTTCGCCCTCTTGGACGCGATCCTGGTAGAAACGGTGGGTCGCATAGCTGATGAGCGCGGTCGCGAGCGCTGCCCATGCCTCCCTACGCTCGAGCGTGCGGAGTGCATCATCGAATAGTGCGGCGGCGCGGTCGAGTTCCCCGGAGTACGTGAGCGCCGTCGCGAGCTCGGCGAGCCCCTCCGCGCGAACCACCGGATCAGCCCCGGGGATGTCCGCGTCGCGGAACGGCTCGAGCAGCCCGCGTGCGTCCGCGTTACGGCCGATGCTCCTGAGCAGGCTCGCGAGGGCGATCGCGGCGCTCCCCCCGGACGGCCGCCCCGCGCTCACGTTCAGCTCGATCGCCCTCCGAAGCAACCCCTCGGCCGCCTCCTGTGCACCGCTCTGGCGCAATGCCCGCCCCGCCTGCTCGAACAGGTCGGCCCTGTCCAGCGGGTCCTCGGTCAGCTCGGCCGCATGCTCCAGGTAGCCGCTCGCCTCCGGACCGAGCGCGAGGCCCGCCGCCGCCCGCCCCGCGGCGGTCAGCGTCGCCCGCGCCTGGTTGCGCAGCGCCGCTGCATCAGAGGAGTCAGGGTCCGCGGCGATCGCCTCCAGATAGTGGGAGGCGAGCACCTCGGCGATCTCGACCAGCCCGCCCGGCCACGAGCTCTCCAGATGCGCGGCGGCGGCGAGATGCCGCTGCTTGCGCGCCCGGCGCGCGAGCATTCCATAAGCCACCGTTCTGAGCAGGCTCTGCAGGAACACGTACTGGCCGCGCTCGGGCGAACGCGGATCCTGATCGAGGCGGAGGACCTGCCTGGCGATCAGCGCGTCGAGGACCGGGCTGATCTCGCCCTCCGAGCGCTCCGAGAGCGCCGCGACCGCCGCCGCGGTAAACGATTGCCCGAGCACCGACGCGTTCTGCACCACCTGCCGCTCCACCGCGCTCAACCCATCCAGCCGCGCGGCGACGAGCGCGTGCAACGTCTCGGGCACGTCTAGATCCGACACGTCGCCAGTGACCTCGTACCTTGCCCCGCCCTCGCTCGCCGTGATCAGCCCGCGGTCGAGCAGCATCCGGATTGTCTCCGCGGCATAAAGCGGGATCCCCTCCGCCCGCTCCGCGATCGCCGCGACAAGATCACGGGGTAGGCCCGGCGCCAACCCGTCCAAGATCCCGACCAGCTCCGACGGCTCGAGCGGGTCGAGCACCAGCACGTCCCACCCGGGCCGCCGTTCGCGCAGCTCCGGCCGACTCAGCGCGATGATGAAGATCGGCAACCCCGCCGACCACTCCATCAGATAGTCAACGAACTCCAAGACCCCGCTGTCGGCCCACTGAAGATCCTCGAAGGCGAGGACCACCGGATGCACCGAGGCCAGCCGCTCAAAGAACAATCGCCACCCACTGAACAGATCGGCCCGATCCGCCTCCGGCCGCTCCGCGAGTCTGAGCAGATGAGCGAGCCGCGGCTCCACCAGCCTCCGCTCCCGCTCATCGGAAACGTGCTCGTGGACACAGGCCTGGAGCTTCTGCGCTGCGACCGCGGGCGACTCCTCCTCGAGGATCCCGGCTCGCGAGCGGACCATCTCCGCCAACGCCCAAAACCCGACGCCCTCCCCATAGGACAGGCAGCGGCCCTGATGCCACCACCGCTCCTGCTCGATCCCGTCCAAATACTTGAAGAACTCCCACAGCAACCGTGACTTCCCCGACCCCGCCTCGCCGACCAGGCACACCCGCCGCGGGACTCCGTCCGTCGCACTCTGCTCCCCCGCCTCGACAATCGCCGCAAGCTCCCGGCCCCGACCGACGAACGGGGGCTCCAACCCGACCGCCCGCCTGGCACCACCAGCACCCGCGACAACCCTCAGCGCACTCCACGCGTGCACCGAGCGCGTGCGCCCCTTCACCTCACACGAGCCGGCATCCTCATAGGCGATCGCCGCCTCACTTGCTCGTCGCGTCACATCATCGACCAGGACGGATCCCGGTTCCGCCGACGACTGCAACCGCGAAGCCGTATTCACGGTGTCGCCAATCACCATCCCCTCAGCCTCCGCGCCGACCTCGACCGCGGCATTCCCGGTGACCACCCCTGCACGCATTCTGAGCTCGGGCATGCCGACCTCGGCGCCGAACTCCAACACCGCCGCCGTCAAAGCCAACGCCGTTCGGACCGCCCGCTCCGCATCATCCTCTCGCGCCACCGGCGTACCCCACACCGCCATCACGGCGTCCCCGATGAACTTCTCCACCGTCCCGCCATACCGACCGATCACTTCCCGGCACCGGTCGAAATACCCCGAGACCATGTCCCGCACCGCCTCCGGATCACGATGCTCCGACAACGATGTGAAACCCACGAGATCCGCAAACAACACCGACACCAACCGACGCTCCGACACCGAGCCACCCTGTGTCGGACCAGCCGACCCAGTTAATGAGGCCACTAACCCAGCCTCCGGTGAGCTCGGTGCAAGGGCAGTCCCGCATTCATCGCAGAACTTATGATCGGCGTGATGCGTGGTCCCGCACGCCGGGCAGCGGAACGCAAGCGGCATGCCGCACTCATCGCAGAACTTGGCTCCTTGCCTGCTCTCTGTCCCGCAGGTCCGACAGACCACTCGCACGCCCTCGATCACGGGAAAGTCCGGATCGTAGCCCAACGCACGTCCCTCACTCTATTTGCGTTTCACGGGGTCGGCTGAGAACTTCGTCCGGCACCCTCAGCGCACGGACGAATCACCGCCGAGACCACTCGGCGAGGACCCGGGCGAGACTGGCCTCCACGACTTCGGTCACCAAACGGAGGCCCGCGAGCACCGCGCCTTCCGCCGAGGAGGAGCGACCACCAACCGGGGCCCGGGGTCGCGCCAGCCACTTCCCACGCCCCCGGCAGGATTCGAACCTGCGGCCATCGGATTAGAAGTCCGGTGCTCTGTCCTCTGAGCTACGGGGGCTCGGTCGGGGACTGTAGTCGCCGTGGAGCGGGTAGCCCGGTGGCGTGAGTGCGGTTGGCCAACGGAAGGCCCGACGGAGCAAGGAGTCGCTGGCGGGCAAGGCTCGGCGCGAGACTGAGCACGCAGCGGATTCGCGCGCGTTCAGATGGTCGGTGCGCGCGGGATTTGTGGCCAGAGGCATCACCTACGCCGTCGTCGGCGCGCTGGCGCTGGCTCTCGCCGCGGGGGCTGGCACCGGAGGGATCCCGGCCAACCAGCAGGGAGCGCTGACGCTGCTCGACCAGAACTGGCTGGGGAAGCTGGCTCTGGTCGTGATCGCCGCCGGCCTGCTGGCGTACGCGCTGTGGAAGCTCTGCCAGGGGGTCTTCGGCCGCGGGCCCGAGGGCGGTGGCAGTGACGGCGTGATCGACCGCCTGGGCAACGTCGCGGGAGGGATCGCTTACATCATCTTTTTCGCGGTCGCGGTCCGGATCCTCGTCAGTGGCGGCGGCGGCTCCTCAAGCGGTCCGCAGCACGAGACGGCGGGTGTGCTCGGCTGGCCGGGCGGACCCGTTCTCGTCGGCCTGGGTGGCGGAGTGCTGATCGGTGTCAGCGCGTACCAGATCCATAACGCCATCAGCGGGAACTTTGCCCAGGAGGCCAAGACGGGCCGCATGGGCAAGGACCAGCGTCGCCTCTTCCTGACGCTGGGTCGCGTCGGACTGACCGCTCGGGCCCTCGTCTTCGCGCTGATCGGCTACTTCCTTGTCCGCACGGCCTTCGACTACAACCCGACCAGCGCGGTCGGCGTCGACGGGGCGCTGGCTCGTCTGCACCACCAGACGTTCGGTCCGTGGTTGGTCGGGCTCGTGGCAGTCGGCCTGCTCACATTCGCCGTGTTCTCGTTGTTCGAGGCGCGGTTCAGGCAGTTGTAGCCCCCGGTTTCGAACCGGCGAGCTCATGGTGCTGACATCGGGGCGCCCGGATTCGAACCGGGGACCTCACCGACCCAAACGGTGCGCGCTACCAGGCTGCGCCACGCCCCGTACGCGTGTCAAGCCGAGTGTAGATCCCAGTCCTCGTGGATGCGGTCAATCCATGCCTGGAGGCGCGCACGAAGGAGCGTGTCGTATACCGCCACGGTGGCCACACCGTGAGCGCAGCGCCAAATCCGCGTACGCATTTGACCGCTGTTGCTCTTGCGAAAGCACCGCACCTCAGCCGGACTCACGCGAAGAAGCTGAGACCAGAATGCCTGGAGCTCGGCCGGGACCTGATCCGCGTGGTGCTGGACCTGCACGTGGAGAGACTTTGGGGAGAGTCGTCGCATCCATTGGGCGGTCAGGAGAACGATGACTGGATCTGAGTTACACAGCGAGACCGCATTCCGGGAGCGCTTATACCCCTCCGCGATATACAGCGCGACGAAGTCCCGGAACGTGGGCAGTTTCAGCAGCTCGTCGTATTCCACGGCTCCCTCTGCGTACGCCGCCTCGCGCTTGAGCCGCCATTTGTTCTGCATCGCGTAATTGCCCCTCCGCTGGCCCTCGGATGCGCGCCGTGCCCTCCCCAACGGCAGGTCCTTGATCCAGTAGTACACAGTCGTCTTGGGCAGCGCCAACCGCTCGGCGATCTCATCCAGACTGAGGTGCTTCGTCGTGCGCAGCTCGCCCGCGCGGGCGCGTAGGTAAGACGGATATGCCATAGCTGATCGAACGTATGTTCGACCAGGGCGCGGACGGAAAACCCCCGACGAGCGGACGTTCGCGGGACCGCGCAACCCCCATCTCAGCTAGCCTCCGCCGCCGCCATGGCCGACGTCGAACCGCTGCGCGCACTCCATTACGACCTGAGCAAGACCGGGGGGCTCCAGGACGTCGTGGCGCCGCCGTACGACGTGATCGACGCCGGCCAGCGGGCGCGGTTGGCCGAGAGCTCCCGGTACAACGTCGTCAACATCGACCTGCCGGCGGGCCACGATCCGTATGCCGAGGCTGCGCGGATCCTCGACGACTGGCGGCGGTCGGGCGTCGTCGTCCAGGACCCCGACCCCGCTTTCTGGCTGCTGGAGCAGGACTACACCGGCCCCGACGGCCGACGGCGGACCCGTAGCGGCTTCTTCGCGCGCGTGAAGATTGAGGAGTACGGGCCGGGCCGGGTCCGCCCGCACGAGCGCACCCACCCGGGACCGAAAGAGGACCGGCTCCGCCTGACCCGGGCGACCAGGACCAATCTCTCCCCCATCTTCTCCCTGTTCGACGACGGCCAGGGCCAGACCTCAGGCGCGCTCGAGGCCACGAGCGCGACCGATCCCTGGGGCGAGTCCACCGACGAGGACGGCACGCGAAACCGCCTGTGGCGCGTCGGCGACCCCGCGACCATTGATCGGCTCCGGGGCGCGACCGCCTCCGCCGAGCTGCTGATCGCCGACGGCCACCACCGCTATGAGACGGCGCGGATCTACGCCGAGGAGATCGGAGGCGAGGGACCCCACCGCTACGTCCTGATGTGCCTGGTCGCGCTCCAGGACCCCGGGCTGACGGTGTTCCCCACCCACCGCCTGCTCAAGAACCTTCGCCCCGACCAGCAGGAGACGCTGGCCGAGGCCCTCAGAGCGAACTTCGACATCAAACCGCTCGGCGGCAGCGATGAGCTCGCGCCCGGCGAAAACCCGGACACGATCACCCTCGGGTACATCGACGCCCACCTCCAGAAGCCCTTCCGCCTCACGCTCAAGGACCAGGCGGTCGCAGACGCCGTCCTGGAGGGCCACGCCGAGCCCTATCGCCGGCTCGATACCGCCGTGCTGGAGGCGCTGATCCTCAAGGGCGCGCTGGGCATGACCGACGGCGACATTGACCATCTCACCCAGCTCGGCTACGAGCGCGACGGGGCCCGGGCGATCAAGCTGGTCCAGGCCCGCGAGTACGATGCCGCCTTCCTGATGGCGCCGATCCCCGTCGAGCACGTCCAGGCCGTGGCCGCGGCCAGCGAGAGCATGCCCCCCAAGTCGACGTACTTCTTTCCCAAGGTCCCGACCGGACTGCTGTTCAATCCCCTGTCATGAAAGCCACTGGCCCGCCGCGTCAAGACGGACGCCTACACGCCACACGGTGGAGGTCCGCCAGCATCACGCCTCGACCGCCGACGAGCCGCTGGAGGACGGCGGCGATGATCTGGGGCCGACGCCGCAGGAGCTGCTGGCGGCCAGCCTGGCGTCGTGCATGGCCGTCACGATCGACATGTACGCCCAGCGCAAGGGCTGGGACGTGGGCCGGGCCGAGGTGCAGTGCAGCTACGAGCAGGCCGATCGGGGGTCGCCCACGCGCTTTGAGGTCATCCTGCGCCTGCCCGCCTCACTGACCGATGACCAGCGCGAGCGGCTCCGGGTGATCGCCGGCCGGTGTCCGGTCCACCGGACGATGGAGGGCGGGGTCACCATCACAGACTGGGTCGAGACGGTCGGGCCCGGTCAGTCCACCACCTGAACGCCGGCCCGCCGCAGCTCGTCGAGCGTCCGGTCACCGTCGCCGGGCTGGGCGTTGATCGCTCGGGTCGCCCCCACGTGCAGCACCACGTCGAAGCCGCAGCGCCGGGCGTCGAGCGCGGTGGCCCTGACGCAGTAGTCGAGCGCCAGCCCGGTCACGTGGATCCGGTCCAGCTCCCGCGAGCGCAGCAGCTCCTCGAGATCGGTGGCCTCGAACCCTGAGTAGCCCTCGAGCTCAGGCTCGTAGCCAGCGTCGACGATCGCGTCGATTCGGTCGGCGTGCAGCGCGGGGTGGAGCTCCGCGCCCGGAGTGCCCTGGACACAGTGAGGCGGCCACGGACCGCCCTGGGCCTGGAAAGACCCGTGATCCGGCGGGTGCCAGTCCCTCGTGGCCACCACGAACCCGACCTCGTCCATCAGTCGATTGATCGGCTCCACGACCGCGTCGCCGTCGGGCACGGCCAGCGCACCGCCGGAGCAGAAGTCGTTCTGCACATCGACCACGATCAGGCCATCCACGGACGGTCAATATAGTCGCGCGATGCCGCCGCCCACGCGTGCGCTCAGGGACGAGCTCCAGGCCGTTCTGCTCGCCCCCGAGGCCGCCGACGGCATCGTCGTCCGCGGGGGCATCCGGGCCGCGGTGCTGGTCCCGCTGTACCTAGACGAGGGCGAGCTCCACGCCGTGTTCACCAGGCGCCGCGATGACCTGCGCCGGCACCCGGGCGAGATCTCGTTCCCGGGCGGGCGCCAGGACGAGGGTGACGCCAGCCTCGCGGCCACCGCCCTCCGCGAGGCCGACGAGGAGATCGGGCTCGCGCCCCGAGGCGGTCGACCTGCTGGGCGCGCTCGAGCCCACCCCGACGATCGCCACCGGGTACGCCGTGTACCCATTCGTGGGACTGCTGGAGCCCGGGCAGGAGTGGACTCTGAGCGCGCGCGAGGTTGGCCCAGGTGCTTGAGCTGCCGCTGCGCTCCCTGCGGGACGGCTACCGGCGCCAGCGCCTGATCCGCCGCGGCATCCCGATCCGGACCGACACCTACGTGCTGGACGACCACCTGATCTGGGGGGCCACGGCCCGGATCCTGTCCGACCTTCTGGATCGAATCAGTGTCGCTGACTTACCCCTTCTCAATCGGGACGTCGACCATGTTGCCCCACTCGGTCCACGAGCCGTCGTAATTCTTGACGTCCCCCTGACCGAGCAATTCGTGGAGCACAAACCACGTGTGGGCGGAACGTTCGCCGATCCGGCAGTAGGCGATGATCGGGTCGCCGGACAGGACGCCCTTGCCGCCGTACAGGTCGCGGAGCTCGTCGGCCGACTTGAACGTCCCGTCGTCCCTGACCGCCTGGGCCCAGGGGATCGAGTGAGCGCCGGGGATGTGACCGCCCCGCTGGGCTCCCTCCTGCTCGTAGCCGATCGGTGAGATCAGCTCGCCGGAGAACTCCTGCGGCGAGCGGACGTCGACGAGCTGGCGCCCGTCGCTCAGCGCGCTCAGGACCTCGTCGCGCTTGGCCCGGATCTGCTCGTCGCCGGGCTGGGCCTCAAACGTGGCCGCCGGGAAGTCGGGCTCGTCGGTCGTGGTGGGGCGGTTCTCCGATATCCAGCGCTCCCGCGGGCCGTTGAGCAGCTTGACGTTGTCGTGCCCGTAGTACTTCAGGTACCAGTAGGTGTAGGCGGCGAACCAGTTGTTGCGGTCGCCGTAAAGGATGACCTGGTGGTCGCCCGAAATGCCGCGGCTGCCGAACAGCTGGCCGAACTCCTCCGGCCCCAGGAAGTCGCGCTTGAGTTGGTCCTGGAGGTCGAGCTTCCAGTCGAAGCCGATCGCGCCGGGGATGTGGGCCTCCCGGTACAGGCCCGGGTTCTCATCGACCTCGACGATCCGAATCGACTCGTCGTTCAGGTGCTCCTCGAGCCACTCCGGCTCGACGAGTACGTCCTTCGCGTAGTCCGCCATGCGAGCTCCTCCTGCTGAAATCCGATCGGCTTTTACGGTAATTGGATACTACCCCGGAGCGAGCACCGCCTCCACGCTCCTGAGCGCCTCCTCCAGCCAGGCATCCGGATCGGCCGGGTCGGCCTCAAGCAGGGCCACCCCGGCCCGCGCGCGCTCGGCGAAGGCCAGCGTCGCCGACCGGCCCGCTTCCAGCAGTCCCGCGTCGACGGTGCCGCTGGCCTCGTACACGACGCCGTGGATGGTGGTGTCGATCATCTTCGTGAGCAGCGCCTGCAGGCGCGGCCCGTGTAGATCCGCCAGCGCCTGGGGGGCGCCCTGGGCCGAGCCGAGCAGGATCAGGGCCACGCTCACGTGGTCGAGCGCGCCCACCAGGCTCCCCAGGCGATCGGGGTCGGCCACCGCGGGCTCCGCGCCGGCGGCCAGGATCTCCGGCGCCCGCTCGGGGTGGCGCGTCGTCCCGCGCACCGCGTGCCCCCGCCCGACCAGCGCCCGGGCCAGCATCTGGCCCCGGCAGCCGCAGCCGATGATCAGGCAGCGGGCCAAGGATCCCTCTCGCCCGGGTGGGGCTCAGGCGTCCGAGGACAGCGGGCCAAACTCGCGCTGGACGTCCTCGCGGGTCCGCTCGGGGGCTCCGCGAGCCCGCCGGCGGGCGTTGGTGACCTCCAGGAGCTGGTCGACCTCCTGATCGGCCAGATAACTCTGCTGGCGTCGCTGCTGATCGCGGAGGTTCTGGGCCACCTGGAGCTCCAGATCTGAAGTGGTCAGCTCCGCCTCCCCACGCGCTCGGCGTCGGGTGTTGTACGCGGTCAGCATCTGGTCCAGGTCATCCGCCTCCAGAGCCTCCCGCTGCTCGACGATCTCCCGGGCGCTGCGCTGGCCGATCTGGTCCAGGCCCGAGCCGGGGTAGTAGCGGCCGACCAACCAGAAGGCCACGATCAGGGCCGCCACGATGCCGACCCAGATCAGGGCGAGCGGATCCACGGACGCGAGTCTACCCGCCTTCCGCCAGCCCGATGCAGGAGGGTCGACGCTGAGCGCAACTTGTGCACCGCCGAGCTGTTAGCACAGGTGACACGTCGTTCCTCCGGCAGGGGTCGGCTACCCGGGGGACCCAATCCACAACGGGATAGGAGGGACACAAATGCGTCCTCGCTTCACGCTGCTCGTTGGAGCAGTGGTGACACTCGCTGCTGCCATGCCGGGGGTGGTGAGCGCAGCGCCCCGCCGCGACCACGGCCTGACGATCGCCGCCACACCCGACCCGATCATCGCCGGGGAGGCAGTACTCATATACGGCCAGCTGAACGGAGCTGACAACGCCGGTCAGACGATCCGCCTGTACCACCATCTCGCTGGGTCACAGCGGGGTTACACGCTGGTCACCTCCACGACCACCGACTCGACGGGGTTCTACGAGTTCCCCCGGGCGGAGGACGTGGTGTACACGAACCGGAACTGGTTCGTTCGCGGCCCCGACGGGACGCACAGCCGCACGGTCCGCGAGCGCGTGGCCGCGCTGGTGAATCTGCAGGCGTCGACCACGTCGGCCTTCACTGACCACCCGGTGCTGTTCACCGGCGCGGTGATTCCGAACCACGCGGGTGAGTCGGTATCGCTCCAGCAGCAGATCGGCTCGGGGGATCGCTGGCGGACCCTCGAGCACGGCCGCCTGGGGCCGATGTCAAAGTTCGCCATCTCGTACGCCTGGAAGAGACCGGGAGTCCACGACGTCCGAGTCCTGTTCGCCGGCGACGCCCGAAACGTGGCGGGCGCCTCCGACCCCGTCACGGTCAACATCCAGCAGGCTCAGGTGCCCGACTTCACGATCGCGTCCTCGGAGCCGATCGCGCCCGAGGGCTCCACGGTGACGATCTCGGGCACGCTGTACAACCCGGGCACGACCACGCCCGAGCCCGATACGCCCGTGCAGCTGTGGGGGCGGTCCAACTCGGAGCGCCGTTTCACCGTCCTGGGAAATACCACGACCGATAACCAGGGCGACTACGCGTTCATCCAGGCCAATCAGACGCGCAACACGGAGTACTACGTGAGCACGCTGCCGGCACCGCCGGTCAAGGCGCGGCACACGGCCCGGCTCGACCAGGGCGTCCAGGACGCACTGACCATGCAGGCCAGTCCCACCAACACGGTCGTGGGTCAGGTGGTGTCGTTCACCGGCACGGTCATGCCCGACAAGGCCGGACACCCGATCTACCTGGAGCGCCTCGGCCGGGATGGTGACTGGCATGTGGTGGGCGTCCAGGAGGTTCGCCGAAACTCCACGTATCTGTTCACCCGGAAGTTCGGCGACGCGGGGACGTTCGAGTTCCGGACACGGATCACCAGTGACGGCAGGAACGTCGGCTCACACTCGCCACCGGCAACGATCACGGTGACGCTGCCGCCGCCGTCGAGCCTGCCACCGGCGTCGTAACGGCCCAGTGGGCGGTCAGTCCCGGGCGCGGGGCTGGCCGCCCATCCGCCTAGACAGCGACGGCGAAGAGCCGCCAGCGCCCGGGCACGCCCCGGAGCTCGCGTTCCCCGCGGTCCTCAAAGTCGATCCCCGACCCCACCACCAGGTCCTTGACGGTCCCCGACACGACGACCTCCCCCGGTTCGGCGCAGCCCAGGATCCGGGCGCCGATGTGCACCGCGATCCCGCCCACGTCCTGACCCATGACCTCGATCTCACCCGTGTGCAGTCCCGTGCGGAGGTCAACCCCGAACTCCGAGCGGAGCATGTCCCGGACCGCGATCGCTGCCCCGATGGCCCGGGCCGGGCCGTCGAACGTGGCCAGGAACCCGTCGCCTAGCAATTTGACCGTGTGGCCTCTGAAGCTGCGCAGGACCGGCCCCGTCGCGTCGCGCAGGGATTCCAGGAGCTGGCGCCAGCGCCGGTCGCCGAGATCGGCGGCCCGGCTGGTCGAATCGACGATGTCGGAGAACATCACCGTGGCCAGGACGCGCTCGGTGTCGGCCGACGTGCGCGCGCCGGTCAGGAACTCCTCGACCTCGTCCAGCAGGCTCTCGTCGTCGGCCCCGAACGTGATCACCTCCGAGCCCGGAAGCTCAACCAGGCGGGCGCCCGGGATGTGCTCAGCCAGGTACAGGGAATGGCGCTTATCCACGAACGTGTCATCCGCGCGGTGGATAATCAGCGTCGGGGCCTGGATCGAGGGCAGAACCGCCCGGACGTCGACCTGGGCGTTCATCATCAGGAACTGGGCTGCGCTGGCGGGGCTGGCGGCCCCGCGCTCGAGCTTGGCGAACCACCTGCGCATCCGGGGGTTGCGGGCCGCGCTCGGGGCCAGCGCCATGATCCGAGAGCCGTCGCCCCATCCCGCGCCGAGCCAGGCCGCCCGGTCCTCGTCCTTGAGCGCCCAGTCGTAGTCCGGCGCCCAGGACATCCGGGCCATGCCCTCGTAGACGGCCAGGGCCCGGGTCCGCTCCGGGTGGGTGGCGGCGAATAGCATCGCCATCGCGCCGCCCTCCAGCTGGGCGTACAGCGCGGCCTGCTCAGACCCGACCGCCTCCAGCACGGCGACCACGTCGTCCATCTGCTCCTCCAGCGTGGGCGCCCGCGGGACCGGGTCGGACACACCGGTGCCCCGGCGGTCGAACAGGATCAGCCGCGAGAAGGAGGCCAGCCGGTTGAAGTACCGGGCCACGGTCGGCTCCTCCCAGTAATGGTCGATGTTGGAGATCCACCCGGGAACCCAGACCAGATCGAGCGGGCCGTGGCCGACCACCTGAAGATGATGCGGCATCGTTACAAGGCATGGACTGAGTGTCAAACTCGTCGCCACGGCCCGCAGGCCTCGGCCACCCAAATTCGAGCACGAGAGGCAGTGAAGAGATGTCTGAGAAGCCCGCCATCAAGGCGAAAGCCGAATCCCAGAAGTCACAACAGGAAATTGAGAAAGTGGTCGGACGGCTACGTGCCCTCGCTCAGTCACTGAGCAGTCTCGCCGGAGGCCATCATGCAGGCGTCATATGTTACTAAAAGTAAACAGCTGCAAAGAACTACTTAGAATTGCTGGCAAGAGTTTAATAACGATTGTATTGATAGTTGTAAATAGGTACTATCAGCTGCTTTTAGCCCTTTTCGCCCTAACACCGCATCGGTTTTTGGCATTTCATTTGCTTCAGAAATAATAAAAATTAAGCGCTTTCTAATATATTAAACACCCGCTTAACACTTATCGGCGCTGCGATAAGTGTTAAGCGGTCGTATTCGAGTGTCCAATTATTATGTAGCGTAGCGGCTTGCAATCATTTGTGTAAAATGCTAGCATTGGATGCATTGTAAGGAAGTGCAATCATGGCATCTATTACCATAAGACTTACCGGATGAGACACACAGGGCTTTGCGGGTTCGGGCTGCTCAAAAGGGACATAGCACAATAGCAGAAGTCCGGGAAATCCTAGAAACGACAGTCAGACCCAATGAGCGGCTGAAACTCGGCTCTGCCCTTGCCGCCCTTGGAGATAAATATGCTCTGGACCTGAACATTGTTAGAGACCAGAACCCAGTCGTATAGTCACTTTTGAATGATTGTCATTGATACAAACGTTATTTCCGAAGCCGTAAACCCGGAGGAACCCGGTAGTAGTGAACTGGCTTGATGCGCAAATAATCGAAACTCTTTATTTCACTGCAACCAGCCTATCAGAACTTAAGCTAGGCATTGAAACTTTGCCTGCAGGCAAGCGGAAAGAAGCACTCGGAGTTGATGTTAACGCGCTGATAGCAAACTTTTTTGCCTCGCGGATATTGCCTTTTGACAGGGAAGCGGCTCTAACCTATGGTGCGCTGGTGGCAGCCACTCGGGCTGGGGTCGTGCTGTATCTGTCACTGACGGACAAATTGGCGCTATTGCTAATGTGCATGGCTTCACCGTTGCAACCCGCGATACTGCGCCTTTTATCGCTCTTGGGGTGCCCACTATCAATCCATGGGGTGGGACTTGATGTATGGATCTTTTGTAGTCACTTTTAATCATTCTTGCTTGTAATTATGGAATGTAATTCCGAAATTGCAAGGCGTTTATCTAATTGTGCTCTTATCAAGAACAGTCCCGATCCAAAGAGAAATGTAACAACTAGCGCAGCTACGCCAATTGATAAGGGTCGATTTAATTTGCGAAATACCAACCCAATGACAGATGGATTGCTGCCCCGCGAAATCATCACTATGGTTCTTAATTAGCTGGAAAACAGCCTCGGCTTGGAACGTATTAGCCGCGTTAATCCTTAAATTTTTGCTGAGTATATAGCTAGTTTGAGGCCTTGATTTATTAAAGGACGAAGGCGCAAGCTAAGGTGTATTCTTGATCTTCCTTTCAACTAAACCACCTACGCTCGAATAACCTTTTTCGATTATCCCGAAAACAATATTTAAGACCTGCACAAGCAGGAAGGAGTTGCCTTTGGGACTATGAATCGTCCGAATCGGGAAGGCGTTGTCACACAATTGCCATCCCAGCCTGAAGATGCTGCAACCTCACCTCTCCCGGCTGGCTGTCACAGCCAGCGATTCGTAAGGATACAAGTCATGATCAGGCATATCGACAGGATTCAGGGATGCCTTAGCCTGGAGCAGACTCTAGGCATTCCAAAGCACCCGGCTGGTCCGCTCAACAACGGACAGACTGCGCGCGCATTGTTCTTGTCCCTGCTCAGGTGGGGACTCGACTCGGAGCAAGCCTGCTTGCTCGCTTGCTCAAATCTCCGCCCCAGTGACCCCAATTGAAAAATCACGACGGCGGTTAAGACCTTTCGCCGCCAAACAATCTGATCCGATTCCTTCCCACCCAAGGACAAGCAGCCATGACACCAATCGTCCGGACCATGGCAGTCGTCGCCATACCGCAAGTCGTTGCGACTGCTGCTACCGCAGCTCAGTCCTCCCCTGCCACCCCAAGCGCAGCGCTTGACCAGTTGGCCCCCGCCTTGATACGCGAGTCTCGCCAGCGGCCGAGGGGCTGCGGAAAATGTATGTCACAGTCCCACCGGCTCGACGAAAATAAAGGAGCAGACACCATGTCGTCGAAACACCCTAGTCTGACTCGCTTAGGTCAGATGCCCGACGAAGAAATCACAGAGCACATGCCAGAAGTCGCTGGCCGGACTCCTACGGCACGCGGTCAAACGTCCTCTGGGTCTCTACCTTACTCTGCGCAAGCAAGGTCTCGGCGCAGCGACATCCTACAGGATTGTCCGCGGCGATGCGCGCGCTCGGTCCAAAGGAGAAATACTGACCAGTGTTCGTCCGGCGCTGGTAACCCGCTGATGGATGGTGGTCCGGAGCCGAACGCTTTCGTAAAAAGACCCAGGGCTGGCACAACCTACACCTCGCATAATGAAGCCCCATGCCAGCCCTAGGTCGCTTGACGTCGGGCACCGTTCAGACACTCGCTCTGATGGTCCGATGTTTGTATTCTCTGAACATTTTCAGCTCTTTAAGTCTTTATTGCATTTTGGTGCCTTTTTTTTTCATTTTAGTTCTGCCTATCAAAATAAGACAGCCGTCTTTTGGGAATAATACATACATATGTATATATACAGAAGGACGGCTAATGAAAAGTATTCCTACACTATTTGAGTTCGAGAAGTGCTACCAGAGCGAAAACGATTGCTGGCGGGCTTTAGAAAAAATGAAATGGCCCGGAGGCTTCGTATGTCCTAAATGTGGTCATGATGATGGTTACAGATTAAGCAGACGACATATTATCCAATGTGCCGTTTGTAGACATCAGACTTCTGTCACTGCTGGAACTATTTTTGATAAGACCAGAATCCCTCTTCTGAATTGGTTTTGGATGATTTTTTTGTTGCCCAAGACAAACGAGGTATTTCTGCCTTGCGGCTTGCGAAGCAACTAGGTATGGTACCACACAACTGTCTGGCATATACTTCATAAAATTAGGGAAGCCATGTCCAGACGAGATAATGAAGCTATTCAGTTGGCCGGATTAATTGAAATAGATGAGGCTTACTTTGGGAAAAAACACACAGGTCAAGCACTAGTGCTGATTGAAGAAGATAATCAAAAATCCGGCAACCTGGCAATGAAAAGAATATTTGGGAGAATGCCCAGCGAGCCTGGAGTCAAAAAGGTATTGATTGACAAGATAGATAATGAATCGCAGCAATATATCGTAAGTGATTGCGCCCCGGCTCACATTGTTGTCTGCAAACTGGGGCACAAATTGAAGATGCATCTATCAAACCCAGAATCAGCAACAACAAAACTGCGATGGGTACACTTGGCTATCATGCTAGCTAAACAATTCATACTAGGTACCTATCATGGGGTTAGCAGAAAATACCTCCAGCGGTATCTGGACGAGTTTTGTTACCGCTACAATCGGCGCTTTAAGGACAGTAAGCTCTATGAAAACCTTTTGCGGGCTTGCCTTTTCGCCAATCCAATAAATTATGCTGCTCTAACCTGAGAGGCAGATATTTTAGTTAGCGCAGCTGCGCTAATTGATAAGAGGCGATTTAATTTGCAAAAAAAATGCCAGCACGGTTCCAGCCGTTTAGATGTTTAGAGATCAGTTAACAGCACTGCTACCGCATCGCAATCAAAAGCTTGGATAGCTCATATAGGCTTATTGCTTCAGTGGCATTGCCCAATGACTACTTTTCCGCACCGGCATATACAACAAAGCGTTTGTTTGGTTTCAGATCGTTACAGGCTGTATAAAATCCTTGCTCCAGTGTCCTAAACGTTTAATCAATTCAACTTTTAAACGCGCTTAATCATGCTTGTAATTATGGAATACAATTCCGAAATTGCAAGCATCAATTCAAAGCTCATCCGTATCCACCTATCTCAGGTTGAAAATCGTCAAAAATTCGTCGCTGGCTGGATTTTTTAGGTGCCTGTTTGATTTCTCTGATATTTGAAAAGGACTTTAGAGGTTCTACATGGAAGTATCGAGTGTGTGGTCCAAAATTACCTGCATTGATGGGATAGGGAAAAATTCAGGTTAGCGCGGCTGCGCTAACTTGGCAACAGCTGATTTAATCTTTTAAGAAGATGCGAGCAACTATAGTTATTTCTCAGCTCTTTGCCGTTTTTTTATTTTGAAATGACTAAGAAATTTATATCAAGAGGGTTGTAGCTCAATCCCTCGCCAGTATCTAAGCGTGTATCTAATAATCATTCGGCGAAGTCAAGGACTTGATTTATCATAGTTCCAAAGTGCAAGCTGAGGATACGTACAGTAGAACTCTTTTCGTCATCACCAGAAACGCCAGAACGCATCCCCTCGCTCCAAAATATAGACTCTACAGTCCATGTGTATGTGGGGCGGCGAATATCGGGTGCTTCGGGTTGGACTTTCATCGCCGTGTGTGGCGGTGAAACTGGATGATGATCGCCTTAGTGCAAAGAAAGGTTGCTTGCGATGATATGCCAACAAGCGGTCCCCGCCGTCTCACGTTACCGAATCAGTTCCTGTCTACAATACAAAACGAGTCAGGCTGAAGAAAGGAGAATGCTGCGGTCTTACCGATCACGGGTGGCAGTGGTCCCGAAGAGGCGCAGTTCTCGAGTATGATTCCTCGGTCGGGCTCAGGCCTGTCGTCGCACTCTCCTTCTCGCCCAGGACACGTCCCGAAGAGGTCATCGCTTGCCTGACCGCAGACCTGAAAAAACCTCCACAATCCTGGTGTTACGATATCGCCTCGCCTCCTGACGGACCCAATTCCTGTTCCAAGGGCGACGGCAACGGCGTGCCAGGCATCGACGGCAACGCGCTGGGCACCAGATTCGGCTTTCCAGTGCAAGTTATAAACGACTTCGGTGCTAACGGCTACGCTGTGATCGATGGCTTCGCACCCAGGGACCTGATCACTTTACAAAAGGGCAGAATGCCGCCCGGAGTTCCTGCCTGGGATTTCTATAATATCTGGTACGGTCCGGGTAGCGGCTGTGGGCTGGGACACGGCAAAGGAGAAGTTAATCAGGTCGAGGGAAAAGCCACATTCCTGTCGCGATACGCAATCTTAGGCGTCAGCGTGAGTTTCTCGACTATCTACACGCACGACGCGGACGTCGTTCGATGCCGACCTATGACGAGATCCTTTGCGGCAATGGCGTGGTTGAGATGTTCCTCTCTTTCACCTCTCAAAAGAAGAGTCCCATTGGTATTCCGGTTACCCTCAAGCACCTCAAAGAAAACTCGGCTGACCCCGAGGTGCAATCGGCGAAGCCCATCATCATCACCGAGAATGCGCTCAGCAATAAACCCAACCGTGCTGCGAGCTTACTGTCAGCATGTTCATGCAATTCATGGGCATCTTCGGACAGACGGCCGCCAGTCTGATTATTCCGCCTGAATATGTCGCCGGTGCGATTTATATCTTCGGCGGAATCATACCGGGCGCATTGCCAAACACCGAGACTTTCTGCTGCGCTTCCGTGCGGCATACACGGACAGCTTCTGCGATACACCATTGACGAAGGACCAGCAGTGGTTGCGCAGCATCCCTATCTACATCGTCAGAGAGCCGTACATGCAGTCCATGCGTGGCGCGGCTCTCTACGCGGCGCAGATGGAAGTGTGAACACGTCGTTTCGACATTACCAACCCGTCGCAGATGGCTGGCTTCCGAAAAGATCGGAAGCCAGCCATCTAAACAATTCCTGCCCGAAGGAGCGCAAAGATGATCGAGATCATTCGACATATCAATTCACGACCCTTGCCCGGCTGCGAGACAGTCACGCAGCGCCACAAGGGCAAGCGAGGCATATGCAACCTTTCCAACTATAAAATCCCTCCCTTTCAAGGTTGCTGTTACCGCTGATCATTCACCGTCCTTAAGGACTATATCACAATATGGCGCGCAGAACTTTCTGCATCGCCGTTCTGGCGGGAATGTTGCCAGATAGCAAGTTAGTCGATCTCAAGCCCCTAGCGGCGCTGCTAGACCGGATGGCTGAGAAACCAGCTCGGAGCCATGATCTCGATAGTAATGTCGGTAGGATGTATTTGTTATGGTGCACCCTCGACCCCGACGTGGCCAATGCGGACAGACTCGAGGCCGGTGCCTTTCGTTGGAGAGACATCGCTCACCTCGGCAACAGCGATGCTGAGCATCTTTTACAGGCTGCTTTTCTCGCTAACAAAGCGAACGAAGAAGGGAAGCAGCCAGCAAAGCGAAGCTAGCAAAAAGAACGAGGAGAACAAAGAGACGCCGCGGGCAAAGAAAAAATGAGTGTCTCGCGCAAAGGCGAGCGCGTCATTTACTACGAAGAGGGTGCTGTCACCCATCCCACCATGCCTGATGAAAGCGTGGTCCGCAACGCAAGCGTGCTGCTGGTCGATCAAACCGGTGTACCCGGCCAATTGCGAATCGGCCCTGATCGCTGCTGATGTGGGTATACCAATTGTTGGTGACCTGGAGACGGGCGTGGGGACAGATTTTGATCATCTGTGCCACCTGGTTGATCATCTCATCGTCCCTCTTTCTTTCGTGTCCGCCTCGGAAAAATCCTATCCGGATCACGGCTGCTTCCGCCAATTGTGGCACGAACGGCGCCAGCTGCTTTGTGTCACCAACGGCAAACACGGCTGCTGGTGGACAACCGATGGGCAGACGGTCCAGTACCAACCTGCCATTCGCCCCTCTGACAATGATTCGACTGGTGCCGGCGATGTTTTCCATGGCGCCTATGCCGAGACGCTCAGGATGAGCGATATGTCTACAGCAAATCGTATCGAGATAGCCGCTGCCACCGCTAGCTTGAAAATCAACACCGGGGCACTGCCCACCTGGGATGAGGTAACCGCGTCTCACCTCAACACCAGTGACCGTTTGAGAGTAAGCCGTTTTTTATTCCGAAACAACAATTCTCGAGCGGGAAGTGCGAGAACTTTTTCCGCTCAGAAAAACAGGGGGTCCCCAATGCAATCGTGCAAGAGTTATGACGTAGCCGGCGCCGGACAAGTGAAGGTCGTTCAAGCAGTGGAGTTCCAAGTTCGGGCCCGGTGGCGCTCGATGGTAAGGAGGATTACGAAGTGGGTCACGAACCGCGCCACGTCGCCGGTCAAGCCAAAATCGCTCTGGTCACCGCACGCAAGTTGACCGATGCCACAGTCGGTTACTTTGGCGTCATCAACGGCAACGAGCGGTCTGGTTTGGTCAGCCGAGATCTGCTCGACAATGGCATCGACACTATCTGCGTTGTCTGGGATAACGATGCACCGCCTCCAAGCTACAACGCGTGCTCGTTTTACCAAACGGCACACGTACGAGATTATATTCAGCCGGGGCAGTGGCGCACGCTACTCTTCCGGACGAGAGTATAGTACGTGACACCCGGGTGCTCATCGTCGATGAGCACGGCGTCGAGGGACAGTTGCGCATGCTGGACATCGCCGTCGCCGATCGCATCCCGGTCGTCGGCAGTTTCGCTTCGGGACATGGCGATTCCTTCAACGAGCTCCTGACGCGAACCGAGTATCTCATTCTGCCCTTAGACTGGGCACTCACGCTCACCGGTCTTAAGAGAAAAGATAGCGTGAGATGCATCATAAGCCTCATGCACAATAAGCGGCGCATGGTATGTCTCGTCAACAGCACATTAGGCTGCTGGTGGGCAGTAAATGGTGAACCCATTTATCCCCAGAAATCTTACTTGCACTCTCTGCCGAAGACAAGTAATGCCATCCTGGAAGACGACTTCCGCGCCGTCTTTCAGGGAGCCTTCGCCGCCCTTCTGTCCAACGAGGCGGCGGCGAACATGGCTATGGCTGAGCGCATAGATATCGCCTGCGCCACGGCGTCCATCTATTGCTCTCAGCGTCGCTTCGCCACCCTGACGGAGGTAATGCAACTTATTATCTCCGCGCGGTCCGGCACTACATAACTTGCTTCAGCGACCGCCCAATTTCTCACCGGAGAGTCCGCAAAATTCTTCGGTGAGAAAACCACTATCCGCTACCTCACTCACCTCTTCCTGAGGAGCTAAGCCATGAATTTCGGACACCCTGGTCCGGGCAATGTTACGCGTCTCGGCTCTAGGTTCATGAAAATCAACGGGGAGCGAGGAATCAACTTTGCTGTCTTCTCAACAGCAGACAAGGTACAATTGCTCATTTTCAAAAGCGTCATCGATAGCGAGCCTGCCCGTACATTCACTATGTCTCGCTGTCGAGATCCCCTGAGCTCCGGCTGGATTTACAATCTCTTCCTGCCAGGCGCAACGAATCACACGCTCTATAATTACGAGGCGGACGGGCAGCGGCTCCTCGACCCATATGCTCGTGCTCTTGCCGGCAAGCCGGTATGGAATGCTGCCGGCAAGCTCAAATCAATACCGCATTGCATAGCTCACGAATTAGACTTTGATTGGCAAGGAGACAAGCCGCTCAATCTCCCATTGAGCAAATCAATAATTTACGAAACACTCGTCTCGGGTTTTACCGGGCACCACTCCTCAGGTTGCGGTTCGCAAAGCGAACGTTTGCCGGCATGATCGACAAAATCCCTTACCTAGTCGACCTTGGCATTACGGCCGTAGAGCTGATGCCAATTTTCGAGTTCGATCCCAGGGATTGTATCTACCTTGATCCCGATACAGGCATACCGCTACCGCAAGTCTGGGGCTATAACACAGTAGCATTCTTCGCTCCTGATGCGCATCTTGCCTATCAGCGGGGGCTGGGTCAGATTGAAGAGTGCAAACTGCTCGTGCGCGAATTGCACAAAGCAGGTATCGAGGTAATACTCGATATCGTCCTCAATCACACACGGGAAGGAAATCACGCAGGCCCCGTCCTTTCGTTCAAAGGACTGGCCAAGGAAATTTACTATCTCCTACACCAGGATGGCAGCTACGATGATTGGACAGGCGTAGGCAACACTGTTAAGGCGCATTATTGAAGAGTGCTCATGTTCATCATGGACTGCTTGCACTACTGGTGCGCGAGTTCCACGTCGATGGCTTCCGGTTTGATTCAGCTGGCTTCCTCGCCATTGGCGACGAGCCGACTCCCGCCATCCTCACCATCAGCAGTGATGAGGTTTTGCGTCTTGTAAAATTGATCGCAGAACCGTGGAGTACTCGCCACCAAAATCAACTCATTTCAACGGCGGCCGCTGGGCACGCTGGAATGATGAGGTGCAAAACGCCATCAGAAGTTGGGCGATAGGACAAATGGCTATGCCGGAGCACTGCAAATAGCTATCGCCGACTCTGGCGGTCACATCAACTACATCACTTGTCACGACGGATTCACCCTGAAGGATCTCTGTCAGTTACAACGAGAAACATAACTGGCCAAATGGCCAAGGAAATACAGACGGTCTCTCCTGCAATCGCAGTTGGAACTGTGGTTTTGAAGGAGATGCTCTCGAGCAAAGCGGGCTGTTCTCACAGGCGGAATGCGAAACTATCAGATCGCTGCGCCACCGCCAAATGAAAAACATGCTGGCGCTGCTCTTTCTGTCTCGCGGCACACCCATGGTGCTCTACGGAGATGAGTTTGGACGCAGCGCCCATGGCAACAACAATATTGTGTTCAAGAACGAACACAATTTACTAGACTGGACCCTGAAGGTAAAGCACGCAGATATCTTCACCTTCATGCAGGGCATGATTGCCCTGCGTAAGCGGCATCGCGTGGAAGAGCGCCAGATCACCTGGCATGGTGTTCGTCCACATGAGGCAGACTTGGGTTCGGCCGCCTCCCGTCATCGTATGTCGGATCTGCCTAGCAACGACCTCAACTTGAATGAGCCTGCTCCAAGTCTAACAAAGATTCCTGGCGGCGGGGGGGTGTGCACGTTTCAGGGGGCGGACCTCGCCGCGTGGGGTTTTTCCTCGAAGTCAAGAACCAAGAAGTATTGGCCGAGAGAGCGAACCACGAAACACACGAAAAACATTAAAGGAAGACCGCGAATACCGCACGATGAGTTCGTATTCGGTTTTCGGGTGTTGGCCGAAGTTCACAAGCAAGCCGAGTCTATAGCCCGAGGCCTTGAAATCATCGTGGATCTGAGCGCGGTGGAGATCGTCGAATGCCTGGCATCAATTTCCCACAAGACTGCTCATCCGCAGCCGTCCGTCCGTCGTGACTGTAACGAATTGCCTCACGCCAGGATGATAAACCGTTGGGCAGAATGATGGGTCATGAAGCAACCGTTCGCCCGTTGCAACGTCCCAGACCGACGTTCCTTCTTTCGCCGAGTACGAGAAAAGGTGACGATCAAAAACGAAGGAACCTACCGGTCCGGGGAACCAACGGACCGTTCGCCCAGACGTAACGTCGAACAAGAGGGCGGCGGGGATCAGGTTCTCGTCGTCGTTGCCATAGCCCCAGACGGCGAGTGTGTTGTCGTTGATCCAGCAGAGAGACCCACCCCAGAAATTGTTCCGTTGAATGAGCGAGCGCCTGGTCGATCCATCCTCAGACTCCCAAAGGTTGTCTCGAGCCCAAGGAGCGGCAGGCTCCAAGTGACGACGACCCCCACGGGGTGCCAGATCCACCCGTTGTCTACGATCCACTCCCTGCTGGGCGGGATGCTAGCCCACCGTGAAAGTAGTTCAAGTAATGCGGGGTCTTCCTTCCCCTGCCGGTACGATGTGGGCGAACGGTCGGTCAAGAGCTGCCCGGTTCTGGGGTCGGAGATGTCGAGCCGATTCCAATCTGTCCCGTGGACCAGGCGGAGGCGGTTACCGGACTCGAAGAACGCGACGGGAAAATCGGTCTGCTCCGGATGATAGTCGCCCCTGTCCAGCGACATTGTTGCCGTCCCGGCTGTCACATCGACGACGACCCCTCGTCGACCCCGAGCCTCGACGACCGTTATGATGTCCCCGCTCTGCGACACGTGCAGCGAGTATTTTGGGGTGAGCGATGTTCCGGTATCAGCCAAGTTCATCAGCCGGTCTGACAAGCCTCGAAGCGGACTCTACCCGGAATAACGTGCCATCGACTGTCAAGAGCAGACACTTGCCGTCGGCGTCCGCCGGTATTGGGTGGAGAGCCGCAATTTCGTCGGGGACCACTCGGTCTGAGTACCCTCTTTGTGATTGAAGGCGAGCGTTGTGGACGCTTCCGGATTTCCAGTTTGCCCAGAATGGCGTTCTTATCCACTCCCAAAAGCCGTTTTCTTCAATCTGAGCAAACCGTTCCGGTGAAACAAGATATAGGTTTCCCTCGATCGATTCCGGGTTATCCTGGCACAATAGACAAATCAGGGCGTGGCCGATCCCGTCGCCGGTGAAGTAATGGGCATAATCGCCGTCACTTTTCTGGTTCAAGTGGATGCAAACCCGGAACATGATGATACAACCACCTTCGTCTTGGTTGGCGTTTGGCATTCAGCCATTCACCCTGACAGCACCGACATCTCGCAGGATAATATCACAGGAGAGGGACTCCGATCAGGATCACCACCTTATCTGAGCGGGTCAGATGCGCCAACGTACGTGACACGGAGGATTTCGATGAGATCGCTGACAGGACCCTTGAAGCGATTGGCAATGGAGCCGCCGGTCCGCCTCTTCATTCGTGCTCTGTTCAATGCCTACCGGTTAGAGCCGCGAGTGTGTGCCCTCTGGGATATTTCGGACCGCCCGCCCCCTACCCTGGCAGGCGTACTTTTCGCGGCCCGCCGAGCGGTGCGGGAGCAATTAGTGCGATCTCGGTCATCGAGTTCGGCGTCGCCGGGGGCGAAGGACTCTGGTGCTCGAACGCGAAGCCGAGGCGGTTGAGAAGGAGCTTGGCGTCTCAATCCGGGTCTATGGCTTCGACAACGGGCCGGCGGGCCTGCCGAGGTTTATCGGCGACCATCGCGACCACCCCGACAAGTGGAAACCCGGTGACTTTCCCATGGACGTGCTCTTGCTGCGATCGAAACTTCGACCTCGCACAACCCTCGTTCTCGGGCAACGTCCAGGAGACTGTGCCGCATTTTTTTGAAGACCCGAGCGTCCCTCCCGTCGGCTTCATCGCCTTCGACCTCGACCTGTACTCGTCTACCGCTTCCGCCCTACGTCTGCTGAGCATGCCGGGCAAGCGGACGCTCGACCACGTCGCTCTCTATTTCGACGACGTCGAGCATTCGATCAGCCATCGCTTCGCGGGCGAATTGCTCGCGATCGACGAATTCAACCGGGCCAGCGCCCAGGTCAAGATCGACCGGTGGCGTGGGCTGGAAAACGACCGGCCGTTCGCAGAAGCCTCGTATCTGAAGAAACGGAGCACGTCCATGATCTCGAGGCCATCTCCGCGAGAGTCCTCGACCGGGAACCGCTGCACCGTTCGCTGAGTCGATGTTGACCAGTTTATCTGCGATTCCTGTGCTCTTCACTCTTTTTGATCGCGGGTGTGGTGCGCCGCTCCGCTTTCAGTTCTTCGGCCTTGAACGATGCTCGATGCCGTCGATGACCGCCGGCAGGCTGGAGAAGGCATTGACGAAACCGAGCAGGATAATGCCGTGACCGACGCCAACCTTCAGGTGGGTCACGTCTTCCTTGACGGTGTCGAGGGTTTCGATAAAACCACTCAAGATCAGGATCAGGGCCACGACCAGTCGGGTTGTGGGATAGTCGACGAACGCTCTCAGAGCATGCGTGAACGCCCAGTGCCGTGCGGCGGCTTTACCGGATCGCGGGTGCGGGAATCGGCTTGCTCGGGTTTTGCTTCACGACGATTTCTGCGGCCCATGATTCCCTCAGTCATCAACAAGAGCGGCCATCGTCGCCGTGGAAGAATGCGATCGCGACGCGAATTATGCCGGATGATCGGGTGATTCGCAACAGACGCGATTCGCCGGACGGTGTCGTATTCTCGGTGGCAATCTGAGAAAATGCGAAGTTGTCGCGGGCGTTCCGGCATCACATGGACAATCGGGACTGCGCGGGCTCGAATGCAGCGGGAGTTTGAATCGATGGTTTTTCGATTTCACGGGCGATGCCAGGACTGCGGTCACGAGTGGGATGGCCTCCGCCGGCGCATCGCTTGCGGCCGGGTCGATCTTGGCGACCCAGATTCGTATCGGCTCTACCGCTGTGACGTGTTTCGTCGAGCTATTCCTACCGCGACAACTGAGCCGCGCCGGCTGGCTGCGCCGGGTCTCGCAGAATGCATCCGAGCTGACCGGGCCGCCGCTTTACTTCACGGCCTGCGAGCTGGGGGTCAGGGTCGACGTGCAGTCGCTCGACGTAATTTCCCGTTCGCCCCTGCTCTTCCGGGTTTGCGAAAGGGTTTCCAGCATCTTGGCGGGAACGAGATCCCGGTACTTGCCGGTGCCGATCGACCTCGGGAGCCTGGAGTGCCCTGACTGCGGCGATCGGATCACGAATCACGAAGGACATGCTGACGACTTGGTGTGTCCGGAGATGCACGACACCACGTGCCGTGGCGACGAACGAAGAGCATGCCGGAGTCGTTCTGGTGGATTACACTCCACTCACCGCGGGGGACGTGCGCCGGATGATCCTGCACCTCGAACAACTGGCCGAGCCGCCGAAGGGAAACTACTTCAAGAGTTTGCCGGTCGCGGCGGGGCTACAAGCTATCGAGCCGCTGTGGGACAGGCAGTTGGATGGTTGACAGGTCACCGGGATCGCCGCTGGCGTCATGACCATGTTTTTCATGAACCGAGGAACTCATGACTCGACGCGAAGAATTACTGAAACGGATCTCGATAGACCCGGCGGTGTGCTTCGGCAAAGCGTGTATTCGAGGTACGCGCATCTGGGTGTCGCTGATCGTCGAAAACCTCGCTGAGGGGGCGACGGAAGGCGAAATCCTCGACGCCTATCCCCAGTTGAGCACCGAGGATATTCGCGCGGTGCTTGTTACGCCGCCGAGATGACTCGCGAACGCATTATTCCCATTCCCGTAGAGCTGGCTGAACCGTGAGAATGAAGTCTCGACGAAAACCTGGATGTCCGCTTGGTATCAATGCTTTCCGAGGACGGGCACGATGTTGACACGGTGCCGGCGGAGAATCTGTCTGGCAGCTCTGATGAAGTAATCTATGAAGCGTGCCGGACAACGCGTCGGGCTCTCATCACGCTCGACATGGACTTTGCCAATCCGTTCCGGTTCCCGCCTGAACACCTTGAAGGAATCGTGGTCGTTCGTCCGCCTCGTGCGATCCTTCCGGTCATTTGCGGACGCTCGTGAGTGTGCGGGGCGAGTTGAAGACCCTCGCTCACTGGAATGCTGTGGATCGTCGAGCCAGGCCGAATTCGCGTCTACAACCCAGACGAATGAGCTAAGCTCGTCAAGTGCGGTACGAACTGGCGGTCGATCACGATCCATTGGCCATCGAGTTTGGCGCCGTGGACGTGTCCAAGCGCCAGTACCGCCAGGCTGGTGGGGTCACTTCCCAGGCGTCTGGCCGTTCCGACGGTGTTGTCGCCGGCATCGGATAAGACATCGATCTGACGTAGCGAGTCTTCAAACATGAGGAGCCCGATACTTGGGCCGAGGTCGGCTTGGTACCACATGGCGAGTCTCCTGTTCGAGACGAACGCATTGCGCCGGGATCTGCATAGCCGTCAGGCCGGTCGGCGGAGTGAGCCGCCTCCTACAAAAGACCGTGGGGGCCGCCGGAGCGGGGGCGTACAAGTCAATCCACTCTATGTCGCAAATTTGGGACCAGCGGGGCGAAACCGGCTTGCGGCGAACTCATGCCTATCGAGATCTGGGTTCGCAAAGAACAATCGGTTGTGGGCTCGAAGCGGTTTTCGGTTCGGAACTTGCGCCGATTGGAACCGCAGAGTGCTCCGCCCGGCGGAGTTGAGGCCGCCGCGGACAGAGTTGGCGTTCCCTCATGCGCACGGACGTGCATTCGCGGAGCGAATGCCGACATTGATCACGGGCGGGTTACCGGCAGGAGCTTCGTAAATTCCGCATGCTCGTGAAGCGAAGCCAGATCCGAATCGCGGCGTGCATGATCGCAATTCTTGGGATTGTCAAGAAAACCGGCTGTGGCCGTGCTTGAGCCAGTCGAGGGCGCTTGCGGCATAGGCCCTCGCCGTTGGCGTTTGCGTTCGGGCGCATTGAGGCGATCGTCGTTGCGTGCGGCGGTGGCGGCCAGGGCAAAAACGCAGGTGAAATTGTAGAGATCGGCGCCTGAAGGCGGGCTTTTTGAGCTCTGGTCACCGGCCAGCTCCTGAGCCTCGGCGACGCCGCGAACGTAGTCGTTGGTCCGGAACAGCGCCATGATGCGAAAGGCGATAGGCGGCGCGATCGGCTGGCTCGTCGTTGAGCTCGATGACGCGGCTCCAATCGGCGAGGGCCTCGCCATGCCGGCCCAGAGAACCCAGCAGATTCGTGCGTGATCCGTGAAGGTTCAAAGGCGCTGTAGCGCAGAATGGTATCGCCGGGCTCACGCTTGAGCTCTTCCTCAACCAGCTTGAGACCGCGCTTGAACCTCTTGAACGCCAGGTCGGATTGACCCCGCCGCGCGGTGATGTTGCCCCAGTTGCTGAGGGCCGACGCGAGCGACGTTATCCAGCGCCGAGCGGGATTGTCGCGGAGCGTATTCTCGAGCAGCGTTACGGCCTCACGAAAAGCCGCCTCGGCTTGCTCCGGATTCTCAGCGATGCTCAAGAGGCCGAGATTGTTCAAGCTTTCAGCCAGCACCGCGCGGCGACGGAGATCGGCCGGGAGCTCGTTGACGAGTGCGCGATTGATGAAAATGGTGCGCGAAAATTCGCCAAAGCCTCGGTATTGCGGTGGTTCTCCAGCAAAACGCTCCCCAGGTCGTGCAGACACCAGGCGAGCTCGGAACGCAGATCGACCGAATTCGGATCGGACTTTACCAGGCGTTCCGCCAAGGCTAAGGCGGCGCAGCTCGCTTACGGCGCGGTTGGTCGCTTGGAGCACTTCCCAGGACAAGAGGCCGAGCTTGGTTCGGGATTTCACCTCTTCGCGAATGACCTCGGGGTCGTTCGGCCGCACGGCTGCGACGGCTTCGATCAACCGAACCGACCGCTCAAGGTTGGCGATCGACTCCTGCGGCCTTCCAGCCACGTACTGGATCGTGGCGGCCTCACGGGTGGTGCGGGCCAAATCGAGCTGCACCAGAGGGTCGGGCGAGCTGGCGGCAGAGAGCACGCGGTCGTAGAAAACCAGGGCTTTCTCGGCCTGGGTGGCGCCGGAACTCGCCAAGGTGAGGCAGTTTCGCAAACGCCGGATCATCGAAGCAGGCGAGAATCGACTCGATCGCGGCGCGGGCACCGGCGAGTAGTTGGTGGCGGCGATCTCTTTCTGTTCGCGGGCTTGGCGGGCGGCACGTGCGGTTCGACCGACCTCGACACGAAGACGGGCTTGATGAACCAGCAAGCCGGCGATCGCCCCGAAGAGCGCGCTTGCACCGGCCACTTGCCGCCCGGCAGGCCTTCTGCACCCATTTCCCAAGCCGCCCAAATGGGCCAGGCGGCCTGCGCCAGAATCGGCTCGCACCTCGAAAACCGCGTGAGGTCGTCAGCCAGTAGGGCGGCCGTTCCGCAGCGCCTTGCGGGATCCTTTTCCAGGCACTTCATGCAGATGGTCTGCAAGTCTGGGCGGCAGCCCCGGTTGGATCCGGCCGGGAGCGAGCGGCTCGTGAAGCCTGATCCTCGCGCACCAAGCTGAGTGGAGAGAAGCGGCCTGGAACGGCGGGCGCCCGATCAGACATTCATAAAGAGGACTACACCGAGCGCATGAATATCGACGGCCGCTCCGGTGATTCCGCCGGTGGTCTGCTCGGGGGCCATATAATCCGCGAGTGCCCAGCAGTGCCCCCGAGTGGGTCAGACCCGAGACTCCGTCGAATTTCACCAGGCCGAAGTCCACGATCCGCGGGCTGCCGCCCGCGCCGAGCAGGATGTTCGCGGGTTTCAAGTCCCGGTGCACGATGCCATTCTCATGTGCATGCTGCAAAGCGCGAGCGAGGGTCTCGACCAGCGCCCGCGGCTTCTGCGGCCGGGAGCGGGCCGTTGCGAAGCCGCTCGGCCAGGCTGCCTCCTTCCACAAGCTCCATCGCGATAAACGGCAGCCCGTCTTGCTGGCCGACATCAAACACCGGGACGATGTTGGGATGCTTGAGCCGCGCCGTGACTTCGGCCTCACTGTGAAACCGGGCAAGCTCATCCGGGCCGGCATCAAGGCCGTGAATCTGCTTGAGAGCCACCAGCCGTCCCAGCGCCCGCTGACGGGCCTTGAAAACAACGCCCATACCGCCGCGGCCGATCGGCTCGAGCAGCTCATAGCCGGTCGGCACCGCGTGCGGGCCGACGGGGAGCGTCACGAGACGACCGCGCTCTCCGGCCGCCCGGATCGTGCGGATGAGTCGATCGGCGCCGTGCCTTCTGCCACCCGCGCCAGACAGGCGGAGCAAGTCGCCAGATCATCCTCGATCGCCGAGGCGTCCGGCTGGCGATATCGCCCCGGTCAAAGGCTTCGAGCTGCTCTACAGTGGGATGAATGCCGGACGAGCCAAAACACAGCCGCGCCCTCCTCGAGGCGCTCGGATTAGTCTAGCCCGCCCGTCGGTATCTCACCCCCTTTATAGTCGATACTGCCCTTTCAGCCTTACACCGCCATCGCCCTTGCCTTCTTACGGCTCTTGAGCCAAATGCCCACCACGGACTTCGCCGATCGCCGAAAGCACGAGGCTCGACGGCTCGGGCACCGCTGCTCCCGTCAAGGTGGCCGCGACGCCGCATTGGCGAACTTTCGTCTTGCGGACATTTCGTCGGGATGCCTGTCTGGTTGACCGCGGTCAGATTGACCGTCAAGGTTTCCGTCTTGCGCCCGAGTACTCGATGGCGAACATGCCGAAAGAGAAGTCGTTGCTTCCGCCGGTGGTACGACCGGAATCAGAGCGCGCTTGAGGCCAGCAGCGAATCGCTCCGCCTCCGCTCAAAGTCGCGGAAAATTCATCCTGGAATTGAACCCTTGCACGTAGATATCCAGTCTTGCGGCGCGGGCTTGCCCCGCACCGAAATGAAGCCCCCAGGCCGATCGGTAGCTGTTCTGCGCGGGATGATCGTTTCACTGACGACCGTGCCGATCGGACCGCCGCCGTTCATTGCGATGGTCCCGTTGGTCCAGGTGAAACTCGGGCTCACCATGGGCACCGGGGCGCAAAAGGAACGCCGAGCCACCGACGTGCCCCCGGAAGGAAGAGCCGAGCCCGGTGAGCGTCGGGATTGATCGCACTTTTGCGCCGACCATCACCGTGTCGCCGTACGACGTCCCGCTGGTTTCCCCGTTGCCCACTTGACCCAGTCGAGCATGCCGGCGGTGGTCAAGTTTATGGTCGTGGTTCGGATTCAGATCCGTGTAGGTGATGGAGTCGATCTGCCCTGCTTCGGCCGGCAAGATGCAACGACCAGATAGCGTCATTACTGCGCAATGTTAATCGTCGTCGTTTCATCGCGATCTCCTGAAGCATAATCAAGATGCGAGCTGCCCTGCCTCGGGGCTGCGCAGTCGGAATCGTCGCACTGCGGGGCGGTACTTTCGCAGTCGAGCAACGAGCGAGCAGGCCCAGACCGTGCCGGGATGAGGAAGTTCTCGGAATGTGCGCCGATCTTTCCCCAGAAGGAATGTCGCCAGGCCACGATCCTTTCAGAGTCCGTTCGTAACTGTTCACAAAAGGCAACGCGTCGATCGATCAGGCCTGTCGCTTCTTGGCGTAACCGCCCTGAGGACACCGGCTCTTGGCGATCAATACGGCGTTGGGGTTTACGCCCAGCTCGGCCGCGGTCTCCGCGGTGCTCAAGTCCATCAACGGTCTGGCGGCGAAGGCGTGCCAGGCCGAGGGCGAAAACTCCGGCTCGATCAGTTCCAGCAGCCGCCTGATGATGAACTCGTCGTGCTCTCTGTCCCAGAGCTGAGACACATCGCTGGCGGGGTCCTCGAGCTGGTCGAGGATCTCCCCGACGGCCTGGTCGGGGCTGGTCTGCTTGCTTCGCCAATAGCCGCGCAGGCGGTGCACCGTGATTTTTCGGAGCCAGGTGCGGAACGCCCCTTTGCGACCGGAATGATCGAACCCCGACAGCTCACGGACGATGACCAGCAGAATCTCTTGGGTGAGATCGTCGGCGTCGGCCGGCGAAACCTTCTGCTCATTCAGCCAGCCCCCGACGAGCGGCAGGTAAAGATCTGTCAATCGCTGCCAGGAGGAGTCGTCCGGGCTGCTGCGCAGTCGTTCCAGCAGGCTGAGCGGTGTGTCATTCATTCCTGAGAGGAACTCATCCGGAATCGGCCGCACTACTCTATCGTAGCATGCGCAACGAGCGGGCGACAATTGTGAGGATGAGAGGATCGGCGCGGCACGGGTACGGCATTGCGTTCGGACTTCCCGTCTGCGCATCGGGCGGGCGTGGCCGTACTTGACGAACGCCACGAAGACAGTGCCGCCAAGAGCGTTGCCTAGCGTCGCCCATAACAGGAAGTGGCCGATGTCAAACCTGGTGATGCCCTGCCCCGCGAAGTAGCCGGCCATCACTTCGACGGTTCCCAGGATGACGTGGTGGAGCTTGGCAAAGCCGATTGCCGTCGTGATCAGCCAGACGACCACGATCTGGCTGATGGTATCTCGGCCGGCGGCCACCAGCCATGAGAGCAGGCCCATGAGCCAGCCGGCCAGGACAGGCTCAGCAGGATATCAGACCACGAATGATTGGTTAACTGATGCGAAATAGTCGCGAACGCGTGTGGATCGACCACGCCGATGCAGGCCCGATGATCGTGATGAGCCAGGCGAACAGAGTCGCGCCCAACAGGTTGCCTGAGTAGACGATGCCCCAGAGTCGCAGAAGCCTGACCGGGGAAACCCGCCGGCTCAGTACCGGCAGGACGGCGAGCGTCGTCTGTTCGGTGAACAACTCGGACCGGCCCAGAACGACGAAGATGAAGCCGACAGCGTACATATCGAGACCAGCATGCCCACGACCGGCTTCGGTAAGTGACCCTCAGCCTGCGTGAGCATCACGGCCATGAGAAAGACGGAAGCCGACGTCGAGGCCCGCTGAGAGTCCGGAAGCGAACAGGCCGGCCGCCGGTCGTTCGAGCGCATCGAGACCCTCTTCAATCTCGTGGCGAAGTATCTGCCTTGATGCTTTTTTCGGTGAAATCTCGGCGAATTCGGGTTTGCGGGTCGAGGCCGACATCCGCCGCGGCGGGAGAGGCAGGCTCGCGTTTTGTAGCCGCCAGTGCCGCCTCGGTCATCGGAGAAGCCTTTCGGGGCGGTTTTTCAGGGCGTGCTCGAACACCAACTGTACCAACTGCCGAGGTGGTCGCCGCGCGTTGCCGAAAGGCTGATAACCTCGATCCGGGGGTTGACCTGCCGGGCGAAGGCGATGCACCGTTCGACATCGAACTGGACGTGGGGGAGCAGGTCGATCTTGTTCAGGATCATCACCTCGCTCGCCCGGAACATGTGCGGGTACTTGATCGGCTTGTCGTCCCCCTCGGTCACCGAGCGATCACGACCTTGGCCCGCTCGCCCAGGTCGAAGAGGGCCGGGCAGACCAGGTTGCCGACGTTCTCGATCATCACGACCGAGTCTCGGGGCGGGTCGAGTTGCTGCAAGGCCCGGGCGATCATCGAGGCGTCGAGGTGGCACGCCGTCCCCGTATTGATCTGGACGACCCGGCAGCCCGTGGCCTGGATCCGCTGGCGTCGTTGAGGGTCTGCTGGTCTCCCTCGATGACCGACAGCGGCATCTCCCGCCCAGGTCGCTGATGGTGTCGTTCCAGCAGCGTCGTCTTGCCCGCCCCCGGCGAGCTGACGAGGTTCAGGCCAGGATGTCCCGGCCGGCCAGCCAACCCCGGACCCGCTCGCCAGCCGGTTGTTCCTGGCGAGGACCTCCTGTTCCAGAAATCAGCCGTGAGAATGGGAATGCGTGTGCCCGTGTCGTGGTGGTGAGTCATGAGTGGTGGCCTTCGTGGTCATGATCGTGATCGTGGTCGTGGTCATGGTCATGATGATCGTGAATGGTCGTGGAGGGGATTCAGGACGATCGTCTCGCCGCTTTGCAGGTCGATGAGCCTGGTCTCGGAGTCGGTCCGAGCAGCCGCAGGTCGCACACATCAGGCCACCTCCATTTCTTTGATCTTGATCTCATCGCCGGCCAGCCATTGAGGTCGGTAGCTGCCGCAGGAGCAAGTCGCCGAACGGCTGCTCGAGCGCGACCTCCGCTCGCCGCAATGCCGGCACTTGCGCGGCCCGGGACCTCGTGGATCTCGAGCCGGCCCCCTCGACCACCGTCCCCTCGCTGCACAGGTCGAAGCAGAACCGGATCGAATCGGGCAGGATCAGCGCATGCTGGCCGATCTCCAGCACCACGCGCGTGACCCTGGCGTCCCCGGCGTGCCGGGCGACGATTGCGACGATCTCCTGAGCGATTCCCAGCTCGTGCATGGGAACGTGATCTCGGCGGTCACTGCGTTCAGTTGCCGATCGTCCTTACATGTTCTTGATTCGGAAATACCGGCCGGTGTCCGGGAATGAAAAAGATCGACTCCGACTAACCCCAGCAGGATGACGTTCACGATGCCCAGGCAAAAACCAGCGAGTTTTTCCAACATTGTGGTTCCCTCCTTTTCATTGTGTTCTTGCTGAGTCCAACGACTGGCTCAGGCCGAGGTTGTGATCTCCGTGAAGGCGTTCGACGATTGAGTCGATCAGCGAGATGGCCTCTTCCACGGCCGCTGCCACGGGCTGCGCTGAGCCCCATCACCGGGTCAACTCGTCGTGCCGAACGTCGCGGGTTCGCAGCCGACCACGAGCACGCGCCGGGTCGTCCGCCCATCGCGCCGCCAGTCGCAGGACCTTTACCGGATCCATGCCGTGCGTCGTCGATCATGCGGGCCAGCGGCGTCCGGTCTTGAAGCGGCTTCCTCTCCGGCTCGGGCTCGATGACATAGAGGGTGCCGGGCGCGCCTCGCGCGCGGCGTCGACCAGAATGGCCGCGTCGTAACCGTCGAGCAGCGCGTAGGTCAGGTCGAAGCCCGCGGATGCCAAAGTCCACCGACCCGCACGCCGTCGGGCAGTGGTGCGCTGGCCAGATCGCCGCGCGACCTCGAAGCCGAAGGCGTCGTCGCCCAGGAAGATGTTGCCGATGCCGGCGATCAGGATTCGCGGCGGCATCATGGGCGGCTCCTCTTCCTTGTTTTCGAGCGGTTCGACTTCCTCGGACGGAAGAAGAACCGGTGGCCGGGCTTGCCCTTCGGCCGAGGTCTTGCCCGGGATCGTCGTCGACGGTCACGGCCAGGTGGACCCGGTCCTCGAAATCCTGCTCGATCGACGCGATCGTGGCGGTCTTGCCCTTGAGCGCGATGTCGAAGATGTCCATGTCATCCCCAGCGGCCAGATCCGCACGCGGTCGCCCACGCGGTACTCGACGCCCGCGACGCGGATTCTGTCGATCGGCTCGCTCTCGTCGAACGGGTTTTCGAAATTCATCGGTTGCCATCACTGGCCTGCTCAGCGCAGGGCGGAGGCCCCGGATGGTTCCATGAAGTCCCATGAGTTGTTCTCGCGCGAGTGATTCGGTGCGCTCGAGCAGCGCCTGCGCGGTCGTCCACGGCCGCCATCGCCCTTTTCTCTTCATCGGTCAAGGTCAGGATGCGGAGGGTGAGGATCTCGTCGATCTCGGTCGAATCGAACAGGTCACCGGGACTCTCCGGGGCGATCTGGGGGTAGTCGTAGAGGATGATCGGCGCCGAGAGCATCGTGTCCGTTTCGCCGGGCTCGCCGACCAAGACCGGCCAAGCTCTGCGATGTTGCGACAGCCCGCGGCCAGTTCTTTCAAACGGCTCGGGCGGATCGATCATTGACACGAATCGCCGTCGCGAACGCCCAGGATCGTGTGCGTCGAGACGAGCGACGGCAGCAGCGCCCGGTCGCGGTCAGGCTCGCCGGTGTCGTCGCACGGCGTGTCGTTCGAGATCCTTCACAGTCACCTTAAAAACCCCGTCGCCGGCCTTCTCGCGCCGAGACTCGACCGAGCCGGAATCGCTGCTTGTTCGCGGACGATCGTGCCCTCGAGGCTCATCCTCGCGTGGCCGCGCGCTGGTTTCCTGCTGCCACGCTGCTGGCGAACATAAACTTTCGGCGAGCGTTTGCCTGGCAGAGCTCGGCCAGGGTTCGTTCTCCCAGCTCGATCTCGCGTTCGACCGCCTCTTGCCAGGTCAGAGGACGCGGCAGCCACGGGGCGGACGCACCTTCCGGACACTGCTCGACGCGCAGGTCGCCGGCGGAGCTGGAGCTGGAGGAACCGGACGCGGCACCGAGATGGTTGCGTGATCCGCCGCCAGAACGAGGCATTCCGTCTGACGACACCAGGCGTCGGTGCCGCCTGGTGCGCTCGCTATACGACCTTGCGGGTACAGGCCTCCGAACGTCCAGCGCTGGCGGTTTTTCACCGAGGGCCGATAGGGATAGAGGAGGTATCCCTCGTAGAGGACGGCGCTGGCGATCTGGTCGACGAGTGCCTGGTTCATGTATCCTCGCCTTCGCTTGCTTGCGTCGAGAAGGGTTCGAGCGCCTGCTCCCAGGTCGGGATTCCGCGGCGCTCTTGAACTGGTAAAGTGATCGAAGACATCCTGGCGCAGGCACAGCCAGGCGGTATTGGGGTAGTACTGATCCATCATCTCTTTCCAGACCTGAACCGGCAGCCGGAAATTCGGCTTCTTTCTCCCAGGGGATCTGGCTGACCTGCAGGACTCCCGTCATCGTCCGCGTAGAAGATCGTGCCGCTGAAGAGAAGCGAGAGCGGGACCTCGCCATCTTCCAGGGCAAAAAGTACTTGGTCGCGGCGACGTTGAAGTCGAACGTGCAGGGAACGGGAAGGTCGACGACGGTGCTGGCCGGTGAATGGCGGGACGATCAGGCTCGGCGTGGGTCCAGAGCAGCCCGCGCAACGTCTGGCCCCAGCGCGCGGCTCGCCGAAGAGGTCGAGCAGCTCGCTCTTGCTCGGCGACCGATAGCGCCTGCGGGTCGGCTCGATCCGGATCTGGCAGCGCAGGGCGACGGCCGGGATCGGCGCGGCGTCGTCTTCGGCGTCGGTCGATCCGGAGCTTGAAGAGCCAAGTGCGGCGTGACGCGGCATCGAGCATCGGCTCGGCCCCGTCGACGTCAAAGTTCAGGTCCGGCATGAGGCGGCCCTCCCGTCGGCTGACGGACCGTCTTCAGGCTGGTCGAAGAACCGGCCGACTCGTCCCAGACCTCCGTGCCGCCGGAAAGACCGCGCCAGTGAGCCGGATCAGGCCGACCAGCTTGTAGCATTCGATCGATCGGCACGCGGTAATACTCCCGCGTCCGGCCCACCCGGTTGACCAGCAGGGCCTCGACGTCGGGCTCCAGCTCGCCCGAGGACCGGGTTCTCGGCCTCCAGAGCTTGCCAGGCCTCGAGCGTCAGCAGCGATTCGGTGGCTCCGGCCGGGCTCGGGTAAAAGGCGAGCACCCGGCCCGCGGGCGTGCTTGAAGAAAAAGGCCAGGTTGATCGGCAGATGTAGGCTCTCCCACTGGGCGTCAGAGATCTCGGAAGTCTGGCAACGATCGATGTCGTGGGGCACCCGCCGGTACCGCGCACCTTGCGGCCGCTAAAGAGAATCGCGCAGGCGTCGCAGCTGCAGAGCAGCTGCCGGCTGGCCGGCTCGACCAGGTGTCGTGCTCGGCCGCCAGCGGGCTCCGCACAGCTCGCAGACGCTCGTCACGTCTGGGCCGGCAAACCGCCTGAGGGTCGGCCAGCGGATTGTCGCGGATGCTCCGTCATCGCAATGGTCCCGGCAGTGTCGGTCGTCAATCCGTGGGACGTGATCCGTTTCCGTCAACGTCCGTAAGCTGCACGATCGAGACGAACCCGGCCGGGGGCGTCGGCTCACGCCCTCGACCTCGATCGCCGCGACGTCGGGGGCGGCCGCGAAGATCGCCTCTTCGATCGCGTTCTTGAATGTCGCCGACGACGAAGGGCAGCCGTGGCAGCTTCCCTGCATCCGCAAGCCGGACGACCCCGCTCGTCGATGCCCAGCAATTCGACGTCGCCCCCGTGCGACTGCGGAGGTAAGGCCGCACCGATCGAGCGCCTGTTCGACCGCACGGGCCAGGTCGTCGGGATGAAGCCCGTACAGCAGGAGCAAGCTCGACCAGGTCGTCGCGGCGAGCGCTCGAGGAGCGCGCGCCCGGCTCGCCGGCGTCGGCGATGGCTCGACAGTCTCGCGCAGAGCCAGCGCCGTGGAAGCTCGAGGATCGCCTGGACCAGCTCCGGGCGTCGGCCCGCGCGGCGGGATCGGGCAGCTTCTCGAGGTCCCCGATCAGCGTCTCGATTCGTTCGATGCGCCGCCGGAATCCCGTTATCTTCGCTGTCGTTGCTCACGATCGAGCGCCTCCGGCGGTCGTTATCCGCAGTGCGCTGCACGCCGAACATGGGGCGAGTGCCTGACTTCCAGCACCTTGCCGTCGCCCAGGTACATGTGGACGCCGCAGGGCAGGCACGGGTCGAAGCTGCGCACGGCGCGCATGATGTCGATCCCCTTGAACTTGTCGGGGCCGTTCTCCTCGAAGATCGGCGTGTTCTGCACGGCGTCTTCGTAGGGCCCGGGCGTGCCGTAGATGTCGCGCGGGTTGGCGTTCCAGGGGGTCGGCGGATAGGGGTGGTAGTTGGCGATCTTGCCGCTCGCGGATCACGACGTGGTGCGACAGCACGCCGCGCACCGCCTCGTGGAAGCCGCAGCCGATCGCCTCGTCGGGGACCTTGAATTCGGTCCAGGTCTTGGTGCGGCCGGCGTGCAGCTCCTTGAGCGCCTGCTCGACGAAGTAGAGGCCGCCGCGGCGGCGTACGCCTGGAAGTAGGTCCGCGCCCGGTCGCGCTCGATGGCGTTGCTCCACTTGGGAATCTTCCACTCGAACTCGACCTCGGGCAGCGACTGGCCGTCTTGGGCAGGTAGATCTTGACGCTCTGGCCGGTCGCCTTGATGTAGCCGATATCCACCAGGCCCGCCAGCGCCGTCGCCCAGAGCCGGGCGATCGGGCCGCCGCCGGTGTCGAGCGCCAGGTGGTCCTTGGTCCGCTTGTCGTACCAGCGCGGCGACATCACCCAGGTGTACTTGCCCTTGAAGTCGCGCTTCTGCGGCTTGGGGATCGTCGTCTGGTTCCACGGGTGCCGCTTGTCGACCGGGTTGCCCAGCGGGTCGTGCTTGACGAACGTCTCGCCGTTCTCCCAGTCGTCGTAGTACGAGCTGCCCAGGAGGATGCGGATGCCGAGGTTGATGTCGACCAGGTCGGTGGTGACGAGCTTGCCATCGACGACGACGCCGGGCGTGACGTACATCGCCCGGCCCCACTTGGTCATGTTCTTGTACGTGTAGTCGCAGACGTCGGGGTTCTGGAACGAGCCCCAGCAGCCGAGCAGGATGCGGCGGCGGCCGACCTCCTCGTAGCCGGGCAGGGCCTCGTAGAAGAAGTCGAAGAGGTCGTCGTGGAGCGGCACGACCTTCTTCATGAACTCGACGTACTTCATCAGCCGGACGAGGTAGTCGGTGAAGAGCTGGACGGTGGGCACGGTGCCGACGCCGCCGGGATAGAGCGTCGAGGGGTGGACGTGCCGGCCCTTCCATCAGGCAGAACATCTCGCGGGTCATCCGGCTCATCTGGAGGGCTTCGCGATAGAACTCGCCGGTGAACGGGTTCAGCGCCGCATGATGTCGGCGATCGTGCGGTAGCCGTGCATGTCGGCGTGCGGCGACTCGGTCCGCTCGGCCTTGCTCCAGACGCCGGGATTGGTCTCCTTGACCATCTGCTCGCAGAAGTCGACGCCGACCAGGTTGTCCTGGAAGATGTTGTGGTCGAACATGTACTCGGCCGCCTCGCCGAGGTTGACGATCCACTCGGCGATGTTCGGCGGGCGGATGCCGAAGGCCATGTTCTGGGCGTAGCAGGCGCAGGTCGCGTGGTTGTCGCCGCAGATGCCGCAGATCCGGCTGGTGATGAAGTGGGCGTCGCGCGGGTCCTTGCCCTTCATGAAGATGCTGTAGCCGCGGAAGATCGACGAGGTGCTGTGGCACTCGGCGACCTTCCGGTTGGCGAAGTCGATCTTGGTGTAGATGCCCAGGCTGCCCACGATCCGGGTGATCGGGTCCCAGGACATCTCGACCAGGTTGCCGGCTCTGGGCACGTGCGTCGTTCTCGGTGCATGGTGACGGTCGCCATGGTGCGTCTCCTTTCGTCAGCGTGCGGCTAGTAGGTCGGTCGGGATGATAGCCGGTGGTCAGCTCGGGCCGCTGGTGCCGCCACTTCGGCTCTTTGTTGGCCGTGTCGTTGGTGAATGCCGCGCAGCGCGCGGATCACCCGGCCGTAGATGCCGATGGCCGTCGACGACAGCCTCGCGCCCGGGCGGCTCGTCCATGAACGGCATGAACTTGTCGGGGAAGCCGGGCATCGTGCAGCCGATGCAGATGCCGCCGACGTTGGGGCAGCCGCCGATGCCGGCCATCCAGCCCCGCTTGGGCACGTTGCAGTTGACCACCGGCCCCCAGCAGCCGATCTTCACCAGGCACTTGGGCGAGCCGTATTCGTGGGCGAAGTCGCCCTGCTCGTAATAGCCCGCGCGGTCGCAGCCCTCGTGGACGGTCTTGCCGAACAGCCAGGTGGGCCGCAGCTGGTCGTCCAGCGGGATCATCGGCGCCAGGCCCGGCGACCTGGTAGAGCAGGTAGAGCAGCGTCTCCATGAAGTTGTCGGGCTGGACCGGGCAGCCGGGCACGTTGACGATCGGCAGGCCGGCCTTCGACTTCCAGTCCCAGCCCAGGTAGTCGGCCAGCCCCATGCAGCCGGTCGGGTTGCCCTCCATCGCGTGGATGCCGCCGTAGGTCGCGCAGGTGCCGATCGCGACGACGGCCAGCGCCTTGGGCGCCAGCCGGTCGATCCATTCGCAGGTCGTGATCGGCTGGCCGGTCTTCTTGTCGGTCCCGAGCGCGGCCCAGTAGCCCTCCTTCTTGATCTTCTCGTTGGGGATCGAGCCCTCGACGACCAGGACGAACGGGTCGAGCCGCCCCTCCTCGGCCTGGTACCAGAACTTCATGAACTCGTCGCCGTTCTCGTAGGCCAGCACGGGGTTGTGCAGGTGGACCTTGGGCAGCCCGGGAATCGCCCCCAGCAGCACGTCCTCGATGCTGGGCTGGGTGGCGGCGGTGATCGAGACCGAATCGCCGTCGCAGCCCAGCCCGGCCGTGATCCAGAGGACGTGGACCTCCTTGACGGCGGGCGCCCGCTGGGTCTTCCGTCCATAAGGGGCTGTCGCTTCGGCCATCGTCGTCCTCCTTTGAGGCCAGGTCGACCGCATCGCGAGCGGGGACGGACTCGTTCGGTCGTTCAGCAGATCCCGGCAATTGTTCTCCCGCCAGCATCGTGACCACCCGCTCGCCGCCGACCACCGACCGCATGGTCACCATGCCGGGATGCTCGGCGACGACCTCGCCGATGATCGCGGCGTTCCGCCCAGCGGATGGTTCCGCATGACCTCCACGAGTCGCTCGGCGTCCTCGGGCGGGACGACGGCGATCAGCTTCCCTTCGTTGGCGACATAGAGCGGGTCGAGCCCCAGCATCTCGCAGGCGCCCCGGACCTCGGGACGGACCGGGATCGCCGCCTCGTCGAGCCTGACGCCCACGCTGGAGGCGTCCGCCAGCTCGTTCAAGGCGCTCGACACGCCGCCGCGGGTCGGGTCGCGCATGCAGCGGATCGCTGGGCACGCCTCCAGCATGACCCGGACCAGCCCGGTGAGCGGGGCGCTGTCGCTTTCCAGGACGGTCTCGAACTCGATCCCCTCGCGCAACCGACATGATCGCGACCCCGTGGTCGCCGATCGTCCCCGAGACCACGATGCGGTCGCCGGGCCGGGCGGCCCGGATCGAGAGCGACCGCCCCTCGGGGACCACGCCGATGCCGGAGGTGGTGATGAAGACCTGGTCCCCCTTGCCGCGATCGACGACCTTGGTGTCGCCGGCGACCAGCGCGACCCCCGCCTCGTCGCAGGCTTTGCGCATCGAGGCGACGATCCGCTTCAGGTCGGCCAGCGGCGGGCCCTTCTTCGAGGATGAATGCGGCCAGCGCCTGCCGGTGGCCGCTCATCCGGTCGATATGTGACCACGCGGAGTCGAGGAAGCGCAGGTCCGCGTCCGTGAAGTAGATCCCGCCGAAGGTGCGCTGGATGAAGTCCCGGCCGTCGGCGGGCGGGCCGCAGATCTCGGCGATGTCGTCCGCGCCGAGCGTGACATCCTGGTTGACCACGCTGGCCTGCGCGATCACCGCGGGGAATGCGAGGAAGTCGTTGGCGGTGACCTGGTAACCACAGGTCTTGAGCAGGTAGGACACCACGCCGCTGCCGGAGAAGGCATCGAGCGCGGTGGCGCCGCCCAGTTCGGTGAAGGCCCTCGCCAGGTGCGGGATCAGCCGGTACTTGGAGCCCATGTACCGCAGCCGGGGAAACTGACCGGCGCGGCGCACCACCTCCGCCGCCCCGCTCGCCCCGCTCGCCTCGGGCGGCGCGCTCGCCCCGCGCGCCCCGCTCGCCCCGCGCGCCCCGGGCGCGCCGAGCGGCCCGTCCGGGGATGGCACGGGCGGCGGCTGCCCGATCATGGTGGCCACGGAGGCCATCCTCGCACCGGCCAGGCCCTCCCGCGGGCGGGCTCGCCCCAGGCCCCTCGCCCGGGCAGTTCATCAGATGTCGATCACCGATCAGCAGCTACGACGGCCGTCAGCGCACGTCGACCAGCTTCAGCTCCGGATGCGCGGTCCCGCCCTCGATCGCCGTCGACGCGATGTGCGACATGACGTGGTCGTCCACCGGGTCGTCGGCCGGGTCGGCGTGCACGTTCAGCAGCTCGTAGGTGGTGCTCCGCTGCGCCGGCACCCGGCCCGCGGCCCGGATCAGGTGGATCAGCTCCATGCGGTTCGAGCGGTGCTTGGCGCCGGCCGAGGAGACGACGTTCTCCTCCAGCATCACCGAGCCGAGGTCGTCCGCGCCGTAGTGCAGCGTCAGCTGGCCGGCCTCCTTGCCGACGGTAAGCCAGGACCCCTGGATGTGCGCGACGTTGTTGCAGGAACAGGCGGGAGACCGCGATCAGCCGCAGGTACTCGAACACCGTGGCCTGGGTGGGGCCCTTGAGGTGGTTGTTCTCCGGCTGGTATGTGTACGGGATGAAGGCGCGGAAGCCGCCGGTGCGGTCCTGCACTCCCGGATCATCCGCAGGTGCTCGATCCGCTCGGCGTTGGTCTCGCCGGTGCCCATCAGCATCGTGGAGGTCGACTCGAGCCCAGGCCGTGCGCGATCTCCATGATCTCCAGCCAACGCTCGCCGGACTCCTTGAACGGCGCGATCGCGTTGCGCGGCCGGCCGGCAGCAGCTCGGCGCCGGCACCGGCGAACGAGTCCAGGCCGGCGCCTTGACCCGGGTGATCGCCTCGTCGATGGAGACGTTCGGAGAGTCCTTCGCCATGTGCTGCACCTCGGACGCGCCGAGGGAGTGGATGACGAGCTGCGGGAACTCCTTCTTGATCGCCGCGAAGTTCGCCTCGTAGTACTCCACCCCGAAGTCCGGGTGGTGCCCGCCCTGGAACATGATCTGCGTCCCGCCGAGCGCCGTCTCGGCACAGCGGCGCAGGATGTGGTCTAGCTCGCGCACCCAAACCTTGTCGGACTTGGGCGCGAGCGTAGAAGGCGCAGAACTTGCACGCGGTGACACACGAGTTCGTGTAGTTGATGTTCCGCTCGATGATGTACGTCGCGATCTCGCCGTGCTCGCCGTAGACGCCGGAGTAGCGCTTACGGCGGGCCGCGTCGGCAGCGGTGCCGAGGGAGTGGAGCGGAGCGTGACGGTAGAGCTCGAGGGCTTCCTCGTCGGAGATGCGTCCGCCGTCCGCGGCTCGGTCGAGGGCGTCTTGCAGCTCCGGGGAGGTCTTGGCGCTCGTCATGATTTCAGCCTACTCGCCACGCATGATGAGACAGCTCGAGGTAGCCGTCGCGTAAAGCTTCCCCTCCCCGTCGATCAACCGCGCCTCGGCGAGCGCCGTCCGCCGCCCCATGTGCGTCACAGTTCCCACACATCTGACCGGGCCGGTGTCCTTCATCATGGCGCGGAGGAACTCCACCGTCAGGTCCACCGATGTGTAGAAGTCGCCTTGCGGGAGCAGGGATTGCACCGCGCAGCCGCAGGCTGAGTCCAGGATCGTCGCGTAGACGCCGCCGTGGACTGAGCCGATGGGGTTGTAGTGGTGCTCTTGGGGGGTCATCGCGAAGACCACTCGGCCTTCCTCGACCTCGGCGATGCCGTCGAAGCCCATCGTCGCCGCGATCGGGGGCGGCGGGATCTTGCCGTCGGCCATCGCGCGGAGATAGTCGATGCCGGACATGGGTCGCGCCCTCGGCGAAGGAGGCCAGGGGGTCTTCCCAGGCGTAGGTGCGGGTTCGCTCGGTCATCTCGGGGGTCCTCTCCGCGGTGGGCCAGCTAAGTAAGCTACCGATAGAGTGACTTTTCAGCGGAGCAGCTCGATCTCCGGTACCCGGTCGACTCCGATCTGCGGTCCGACGCGCTTGGCGAACTCCGCGATCCCGGCCAGCTGGCGCTCGCCGAGGGAGAAGTCGAGCGTCGTGAAGTAGCGCTCCAGTGTCTCGGCGTCGAACCGCTCCCAGCGCGCCACCTGGCGCGCGACCTTGTCCACGTTCTCCAGCGACAGGTCCCGGGAGCGCAGGAACGCGCGGTGCACCTCGCCGACGAGCTCGGGGTTGGCCGCGAGGAAGTCCCGACGGACCGCCCACACCGCGAACACCATCGGCAGGCCGGTCCAGTCCTTCCAGGCGCGGCCGAGGTCGAGGACGCGCAGGCCCAGTTCCGGTGCGTCATACAGCGAGGCGCGCAGCGCCGGGTCGCCGATGATGACGCCGGCCTCGGCCTCCTGCATCATCCGCGACAGGTCCGGCGGGCAGGCGAAGTAAGAGGGCTGCACCCCGTAGCGATCGCGGAGCACCAGCTGGGCGAGCTGGACGGTGGTGCGGCTGGTCGAGCCGAGCGCCACCCGGGCGCCGTCCAGGTCCTCGAACGGGACCTGGCTGACCAGGTTGCAGCTCATCACGTCGCCGTCGCTGCCGACCGCGAGGTCCGGGAGCACGACGAGGTCGTCGGCGTTGCGGAGGTACTCCACCAGGCTGATCGGCCCTATGTCGAGGTCGCCGGCCACCAGCTGGTTGGACAGGATGTCCGGGCTCTCCTTCACGAGCTCCATGTCGAGGATCGCGCCGGAGGAGACGAGCCCCAGTAGATCGGGAGGCAGTTGAGGAACTGGATGTGCCCGACACGGGGTCGCCGCTGGCACTTGTGCTCCGCGCCGTTGTGCACGGCGGCGTCCTGCTCTGTGCTGTCCACCGGACCAGGCTACGTCCGATGATTCCGGCCGCCCGCCGCGGGGCGCCCGACACTCAGTCGTCGTCCTCCATGGCGGCGTTCAGGTTATCCGCTTCGTCATCCGCTCCGCGCGCCGCGTGAGCTGCGCCGACACCGCGTCCCGCTGCCGGTTGAGCAGGAAGAACGAGACTGCGCCGGAGAGCAGCAGCGCGCCCATCACCAGGTACAGCGAGCCGTTCGTGGTGACGACGTGGCCGGTCGCGGCGACGATGCCCCAGAGCACGCCGAGGCTGACGACGAAGATCCCGATCCGCATCGTCGCGTAGAGCAGGGTCGCGTGCTTCGCGTTCGCGACCGTGAGCGGGGACGGGCCGCCGTCCTCGGGCTGTTCCAGGGTCGCGTCCTGTGGCTTGTCGTCGACTGCCATCGCCGGACTTCCTTCTCTCTGCGGGTGACTCTCTACAGGGTGCTACAAGGTGAGCAGCATGGTGATCTCGTCGCGGTAGTCGTCCGCCGCGACGCGAAGTCCGCGCGGGATGCGGCCGACCTCGGTGTAGCCGCACTTCGCGTAGAACCGCTCCAGCTCCAGGCCGCCGCGGCAGACCAGGCGGAGCATCTCCACGTCGAGGGTACGCGCCACCCGCTCGGCTTCCCGCAGCAGCTCCAGACCGTAGCCCTTGCCCTGCGCCTTCGGATCCACCATGACGCATTTCACAGTGCGGAAGTGGTCCATCAGGTGGAAGCGGTTGTCCGCGACGATCAACCAGGCGACCGGGGTGGCGCCCTCGTAGCCGACGACGAGGTGGTCCAGGCCCTCGGTGACGCCGGCGAAGGTCTTGGCCGCCTTCGCCTCGACCGGCTCGCGCTCGACCGGCGCGACGAACCCGACGGCGCCGCCGGCGTTGGTCGCGTCGACCCAGATGCCGACCAGGGCGTCGAACAGGGGGGCGGATATCTCGGGGTCCAGCTCGAAGCGCAGTGCCATGGCGATCAGTTCTCCGCGGCGTCCGCAGGCTCCTGACGCGCTACGCGTCGAGCCGCGATCGCTCCGGCTGTGACGTTCACCACGAAGACCGCGAGGACCACCCCGCGGCGCCGAGCACCTCGACCGGGGCGATCGTCTGGGACCGGCTGAGCCAGAAGGCGGCGCCGGCGACGGCGAACAGGCCGACGGCGAGCACGCGCAGCTCGGTGCCGAGGCTGAAGGGGCGGCTCTGGATCCGGCTCATGCGGTCGCGAAACATCACAAGATGTGATGATGCGCCACCGCCGGGCCGATTCCCAAATCCCGTGGCGCGCGTCTCGACCCTGTTGGTTAATTCATCAGGGTGCTGACCTTCTACGATGAGCTGATCGGCGTGTTGTCGTCGGTTGGCGGTCTTGGAGAGGATGAGCGCGTGTCGATGCAGCCTGAGCCGTGGCCGGAGCCGGATCCGCAGGTCGCGGCGGCGGTGAAGGCGATCTATCGGCGCAAGGAGTTTCCGCTGGCGGTGCAGGTCCGGGACATGCTCGGTGAGGTGTTCCCGGACGAGCGGTTTTTGGACCTGTTCGGGGTGCGGGGCAGGCCGGGGCTCTCGCCGGGGCTGCTGGCGCTGGTGAGCGTGTTGCAGGCGGTCGAGAAGCTGACCGACCGGCAGGCGGCGGAGGCAGCGGGCCGGGACCTGGCGTGGAAGTACGCGCTCGGGCTGGCGCTGGCCGATCCGGGATTCGATTTCTCGGTGCTCTCGGAGTTCCGGACGCGGGTTGTCGCCGGTGGCCGGGAACAGGTGGTGTTGGATCTGCTGCTGGCCGCGCTGGTCGAGAAGGGCCTGGTGAAGGCCGGTGGGAGACAGCGCACGGATTCCACGCATGTGATTTCGGCGGTGCGGGACCTGAACCGGCTGGAGCTGGCCGGGGAGTCGGTGCGGGCCGCGGTGGAGGCGATCGTCGCCGCCGCGCCGGGCTGGTTTGAGCAGGTGTTCGCGGTGTCGGGCTGGTCGGCCCGCTATGGGCGGCGGATCGACTCCTGGCGGCTGCCGACCGCCAAGACCAAACGCGATCAGCTCGCCATCGACTACGGCACCGACGCTCACGCGTTGCTTGAGGCGGTGTACTCCCCGGCGGCCCCGGTGTGGCTGGCCGAGCTTGCCGCGGTGCAGGCGCTGCGGATCGTGCTGCTGCAGAACTACCTGGCCACGGTCGACAAGCAGGGACGGCAGGTGATCAGGATGCGGGATGCCGACAGTGACGGGCTCCCGCCTGCCCCATCGCGGGTCGCCTCGCCGTACGATCTCGATACGCGCTGGGCGGCCAAGGGCGAGGACCTGTTCTGGAACGGCTACAAGGTCCACATCTCCGAGACCTGCGAGGCCACCCCGGCCGCGGAGGCGGGGACCGGTCGGCTGGACCCGCCGAACATCATCACCGGTGTGCTGACCACCGACGCCACCGTGCCGGACGTCGCGGTCCTGGCCCGGGTGCATGCCGGCCTGGCCGGGCGCGAGTTGGCCCCGGGCGAGCACTTCGTCGACTCCGGCTATGCTTCGGCCGACGGCGTGCTGGCCGCCCGCGATGATGGGATCGACCTGGTCACGCCGTTGCTGGCGGACACCTCCGCACAGGCCAAAGCCGGTGCCGGCTACGACCGGGCCGCCTTCGCCTTCGACTTCGATGCTCGCACTGCGACCTGCCCACAAGGCCACACCAGCGCCACCTGGAACCCGGTGGTCTGCGACGGCAAACCCAAGGTGGTCGTGACCTTCGCCAAGGCCGACTGCCTGCCCTGCCCAGTCCGGGCTCTGTGCACCACCGCCAAGGCCGGCCGCCGCCAGCTCACCGTCCCGCCGCGCGAAGTCCTCCAGGTCCAGCAGGCCAACCGCGCTGCCCAGCACGACAAAGACTGGCAGGCCCGCTACGCCGTGCGCGCCGGCGTGGAGGGCACCATCAACCAGGCCATAGACCTCGGCATACGCCGAGCCCGCTACCGCGGCCTCGACAAGACCCGACTCCAGCACGTCCTCACCGCCTGCGGCATCAACCTCATCCGCCTGGACGCCTACTGGAACGGGCACATGCTCGACCGAACCAGAACAAGCCACATCGGCAGACTCGAACTCGAACTCGCCGCCTAACGAATTAACCAACAGGGTCGCCAGGCGCAGTAAGCGGGGTTGGTGCCGTGCGCGGACATGATGATGTAGTAGGTGTTGCGGTTGGACGCCGACGTGGTGTTCCCGAAGTGACCGGCTGCGTTGATCGCCTCCTGAGCCAAGGCGTGGCCGTTCGGCGCGTTCGGCTCGGCCGCGGCGTTGTCGTACCGGATGCCGGCCAACACGCCGCCGCTCTGATGCGGCACGAAGTTCGCCGGCCGGGGTGTTAAGCGCACGGTGTCGTCATCGGCGCTCGGACGCCCGAGCTCGACCGCTTGAAGGCGGTCGTTCATGCAGTCGATGCTGATCATCAGGCCGCTCGGCCGAAAAATATCCCGGCCGGGGATGTCCGACTCGGAGACGGCATCGCCATCGCGGAGCGCCTCCAATGCGGCATCGGCCTCCACGCGGGTCATCCCCACACGCAGCGGACCGTCGCCACGAGGTGGGTCAAGCTCAAATCCATGTGGGGATCATGGCAGAGGGCCGAGTCGATTCGAATCCCTGCGGCCGACTCGAGACATTCAGGGCCACATGCGCCAAGTGTCCGGAACCGGGACTATCGCCCAGTCGGGACGGACCAGGGCGCCGCGCCGGAGCCTGGGTGGCCCACTCATGCCAGTGCCACCTCAATATCGGCAAGGAGCTGATCCGCCTGGTCTCTGACGTGCCCGGGAAGTTCGGCCTCGTTCTTCTTCAGCTCGTTAAGAGCCCATCGCATTCCCATGAGAATCTCAGTTCCTGTAGCCCCAGCTGAGATACAGTCGGCAAGCCGCTCCGCCCACACGGATAATCCTTCGTCACGCAAAGTTGATTCGAGAAGTCGCGCGTCAGAATAAATATTGACTGCCATGACTATGGCGCCGCTCCGTCAGTAGAAGCGGAACGGGCTTCCTTGATCAGGCGTTGTGGTAGACAGCCATGATCAAGGAAGCCCGTTCAGCTTCTACGGGCTGGTCACAAGTGGGGAGATTCAGCGAGCAAGACCGAGGAGCACTCTTCGAGCGCCGTCAAGGGTAGAGAACCAGTTCAAGTCAACTCCGCCAGAAGGCACTACCACTTCAATTACGCCTCCCTTATTGGTTCCAACAGCTGGTGCTGGACGGGTGATGAATGGAGTACCGGGAACGCTCCCTGTTCAATGAAGTCGGCATTATCCACATTCTCCTGCGGGATGCCACCGATCGCACTCACGGCCTGATCACTTCATGTCAAGATCCAAGGATCTGACTGGATTCTGGCCGGGCGTGGGCGGGGACCCTCGCCGGGGTGCCATCGCCGCAGCGCACCGAGCCGTGTGTCACGCCAAGGCTCAGCCGCCGCAAATTCTCACCGGTAGATCGCGGATGAATAGCACTTCGGGCGCCTGACTGCGACGACCAGCCGGGCCTACATGTCCTTTCGCATAAAGGGGTTTATGAGTTCATTCAGGGCATCATCTGAGAGGTGTCCTCCGTGCCCAAATCCGACCCAATCTTCGATGTCACGGAGCGTTATAATGGGAATCTTGAATGCAAGGCGCATTCGATGCATTACACTGAACATCGTCGCACCTTTGCCAAGTTCCTCGAATAGCCAGCCAACAATCGACGTGGCATCTTGGCCGGCGGCTGCCTTCAGGCGGAGCCGTTGAACAATGTCATCAAAGTCATTCATTTCGAGAAGATCACCTGCGCGCTTGTATACTCGCCAACGGGGCCAGTCGTGCTCTCGATAGTCACATGAGTGAAACCATATTGTGCAGCCATTTTGCCCGTAAAGGTCTCCAGGGCCGCTTCTTGCGGAGTGAGAAAGTTCTGTATTCCCGCGTTGAAGCTGTCGAGGTTGTCTTGTAGTTCACCACTTCCCGAAAGCCACTTCCCGCGAATCCCGCTGACCCTAGATCCCAGAGCCTCCATGGCATCCCGAAACATGGTACTACCGTTAGGTGTTCCCTCGCCTGTTGTCACGACAGTGTCAAGAATTCCGTCCTTGCCCACCTCGGCAGCAATACCATTCTTGCCCCCAGAAGCGTAGTCATTGACATAGAAGTCGCCGCCATCATCTGCGGGATCGCCGAATCCGGTCTTGTCGGTACCGTTGTCCCCCGATCCGCCCTGTCCTATGCCTGCGGCGTCGGATTCAGCGGCGGCATCGGCGGGGTCGAAGGGGTCTTGCAGGGCGCCGCTGGCGGTTTGGACGTTTCCTGCGGTGGAGACGTTGACGTTCTGCTGGACTGAGTGGTCGACACCCGATCCGTCGCCAAGTCGGGACGGGCCAGGGCGCTGAGCCGGAGTCTCGGCAGCCTGCTCTGGGCCGGGCGGGGGCGGAGGACCCTCGGTGCTGGCGCCGCCGCCACCACCGCCGCCACCACCGCCGCCGCCGCCGCCACCGCCGCCGCCGCCACCGCGCGGCTTCTGCTGCTGTTCTTGCAGCTGCTTCAGGTACTCCTTGCACGCCTGAGAGTTGGCGGCGCCGTCGCAAGGGTCCTTGCTGGTGTCGCCGGTCGGCAGCGGGTTCGAGACCGGGGCCGAGGCTGCATAAGGGTCGGGATCGCCCAGCGGGATGACGCTGGCGAGCATGCCGATCGCGGCGACGGCGGCGACGACTCGCTGCCAGGTCACTGCGACGACGGCGCCTTCGCACACTTCTTCGGCGCCTATGCAGAACAGTCCGAGTCCGCCTGCTACTTCGGCGCCGTCGACGATGCCCTGCGCGGCGTCGGCCGCTTCGGCGAGGCCCGCTTCGGTCGGGGACGCGACCTGGAACAGGCTGAGGTCCATGAACCCCAGATCCAGGTTGATGGTCTCAAGGAAGTGCCCGGTGGGGTCGACGCCGATCAGCGGATTGTCGTTCGCGTAGCTGTACCGGTTGGCGTTCGCCGAGGACGGGGTCGGGCTGTTGCTGGAGGTGTCACGGCTGGTGAATTGGCCGTTGGACGGGTCGTACCAGCGGGATGCGGTGGAGATCTTGCCGGTGGTCGGGTCGGTCCAGCCGCCCTGATAGCCGAGGTTGACCGTCCCGTTCACCTTGGACAGGACTTTGCCCAGCGGGTCGTAGGCGATGGAGTAGCCCAGGGCGGTCCCGCTCGCCGAGTAGCCGCCGACGACGTCGCCGTGCTGGAGACCGCGCTGCGTCGCGCGACCGCCAAATTCGAGCGCCGGTTTCGCGAGGTGGAAGCCTGGCGGCCGAACGCGGAGTTGGGCGGGATCTCGAGGCGCTGGAAGAGCTGTGGCAGGAGGTTAAGGGCGAGCAAGGTACTCGTAGGATGGGTGAGCCCAGCGAAACCCATCGGCTCCGAGAGGACCGCAACACCGCATGGGTTTCGCTGGGCTTAGCCGCACCCTACTTGGTTGCTTGGCTGCTTGTGCCACCATTGCTCCTCTCTCGCCAACCGCATCAGCGTTTGGGTCAGACCGGCGACGCCTTTGAGGCGGATCTTTTCAGTCTTCCCAGTTTCTTAGGTAGACGAGTTTGTGGTCCGGTCGGAGCCGCATCGCGCCGGGGTGCTTCTGGATCAGGTCGACGAGCCCGGCCGGGATTGGCGAAGTGGTTGTTGCGGAAGGTGATCACGGCGCCCTTGGGCCCGGCATCGATCTTTTCGATCCCGGCCTGCCGGCAATAGCGTTTGATCGCCACGATCTCGAGCAGTTTTCGACCTCGTCGCGGCAACGGGCCGAAGCGGTCGATCAGTTCGGCGGCGAAAGCGTCGATCTCGCGCGTCTCGCACAGCTGCGCGATGCGGCGGTAGAGGCCGAGGCGCACATTGAGGTCGGCGACATAGGTCTTCGGGGATCAGCACCGAGGTGCCGATTGATCTGCGGGGCCATTCGCTCGGCTCGACCGCGCTTGCCGCCGCCGCCGCTCTGCGCCGCCGCGACCGCATCTTCCAGCATCTGCTGGTAAAGCTCGATGCCGACTTCGCGGATATGGCCCGATTGCTCCTCGCCGAGCAGATTGCCGGCGCCGCGAATATCCATATCGTGGCTCGCGAGCTGAAACCCGGCGCCGAGCTGTCCAGCGTCTGCATCACCTCCAGCCGTCGTCTGCGCCGTGGCGGTGAGCAACTTGTCCGGCGCGGCAGCGTCAGATAGGCGTAGGCCGCGCAGCTTGCCGCGCCCGATCCGGCCGCGCAGCTGATAGAGCTGCGCCAGGCCGAACATGTCGGCGCGATGCACGATCATCGTGTTGGCGGTCGGGATGTCGAGCCCGCTTTCGACGATGTTGGTCGAGAGCAGCACATCGTACTTGCGCGCTCGTAGAACGCGGTCATCACGTCTTCGAGCTCGGTCGGCGCCATGCGGCCATGCGCCATCGCGACGCTTCGACTTCCGGCACCGTCTCGCGCAGGCACTCGCGCATCTCGTCGAGATCGGCGATGCGCGGCGCGACGTAGAAGACTCTGGCCGCCGCGGTAATGTTCGCGCAGCATCGCCTCGCGCAACACCACCGGATCGAACGGCGTGACGTAGGTGCGGACGGCGAGGCGGTCGATCGGCGGCGTCGCGATCAGCTCATCTCGCGCACGCCGGACAGCGCCAGTTGCAAGGTGCGCGGGATCGGCGTCGCGGTCAGCGTCAGGACATGGACATCGGCCTTGAGCTGCTTCAGCCGTTCCTTTTGCGCGACGCCGAAATGCTGCTCCTCGTCCACGATGAGCAGGCCGAGATGCTGGAACTGATGTCTTCGCCAGCAGCGCGTGGGTGCCGACGACGATATCGACCTTGCCGTCGCGCCACCTCCTCCTTGATCTCCTTCGCCTCCTTCGGCGTCACCATGCGCGAGAGCTGCCCGATCCGTACCGGCAGGCCGGCGAAGCGCTCGGTGAAGGTGCGCATATGCTGGCGGGCCAGCAGTGTCGTGGGCACCACCACCGCGACCTGGGCGCCGGACATGGCGGCGATGAAGGCGGCGCGCAACGCCACTTCGGTCTTGCCGAACCCGACATCGCCGCAGATCAGCCGGTCCATCGGCCGCCCGCGGCGAGGTCGGCGAACGTGTCGGCGATCGCGCGGAGCTGGTCCTCGGTCTCCGCGATAGGGGAAACGCGCGACAGAATTCGTCGTATAGGCCTTCGGGCGGCGCCATCGTCTCGCCCGGCTTGAGCTGGCGCTCGGCGGCGATGCGGATCAGCTCGCCGGCGATCTCGCGGATGCGCTGCTTGACCCGCGCCTTGCGCCCCTGCCACGCGGCCCCGCCGAGCCGGTCGAGCTGCGCCCCCGCATCCTCGGAGCCGTAGCGAGTCAGCACTTCGATATTCTCGACCGGCACGAAGAGGCGGTCGTCGCCGGCGTAAAGCACCCTGAGGCAATCGTGCGGCGCGCCGGCGACATCGATCGTCTCCAGCGCCTCGTAACGGCTGATGCCGTGCTCGGCATGGACGACGAGGTCGCCGGGCGCGAGGCTCGCCGATT
>CAVPKV010000025.1:0-112163 GCA_963705785.1 uncultured Solirubrobacterales bacterium | reverse complement strand
AATGTAGAATACCTTGCCCTGCTCTGGGTCCGATATGGTTATCGTCATTGCACGAGGGCAGCGTGTATGCGCTAAGTTTGAACGATGGCAATGTCTTGTGGCAACACAAAACGGGCAACAAAATCTTCTCGTCGCCGATGGTCATGGGCGATTCAGTTTTCTTCGGTGGCTGGGACAAGATGTTCTATGCGCTTGATGTTGCTAACGGACACTTGCGTTGGAAATTTCCCGGCGCCGAGTCATTTAGCATTCGCCCCGTGGGTGCAAATGGAAAAGTTCGGCGAGCCCAGCATCGAGCTGGGTGACATACCGGGCGATTCCCGTGGCCCCGGAGATGACAGGCGTCACGTCGAAGGCCACCCGGGGACGGCGCTCAACGGGCCACCGACTCCAGGAGCTGGCGATAGGCCTTTCCCATGTCCTCCCAGCGAAAGCGGGCCGAGTGGGCCAACCCGGCGGCCACGAGCTCATCGCGCTGGGTGGCGCTGGACAGCAACTCCTGCACGGCCTTGACCATGGCCTCGACGTCGCCGTCGGCCACCAGCAGGCCGGCCTCCCCCACCACCTCCACAAGAGCGCTGTTGGCGAAGGCCACGACCGGCGTCCCGCAGGCCATCGCTTCGAGCACCGGCAGCCCGAAACCCTCACAGCGACTGGTCATGAGTAGCGCTGTGGCGCCGCGGTAGACGGCGGGGAGGTCCTCCACATAGCCCGCCACCTGAACGCGGTCCGGGCGGGGACTGGTCCGGACCGCCGCCCGCACCTGAGCCTCCATCCAGCTGTCCTGGGGCCCGGCCAGGACGAGCCGGTGGGGCAATCCGAGCTCCGCCAGGCGGGCGATCACGGCCAACGCCTCGCCAAACCCCTTGTGGGGCCCCCAGGCCGCGACGTGCAGGAGGTAGGGCGGGTCCTCAGGCTGCTCCTCGGAGGGCCGGAAAACGGCGGGGTCGATACCCAACGGGATCACGACCAGCCGAGACGGATCCAGGCCGAGACGGCGGACCGCCTCATCGGCCGAGAAGCGGGACACCGTGGCCACGGCCGCCGCCTCCCGGAGCCTGGGGCCGTATTTCATCCACCGGCGGCGTTCGGGCTCCAGCAGTGGATGTGGCCAGGTCAGCGGCGTCAGGTCATGCAGGGTCTGAATCCAGGGCATCGGCGAGTGCCGCGGCGGGTGCTGGGCCGGGCTGTGAAAGACATCGGCGTCCGAGCGCCTGAGGTCGCCCGGGAGCAGCAGGTCGTGGGCCAGGGGCCGGAACCGGCCGGGACGGGCGGTCGGCGCGCCGGAACGGTGGCCACGCCATCGGGCAGAGTGACTCGGGGCTCGGCCAGAACCCTGACCGACATGTCCTGGGCCCCGCTCAGGCCGGCCAGCAGACGCTTCAGGAACGTCCCAATCCCCCGGTTACGCGATGCGTCCGACAGCGCGTAGCCGTCAACCAGGACGACCGTCACTGGGCGACGGACGCGGGCATTTGGCCTAGAGTAGCGGCGTCCCATGCGAGACGAAGGAGCGCAGGCCGGCCTGCGAATCGGACTGTTCGCGCACCGGCTGGCCGGTCACCACCCCACGGGCATCGGCCGCTACTTTCGAGAGCTCGTGTGTGCGCTGGACGCGCAGGACGGAGGCCAGCGCGTCGTCGTCACCTCGACGCGGGAGGACGAGGATGCGACCTGGATCCCGCCCGGAGTCCAGACGACGGTCGTCCCCTGGCCCCGGCGGCCGGTGCAGCTGGCCTGGAGCCTGGGCACCGGCCCGCGGCTGGAGAGAAGCCTCGGCCCCCTCTCGGTGGCCCACCTCCTCCAGCCCTTTCCCCCGGTCAGAACTCGGGCCCCTCAGCTCGTCACCGTCCATGACCTGTTCCCGCTGGAGTACCCGTCCTGGTACAGCTTCTCGGAGCGCTGGACGTTCCGGAGAAGCATCGACCTGCTGATCCGCCGGTCGACGGCGATCGTCGTCCCCTCGGAGTACGTGGCCCAGCGGGTGGGGGATGTCCTCAGGGTTGACCCCTCCCGGGTCAGGGTCGTTCCGCTCGGCGTCAGCGGCGCGTTCGCGGCCCCCGGCGTCCGGAGCTCGACATTGCGGAGGTCTGCCGACGGTTCGGCGTCTCGCCGGGCAGTTCGCGGTCTGTGTGGGCACGGTATCCACACGCAAGAACGTGATCGCGCTGGTTCGGGCGGTGGCCGACCGGGCCGCCTTGGACCTCCCCCTGGTCATGATCGGACCCGACGGCCAGGGCGCGCGGGAGGTCGACGGCGAGATCGCCCGCCTGGATGGCCGCGCCCGGGTGCTCCGGACCGGGTTCCTGCCCGACGCCGATGCGGCGGCGCTGGTCCAGGGAGCGGCCGTGCTCCTGCATCCCGCCCTGGGCGAGGGGTTCGGTTTCGTCCCGCTCGAGGCGATGGCCGTCGGGACACCCGTGATCGCCAGCCGGATCTCCTCGGTCCCCGAGGTCGTGGGCCAGGCCGCCGTGCTCGTGGACGAGCCGACCGATCCGGCGCTGCTGGGCCCGGGCTCTGGCCAGCTGATCGGCGACCGGGACGGGCTCGCCGCCCTGGCCCGGGCGGGCTCGGAGCGGGCCGCGGAGTTCACCTGGGCGGGCGACGGCCCGGCGGATGCTCGCGATCTACGAGGAATTGGCCGGTGCCTGAGCCCGCGCGGCCGCCCCGCGGCCGGGACCGGTTGAACGTGGTCGTGATCAACGATTTCGCCTCTGTCACCGGGGGCTCGGACCGGGTCGCTCTGGCCGAGGCCGTGGGCCTGGCGGATCGGGGCCACCGGGTCACGTTGATCGCCGGTCACGGGGAGCCGGGTCCGGAGACCACCTCCGCCGGGGTGGTGGTGCGGACGACGGGCCAGCCCACGACGATCGCCGACCCGAACCGCGTCCGCGCCGCCGGCCGGGGCATCTGGAATCGGCCCGCCTCGGCGTTGGTCCGCGAGGTGCTGGCCGAGCCGGCGCCCGGGCCGGTCCTGGTCCACATCCACGGCTTCACCAAGGTCCTGTCGGCCAGCGTGGTCCGGGCGGCGGTCCGTTCAGGACGGCCCGTCGTAGCCACGCTGCACGAATACTTCGCCGCCTGTCCCAACGGTGGCTTCTTCAACTACCAGACGGATGAGATCTGTCCGCTGGACCCGCTGTCGCCCAGTTGCGTGGCCACGCACTGCGATGCCCGGTCCTACTCCCACAAGCTCTGGCGAGTGGCCCGTTCGGGCGTCCAGCGGTCGCTGGGCCAGATGCCCTCGGGGGTGCGCCATCTGATCGTCCCCTCCCCCCACCGCCGGGGAGGTTCTGGGGCGCTTCCTCCCTCCGGCGAGCCGGCTCCACGTGCTGCCCAATCCGGTTCCGAGCGTTCACCGGCCGGCGATTGACCCCGGGGCCAACGCGCCGTTCGTGTTCGTCGGCCGGCTGGACCACGACAAGGGCCCGACGCTGTTCGCCCGGGCGGCCCGGGAGGCGGGCGTCCCGGCGGTGTTTGTGGGAGCCGGTGAGGAAGCCGACGCCGTGCGGGAGGCCTACCCGCAGGCCAGGCTGACCGGCTGGATCGACGACGACGGCGTTCAGGCCACGCTGCGCGCTGCCCGGGCCCTGGTCAACGCGTCGCTGTGGTATGAGACCCAGGGCCTGTCCGCCGTGGAAGCCGCCGCCCACGGCGTGCCCGCCGTCGTGCCTGACGTGGGGGCGCTCAGGGACGTGGTGGCTGACGGCGAGACCGGCCTGTGGTTCCATGGAGGCGACGCCGGGGACCTGACGATCAAGTTGAGGCGGTTGGCCGCGGACGACGAGCTGACCAGCAGACTGGGCCGGGCGGCCTACGAGCGCTTCTGGTCTGAGTCGTGGGACCTGGACACCCACCTGGATCGACTGGAGGCTGTGTACGCGGAGGCGACCGGGGGATGAGCCGGCTGCGCTGGATCACCCCCATCCCCCCGTGCTTCGACGCGGGCGGTGGAGGGGAGATCAGGCAGGCCGAGCTGCTGGCCGCGCTGGCCGACCGGTTCGAGGTGCATCTGCTGACGACCGGACCGCTCACCGATGAGCGGCTGCGCTCGCGCCTGAGCTCGGTCACGGAGGTCGACGTGCCCCCGTATGTGGACCCACCCGGACTGACCCGGCGGCGCCTGCGGGACCTCAGATGGCAGCTGCTGGAGCGCCGGCCCGACGAGGTGGCCCGGCACGCGGCCACCAGGCGGGCGCTGACGCGGGTCCTGGGCCAGGCCCCCCAGGCGGACATCGTGTGCGTGGAGTACATCTCGCTGGCTCCGCTGCTCCCCCGCCGGCGTTCCGAACCCTGGACGCTGACGCTGCACAACCTGACCTCGGCCATGGCCCGGCACAACGCCGCCCTGGCCCCGGGCCGGCGCCAGCGGGTGATGCTGGCCCAGGAGGAGCGCAATTCCCGTCACCTCGAGCACTGGGCGGCCCGGGCCTACGACCTGGTCGTCACCCCGTCGCCGCAGGACGCGCGAATGCTTCCCGGAGACGTTCGGGTGATACCCAATGGCGTCGACCCGGAGCGCTTCCGGCCCTCTTCCCTGCCGCCGGAGCCGCGGCTGGTGTTTACCGGCGCCCTGCACACGCTCCCCAACCGCGACGGGATCGTCTGGTTCTGCTCGGAGATCTGGCCCCGCATCCGGGCCCAGGTTCCTGAGGCCCGCCTGGACATCGTGGGCTCACGCCCACCCCGGAACGTCGCGTCGCTGGACCAGCTCGATGGAGTGGCCGTGCACGCCGACGTCCCGGCCGTGCCGCCGTTCCTGGGCCGGGCGCGGGTGGCCGTCGTTCCGCTGCGGATCGGCTCGGGGTCGCGCCTCAAGGTCCTGGAGGCCCTGGCCGCCGGGCGGCCCGTGGTGGGCACCACGATCGGAGTCGAGGGCCTGGAGGCGGTGGCCGGCCGTCACCTGCTCGTGGAGGATGAACCCGAGGCCTTCGCTCGCGCGGTGGTGATGCTCCTAACCGGCGACGATCAGGCCCAGGCCCTGGCCCGGAGCGGCCGGGAGCTGATCGATGCCTCGTACTCCTGGCCCCAGATCGGGCGGCGGTACGCAGATCTTCTCGAGCGTCTGCTCACGGAGCCGCGGGACGCCGGGCGGGCGCCTCCAGCAGCTCCTCGACCAGCTGGGTGAAGCGCCGGCCGATGAGCTCCCAGCCGAAGGAGTCTCGGACGTGCTCACGGCCCGCCCGGGCCAGCGAGGCGGCCCGGACCGGGTCGGTGAGGAGCTCGACGATGGCCTCAGCCAGCGCCGCTGGCCGATCGGCCATCCGGGCGTGGACCCCGTCCACCAGATCCAGGCCGGCCAGGCCCGTGGTCGTCCCGGCCACGGGCCGCCCCGCGGCCAGCGCCTCGAGCGCCTTGACGCGGGTCCCGCTCCCGATCCTCAGCGGAACGACCACCACCCGGGCGGCCTCGAACAGGGGAATCATCGATGGGACATCGGCCCGGACGCTCACACTGGGCTGGGCCGCGAGCTTCAGAACCTCGGCCGCGGGAGAGCGTCCGGCCAGGAGCAGCCTGGCGTCCGGGACCGCCTGGAGCACCCGCGGCCAGACCTGTGAGCAGAACCACACGGCGCCGTCGATGTTGGGCGGGTAGGCGAACGTCCCGGGGAAGAGGACGGTCGGCTGCTCGGGCAGCGGAACGTCTCTGAACCTCCTCGAGGTCGGCCCCGTTGGGGATGATCTCGATCCGGCCCACCGGCTCCGGGCCGGCCAGCGAAGTCAGTGCGGCAGCGTCGTCGGCCGAGCACACCACACAGCGGTCATAGGTGACCAGCGACCGCCGCTCGGCCCGGCGGGCCTTGTCCAGCTCGCGCTCCCTGAACCAGCGCTGGCGCCGGCCCGGGGCCAGCCCGACCTCGCTCCGGATCACCTCCGACTGGAGGTTGTGGAACGTGAGCAGCGAACGCTGGGCCGGGAGGTCGAAGAGCAGCGGGGCCAGCCCCTCGTGCTCCACACAGACGAGCTCGTAGCCCGCCAGGGGTGCGCCGATCCGCGCTCGCAGGGCTCGGCGAGCCGGGCCGGCCATGTACGTTTGAAGCGGATACGGGGGCGCCCGCAGCCAGGGCCAGCTGGACCGCCCGACGGGCCGGGCCCCAGGTGGGCATGAAGGCCCGCCGCTTTGGAACCTCGATCACCGCCTGAGGCGGCCGACCGCACCTCGTCGTCGCGGACGGGACCGGCCACGGCCAGATCCACCGCCACCGAGCCGGCCAGAGCCAGGAGCAGGTGAGCCTGGCGGATGTTTCCGCCCCCCAGCCCCCGGTCCGGCGGCTCCTCGGTGACCCACAGAACGCGCTTCACGGACGCCGATTATCGGCTGTAGCCTGCGCGCCCGTGGAACTCTCGGCGATAGTGCCCACCCACAATCGGCCTGAGGTGCTCCGCCAATGCCTGCAGACGCTGAGCGAGCAGGACATCGATCCGGCCACATTCGAAGTGATCGTGGTCGACGACGGCTCGCCGTCGAGCATCGAGCCGACTGTGAGTGAGGTATCGGCCCGGGCGCCGATACGGATGCGCTGCGAGCGCCAGCCCCTGTCCGGGCTCAACACGGCCCGCAACCGCGGTGTGGCCGCGGCCCGGGGAGACGTGCTGGCCTTCCTGGATGACGACACGCTGGTCTCATCGGCTTGGGCCAGCGCGCTGCTGGCGGCCTTCCAGGACCCTGATTGCGCGGGGGTGGGCGGACGGGTCACGCTGGGCCTGCCCGGTCCGGCACCACGATGGCTGGCCCGCCGGGCGCACTACCTGGCCGAGTACGAGCTCGGGGCCGAGCCGCGGTGGCTCGACGCCGATCCGCTTCCCGTCGGGGCCAACTGCGCCGTGCGCCGCGGCGACTTCGACCGCGTCGGGGGATTCCGGCCGGGGCTGGACCGGATCGGCCGGTCGCTGGTGTCAAACGGAGACACGGATTTCTTCCGCCGCCTCCGGGCCACCGGGGCGAGACTGCGGTACGAGCCGGCGGCGGGCGTGATCCACGTCGTGCCGGCCAGTCGGCTGACGATCCGCTTCTTCGCTCGGCGCCACTGGGCTCAGGGGATCAGCGACGAGCTGCTGCTGGCCTCTGACGGAGCGCCGGTCGCGCTGCGCCATCGACTCCGGCTGCTGGGCGGGATCAGGGATGGGCTCAAGGGGTCGGTTCGGGACCTGGTGGGCGGCCGCGGCGTCCTGGGTGGTGGCTTCGAGGCGGCTTATTGGGCCGGGCGGCTGGCGGCCAGTCTCGGCCCGACCAGCAGGCGAGCCCGAGCCACGGCGGGCGCGGGGCCACCCGCCTGATGCCCCGATGGCGCACCGGCGTGGCGGCGGTCAACCTGTCCCTCCGGCCATCCGAGCTCGGCCGGCTTGACCTGAACCGCCCGGGGCGGCGACCGGTGCTCGTCCTGCGCGAAGCGGGCTTTGAGGTTCACATCGTCGCCCGAGGCGAGCGGGCGGCCGGGGTGGCGATCGATGGCGCGCTGGGCTGGAGCGAGCCGTCGACGCCGGCCGTGGCCCGGCGGATCCTCGGTCTGCGACCTGAGCTTCTGTTCGTCGAATCCAGCACCTACGCCACCGTGTTCGGCGACCTGGCGGCCCGGAGCTGGATCCGCAACCCCAGGCCAGCCGCCCGGCCCACCGCACGTCAGGTCCAGCAGCTGGCCCTGCGGCGCTTTGACGCCGTCTCATTCACCAACCCGGCCGAGGCCGGGTTGTGGTCGGTTGGTCCCGGACAGGTGGCGGACCTCCCCTATCCGGTGGACGTCAGCTGGTGGCGGGAGCGGGTCCCCAGGCGTGAGTCCTGGTGGACCGACCGAGAGTGGCCGGTCCCCGAAGGGCCGGTGCTCGTGTGTAACGCCTCCTTTGACCGCAACAAGCGACACGCCGAGCTGCTGGACTGGCTGGCTCCCCTCCTCCGCTCGCGCCCGTCGGCCGTGCTCGTGCTTTTCGGGCACCGGTGGTTCGAGCCGGAGGTGTGGGAGATGGTGAACACCCGGCCCGGCGAGCTGGGAGTCGGCGAGCAGGTGCGGGTGACCGACTGGATCTCCTATGAGGAGATCCGAGAGCTCCTGGCCTGGTCCTCGCTGGCGGTGATCAACTCGCTCCGGGAGACCCAATGCCTCGCCGTCTACGAGGCGCTCGCTGCCGGCGTGCCCACGCTGATCTCGGCCATCCCTGAGCTCACCTCACAGTTCCCCCACCTCCCCGCCCACTCCAGCGGCGAAGAGCTCCGGGCCAACGTGGAGCGCGTTCTGGATGAGCCGGGGCTCGCCGCACGCCTGATCGAATCCTCCCGGGAGCGGGTGGACTGGGCCGACACGGCCCGCCATGATCAGGTGTTTCAGGCCACCCTGGAGCGGCTGCTGGCCAGGTGAGTCATCACCAACTCCCTCATTCGCTCCCTGAACACCTCGGCCGAGAAGCGGCGGGCGTGGGCGGCGAGCTCCTCCGGAGCAGCGTCGATGCCGTCCGCCCGTTCGATCGCGTCGATTACGGCCTCTTCCGTCAGCTCGCTGAACAGTGCCCCCGTGACGCCGTCACGGACGGTCTCCAGCGCTCCCCCGGACGCGTGAGATACCACCGGCTTGCCGGCGGCGTTGGCCTCCAGCGCGGTCATGCCGAAGTCCTCGGTACCAGCGACGCAGAGCGCTCGGCAACTCTCCAGCAACTCGACCGTCTTGCGCTCGTCCGGCGGGTGAAATACCACGGTGGGGCCGGCCAGCGCGCGCAGTTCGCTCAGCATCGGCCCATCACCTAGTACGTCCAGCGCCATCCCGGCCCGGGTGGCCGCTCTGACCACCAGGTCCACGCGCTTCCACGGAATCAGCCGCGAGATGACCAGCAGCCGGTCGCCCCTCGGGCGCGGTCTGAACCTATCCACGTCGATCGGCGGGTGGACGATCTCGGAGTCGCGACCGTATACCGCAGCGATCCTGCGTCTGACCCATTCCGACGTCGCCACGTAGACGTCGGCCCGGCGGGCGGCGTCCCGATCCCAGCGGCGCAGGGGCCCGAGCAGCGGGGACAGCAGGACCGGGCCCACCGCCCGGCCCAGATGCTCCTGGCGTCGGTAGAGCCAGCGGGCCGGCGTGTGGCAGTACACGATGTGGAGCGAGCCGGGAGCTGTCCTGACCCCGTGGGCCCAGCCGCTGGAGGAGCTGATGACCACGTCCTCAGAGAGCGGCCCGAGGCTCCGGAAGGCCAGCGGATAGAACGGGGCCAGGGCGCGGAAGTGCTCGTCCACGGGGAGCCGGTCAAGTGGGCTGACCACGACGTCCAGCTGGGCGAACTCGGAGAACGTCGACGAGGGCCGGTAGAGCGAGGTGTACAGCCGGGCCCCGGGCCAGGTTTGGGCCAGCTCGAGCGCAACTCGCTCCGCTCCGCCGCACTGGTTGAGGTAGTCGTGGACGACGGCCACCGACGGCGGGTCGACTGAAACGGTGGCCGGGGGCATGCGCGGGCACGTTACTGCGCAGCCCCGTGACCGCGGGCCGGGCCCGGAGCGCGGGCCGGCCCCGGGGACGGCGCTCGAGAGTTCATTTCCAACCTCATGCAAGTGTTGCTGGCGCCGCACGTTGTGTGTGTGCGATGGGCAGGACGAGGCATAACGCGCCAGCGGCACGGCCGGCAGGGCGGCCGGAGCCTAGCCGGGTCGCCGTGTGCGCCCCCGATCTGGTCGTGGCACGTCGCATCAGACAGGCGCTGACGCTGGCCGGCCATGAGGTCGTCGGCACGACCGTCGGCCTGCTCGAGCTGATCGAGGATCTCCCCCTCCTGAACGCCGACCTGGTCGTGGCCGTCGTGCATCCCGAGCACGACGCAGCTCATCTGAGCCTGCTCCGCCGCCGGATCCCCGCCGTGCAGCTGATCGCGGTAGTGCCCACGCTGGGCGGCGCGCAGTCCGGCCGGCTGCTGGCCGCCGGAATCGACGGGCTGGTCCTGGCCGACCAGATCGAGCACGTTCTGGCCCCGGCGATCGCCTCGGTGGCCGCCGACCAGCTGTGCGTCCCGTCGGGGGTCCTGCCCGCGCTGGCCGGTCCCGTGTTCTCCCACCGGGAGAAGCAGGTCCTGAAGCTGCTGCTGGCCGGTCTGACCAACTCGGAGATCGCCAGCCGCCTCTACCTCTCCGAGAGCACCGTCAAGAGCCACCTGAGCTCGAGCTTCCGCAAGCTGGGCGTGTCATCCAGAGCCGAGGTGATGCGACGGGCCCAGGGCCCAGACTCCGGGCTACGTCACACCCTGCAGGTGGAGCGAAACGTGGGCGGGCCCCGTCCGGTGATGGCGTGAGCCCTCCCGAGTCGCTCCAGGCCGATGTCTCAACGGTGACGACGCTGCCGGTCACGGTCGAGGTCCAGAGGGTCGCCCCGGCTCGCGAGCACACTCACGCCCCGGCCCCGGCGCGGCCCACCACCGAGGTGGTGATCGTTACACGCAACTCCGAGGCCGACCTGACCCGGTCGCTTGATGCCATCGCCGAGGCGGCGGCCGAGGTCAAGGCGTCGCTCCTGTTCATCGACCTCGGCTCGACCGATGGCACCCGGGCCTTCGCCGCCCGTCACGCTCCCGGATCAAGGGGGGTGTGGCTGACCGCCGAGGACGGGCTGACGGAGGCCCTGACCGTGGCCGCGGCCGTCTCCAAGGCCGACGTTCTGGTCATCGTCCGGGCCACCGTGCAGCCGTGTGCCCCCGACCACATCACTCGGCTGGTCAGGCATCTCGAGGCGCACCCCTACGCCGCGATGGCGGCCCCGGCGCTCAGGGCGCACGACGACAGCCTTCTGAGCACCGCGCACCCAGAGCCGGACATGGCCGGGTTCTCCCGCGTCGAGTGGGCATTGGCCGACGCCGTGGCCGTCAGACGGGCCGACCTGGCCACCGTCCGCCCCGCCCGCCCCCGGTCCAGCGGATGGATTGAGGAGCTGGACATATGTCTGCAGCTGCGTCGCCGCGGGCGGGAGATCCACTACCTGCGCTCGGTGGAATGGCTGGACGCCGGCGGGCGCACCGCCGCCCGGGTGCGGACGCATCGCCTGAGCCGGCGCATGTTGTTCGGACTGCTCAGGCACCCGCGTACCGCAGCCCGCCTGCTGTCCCGGACCCGCGCCGCCACCCTGCTCCTGGGCGGCGTGTCTCGGATCGTCGACCTGCTGGTGGCCACGTGCGGAATCGTGCTCCTGTCGCCGCTGCTCGTGGCCATTGCAGTGGTGGTCCGCCTGGATTCCGAAGGACCCGCGATTTTCCGCCAACGCCGCCTGGGCCGCCACGCCGTCGCGTTCCAGATGTACAAGTTCCGCACAATGCGCCACGGGGCCGACTCGGCGGTCCACCAGGACCACGTCCGCGACATGATCGTCAACCGGCTGTGCGCCGACGGGAGCGTCACGCGCCAGGTGTTCAAGGTGCACCCCGATCCCCGGATCACGAAGGTCGGACGGCTGCTGCGCCGCTCCAGCCTGGACGAGCTCCCGCAGCTGTTCAACATCCTCCGAGGCGATATGAGCCTGGTCGGCTTCCGGCCCCCGATTCCGTACGAGGTCACCGAGTATCCGGACTGGTACTTCCGGCGCTTTGACGGCAAGCCGGGCCTGACCGGCCTGTGGCAGGTCAGCGGGCGCAATGAGCGCAGCTACGAGGAGATGGTCCGGTTGGACATCGAGTACTTCAACCGGCGGAGCTGGCTGTTTGACCTCATCCTGCTGGCCCGGACGGTCGGCGTGGTGATCACCGGCCGCGGCGCGTACTGATCACGTCTCCAGGTCGGCGAGCTCAAAGCCCGGCTCGGCCCCGAAATCCTTGCGCAGGCGAGCCTTGAAGGTCGAGTAGCGACGCATCGCCTGGCTGCGGCGACCGGCGCCCAGCAACACCCTCAGCAGCTCGCGCTGGACATCGGAGTCAAACGGCTCCAGCTCGGCCAGCCGGTCCAGGTGGCCGATGGCCGGCGCCTGATCGCCCCGGCTCAACGAGATCCTGGCCAGGGCCCGGAGGCTGTCGTTGGCCATCATCCTCAGCCGGTCGCGCTCGGCCATCGCCCACTCGGCGTACGGCTCGTCCTCCAGGAGGTCGCCGCGGTATAGGGACATGGCCAGATCGAGCATCTGGGCCGCCTTTTCGGTGTCCTGGCTCTCCAGCGCTGACAGCCCGTCGGTGACCGCCGCCGTGAACAGGTCGGCGTCGATTCGGACGTGGCGCCGGTTGATGGCATAGCCGCCGCGCACCGTCACGATGAACGGCGTCCCGGTGCTGCGCGACCGGCCAGGCTCCAGCTTGTCCCGCAACCCGTGGATGAAGTGGCGCACGCTGGACAGGCCCTGCCGGCCGGCCGACGGCCACAGCGCCTCGGCGATCTCCTCGGCCTGGACGACGCGGTCACGCTCACAGATCAGGTACTTGAGGATCTGCCCGGGACGCTGCTGGAGCCAGTTCCCGCCCAGCGGCCCCTCGCGGCTGTCCACCCTGATCCGGCCCAGGACCTTGATTGTCAGCTCCGGGTCCCTGATCCAGTGGGTGTCGGACCGGCGTCGCCGGTCCCGGGCGTCGCCCGGCCGCAGGTGCATGACCACGCCGGTTCCCACACCCAGCGGAGTGGCCGTGACCCATACGGCGCTCACCGGGCTGCCGGCCAGGGTGTTGATGCGGATCTCGGGCAGCGACTCCTCGGTCTGGGCCGCGCGCTGGGCCACGCAGCCCAGATGGCACGGGCCGTCACCCTGGCGGCAGGCGAATAGCTCGTGGCAGACCGTCGGCGGGGTCTCGCCGGAGCGCCAGGCCATCTCCAGAGCGGCGGGGTTGGCCTTCAGGACGTTGCCCTGGCCGTCCACCAGCACCAGTCCGTAGGGAAGCTGCTCATAGATGGCGGTGGCCAGCTCGGCCCCCTGGGCCCAGCCAACTCCCCTCCTGCCCTGACTGCCTGGGCGCTGCCGGGGTCGCGTCGCCCTGGCCCCGGGCGGGGCGGCCATGACCTGATCCGGCTCGATCTTCCCTCCTGAACGGCCATGACCCCCTCGATGAGCGAAATTTTCATACTAATTTCGGCCTAACAGGGATTCTAATCGGCCAGCGACGGGCCGTCTTTACCTTGCCTCGTGGACGCACCGCCGAAGACCTAGTTCGGGTCCACGCGGCGCGCCATCCGGCTCAGCAGCACACCGCCAGGAGTGGCCAGGAGTGTCTGAGCCCCATACGGATTGGTCTTTGACCGGACTAAGAGGACAGGAGACACATATGTCGCAGGGCTGCTTTCAGGGCAAAAGGACGCTAGAGGCAGAGCGGCGTCCCGGTGAGGTGGCGCGCGCGGTGGCGCGGGCCAAGCAGGGCGACCGGGCCGCCATCCGATTCCTCTATCTGCGCTACGCGGGCAATGTGTACGGCTATGCCCGCTCGATCGTGCGCAACGATCACGACGCCGAGGACGTGGTGCAGCAGGTGTTCACCCGCATGCTGACCGCGATCCAGAGCTACGAGCAGCGCTCCGTCCCTTTCTCCGCGTGGCTGCTGCGAATCACACACAACATGGCCATCGACTATCTGCGCCGACGCACGCCGATCTGCGAGGAGCCTGAGAAGGCGGTCGTCCATGAGCGGGCCGAGTTCGAGACCGGTCAGCTTCGCGACGCCCTCCGTGACGCGCTGGCCGAACTCCCGGAGCTTCAGCGAGAGATCGTCGTACTGCGGCACCTGGGCGGGCTCTCGCCCCGGGAGATCGCCGACCGTCTGGGTCGCAGCGAGGACTCGGTCCATGGACTGCACCACCGGGCCCGCCGGGCGCTGAGGGTGGCCCTGGCCGAGGCCGGCGCCACCCCGATGACCCTGGCCGCTGCCTGAGCAACTCCTCCGTCCCGGTCGGTTGAGCGCACCGCGGCTGAGCGCAAGTTCTAAGGGCGGCGAGGCGTTAGGTCGGCAGATGATCTCGCAACCTGAACCCAGGGATGAGCCCCGCCCCAGCCTCCGCCCGGCCGTTGGCGTGCTGGGCGACGACCTGACCGTGAGGCGGATCAAGGCCACGCTCGGAAGCGCCTACCGGGTCGTGGCCCATGGCCAGACGGTGGATGCTCTGCTGGACGCGGAGCGAGCGCCGTTTGACGTGGCCGTCCTGGCGGGCGCCAACGAGCTCCTGGCCTCCGGCGGCCCGGTTGACCTCCTGCGCAACCTCCGGCCCTCGTGTCTGATCGTGGTCGCGGCCATGACGGAGGACGTGGGCGTGATTCGCAAGGCGCTGCGCCGCGGAGCCAACGGGTTCGTTTTTCATTCGGCGCTCGAGCGCGGTCTGACGCCGGCCGTGGCCGCTGTTCTGGTGGGTCACCTGTCCGTGCCCCGGGCCATTCGTCGCCGGACCAACTGGACTGCCTTCTCCGTCCGGGAGCGGCAGGTGCTCAAGCTGGTGGCCGACGGTCTGACCAACAGCGAGATCGCGGACCGCCTGTATCTGTCTGAGAGCACGGTCAAGTGCCACCTGTCCTCCGGGTTCCGCAAGCTGGGAGTGTGCTCGCGAGCGGAGGCGGCGGCGGCAGTGCTGGATCCTCATAACGGCCTCACGGTCAGCCTGACCTCGCCGGGCCATCAGGTCCCCGGGCGCGAGCTGGCCGGCTCGCCAGCCTGAGGCACCGTCCCGGGGCCTTAGCCGGCCGGGCGGGCGGGCGGGCGGGACCCCATCCAGTCGTGGCCCGGACCGCTCCATTTACCTGCAGTGGCGGCGGGTTCCTCCTTGCCTTCAGCGCGGCTCTCTGTACCCTGATCACAGATGGCGCACGTGGAGGAGAGCACGGCCTCACGGGGCGCGCGCCCGGAGGCGGACACAGTGTCGGAAAGCGCGGCTGGCGCGGTCGGACGCGGCTCGGCGACCCGGCTGGGCCAGCGCGGCGGCCGACCTGACGCCACCATGCTGGCCGGTGAATGGCGTCGGCTGCGCCAGGCCGCCACGGCGGTGGCCATTTTCACCAGCCCGCTGTTCTTCGTCGTCCTGTACGACCGGGCGGGACTGTCGTTCTGGGCAGCGTTGGGTTGCACGGTCGGAGGCGTAATCGCCTTCCGCGGGCTGGTCGACGTCGCTGCCCGCCGCGCTCTGCCTTGGCCGAGCATGTACGGCGTCAAGGACGCGATCGCCGAGGAGGACGTTTTGGCCCGGCGCCGGACCTGGTTCTGGCGCTCGGTCTACCGCAAGGTCGTGTTCGTCGCGATTCTGCTGTTCGGCATCGGGGGAATCATCGCCCTGGCAGGCCACCACAGCTGGATCGGCGGGGTCGGGCAGATCTTCCACGCCTTCGGGACGATCAGCGGCTCGATCCCCGGTCTCCTGGTCTATGTCTTCTTCCTGTTTTTCATCAACACCTTCATCCTGTTCGGCCCGCTGCTGGTGGCCAACCTGCGCCAGGTCCGGGGCTACGAGCCCGGAGACGCCAACTGGGGCGTGCAGATGGAGGATGTCCGCGGCCAGGCCGAGCCCAAGGAGGAGGTCTCACGGGTGGTCGCCCTGTGGCAGTCCGGTGAGGAGTTCGAGCGCGCCGGGGGCAAACGGGAGCGTGGCCTGCTGTTCCTGGGCGCGCCGGGAACCGGTAAGACGATGCTGGCCAAAGCGATCGCCACCAACTTCAACTGTCCGTTCGTGACGATCCCGGGCTCCGGCTTTGCCGCCACATTCATCGGGATCGACGTGATCGTGGTCATGTGGCTGATCCGCAAGGCCAAGAAGCTGGCCCGCAAGTGGGGCGGGCAGTGCATCGTGTTCATCGACGAGATCGACGCCGTGGGCATGCGGCGGGCCGCTCTGGGCGGCGCCACCGGAGGCTTCACGGGCAGCCAGGGAATGGACGTCCCGAGCATTGAGGACTATTGCTTCTTCGGGCCCTGGGGGTCGATGACGCCGTCAGGCGACCTGATCATGGAAACGCGGGCGTGGCGAGAGAAGCTGTTCGCCTCCCGCGAGGAGCGCCGGGCACCGGCCATCCCCGCGATCTTCGCCCGGCCGGCGCAGTGGATCGAGCGGATCATGTTCCCGGGCATGATGGGCGGCATGGGTGGCGGGCTGGCCCTGAACCAGCTGCTGGTCCAGATGGACGGGGTCGGCGAGGCGCCGTTCATGCGCCGCTTCTGGACCAACCGGATCAACACGATCCTGGACGCGTCCTACCTGGTGCCTCGCCGCGTGGGGGACGTATCCCTGCGCCTCCCCGCGCCCAAGCCAGCCAATGAGCAGGTGTTCTTCATCGGGGCCACCAACGTTCCCATCGACCGTCTTGACCCGGCGCTGATCCGGCCCGGGCGGATGGGCCGCCACGTGTGGTTCCGCACGCCCACGTTCGAGGACCGCCGGGACGTGTTCAACCTGTACCTGGCCAAGGTCGACCACGAACCGGATCTGGACACCGACCGCCGGCGCGACGAGCTGGCCCGGATCACCAACGGCTACTCGCCGGCCATGATCGAGCAAGTGTGCTCCATGGCGCTGACGTTCTCGCACGCCGACGGTCGGCAGTCGTTCGGCTGGACGGACATCGTTGAGGCGATGACCACCGTGGAGAGCGGGACCGCCCAGAACATCGAGTACATCCCGGAGGAGACGCGGGCGGTGGCCGTCCACGAGGCCGGCCACGCCGCGGCCGGCCATGTGTACCTGGAGGAGGACGTGCTCTCCACCCGGCTCTCGATCCGCAAACGCGGGGGGTCGCTGGGCCACTACCAGAGCATGGAGAAGGACGAGCGGTTCTCTCACTTCCGCAGCCGCGTCCTGGGAGAGCTGATCATGGTCCTGGGCGCGATGGCTGCCGAGCATGTCTTCTTCGGCGAGAACTCCCAGGGCGTGGGCGGAGACGTCTACAGCGCGACAGCCCGGGCGGCCCTGATGGTCGGGATGTGGGGGATGGGAGCGGATCCGGTCCACATTCACGGAAGCCTTGATCCCGACGAGGACACCGAGCGCATTCTCAATCGCCTGGAGCGGATCGGGAACACGATCATGAACCGGACCGGCGGATCGATCATGTCCGAGGACCCCGTTGGGGCGATCTTGCGCAATCAGGACAAGCGGCGCGCGGCCGCCCAGCTCCTCGGCCAGGCGTATGTCAGCGCATACGCGCTGATGGCGATCAACCGCAAGGCGCTGGAGCAGATCGCGGATGCCCTGGTCGCCCGCAAGGAGATCTACGGCGATGAGGTCACCGCGCTGCTGGACAGCGTCGAGCTCCGCCGACCAGAGATCAACCTGATGGACGACAGCACCTGGCCTCACGTATGAGTCGGGAAGAGTCGACAGGTGTCGCTGCGGCCCACGTTCCGGATATAGGAGCCTCAGGGGGTCGCCCCCAGTCGCGCCTCGTGCCCCGGCTCCACCGCTTCCGCATCGGCCTGTTCGGGCTCCTCGGACTGGGCGTGGCGGCGGTGATCTCGGCGGTCGCGCTGTCGACCTCGGGGCGAGTGGGCGCGGGTCAGGGAGGCGACTGGTCAGCCTGGAGTCCGACGACCGGGGGGCTGTCCGGGGCGCAGCAGATCGCGGACTTCGTGGCTCCCTACTACCGGGCTACGCCGGCCGAGCAGCTGGCCGTGGTGACCACGGTCAACCTCAACGATCCGACCCATCCCCTCCAGGTGGTCGTGCCCGGGTCGTCGACGAACTCGCTGCTGCCCCTACCGGCCAACACCACGATCGTTTACAACCTCTGCGGCGAGGGGAGCAGCGACTGCTCGATCGGCGTGGGCTCGCCCTCCTCGGCCCGGCTGCTGCTGCTCAAGCGCGAGGCCCTGGAGCTGGCGCTGTACACGTTCAAATACATCTCGGGCGCCAACACGGTCGTGACGATCCTGCCGCCCGGACGAGCGGGCTGCGTCGGCATCTGCCCCAAGCCCCCCGACCAGAGTGGCACGACCAAGGTCGACCTGGCGCTGGCCTTCGATCACTCAGAGCTCCAGCCCTGGCTGGATCGCCCCCTGAGCACGGCCCTGCCCGAGGCGCTGCCGCCGACCGTGTCCCAGATGAACAAGGCCCCCGAGGCCGAGCTCGTCAGCGTCATCACCGCCCACGGCCTGTTCCAGGAGCACCAGGAGCAAGCCCAGGACGGCAGCTCCGTACTCGTGCTGAGCCCCGAGCCGCCGTCTTAGAGGCTCCCCGATCGCGCAGCCGCCGCAGCAGCCGGGCAGCGGCCGGGCAGCAGCCGCGCAACGAGGGTGGTCGAGAAACCGGACTATGTGTCGACTTTCTCAGCCAGCCTCCCCTCAGCGCGGAGCCTCCCGGTGCGCGTGGCCGAAACCCTCACCCGTCCCGTGCCTCCCACCCCTCGCACCGCCGAACCGGCACCCGCGGGTAGCGGGGGAAGCGGTCGGGCTCGGTCCGGGACCGCCGGCACAGGGAGAACACGGACCCGCGGGTGTTGCGGACGACCTGCTGGTGGGCGCACGAGTCGCACAGGCCGGCGCCGGACGGACGGCCCTCGCCCGACCCCCCAACACGCTCTACTCCATCCACATCCCTGAGGCTACGCGGGCCTGGACGAGCCTCGGCCCGTCCTGGGCGGCGATCGCCTCCCGTAGCGCCTCCGCCAACTCGTCGCGGCTGGCCACTTCCCGGGACGGAACCCCATAGCCCCGGGCGACGGCTGCCGTGTCCAGACGGGGCAGGTCCAGCCCGGGCGCGCCGCTCACGCCCTCCATGGTGGAGAACCACTTGAGGATCATGTACTCCTCGTTGCGCAGGACCAGGAACGTGACCGGCGCTCGGTGGGCCACGGCGCTCCACAGCGCGGTGATGCCGTACTGGGCCGAGCCCTCACCGAGCACGCAGACCACGGGCCGGGACGGCTCGGCGAGCTGCACGCCCACGGCCGCCGAGATGCCAAATCCCAGCCCGCCGCTGGCGCACATGTAGAAGCTCCTCGGCGTCGAGATCCGCAGGCGGTTGCGCACGGCCAGCGTGCTCGACGGGCTCTCCACGACCGCGATGCCATCCGCCGGCCAGGCCTCGGCCAGGGCGGCCATGGCCTCGGATCCACTGATCGGATCAGACGGCTCGGGCTCGGGCGGCGCCGGGCGGGGGGTCGGCTCGGGGCGATCCGACTCTCCGACCAGCCCCACCAGCTCCTGGAGCGCCAGGGCCACGTCGCCCACGATCGCGTCGCCCATCGGCGCCCGGGCCGCCTCTCCGGGATCGCCCGTGATGGCCACCAACGTCGTGCCGTCGGGGAGCAGCGGCCCGGGGATGTACGGGTAGTAGGGGAACACCGAGGAGCCCACGACCAGCACCAGATCGTGGCCCTTCAGGGTTTCGGCCAGGGGGCCGATTGCCGGGGGCAGGAGGCCCATGAACTGCGGATGGTTCTCGGGGAACCCCAGCCGGCCGCCACCCGTCGCCGGAGAGGCCCACACGGCCAGCCGCTGCTTCTCGGCCAGGGCCACAGCGGAATCCCATCCCCCGCTGGCGTCGATCCCAGGGCCGGCCACGAGCACCGGGTGCTCGGCGTGCTCGAGCAGCGAGGCCAGCTGGGCCAGCGCGGCCGGGTCGGGGACGGCGCGTCCGGTGACCGTCCGGCGCCGGGCCTCGGTGGCCCGGCCCTCGTCGGCCTCGGCGCCCCAGTCGTCCATTGGGATCGAGACGAACGCCGGCCCGGCGGGCGGCAGCGTGGCGTGATGGATCGCTCGGGCCAGGGCCCCGGGGACGTCCTGGGCGCGAGGCGGTTCGTGGGCCCACTTGACATACGGTTGGGGGCCGAGGATCGCCTCGCGGTTGGTCAGGTTGGCCTCAAACGTGATCTGTGGGCGAACCTGTTGCCCCGCCGTGATCACCAGTGGTGACTTGTTGGCCTGGGCGTTGAAGATCCCGCCCACGGCGTTCCCGACCCCGGGGGCGGTGTGGAGGTTGACATGGGTGGGGCGCCCGGTGGCCTGCGCGAATCCGTCGGCCATCCCCACGACGACGAGCTCCTGGAGACCCAGGACGTACGTGAAGTCCTCCGGGAAATCGGCCAGCATCGGCAGCTCGGTCGAGCCAGGGTTGCCGAACACGGTCGTCATCCCGTGCGCGCGGAAGAGCTCGAATGTGGCTTCGCGGACTGTGGGCATTCAGATCCCGGCGGCGGAGGGCGTCGAGACACTAACCGCGGGCCAGCGCTCGTGCCAGCGCTCGGTCTGCTCGAGCGCCGCGGCCAGCGAGATCAGCAGCGGCTCCGAGTTGGCCGGGCCGAGCAGCTGGGCGCCCACCGGGAGTCCGCCGTCAATCAGGCCCGCGGGGACGTTCACGGCCGGCCAACCGAGCACATTCCAGGGCCACGTGTAGGGGCAGTAGCCGGTCATCTTCTGGTCGGTCTCCCAGCTCGACAGCCCGTCGATCGCCCCCACCGGCATCGGGCCCCGAGCCGTGGTGGGCGTGATCACGACGTCGTAGCGGCGGAAGATCGCACCGACCTGCCGGGCCGCGGGGCGCTCCAGGGCCCGAGCCGCCCGGACGATCGGGCGGATCATCCAGCGCGCGGTAACGGCCGCGTCTCGCGTTCGGGGATCCAGCGCGGCCCGATCCGGGACGGCCTCTAACCAGGGCACGAGGCCGCCGTAGGCTCGCGGCAGCACGCCCAGGCCGACGATCCCGTACACCGGCTCGGCCGGCTCCACCTCGTGGCCCATGGCGGCCAGGACCTGGCCCAGCCGCTCCACCGCCCCCCGGATCGCCGGGTCCAAGCGCCTGCGGGCGGGGGCGAATGGGATCTTGAACGAGACGGCGATCCGCAGCCGCCGTCCGGGGTCTGCCCTCCGCGCGGCGGCCGCAAACGGCTCGACGGGAGACGGCGGCCGGTCCCGGTCAGCCGGATGGTTGCCCGTGGCCGCGTCCAGGAGCCGGGCCGCGTCCTCCACCGTCCGGGCCAGGGGACCCGCCACGGTCAGGCCGTTAAATGCGTCGGCGTAGGGCCACGTGGAAACGCGGCCTCGCTGCGGCTTGATCCCGACCAGGTGCGTCCACGCCGCGGGGACCCGGATCGACCCCAGTCCATCGGAGCCGAGCGCACCCCCGACCAGGCCCGCCGCGACGGCGGCTGCCGATCCGCCGGAGGACCCACCCGGGGTGTGCTCCAGGCTCCACGGGTTGCGGGTGACCCCGGAGGTGGAGCTCTCGGTGATCGGCCATTGGCCGAGTTCCGGCGTGGTCGTCTTGCCCACGATGACGGCTCCGGCGGCCCGCAACCGGCGGACGGACTCGGAGTCGGCCGGCTTGAGCTCAAACTCGCCCGCGCACCCGAAGGCGGTCGGGTAGCCGGCCAGGTCGGTGTCGTCCTTGATCGCCACCGGCACCCCCAGCAGCGGCCCACGCTCTCCGGCGGCCAGGCGCCGGTCGGCCTCCGATGCGTCGCGTCGCGCCTCATCCGGGCAGAGGAGGCGAAACGCGTTCAGGGTGGCCTGGGTCGCTTCGATCCGGGCCAGGGCCTCGTCAACCAGGTCCCGGGAGGAGGCCTCGCCCCGGGCCAGGAGGTCGGCCTGCTCGCTCAGACTGCGGCCCGTCGCCTCGGCTGCTTGCCCGCCGATCACAGGCCGTGGAGGACCTCGGCGGCCGCCCGCTGGCCCGAGCGCACCGCGCCGTCCATGTAGCCGTTCCAGTAGTTGGAGGTCTCCGTGCCCGCCCAGTGGATCCGGCCGATCGGCCTGCGCAACCACGGCCCGTAGGACAACAGCGCGCCCGTGCTCGGGATGCCGACGGGGCATCCGCGGGTCCACCGCTCCTGCGACCACGACGTCTCGAAGTACTCCTTGGCCTGCTTGGCCTGGGGCCCGAAGAAGGCGGCGAACTGGTTCAGGACCGCGGCCCGGCGGGCGGCGGGGCTGAGCCTGGCGTGGGCCCGGGCGTCGTCGCCGCCGACGAAGCCGAAGATGATTCCCGGGCCGCGCTTGCTGCTGGCCTCGGGCGGCGAGTCGTCAAACGTGGCCGTCACGGGGCCGGTCAGGCTGACCGCGGTCCCGGTCAGCCCGGCCTCGCGCCAGAACGGCCGGTCGTAGATCGCAGCCACCTTGGTCAAGGTACCCTGACCGTAGCGCTGGGTCAGCTGATCGCGCTCGAATGGGAGCAGCGGCTCGTAGTCGATCCGGCCGGCCAGGGCCGGGGGAACGGCCACGATCGCCCGCTTGGCCTTGACCGTCACGCGGTCGGAGACGACGGTGACGCCGCCTGAGGCCTGCTCGATCCGGCGCACCGGCGAGTCCAATACCACCCTCGAGCCGAGCTGATCGGCCATCTTGATCGCCACGAGCTGGGACCCGCCGACGAATCGCCACTGCTGGCCGCCGTTGCGGGTATCGAAGTTGCGTTCAAACGTGCCGGGGTTCTTCTCGTTCCCCGACGAGGCGATGTAGAACAGCACGAACAACAGCGACACCTCCCGGGGCTCGGCCCCGAAGATCGGCCGGGTCGCCGAGTGGACGAGCTGGCGGAAGTGCGATGTCCTGCTGTTCTCGTCGATCCAGCGATCGAGCGTGTAGCCCTCCCACTCGGCGGCGTTGACCGCGTCCCAGGGCGCGTTCACGGGCACCTGCTTTGACATCTGATCCAGCCGGGCGACGTTGGCGATCGTCTCCGCCATGGCCTGCGGATCGGGCGGCGCCGTCCCCAGCAGGCCCGTGTCGCTGTAGGTGCTGCGCTGGCCGTCCGCGTAGTACACGTCCATGCCGGTGTCGTAGGTGTTGAACTTGCCCACGCCGAGCTGCTTGGCCAGGGCGAGCAGGTGGTCCTGCGTCGGCCCGACGAACGTGCCTCCCCGCTCGGACACCACCCCGCCGCCCAGGTGGTGGTTCCACACCCGGCCCCCGACCCGGTCGCGGGCCTCGACCACGACCACCGAGTGGCCGGCGTGGGCGATCTGCCGGGCGGCGGTGAGGCCGGCGAATCCGGCACCCACCACGACCACGTCAGCCTGGCGGGTGTGGCCAGCTCCGCGCTGGCGCGGCTTGCGGGCCGCGGCGGCCTGGGCGGCGGCCGGGCACCGCGGCGGCGGCGCCGCCGGCCAGCGTGCCGGCGACGAACCGCCGGCGGGTCACCCGGCCTGGTTCATTTCCTTGTCTGTCATCTGAAGGTCAACTCCTGTGACTCGTGGCCGATGCTCTGTCCGCGGCGGCCAGGTCGGCCGCCTCCAGGTCGAAATCGCCGTGGTCTGAGCCCAGCCCACCGGCCACCAGGCCGGCCACGGCGCAGCCCGAGCTCAGCGGCCTGGCGACGCGAGCGCCCGAGCGCGATCCCCCTCAGAAAGCCGGCCGAGAAGGCATCACCGCAGCCCGTCGTGTCCACGACCTCGACGGCGCAGCGCGGGCACCCGCTCCTCGCCCTCGCCGTCCACCACGACCGCGCCCTCGGCCCCGCAGGTGGCGGCCACGCACCCCACTCCGCGCCGGCCCAGAGCTCCCGGCAGCCCTCGACCACGTCGTCGGCGCCGGTCAGCCCCAGCACCTGCTCCTCGTTGGGCAGCAGGTAGTCCAGGTGCTCAAAGGCCGGCCCGACCCAGTCGGCGATGGCCGCGGCCTGCTCGGCCGGGCGCCAGCAGGTCGGCCGAGGTCACGGTCCCGTGCTCCCGGGCCGCAGCGCAGGATCTTGGCCGCCTCCTCACCGCCCATGAACTCGGGCGCACCCAGATGGAGGAAGTCGGCCTGCGCGATCGCGTCCCAGGGCGCGTCCGCCGAGGTGTAGGTGGCGTTGGCTCCGACGACGTGAAACGCCGGCCGGGACCCGTCCGGGACGGATCGGCAGCACGCTGGCCGAGGTCTGGACACCCTGGCGTCTCACGAGCAGCGAAGTATCGACGCCGAAGCGCTCCAGCAGCTCCAGTAGCACGTCGCCCAGCTCGTCCTCGCCGATCGCGCCGGCGCTCTGCACGCTGAGCCCCGAGCTTGGCCAGCGTGATCGCCGTCCCGCCCGGCTGATCCCGCCGGCGTGATCCTGATCTCCTCCACCAGTGCTCCGCCCTGGCCTTCCGGAATCTCCTCCACCGGGCGCACGAGCACGTCCACCACGTGGACGCCGAGCGCGACCGCCCTCATTCCGCGCGCTCCCTGGTCTCGCCGTAGCCCCGTTCCAGTACGGCCTGGACCACGTCCTGGCACTGCTCGGGGTCCAGCGTCCGCGGCGTGCCCAGGGCGGCGGCGTGCCAGTACACCCCACACAGCCACTCCAGCAACAGCGAGTCCTCGACCGCCGCATGGGCGTCCTGGGGTACACGATCGCCCCGTGGTTGGCCATCAGGGCGGCTCGGCGGCCGCGCAGCGCCTCGATCGTGGCCTGCGCCAGCTCGGGCGTGCCGAACGTCTCGTACCGGGCGACGGCCACCGGGCCGCCCAGGGCCAGCTGGTGGTAGTGGATCACCGGCAGCTCGTCCAGGACGCAGGCCGAGCGCGGTGGCCATCGGGGCGTGTGTGTGGACGACGGCTCCCGCCTGGTACTCCCGGTAGATCCCCAGATGCAGCGACAGCTCCGAGGTCGGCTCGAGCCCCTCCGTCGACCGGCCGACCGTCCAGGTCGACCAGCGCCACCTCGTCCGCGGAGAGCTCCTCCAGGACAGCCCCGGTGGGGGTGACGGCGACCAGCTCGCCCACCCGCTCGGACACGTTGCCCGACGTGCCCAGGACAAGCCCCTCGGCGGCCAGCCTCCGCGAGCGCCTGGGCCACCCGCTGGCGGACCGCCAGCGTGCCGGTTGCCGTGCCCATCGGTCCACGATAACATGAAACCTTCTCACGTTCACCGCCGCAGCGCGACGACGCCCCTGAGGCCGTTCCGCCTGCTCAGCACGGTCCATTCAAGGAGACCGATGACCGAACCCTCGCCGGATCTGAGTCTGCGAAACGCCCCCACTCCAGGCCCGCAGCCGCGCCCGTCTCGGCCGCGTGCTGGACGCTGCCGAGGTGCTGCTGGAGCGCGAGGGCGCCGAGGGCTTCAGCACCACCGCCGTCGCCCGACGTGGCCGGAGTCTCGGTGGGCTCGGTCTACCGCTTCTTCCCGGACAAGGAGGCGATCGTGGAGGCGCTGGCCGTCAGGTACTGGAGCGATTTTGCCGACCTGGTGGCCGGCGTGGCCGAAGCCGACGCGCTTGAGCCGGTCGCCGACCCGGCCACGGCCGTGCTCGTCGTCCTGGCCGCCGGATTCCGCGCCCGGCCCGGCTTCCTGGCCCTGTGGTACGGCGGGCTGCGGACCGAGCGCGTCCGCGACCGCACCCGGGACGCCCGCCAGGCCATCGCCAGCTCGATCGAGCACATCTTGGCCGTCCACTGGCCCGACGGCGCCGCCGGACGCGCCGGGTCTGACGGCTGAGATGGTCGTGCTGGCCGGCGACGGCCTGCTCCGGGAGGCCTTCCGCCGCGACCTCGAAGGAGACGCGGCGCTGCTGGCCGAGTCCAGCGTCATGCTCGGCTCCTATATGGCCCACCGCCTCGGGAGCTTCACCCCGGTGTCCCGGTCGAGCTGCGGCCCCGGCTGACGTCCGGCGGCTCGCTGGCCGCCTGCTGGTGGCCGGCGGGCTCGACCGCGATCCGGCGCTGGCCGCGCTGGCCGCGCCCGCCCGGCAGCGGGGGAACGTGCGGGTCCTGGTCCGGATCCCGAAGCCCGGGTTCCCCGCCCTCCCCCACGTCGTGGGCAACCGGATCTTCGAGGGCACCTACGACGACCCCACCGGCGACCGTCCCGTCGAAGGTGTTCGAGTACACGCCGGCCGGGAAGCTGCTCAAGTCCTGGACGGTCGAGGGGCCAGAACCTCAGCCAGCCGCACGGAGTCCAGGTGGCGGCCAACGATGCGCAGGGCCGCCTGCTGCTGCTGGACAAGACCAGTGGGCGGATCATCCGGCTGAACACACGCACGGGGCGCCAGACGCTGTACTCGCGCGTGCCAAATCTGCCGATCTGCACGGGGGCCACGGCCGGGCAGCCGTGCTCCCCCGAGACACAGAACCTGGCCCCGATGCCCGACTACGCCGCCTGGGGCCCCGACGGCAGCCTGTACGTGACCGACTACCAGCAGGCGGTGATCTGGCGGATCCCGCCGGGCGGAGGCAAGGCGCGGATCTGGCTGGTCAGCCCGAAGCTGGACGGGGGCATGTTCGGCACGGCGTGCATCCTGCTGATGCCCGACCACCACACGCTGCTGTTCGACCAGGCGTCAAACGGCGGGCGTCGCCGGGCGCCGGAACCAGCCCGCACGCGGGCAAGGTGTACGAGGTGGCGATCAGGGCCAACGGGCATCCCGGGCCGCTGAGGAAGCTCTGGCAGAGCGGCCCCGCGGACGCGCCCGACGGCTGCGTGCTCTCCCGCTCCGGGCACATCTACGTCGCGCTGGCCGGAGGCTCCAACCAGATCGTCGAGCTGAGCTCCGACGGGCCGTGTTCTGGCCCGCTTCGGCCAGCAGTACACCGGGACGAACAACTCCTCGGTGCCGTATGACACCCCGTCCGGGCTGGCCTGGCTGGGGACCGACCTGATCGTCGCCAACCAGGCCTACCTGGACCAGAACACGGCCAACATGGCGCTGCTGAACCTGGCGGCCGACGAGCCGGGCGGCCCGCCTACGTTCCGCCGCGGGCCGGGATCGCACCCGCTCACAGATAGAACGGTCCCGCGCATGCGCGGGTCCGCGGGCGTGCATGCACGCCCCGGGGTCGGCGCATGCGCGAGCCCAACACCGCAGTGAATGGCGATTCAGTATCGCTATGCGTTACTGAATCGCCATTCACATGTTTTCGATGCGTGTGATCAGCTGCTCGCCGCCGCCCGCGCGGGCGATCGTCTACCGGCGATCGTCGACTGGGCCGCGGCCACTCGGGCGATCGGGACCCGGGGCGGCGAGCAGGAGACGTAGTCCAGCCCAGCGGCGTCGAAGAACGCGATCGACTCGGGGTCGCCCCCGTGCTCGCCGCAGATGCCGAGCTTCAGCCCTGGGTGGGCCTCGCGGCCCACCCAGGCGGCCAGCCTGACCAGCCACCCCACCCCGGGCCGGTCGATCGTCTCAAACGGCGATCGGTCGATGATCTTCTGCTCGATGTACGTGGGCATGAACTTGGACTCGGCGTCGTCCCGGGACAGGCCGATGGCCGTCTGCGTCAGGTCGTTGGTGCCGAACGAGAAGAAGTCGGCGTGCCGGGCGATCCGGTCGGCCACGAAGCAGGCCCGCGGAAGCTCGATCATCGTCCCCACGGTGTAGTCGCGGCGCTCCGTCAGGCCGTGCTCGGTCGGCCACCCGGACGACCAGCGCGCGGAGGATCTCCAGCTCGTGCTCGTAGGCCACCAGCGGGATCATGATCTCCGGGTGGGGCGGCTGTGAGACAGCCCGGGCGGCCCGGAAGATCGCCTCGACCTGCATCTCATAGATCTCGGGATAGAGGATGCCCAGGCGGCAGCCGCGAGTGCCCAGCATCGGGTTGCCCTCGTGGATCTCCTCGACCCGGGCCAGCAGCCGCTCGAGCTCGGCGAGCTCGGGATCCTCCTCCGCCCGCGCCCGCTCGACCTGGCCCGTGAGCTCGGGCAGGTTGGGCAGGAACTCGTGCAGCGGCGGGTCGAGCAGCCGGATCGTCACCGGCAGCCCCTGCATGGCGTCGAAGATCCCCCGGAAATCCGCCTCCTGGAGCGGCAGCAGCTCGGCCAGCGCCCGGCGGCGCCCGTCCCCGTCTTCGGCCATGATCATCGCCCGCATCTTGGGCTGGCGGTCCGCCGCCATGAACATGTGCTCGGTCCGGCACAGCCCGATCCCCTCGGCGCCGAGCTCCCGGGCCCGGCGCGCGTCGCGGGGCGTGTCGGCGTTGGTCCTGACCCGCAGCCGCCGGATCTCGTCGGACCACTCCAGCACCTGCTCGAAGTACTGGTCGAGCGTCGGGCTCGAGCAGCCTCGCCCCGGCTCCACGACCACGCCCTCGCTCCCGTCCACGCCGATCTCGTCCCCGGCCCTGAACACCCGCCCGTCGATCCGCAGCTCGCCGCGCGTGGAGGTCGATCGTCACCGCCGCCCCGGTCACCGCCGGAACGCCCATTCCCCGGGCCACGAGCGCAGCGTGCGAGGCCTTTCCCCCCTCGGAGGTCAGGATCCCTCGGGCCACGTGGAAGCCCGCCACGTCATCGGCCTCGGTGAACGGCCGGACCAGCACGACGTCCTGACCCTCGGCAGCCGCTGCCACGGCGTCCTGGGCACTGAACACGATCCGCCCAGCGGCCGCGCCCGGCGACGCAGCCACTCCTTGGGCCAGGACGGTGTAGCCCTCGCCCCGGTCGAAGGTGGGGTGAAGCAGGGCCTCCAGCGCCCCCGCGTCAATCGTGGCCAGCGCCTCCTCCCGGGTCAGGAACCCTTCGCCGACAGCATCCACCGCGAAGCGCACCGCGGCCTGGGCCGGCCGTTTCGCGTTGCGGGTCTGGAGCATGTACAGCCGCCCCTCCTCGACCGTGAACTCGACGTCCTGCATGTTCTTGTAGCTGGCCTCCAGCGTGCGCAGGATCTCCATCAGCTTCCTGTGCGTGTCGGGCATGACCTCGGCCAGCTCGGCCAGGTCGCGCGGAGTCCGGACCCCTGAGACGACGTCCTCACCCTGGGCGTTGATCAGAAAGTCACCCGAGGGCTCTGGCGCTCCGGTGACCTCGTCCCGGCTGAACGCCACACCGGTGGCCGAGCTCTCGCCCTTGTTCCCGAACACCATCTGCTGGACGTTGACCGCCGTGCCCCAGTCGTCGGGGATCCGATTGATGCGGCGGTACTGGACGGCCCGCTCACCCATCCAGGACTCAAACACGGCCCGGATCGCCCGCCGCAGCTGCTCGCCTGGCTCCTGGGGGAAGTCGTAGAAGCCCTGAAAGCGCGTTACCAGTTCCTGCAGCGCCGTCACCGGCAGCTCGGCGTCGCCGCTCACGCCGTGGGAGTCCTTGACCTCCCGGATCGCATCTTCAAATCGGTCGCCGGGCACGCCGTCGGCCACGTTGCCGAACATCTGGACCAGCCGGCGGTAGGAGTCCCAGGCGAAGCGCTCGTTGTCGGTCGTGGTGGCCAGCCCGGCCACGGAACGATCGTTCAGCCCGAGGTTGAGGATCGTGTCGAGCATCCCCGGCATCGACTCGCGGCCCCCGCTCCGGACCGACACCAGGAGGGGGTCGCGGTCGTCCCCAAACACCTTCCCGGCCCGCTCCTCCAGGCCGCTGAGAGCAGCCTGGACCTGCTCGGCCAGGCCCTCGGGCTCCTGGCCCCCGGCCCGCATGTACTCCACACAGGCCTCGGTGGTGATCGTGAACCCGGGCGGGACCATCTCGGCCCCGAGCACGCGAGTCATCTCGGCCACGTTCGCCCCCTTACCCCCGAGCAGGTTCCGCATCTCCCTGGACCCCTCGGAGAAGTCGTAAACCCACTTCATGGCCTAACCCTACGGCTTTGAACCGGCCGTGACGTGTGGGAAGTAGCGGACCAGGTGGTTCCAGTCGAACCCGGGCTGGACCCGGCAGGGGACGTTCGCGAAGCCGAAATGGGACTGGGACGCGTTGCCCGTGTTGGCGCAGCTGCCTGAGCGAAGGCCAACGGCCAGGTTGTTCAGCTCGCCGGGCGAGAAGTACGGGTTGTCGCGGTTGGTGGGCTCACGGATCGACTGCCCGAAGGGCGTCTCGTTGCCCACGATCGAGGTCGAGCGCAGATAGCTGGCCGAGCCGGGCGGTCGGGATAGCCGTTCGTGTTGGCCGGGGCCTGGGCCTCCAGCGATGCCGCCAGGTTGGCCATCGCCGTGATGCAGTTCGCGGCGGTACAGCCCGATGAAGCTGATCACGGGAGTGATCTGCCGCACGGCCGGAAGCAGCGCGTCCACCGCCGGATTGAAGGCGTCGTTGAATCGGGCGATCGCCGGGAGCGCCACCAGCGAGTCTGGATCAGCCGGGGCGCCGCGTGCAGGAGCGCGAGCGCCGGGCCGGAGAGTGAGATCACGTCGCTCAGAGCGCGGGCCGGAGCAGCGGCGCCGAGCGCCGCAGCGTCGCCACCGACGGGCCGGCCAGCGACAGCGTGTGCCCGACCGCGTTCAGCGTGCACCCGCAGCCGGCCAGGAACGGCGGCAGCCGGTCGGTCGTCGCGGTCAGCGCGGCGTTGCGCTGCGCGGTGGCCGAGAACACCTGGTCGCCGGCCCTGATCAGCGTCTGCGAGATCATGCGAGCGCGCTGACCCAGCGTGGTCAGGACGGTGGCGCCGTTGCGCAGCAGCCAGGCCAGCGGCCCGCGCTCCTGGTCCAGCTCGGCCACGACCTGCTCGAGAGCTCGGAGACCGCCGGATCCAGGTTCCCCAGCGCGGAGTTCAGATCCTCGGCCCGGCCGGCCAGGGAGGCGGCGCTACCGGTCAGGAACCGCTCCAGGTCCTGCTGGGTGGGCTGGCCGAATGCCCCGAGCACCTGGTCGAGCTGCTGGGTTTGCGCCACCTGAGAGGCGGGCAGCAGTCCGCCGTCGCGGAGCTTGGGACCCGGTCCGCGATCCCGGCAGAGAGCCCCATGTAGGCCTCCCCCAGCAGGGTCTTCTGGCGGAGAATCGCCCGCGTGTCGGCCGGCACCGGGGCGTAACGCTGCTGGATCGTCCATCGTGACCAGTGACCTCGAGCCGTGCCGATTCACGCCCGTGACCCGGCCCACGTCCACGCCTGAGATGCGGACGTCCGCACCCGGGACGAGCAGCCCGGTCTCCTGGAACAGCGCCCTGACCTGGTAGCCCTGGGGGGCGAACGGGACCGTTCCCGCCGAACTGGGTCCAGACGAAGATCATCAGCCCCACGCACGACAGCGTGAAGGCGATGGCCACCATCACGGCGCTGCGCCGTGGCGACTGGGTGACCATCAGCCGACCCTCGTTGTGAGGTTGACCTGATCCATCACTTGCACCCGAATTTCGTCCCCAGGACCTGCTCCAGCACGGGCCCAGTGGTCAGACTGTTGAGCACGGCGCAGTTGGCCACGAGCAGCGTCCGCCACACCGGGTCCGTTGGCGTCCGAGGTGGAGATGAACGAGTCGGAGTTATGGGCAAACCAGGCCAGCCAGTACAGGAAGCCAGGGTTCTTGCCCGCGAGGGTTGTAGGCCAGCTCGTTGGTCGAGTAGGCCAGGACCTTGAAGGCGTCTATCAGGTCGGGAACCTCGATCTTGAGGTCGCGAGCCAGCGGCGGAAGCTTCCGGGCCAGCGGCAGCGCCGCCTGGACGAACGGCTTGATCTGGCGCAGCGGGAGCAGTGCGGCGCCGCGGAACAGGTCCTCTGACCGGCGCAGGGTCCCGGCAGCGCGCGGACCACCGGCGTCAGCGCTGTCGAGGCCGGGCCGAGCGCGTGGGCGAACACCGTCAGGTGCGGCAGCGTGGTCCGGGTGCGGCTCGAGCGTTCCCGGCAGCAGCGTCACCGCCTCGGCGCAGGGCCACGTTCTGGGAGGCCAGGGCGGAGATCGTCCGTCGCTGGCCCTGACCACCTGGCCCAGCTGGACGTCCTCTGGTGCTGGCCGCCTGCATGAGCACGCCGAGGTTGTGGGTGAGCTGCGCCAGCTCGCTGATGCCGGGCGGCCAGCAGGTCCCCCACCTGCCGGAGCTGGCCTGCGGTCGGCCCGAGCGCGCGGAGCAGCGAGCGCATGTCGTTCCCCGCCCGGCCGTGGCCTGCCCGAGTGAGGTCGATCAGGCTCTCGAGCCAGGCCCGGGTGTCGGTGTCCAGCGCGCCCAGAACCTCGTCCGAGTCGACCGGGGAGATCGTCTGGGCGATCGGGATCGTGGCCCCGGAGGCCAGGCGGCCCGCCGAGCGCTCGCCCGGGCCAGATGTCGACCTCCATGTCCTTCAGCGGCGTCCGGGGGACGAGATCGGCGTGGGCGTCTCTATAGACGGCCGGGAGCTGCGAGGGGTCGATCTGCATGTGGATGACCGCCTGGCCGTCGTGCAGCGAGGTGCCGTTGATCTGCCCGACGCGAACCCCGGCCACGTTGACCGGCTCACCCAGGCCGGGGACCACCGCCGCCGCCGTTGTGAACGCGGCGTTGACCTGGTAGAAGCTCTGGAAGGGGTTGGGCAGCCGCTGGTTGAGCAGGATGAAGAACCCGGCCGCCGTTCCCGACGACCATCAGGATCAGCGAGCAGGACCAGGTGGCCTCCGTACCGTCGGACCTGAATCCTCGTCCGGCGGCTCATTTGGCCGCCTCAGGTCGCTGGCCGCGGTGGCGGCCGACAGGCTGGGCAGCTTCTGGGTGGCGCACGGCGCGTCCGGCCGGAAGTCGGAGGGTTGCAGATCGCCGATCCACTGCGGCCGCGCTCCCTGAATCGAACCCCCTCCAGGTGGCGTGGTGCTGACGACTCCCCCGCCGAAGCGTCCGGTCAGCGTGTCGGGCCCGGCACCGGCCAGGAACCTGGTGTAGGGGCCGTTGCCGTCAAAGCTGCCGCTGGCCCCAGCCACCCCGGGCAGGAAGTGCATGAAGTCCTGGAGCACCGTGTTGCCCGTGGACAGCGAGCCGTCGGGCACCTTCTGGACAAGGATCGGAAGGATGTGCGTGATGAAGCAGTTCGTGACCCGGTGGCCGATCGGGAACGCCTGGGCGAGCTCGGTCAGGATCGTTCGGCAGCTCCTGGAAGGTGGCCTGCAGAGCGATGAGGCAGCCGGGCCCGCCCAGCCGGCGCCAGGACGCCGGTCAGCCGGCTGACGATGCCCGTCAGGTGACCCAGGATCGGCGGGGCCTTCAGAAGCGTGGGATCGAGCGCCCGGGCCAGCCGATCGACCGCCGGCAGCGCGCCGTCTATGGCCCTGCAGGGCGGGCGGAGCCGCGATCAGCGTCCCGTCAAGGCCGCCGATCGAGTGCGTCAGCGCACCGTCGGAGGAGGCCAGCGCGGTGGACGTCCGGTCCAGGCGCCGACCAGACCGACCAGCTGCCCCGAGTTGGCCGCCAACGTTCCGGTCACGCTCCGCGCGGAGCGCAGGAGCCGTGACAGGTCGAACGGCTCGGTCCCTCTCAGCGCCCGGGTCACGGTCGCGGTGTCCCGGAACAGCGGCGCCAGCTGGGGGGCCAGCTGCTTTACCCCGGCCGCTCCGCTGCGGCTCTCAGACTCGCCCGCGGGCGGACCGAAGCCCTGGGCCAGCCCCTCCACCGTGCCGACCAGGCTCTGGCGCGTTGGGGTCGTGAACTCCGACAGGAGCTGATACAGCTGGACGGGGCCGGACGTGCGGGCCAGCGGGATCGTCCCCCCGTCGGAGATCGTCGGTGCCTCGGGCGTTCCCGGGTCGAGTTGGAGGTAGTAGCTCCCCTCCAGGAACAGACGGTCTCGGATCCGCACGGTGGCATCCCTGTGGATCGGCAACGCCGAGCCGTCGAGGGTGAAGGCGATCCGCGACAGGCGGCCCTCGGCGCTCACCCCCTGGACCGCGCCCACGTCGACGCCGTTGATCCGGACCGGGTCGCCTCCGCGGACGTTGTAGCTGTTGCTCACATCGGCGTACACCGTGAACCTGTGGCCGAAGGGCAGGCCCTGGTTGAACGCGTAGTACGTGACCGCCGCCACGGCCAGGATCACGGTCATCGCGATTACCAGCGGATGGAGTTGGCGGCGATGGCGCCCTGGTCGCCTTACGAGCAGGCTCACGGCACCAGCCCAGCCTTCCGGCCCAGAGCCAGGACACCCCGCGGCGGCGCCGTGTTGTCGACCACGGTCGAGGTCCGGCCCGGGTTCCCGATCAGCTGCTTACCCGTGTAACGCTCGTTCCCGGCCTGACACTGTGAGCTGTTCTCCAGCGGATAGAAGTTGTCGTGCAGGTCAGCCGCCGGCTTGGCCACCTGGGTGGTCTGCGCGGAGTCGAACACGGGCATCACCCGCAGCCAGGGCGCCGTGCTGTCGCCCTCGGTCAGGCCCGAGGCGAAGTTGCGCAGCCACAGGCCGGTCACGTTGCAGGCGAACTGGGCGTTGGCCACGGTGCGCAGGACCGAGCCCAGTCCAATGAAGGCCGACGATCCAACGGTGGCCAGGTCGTACGGTCCCAGGGCGTTGAAGGTCTTGATCGAGTCGGGATCGCGGGCCAGCGCCTGCACCGAGCCGACGGCGTTCTGGAGCGCCCCGGCCAGCCGGGGCAACGAGCCGAACACCGGCGTCGAGGTCTTGATGAGCAGATCGAGCCGAGTGGCCGCCCGCGGGATCAGGGCCGCCGCGGGCCGCAGCTCGACCATCAGCTGGCTGGCCTGAGAGAGCGTGGGCAGCGATCGGGTTAGGACCCGGCTGGCCACGCTCTCGGTCCCCGGAAGCTCGTCGATCGTCCGACCCAGCGAGGGACGGTCGAGGGCCTGGAACGTGACGCTCGAGTGGGTCAGCAGCGAGTTGATCGTGGGCGCGACCCCGGCCAGCGCGTGCGTCGTCGCGGCGGCCCCGGAGATCAGGCTGCCGAATCGGTTGCCCGGGTCGGCAAACACGGCCAGCACACTCTGGAGTGGACCGAGCAGCCGAGCCAGCGAGTACGTGGTGTCGTTGATGGCCGAGCCCCGGCCGGCCAGCGCGTCGCCGAACTCGGTCAGATTCGCCCTCAGCGGCGTCCGGATCTGCGGGCCGAAGATGCGCAGGGCGGTGTCGAAGTCGACAAACGGCAGCTCATGGTTCAGCGCGGGCCTGGTGTTCAGCGTCAGCGTGCCGCCATCGGGCACCGGGCCGGAACTCTTACGGCCCGGGATCAGCTCGAGGTACTTGGCCCCCAGTACGGAGGCCAGCCGGATCCGATAGTGGGAGTCCCTGGGCAGCGAGCGCATGCTCGGGTCCAGCGCCAAGCCGAGCTGGGCGTAGGGGTGCGGCCAGGTTTTGTTCGGCGCCTCGGGGGTGATGGTCAGGATCTGGCCCACCCGGGCGCCGCCCACTCGGACGTCGGCGTTCTTGTCCAGCTCATCGCCGTTGGCCACCTGCACGTTTACCCGGTAGGTGGGCAGGAAGGGCAGGCCGTTCTCGGCGATATAGCTCAGGTACACCGCCAGGCCAACAATCAGGATCGTCACCACCCCGAGCACCAGCCGGCTCCCGAGGACAGCGCTCTTCGGAGTTCTCATTTGACCAGGTAGTTGGCCAGGGCCTGAAGGGCCGGGCCGTTGTCGGGGTGGTAGGCCGGACGAGAGCCGTAGTGGGCGCCGCATCCGGAGACGGGCTTGGTGGCGTAGCGGCCGCACTTGCCGCTGTTCGGGGCCATCAGCAACAGCGGCAGCAGGTGGGAGGTCGAATCGAATCGGGCCAGCGACGTGCCGATGTAGTAGGCGACGGACAGGAATTCCTCTACGAACCCGTGCCGCTGGAGGTTCCGATAAAGCTTGGCCGACAGCTCAGTGCTGGCCAGCGACCGATGGGCATAGCTCTCCAGATGGCCCAGCAGCGGGAGCGACTGATGCAGCGCCGGGATCGCCGTGCGCAGCGCGGCGGACACCCTGCCGAGCCCCGGGTTGGCCGCGGCCACGAACGGCTTCAGGTCACGTGACACCTGCTCCAGGGTCGGCGCCGCGTCCTGAAGCTGGTGTAGCAGCGGTGTCCCGTCCCTGGCCACGGTGTCCAGCTGGGCCAGGGCGGGCCGGGCGGCGGACAACAACCCGGGGAGTCGATTGATGCCCTGGGCCAGCGCGCTGTGATGCTGGGCGGTCAACGTCGATACCGCCGCGGCCCTGTCCAGGAATGTTTTCAGCGCGCCCGTGTGGCCGGCTCCCTGGGCGGCGATCGTGGCCGTCGAGTCGATCAGCGTCACCAGCTGCGACTGCTGGCGCAGCAGGACACCGATCGTCTGACGAGCCAGCGCCAGCGTGGGGTTGGCCCGGAGCAGGATCTGGTTGAGGTCCTGGCCACGGGCCGCGGTGGCGATGCCGAGCTCGTTGAAGAGCAGGGTCAGCCGCTCCCGGGTGGGCAGGTTGAACGTGTTGAACAGGTCGGTCAGGCTGACCGGCTCGGTCGTGTGGGTCACGGGGACGGTTGGCGGCCGGCCGTCCTTTCCCTCAAGCACCGGGCTCCCGGCCGTCCCGGGGTCGCACTCCAGATAGTTCTCGGCGATCAGCCCCTCGGGGCGGATCGTGCACGTGGCGTCGCGGTGGAACGGCGTGAACTTGGACTCCACCGTGGCGTCGATCCGGGCCTGGTACCCGCGTGTCAGGTGCACGCCCACGATCTCCCCGGCCCGTGCCCCGGCGATCTTGACCAGCTGGCCCGGCACCAGGCCACGGGCGTCGTCGAAGATCACGTCGAAGCGCCCGGTGGTGCTCCCGCTCGACCCGGACGAGGCCACCGCGCTGGCCACGCCGGCGATCAACAGCAGCCCCAGAAGGATGGCGGCCAGGCGCCTCATCGCTGGTTGTCGCTCGCCTTGCACACCTTCGGCGCTCCGGGCAGGACGTCGGGGAAGTTCCAGGGGCTCGACCTGTCAGCGGCCCGCGGCCCGCCTCCGCCGGGACACGGGGACAGGAGGCCCGTGCGCTCGCCGTGGAATGGCCCCAGCTTCCCGGTCAGGCCGCCGAGCAGGTTGAGGATTCCGGTCAGCGAGCTTCCGCCGCCCTGGACGGTCACGTAGCCGTGGAGGTAGTGGCCGTTGGCGTCGTATGTGCCGGCTGTAGCTCCTCCGACCCCGTTGAAGAACCCGCCCACCACGTCGGGGGTGAACGGGCGCAGGGCGGACAGCGAGGGCGAGATCACGCGCAGCAGCGTGGTCAGCGACTCGACGGCCGGCGTGGCCACCCGCTCGACCGCGGGGAAGGCCTCCAGCGCCGCCTCAGCCCCCGGGATCAGCTTTTGCAGAGCGCGGATCGTGGGCACCTCGTTGGCCGCCGCGGGGAGCACCGCCCGGAGCAGCGCGCTCAGGCTGACGGCCGCGGGGCGAAGGTGGACCAGGACCGGATCGAGCACCCTCAGAGTGCCTCCCAGGTGCCCCAGGACGCGGGTGCTCTGGCTCAGCACGGCGGGGGCGCGGGAGATCGCGTCGGCCAGCGCCGAGCGCTCGGTGGCGATCTCCCGCAGGACGGCGGCGGTCTCATGAACCGCCCCGCCGAGCTGTTGGCTGTGGGCGGCCAGCGCGCGGGACACCTGGGCCGAGGCCGAGATCAGGCCGCCCAGGGCGTTCCGGTTGGCCACGAGCTCTTCCTCCAGCTGCGTGCTCTCGGTGAGCGCCGGATTGAAGTACTCGAAATCCGTTGTTGAGTTGCGACGCCGTGGGCTGGCCCACCAGGTATGCGCCCGAGCGCAGGAGGCTCTCCAGCGAGCTTCTCACCCTGGGGGTCAACGTGTCCAGGAGCGTGTCCAGATCCACGATCCCGCGCGTCTGGGCGAGCGGCAGCACCGACCCGCTGGGCAGCGAGCTACCCGAGCCCAGGCTGAGGCCGACGAACCGGTTGGCCACCCCCGTCAGGCTGGTCTGCCCGATCGTGGCGATCGTTCCGCGGCGCAGCGGGGTGAGCGAGTGGTCGCTGATGTTGAGCTGCACGTCGGCCAGCCCGTGATTCGTCAGGCTGATCGCCCCGACCGATCCCACGTCGTGGCCGGCCACGGTGACCAGGTCGCCGGCCACCAGCTGGCCGGCGTCGGAGAAGCGGGCATGAAGCACGTATGTCGACTGGCTGCGCACGAGCAGGAAGGCCACCGCCGCCACGGCCACAATCAGAACCAGCGGCACGGCCAGGCGAGGGGCAGGCGGACGGCTCACCATGGCCGTCTCAACCGCCGATCGGAGTCCGCGCGTTCCCGCCCCAGAACAGCTGCGTCCCGACCATCCCGATCAGGTGGATGCCCAGGATGTTGACGAACATGGAACGGGCCGTCGCCCGGCCCACCCCGACCGGACCACCCGTCACGTGGTAGCCGTAGTAGATGCACACCAGGACGATGAACGTGGCCATGGCCATGGACTTCAGCCCTGAGAAAAGGAAGTCGGTCGGGGACTGGAACTGCCAGAAGAGCTGTAGGTAGCCCCCCTTTGAGACCTGGCCGAGCTCGATCACGTCGGCCAGGTAGGAGGCCACGAACCCCACCGCGACCGCCAGCATGTACAGGAAGGGCAGCACCAGCCACGTGCCCAGCAGGCGAGTGGAGCCGAGGTACAGGACCGAGTCGAGCCCCATGACCTCCAGGGCATCGATCTCGTCCGAGATTCGCATCGACCCAAGCTCGGCCACGAATCCGGTCCCGACCTTGGCGGCCATCATGTAGCCGAAGGCGTAGGGGATCACCTCGCGCAGGTCGCACACGGCGGTGATCGCCCCCGTCGACGATGGCGCCCCGACCGTCTTGGCGGTGTAGGCGCCCTCGATCCCGCACTGCAACCCCAGGATGAAAACCAGTCCGAGGACGATCATGGCCGATCCGGCGATCAGGATCCCCGCCTGGCGGAGCGTCTCGCCGGTGAAGCGCAGCACGCGGCCATCGAGCACGTTGCCCACGATCCGCCCCGCGAATCGAGAGGCTTCGCCAAAGGAGTTCAGGGCTTGAATCGGGCCGCCCAGCCGGTTTGGCGCCCGGCCCTCAGGCGGCGACGGACTGCGCCTGCGGTGCCCCGTTGCCGGCCACCGCGACCCGGGGCCAGCCCCGTCCATCCGGACTTTGGCGATACATGAGGTAGCGAAGCTCGCGCCATAGTCTTCCGCGGACTACCGCCCTCATCGCGGGGTGTTCAGGCCGGGTGGGTGGCCAGCAGCGTCTGCGTGAACGTGTAGTCGATCGCCCCGATCCCGATGAACGCGATCACCACCGCCTGGTTCACGGCGCGTCCCACCCCCTCCGCCCCGCCGGACGCGGTCAGCCCTTTGTAACAGCAAACGATCGCGATCATTGCCCCGAAGATCGTCGACTTGATCAGCATCGCTTCGAACTCGGCGGTGTTGGCCTGGGCGAAGAACGTGGAGAAGAACGGCCCGATCTGAGCCCCGTTGGACAGCGTCACCAGGACGCCTCCCAACGTCCCGAACAGCAGCGCGTAGATCGAGAACAGCGGGGTCAGGACCATCAGTGACAGGAACCTGGGCACGACCAGGCTCTTGATCGGGTCAATGCCCAGGACGATCAGCGCGTCCAGCTCTTCGCGCAGTCGCCTTGCGCCCAGGTCGGCGGTCATCGCCGTGCCGGCTACGCCCGCCATCACGATCGCCACGACCAGCGGCGCGAACTCGCGCATCACGATGATCACAAAGATCCCACCCAGGCGATCGAGCGCGCCGAGCAGGTTGAGGAAGTCCCCGACCTCGACCCCTGCCGGGCCGTACGTGAAGGCCAGCGAGGCCACGATCATCGGGAACCAACCCAGGCGCAACGCGAACATGAACTGGTCGACCAGCTCGGGGCCGTAGTCGTAGGGCGGCGTGAGCGCGGCCGCCACCGTGCGCCGCAGCAGCACCACCATCGCGCCGATCGTCTCTATGAACGCGCGAACCGGCTGGTAGCCGTACCTCACGACAAGGTCCACTTTTCCACGCTCTCCTCTCTGGCGCGCTTCCAGCCCCTGCCGGAGCGTGCGCGGATCATAGGTGGCCGCGTTGCGGAGCGGCAAGTGGGAACCGTCACAAGGTCGGGCACTGAAACGGGGCCCGATCGGGTAGCCCGCATGGGTCGAGCCAAACGGAGGTGCCACATGACCAAGGACCACGGACCGAGCGTCAAGAACGACAAGCAGTACGAGGGTTTGCGCAAGAAGGGAATGAGCAAGTCCCGAGCAGCCGCGATCAGTAACTCGCCCGGCTCATCCAGCCGGGGCGGGAAGAGCAGCGGCTCCAGCCAGAGCAGGAAGAGCTCAGGCCCCGGCAGCGGCGGCAACCGGGCCCAGAAGGCAGCCGCCGGGCGCAAGGGCGGCAAGAAGTCGAGCTAGTCCACGCCGGGCGCAGCCTGTTCGCGCGTGGGGCGACCGCCTACTCCGGCCAGGCCAGGTCGGCCACCAGCGGAGAGTGGTCGGACAGCCTGGCCTCCCGCCACTCATGGGCGTAGGAGATCGCCCGCACGTCGACCTCGGCTGAGGCGATCAGGTGGTCCAGGCGGTAGCCGCCGCCCCAGCGAGGCCACTCCCAGCTCAGCTCCTTCCAGGCCGGGCCGTGCTCCTCCCGGAATGCGTCCCGGAAACCGAACGGCTCCAGACCCTTGATCAGCGCCAGCTCGGCCTGGTCCCAGCGCTCGCCGCGATCCTCGCGCAGGCGTCCGTACTGATCGCGGGCGAACGTCCATACCCGCCCGTCCGGATGCTCGCGGCGGGGCGTGTTCAGGTCCCCGCACAGGATCCTTGGACCGGCCCCCGCGGCCATGTGCCGGTGAACGCTCTCGTGGGTTAGGACCTTGGCCAGGCCGGGTGATGGGCTGATCGGCGAGTGAACGTTCACAACCTCCAGGCCCTGCGTTCGCACGGCCAGCGCGCGCTCGGGCCACGGGACGTCGGCAATCTCCACCGCCTGCGACGGCTCCCGGGTACAGATCAGCACGCTGAGCGGGCGGCGGCGCGGGCTCACGCCGGGCACCGGATCGCCCGGCCCGGACACCAACACGTGGGGCCACCCCGCGTGCGCCAGCAACGTCGGCCACCTGCGCGCCGTGCCGGCACTCACCTCCTGCAGGCAGATCAGGTCGGCGTCCAGCCCTAGAACCAGCTCCGCCTGCTCGTCCAGGCGCTGGACCCGACCGGCGACGTTCCAGCTGACCAGCCTGGCCCGGTTCAGCGCCGGCCTCCGACGAGACGCCAGGCCGCGGCGACACGCTCCCCGGCGACGAGACGCGAGGCCCTGACACGCTCCCCGGCGGCCAGGCGCGCGGCCCCGACACGCTCCGCGGCGACGAGACGCAACTCTCCGTCCGCTACTATACTTTCTGAAGCATGAAGATTTTTGTCAGGCTTCTGGGCTTCTTGCGGCCTTACCGCAAGGGTGTGGTCTGGTCGTTTGTGCTCGCCTTCGCGGCGATTGGGGCCACGGTGCTGATCCCATATCTGACGGGGCGGGCCATCAACGGGATCACGCGGCACGATCGCCATACGTTGATCGTATGGGCGGTCGTGATCGGCGTGGCCGGGGTGCTCCGCCTGGTGACGAGCGTTTTCCGCCGCCTGGTGGCCGGCCGGGTGTCCCTGGGGGTCGAGCTCGACGTGCGCAACCGCCTGTACGAACACCTTCAGCGGCTGGAACTGTCGTTCTTCGACCGCCAGCAGACTGGCCAGCTCATGTCGCGGGCCACCGTCGATCTCCAGGCGGTGCGCTTCTTCCTGGGCTACGGCCTGATCTTCATCGCCCAGTCTCTGCTCTCCATCCTCCTGGCCGCCGTGGCCATGTTCGCGTTGCGGCCCGACCTGGCCGCCATGTCGCTGGCTCCGGTGCCGTTCGTCGTGTTGATTGCCCACCGCTACGGGAAGCACTCGCGTCCCGCGCTTCAGGAGGCCCAGCAGCGGATCGCCGAGCTCACCGCCGAGGCCGAGGAGAACGTGTCCGGCATCCGCGTGATCAAGGCCTTCGCCCAGGAGGAGCGTCAGCTCCAGCGCTTCCGCGGTTCGGTCGGCCGGGTGTTCGACCAGCAGATGATCGCCACCCGGATCCAGGCCCGGTACACGCCGCTGATCAGCTTTCTGCCCAGCCTCGGTCTGGCCGTGGTGCTGCTCGTCGGCGGCCGAGACGTGATCAACCACAGCCTGAGCATCGGAGCGTTCACCGCCTTCTACGCCTACCTGCTGATGCTGATCTCCCCCATGCGCACGCTGGGCTACATGCTCAGCGCCGCCCAGCGAGCGACGGCGTCGGGAGCCAGGATCTTCGAGCTACTGGACCGCGAGCCGGCCATGACTGTCCCCGCGGGGGCGCCCCCGCTTCCCGCCGGCCCGGGCCGGATCTCGTTTGAGAACGTCGGGCTGACCTTCGTCGGGACGAGCCACCCCGCCCTGCACGACGTGAACCTGGAGATCGAGGCCGGACAGACCGTGGCCCTGGTGGGCGCGATGGGCTCGGGCAAGACGGCGCTGATCTCGCTGCTTCCCCGGCTGTACGACGCCACCGAGGGCACTGTTCGGGTCGACGGAACGCCGGTTGACGAGGTCGAGCTGTCCAGCCTGCGCCGGGAGATCGCCCTGGTCACCGACGACCCGTTCCTATTCTCGGCCACCGTGCACGACAACATCGCCTACGCCCGACCAGAGGCCACGCGGGCCGAGGTGGAGCGAGCAGCTCGAGCCGCCCAGGCCGATGGTTTCATCCGGAATCTGCCGAAGGGGTACGACACCTTGGTCGGCGAACGCGGTCTGACCGTGTCCGGAGGCCAGCGCCAGCGAATCGCGATCGCCCGGGCGATCCTGGCCGACCCACGGATCCTCGTCCTGGACGACGCCACGTCGTCCGTTGACGCCTCGACCGAGCAGGAGATCAAGCTCGCCCTGCGAGAGGTGATGGCCGGGCGGACCACGTTCGTGATCGCCCACCGGCTGTCCACGATCGCCCTGGCCGACGAGATCGTCGTCCTCCAAGACGGCACCGTGGCGGCAACCGGGACTCACGACGAGCTCCTGTCCAGCTCCCCGCTCTACCAGGAGATAGTGGAGAAGGGGATGCCCGACCAGGTGTTCATCAACCGCAAGCCGCTCGAGGCTGAGGTGGCCGGGCTATGAGCCGTCTTCGAATGTCCCGGGCTGAGGTCAGGCGACGGCTGACGGCCACGTCCGGGCGCCGGCGCAAGGTCAAGGGGCTGATAGAGATCCTGGCCCCGTATCGGTGGCGGGTGGCGGCGATGTTCGTCTCACTGATCGCGGCCACGGCCGCGGCGCTGGCGCCTGCCCCCCTGGCCAAGCTGGCGATCGACGACGGGATCAACCGCCACGACGCCGGGGCGCTCGACCTGATCGTCGGAGGGTTCCTGCTCTCAGCGGTCGTCTACGCCGTGGCCTCGTACGCCCAGACGTACCTGGTTGGCTGGGTCGGTCAGCGCGCTCTGCAGGACCTGCGCATGCGTCTGCTCGAGCATCTCCAGCGACTCTCGATCGGCTTCTACTCGCGCAACCGCGCGGGCGTGATCATCTCCCGGATCAGCAACGACGTCGAGGCGCTCGATCAGCTCGTGGAGGACGGAATGGCCACGCTGTTCCAATCCGGGCTGACCCTGATCGGCGTCCTGGTGATCCTCCTCGTGTTGGACTGGCAGCTCGCCCTGCTGACCTTCATCGCGCTCCCGATCCTGGCCGTCGGAGGGCTCCTGTTCCGGATCGCCTCGGCCGACGCCTACAGGCTGACCCGAGAGAAGATCGCCTCCATCACCGGGTATCTGCAGGAGACGCTGTCCGGGATCCGGGTGGTGCGCGCGTTTGGCCAGGAGCCTCGGCATATCGAGCGCTTCCGGGAGCTCAACGACGAGAACAGGGCGGCCAACATGACGACGGTCAACCTCAACGCGGCCTACTTCCCCGCGGTGGAGTTCCTGTCCTCGTTGGTCACGATTGAGATCCTGATCATCGGCGGGATCGAGGCCATCACGGGCCACACCTCGACGGGCGTGGTGTTCGGTTTTATCGCCGCTCTGAACAACTTCTTCGATCCGATCCAGCAGCTCTCGCAGCTCTACACCACCTACCAGTCGGGAATGGCCGCCCTGGACAAGATCTTCGACCTGCTGGACGAGGAGCCGGAGATCGTGGACGCCCCGAATGCCTCCGAGCTCCCGCCGATCAAGGGCGAGCTTGCGCTCAAGGACGTCTCGTTCCGCTACGGCAGCTCAGACGACGCCGGCTACGCGGTCAAGAACATCGACATCGTGATTCCGGCCGGGCAGACCGTTGCGCTGGTCGGCGCGACCGGCGCCGGGAAATCAACGCTGGCCAAGCTCGTGGCCCGCTTCTACGACCCGACCGACGGCGCGGTGCTGGTCGACGGACACGACCTCCGTGAGGTGACGATGCACTCGCTCCGCTCCCAGATGGGAATCGTCCCTCAGGAGGGCTTCCTGTTCAGCGGCACGATCAGGGAGAACATCGCCTTCGGCCGGCCCTCGGCCACCCAGGAGGAGATCGAGGCCGGGGCCCGGGCGGTTGGAGCGGCGGACTTCATCGCGGCTCTGGACCAGGGGTACGACACGCAGGTCGGCGAGCGCGGCGTGAAGCTGTCGGCCGGCCAGCGCCAGCTACTGGCCTTCGCCCGGGCGCTCGTGGCCGATCCCAGGATCCTGATCCTGGACGAGGCCACGTCGAACGTGGACGTCCACACCGAGACGTTGATCGAGGACGGCCTGCGCCGGCTGCTCGCGGGACGGACGGCGATTGTGATCGCCCACCGTCTGTCAACGATCCAGCGGGCGGCCCGGATCATCGTGCTGGAGCACGGCCAGGTGGTCGAGGAGGGCAACCACGACGAGCTGCTCGAGGCCGGCGGGCGCTACTGGCGCCTGTACCGCGACTGGGCCGAGCAGGCTGCCGCCTAGCTGACATAGGCCGCCCGGCGTCTGGTGCGGCAGACTGCCGGGATGGTCACGGTCAGCGGTCTGAACATCACCCCGGTCAAGGGCACGCAGCTACGGGAGGTGCAGGAGATCCGGCTGGGCCACAACGGGGTCCGGGAGAACCGGCGCTTCTACCTGGTCGACGACCAGGACGAGATGGTCAACTCGCTTCGGCGGGGCAGCTCCAGACGTCCGTCTTCTCCTACTCCGATTCGGATCGCCGCCTGAGGCTCGAGCTCCCAGACGGACGGGTGCTCGAGGAGACGGTCGAGCTGGGGCCCGACGTCTCAACGCAGTTCTACTCGGGTCGCAAGGTCGCGAGGCTCGTTGAGGGGCCGTGGTCGGCCGTGCTGAGCGAGCTGGTGGGAGAGCCGCTGCGCCTCGTCGAGGCCGGCGACGAGGGCGCCGTCGACCGAGGTCTCCTGGGCGCCGTGTCGGTCATCTCGGAGGGCTCGCTGGCCCGTCTGGCCCAGGAGGGCGGCCTGGATGGGATTGATGCCCGGCGGTTCAGGATGCTGATCGAGGTCGATGGCGTGGAGCCCCACACCGAAGATGGCTGGGTGGGCTCGTCGGTCCGGATGGGCCAGGCCCTGGTCGGGTTCGAGGGCCACGCGGGCCGGTGCAACATCACGACCCGCAATCCGGTCACGGGCGCGGTCGACGCCCCCACGCTCAAGCTGCTGGGCCGCTACCGCCGCGACGTGGAGAGCACCGAACCACTGCCGTTTGGGATCTACGGACGGGTCATCGAGCCCGGGGTCGTGCGCCTCGGGGACGCGGTGGCAGTGGAGAGATAGGCTGCGCACATGACTGAGACGACGACGGCGCAGCAGCGCGTGCAGGTTGAGATCCAGGACCATGTGGCCACGGTCACGCTGTCGCGGCCCGAAAAACACAACGCGCTGGACATACCGATGTTCGACGGGATCCTGGCCGCGGCCGAGCAGGTTCGGCAGACGCGCGGAGTCCGGGCGGTGGTGCTTCACGGCGCGGGCCCAAGCTTCTGCTCGGGCCTCGACATCGCCAGCGTGATGTCGGCCCAGCAGGGCCTGGGCGGCACGAATGGCGAAGCCGAAGGGGACCTGCGCAGCGTGCCCAACAAGTTCCAGCGCGTGGCCTACGACTGGGTGACGCTGCCCGTGCCGGTGATCGCGGCGATCCACGGCAACTGCCTGGGTGGTGGACTTCAGATCGCCCTGGGGGCGGACATCAGGTTCGCCACCCCCGACGCGCGCCTCTCCGTGATGGAGGGCAAGTGGGGCCTGATCCCCGACATGTCGATCACCCGCACCCTGCCCCGCCTGGTGGGCATTGATGTGGCCAAGGAACTCACGTACACCGCGCGGTGTTCACGGGCCAGGAGGCGCTGGCGCTGGGCGTGGTGACCCACGTGGCCGACAACCCCCTGGCCGCCGCCCGCGAGCTGGCCAGTGAGATCGCCGGCCGCTCACCGGACGCCATCCGCCTGGCCAAGCAGCTGTTTGAGGAGTCGTGGAACCGAACGCCGTCGGAGACACTCGCAGATGGAAGCCGAGTTCCAACTCCAGCTGATCGGCTCGCCCAACCAGATGGCCGCGGTGATCGCCGGGATGAAGCGCGAGGAGCCGGAGTTTCAGGACCCGGAGTAGGGCCGACTCGGTCTCCCTTCAAAAGCTAGCTGCGGGGGGAGGACTCGAACCTCCGTCTCCCGGTCCAGAGCCGGGCGTCACTGCCACTGGACTACCCCGCATGGGCAGTTGACCGTCTGCGCGACCAGGTGCGCCCACGATCGGGGCGCAAGTATAGAAGCGGAGGTGAGGTCTTCCGTCCGCGCCGCCTGCGAACATGTGTTCGTGATGGGAGGGAGACGCAAGCCAAACGGCGCAACGCGTGAAGCGGTGGCAAGACTCCACGCGGAGGGGCTATCGGGGACCGAGATTGCCCGGGAGCTCGGCATTTCGAAGCCGACCGTCTGCTTTCACCTCAGGATGCTTGGCGTCCCTGCTTCGATCGAATTCGCCACGCGCTACGACTGGGAACAGATCCGGGCCTACTACGACTCCGGACATTCGATGACTCAGTGCATGCGGAAGTTCGGCTTCAGTCGCAACGCCTGGTGGGACGCCATCCGCCGCGACGTCATCCGTCCCCGTCCACGCCTCGAGCCAATCGCCGACATCCTCCGCAGAGGCCGGCGTCGCAATCGCCACCACGTCAAGCTGAGACTGATCTCAGCCGGTCTCAAGGAGCTCCGGTGCGAGCATTGCGGTTTGACGCAGTGGCGCGGAAGGCCGCTCTCGCTCGAGCTTCATCACATCAACGGCGACGGGCTCGACAACCGGCTCGAGAACCTGGAGCTTCTATGTCCGAACTGTCACTGCCAGACCGATACCTGGGGCGGACGCAACCGTGGGCGGCAGACGGGAAGTCAGCAAGCCGCCTGAGATCACCCGCCCCGGCACGCCCCCTACTGAACCATCGCGATCCCGCGCAGGCCCGTGTCGGCCAGGATGCGAGGCGTCACGCGGATTGCTCTGCTGGATCGGAACCTGAAGACCGCGAACGAGTCGACGACGCGGGTCCGGCCGCTTTGCTCAAGCCCGTCGAACCGATGAGGGATGCGCGGCGTTGGGGTTGAAGGCGGACACCTGACGTACCAGTCGCGCGACGGGGGTACCACCAACACGTCTATCTCGCGCACTTCGGCACCGCGGGAAGAGACCGAGTGCAGGCTGGGCATGTAGACCGAGAGCGGGAGGAGGTCGCACGCGTCGACCGCGTAGATCGCTCGATCACCGCGGTCTCCCAGGGCGGCGGCCAGTCCGCGCCAGTTCGGGCGCTCGAGTCGTGGGTTGACCCCCACGGCCACGATGCACCAAAGGCCGATCGCACAGCAGGCGGCCGCACCGGCCAGCCCCATCCAACCGGACCGCCGGGCGCCGAATCCGGCGGCCAGAACCAGAACAATGGGCAACCACAGGGCCAGCACGTTTCGAGAGTCGAGCTGATCGAAGCCGATCACGATCAGGCCGGCCACGATCGTTGCACCAGCCAGCGCCACTCCCCCTGCCACCATCGCTCGGCTGCGCTCAAGCGAATCTGCCCGGCGAATGAGCAGCCCAACGGCGGCCAGGGCAAGGATGCCGAACGCGACCAGCAGCCACCCGCCCATGGGCGCCTCGGGCCCCAGGGCAAACGTCTTTGGCACCTCGCCGAGTCTGCGCGTCAGAGGGATCGCGTTGATCCAGTTCGTGCCCGCGCCCAGGAACAGCAGCTGTCGGACGAGCAGGACGACCAGGGGTAGGCAGCAAGCGAACATCCCTTCGACGCCGAAGCGCACCAAGCGGAGCGGTCGGTGGCGGACGAACAGCCAAACCCCCTGGGGTACGACGACCAGCGCCGCGTAATAGTGGGTGAAAATGGCCAGCGTCGCGGCCACCGACCAGGCGATCATCCACGCGCGCGTGGGCCGCTGACGCACGTGAGCGAAGGCCAGCAGCGCGATCGCCGTGAGTAGCACCATCAACGAGTAGGAGCGCGCCTCCTGCGAGTACCAGACGAGCAGCGGGCTGGTCGCGGTGAGCGCGGCTGCGACCATCCCGATCCGTTGGGAGAAGAGCTGGCGGGCGGCCAGGTAGGCCACGGGGACCGTGGCCACCCCGGCCAGCGCAGACAGAGACCTGAGTGCCCCCGCTCCGTACCCGAACAGATGGGCCCAGATCCAGGCCGCGACGAAATACAGCGGTGGAGAGGTCTCCGTGCTGGGGAGCAGCGAGAGCATCTTCGTGAACGAGAAGTGCACCAGCCAGACGGTGTGGGCCTCGTCGTACCAGTAGCTCTGGTGACCCAGCCGAGTGAACCGGGCGACGGCTGCGACCACGGTCAGCAGGCCCACGATCGCAGGCGCGGAAAGGCACGCGGAACGAACTCGCTGGAGAGCGGCCATCTCCAGGTCTATCGACGGTGCCCGTGTTCCGGGCGCTACACCTTGGTCTAGGGCCGCCGTGTGGCCCAGGTTCGCCGGACGCCGGGCGGCCCGGCGTCTGCGCTCAGATCGCCCCCAGATCCGTCCCCAGATCGCCCAGCTCCGCGGCGCGCGCCCGCAGGTCCGCATGTGACGCGATCAACCGCCGGGCGTGCTCCAGGTCGTCGGAGCGGCCGACCGAGAGGGCGGCGGCGACCTGGCCGTCGGACAGGTAGAAGATCGAGAACTCGCCGTCCTCAATCGAGCCGCGCACGACCTCCTGGTCCCACTCCGAGGCCGGGCCGACGTATTCCAGCGAGGCCCAATCGGACATGTCGGAGAAGAAGTAGGGCACGACATCGTGGGGCTGATTGCGGCCGAGCATGTTGAGCGCGGCCGTCTTGCCCTGGTTGAAGGCCACATCCCAGTGCTCGACCCGAAGGCGGCGGCGGTGAATCACGCTGTCGTAGTCGGCGATGTCGCCGGCGGCGAACACGCCGGAGACTGGGGTCTGGAGATGGGAGTCGACCTCGACTCCCCCGCTCTCGCCGATTTGAAGGCCGGCGCCGCGGGCCAGCATCACGTCCGGTGTGACCCCGGCGCCGATCACGACCGCGTCGGCCTCGAGCTCCAGCCCACCCTCGGTGATCACCTTCTGCACGCGGCCGTCGGCCCCCTCAAAGCGGGCCAGCGAGTCGTCGCCGTGGATCTCGATCCCGTGCTCTCGCAGCCGGTCCTCGAAGAACCGCCCCGCCTGCTCCCCGAACCCCCGGCTCAGCACGACTCCCTCCAGCATGACCAGCGAGCACGAGCTGCCCAGCTCGGTCAGCGAGGCCGCCACCTCGCTGGCGATATACGAGCCGCCGACCAGCACGACGCGCTTGCCCGCGGCGTCCTCGCGGATCGTGTCGCTGTTGGTGAGCGTGCGCAGGTAATGGATCCCGCCCAGCTCGCAACCTGGCACGTTCAGCCGGCGGACGTTGGCTCCGGTGGCCAGCAGGGCCTTGTCGAACCTCACCTGGTCGCCGCTGGAGAGCTTGGCTGTCCGCTGCTCCAGATCCAACCCGGTCACCGACACCTTGGTCAGAGCCTCAATATCCTGCTCGGCGAACCAGTCGGGGGGCCGGAACAGGACGTCCTCGCGCGGCTTCTCCCCCCGCAGATAGTCCTTCGAGCAGTCCGGGCGGTTGTAGGGCAGGTCCGGCTCGCGCCCGATCAACAGGATCGAGCCGTCGGCTCCCTCCTCCCGCAACCAGCGGGCGCAGTTCCCGGCGGCCAGGCCACCGCCGATCAGGGCGTATTCCACCTCTCGCTCAGCCATCACGGCCTCCCTCCACGAAATCGTTAGCTGGGTTTTTGATCGGCGCCGGTCGACCCTCCTGCGTCAGCGCGGGCCTAGCGCCCCGTCCTACCGCCCGCCGGAGGCTCGGGCTGGAGCCGGGGCAAACAGGGGCGTGATCTCCGACTCGAGCCCGGGGTCCAGGATCAGCAGCACCTGGTCGCCGGCCTGGATCTGAGAGTCCGGCTGGGGTACGAAACCCATCCCATCGCGCAGCACCGAGATGACCAGCGACCCCACGGGCAGCGGCACGTCCGCCACGCCGACCCCGGCGGCCTGCGAGCCCTCCCCCACCTCAACCTCGATGATCTCCAGGTGCTCCTCCTCCAGGGCGAGGAGCTGGACCAGGCCGTACTCGGGCACCTCGTGCTCGATCAGGCGCAGGATCAGATCGGTGGCCGAGACGGCTGGCTGGATCCCCAACAGCCGGAAGTGCTGGAGGTTGCGAGGGTTGTTGACCCGGGCCACGATCCGCTGGCAGTCGTACTTCTCCTTGGCCACCTGGCAGATCAGGATGTTGTCCTCGTCATCGCCGGTGACGGCAATCGCCAGGTCGGCGCGCTGGATCCCCGCCCGCTCCAGCACCCACAGCTCGGTGGCGTCCCCGTACTGGACGGCATGCTGGAGCTCGCCCTCCACGACCCGGAAGCGGGCATGGTCTGACTCGATCAGGGTGACCTCCTGATCGCGCCCGATCAGCTCACGGGCCAGGTTCCACCCGACCTTGCCGGCCCCGGCGATGATCACGTACACGGCGTGCTCCTCCCGCTCGCGCTGCTACGGCGGCACGTCATTTGGCGAGCACCATCTCGGACGCCTCATCGATGGCCTGCTGGGTCGGGCACACCGTGTGAAGGCCCTGCTCCCCGTACCACGCGGCCCGGCCCGGGTCGGCCACCCGGACGACCACCCGCCGCACCTTGTAGCGGCGCTGGGCGATCTGGGCGATGACCAGGTTTGTGTTGTCGCCACGGGTCGCGGCCAGGAACACGTCCGCGCCGTCGATGCCCGCCTCAATCAGGGCATCGATCTCCAGCGCGGTGCCGACCGTGAACCGCCCACCCGCATCCTCCCAGGTGGTCGTCTGATCCTTGTCCAGGCGTTCGTGCGACAGAGGGTCGGAGTCGAGCACCGAGACTTCGTGGCCGGCATCGAGCGCCCGCTTGGCCACCGCCGAACCGACCCGTCCACAGCCCACAATCAGGATGAACATCGCGGGTGGAATCTATCGTGCGGCGATGGCCGGGGACGTGAGTGAGCGTGCGCGACGGTGCGGCCGGGGAGTTGAGTGAGCGCGCGCGACGGTATCTAGGTGATGATCGGAATTATCAGGATGGCCACAATGTTGGCCACCTTGATCATCGGGTTGATCGCCGGACCCGCGGTGTCCTTGTAGGGATCGCCCACGGTGTCGCCCGTGACCGCCGCGGCGTGGGCCTCGGAGCCCTTGCCGCCGTAGGCTCCGTCCTCGATCAGCTTCTTGGCGTTGTCCCAGGCGCCGCCGCCGGCGGTCATGGCGATGGCCAGGAACAGGCCGACCACGATCACGCCGATTAGCAGACCACCCAGCGCCTCAACGCTGATCAGCCCGACGACCAGCGTGATCACGATCGGGATCAGGGCGGGCAGGATCATCTCCCGCTGGGCGGCTCGGGTGACCAGCGCCACGGCGGTGCCGTACTCGGGCGTGTCGGTCCCCTCCATGATCCCGGGTTTCTCCCGGAACTGGCGACGGACCTCCTCCACCACGGCGCCCCCGGCTCGTCCCACCGCCTCCATGGACAGCGAGGCGAACAGGTAGACCATCATCCCGCCGACCAGGAGCCCGATCAGGACTGGGGGGCTGCCGAGCTGGAAGGCGAACTTCGCATGGAGGCCGACCCCTGACGTTCCGTTGACCTCCCGTGAGAAGGCATCGAACAGCACCAGCGCGGCCAGGGCGGCCGAGCCGATCGCGTATCCCTTGGTCACCGCCTTGGTCGTGTTGCCGACCGCGTCCAGCGGATCGGTCACGTTGCGGACCTCCTCGGGGAGATCGGCCATCTCGGCGATCCCGCCGGCGTTGTCGGTGATCGGGCCGAACGCGTCCAGGGCCACGATCAGGCCCATGAGCGAGAGCTGGGCCATCACGGCCACGCCGATCCCGTAAATGCCCTGGGTGCCTCCGCCGGCCAACTTCCAGGCGCCAAGGATGCCCATGGCGATCACGATCGCGGGCGCCGCCGTGGCCTGCATCCCGGAGGCCAGGCCCTGGATGATGTTGGTGGCGTGACCCGTGATCGAGGCCCGCGCCGTCCGCTTGACCGGGCCGAAGCGCGTGGAGGTGTAGTAGTCGGTGATCACGAACAGCAGGCCCGTGATCCCCAGCCCGATCAGCGCGCACAGGTAGAACTTCCACCAGTGGGGGGTTGCGCCTCCGGCCTTCAGCGTCAGCCCGCGCATCATGAAGTACGTGGCCGGGATGAAGACAAGTGCCGCCAGCACGGCCGACACGATCATGCCCTGATACAGGGCCCGCTCGACGTTGCCCGAGCGCGAGCGGACGGCAAACGTGCCCACCAGCGAGGCCAGAATCGAGATCGCCCCCAGGACGAGCGGGAACAGGGCCACGTTGGTCGACTGGCTGAACAGGAGCACGCCCAGCAGCATCACGGCCACCGCCGTGACGGCGTAGGTCTCGAACAGGTCGGCGGCCATGCCCGCGCAGTCGCCCACGTTGTCGCCCACGTTGTCGGCGATCACGGCCGGGTTGCGGGGATCGTCCTCGGGAATTCCGGCCTCGATCTTGCCCACCAGGTCGGCGCCGACGTCGGCAGCCTTGGTGAAGATTCCTCCGCCGAGCCGGGCAAAGATTGAGATCAGCGATCCTCCGAAACCGAGTCCGACCAGGGCGTCGACGGCCTCCTTCGGCGTATAGCTGGCCACCCAGGTCAGGATCCCGTAGTAGGCGGCGACGCCAAGCAGGGCCAGACCGACCACGAGCATCCCGGTCACCGCGCCACCCCGGAAAGCGACGGCCAGGGCCTTGGACACCCCGCCGCGGGCCGACTCGGCCACGCGGGCGTTGGCCCGCACGGACACGTTCATGCCGATGTAACCGGCCGCGGCCGACAGGATCCCGCCGATGGCGAATCCGATGGCCACGCGGATGTTCTGGAGCGGGATCAGGAGGGCGAACACGACCACCCCCACACCGGCGATGATCGTGTACTGGCGGTTCAGGTATGCCCGGGCGCCCTCCTGGACGGCGGCCGAGATCGCGCGCATGCGCTCGTTGCCCGGGGACAGAGCGAGGAGGGAGCGCGCGGTGACGGCTCCGTAAACGAGGGCGGCGCCGGCGCACACAAGCGCGATCAACACCCCATGGTGCGTCAGGAAGCTGGACAAGGAAGGTCCTCCGAAGACTCTTGGATCGACTGGGCGTTTACGCGCCCACAACAGCAAACGGGCCGCCACCCGGGTAAAGAGCGGAGGCCCCGTAGGAACGGCGCGAGTGTAGCGTGCGGACTACTGCCCGGGCACCCAGAGGCGCCCGCTGCGCTGCGCCGGGCCCGCTTCTTCGGGCTGCTCGGCGGGTGGCTGCTCGGCACCAGGAGGCGGGGCCGGGGCGCCAGGAGCGGCGGCCGGGGCGCCCGGATCGCCAGCGCCCGGACCCGGGGCCTGGCCCCCGATCCTCACCCAGGCCATCTGAAGCTGGGACAGGGCGTCGCGGATCTGGCGCACCTGGTTGGGCAGCGCCTGCTCCAGCAACGGCAACTGGACCCGCACCGACTCGATCGCCATCCGGACCTGGTCCGGGTCGCGCTCGTCCTCGGTGCCCGGGGCCATCCCGGTCCTGCGCATGCCCAGGTTCAGGACGGTGACCACGTTCTCCAGCACGATCTGGTCCACCCGGATCTGCTTGACCTGGGCCTCGTAGGCCGCGCGGAGCTCGTCCTCACCGGGCTCTGCTCCTGCGGTCTGTTCACCCTCGTCGGTCATCCATTCACCTCCTCGGAGCCTCCAGCGCCGGAGCATACGTCTCTCGCGTCTGCGCCACGGCGGCGGCGTAAACCTCCTCCAGAGTCATTCCCGACTGGAGCATCCGGCGTTGGCGCTGGGCGCCGTTCTCGGCCGGCAGGGTGATCTCGGCCCCGATCTCAGCCCGCGCCGGCTCGCACCAGCGCAACAGCCGCTCGGTCGCCTTCGTCGTGGGCAGGACCGTTCCGTGCTCAAGGTCGATCATCTCCCCGTCGAGTCCGTGGCGGGTGGCTCGCCAGGTGTTCTCGTCGATCAGGCTCCGCGAAAGGTCGTGGCACGGGACATCCTCGTCCACGTCCCGGGCCGCCTGGACCACGCAGGCCGTGATCAGGCCGGCTAGCGCCTCGGACTCCTGGGCCGTGACCTGGCAGTCGCAGACCCTGACCTCCACCGTGCCAAAGGCGGGATGGGGCCGGACCGACCACCAGACCTGGGTGTACTCGACGATCGAACCGGTGCGGTCCAGGAACTCGACGTAGCGGGCAAACGCGTCCCAGCTCCCGAAGGCGTCGGGCACCCCGCAGCGGGGGAAGCTCTTGGTGAAGATCTGGCTGCGGGCGCTGGCCAGACCGGAGTCCCTCCCATCCAGAAACGGCGAACTGGCCGAGGTGGCCAGAAGCAGTGGCAGCACCGGCCGCATCCGGTCGCACACCTGGACGGCCCGGTCCGCCCCCCGGATCCCGACGTGGACGTGGAGCGAGAACGTGTTGTTGCGCCAGGCCACATACTTGAGCCCCTCCTCGACGCGGCGGTAGTGCTCGGTGTCGATGATCGCCTGCTCGCGGTAGTCCGACCAGGGATGCGTGCCCGTGCTCCCGAGCCCGAACCCCAGCTCGGTGGCCAGGGCGAACAGCCTCAGGCGGCGATCGCGCTGGGCCGAGATCGCCGCGGCCAGGTCAGCCCCCCGGCCGGAGCGGATCTCGATCTCGGAAGAGATCAGCTCGCCGGCGATCGACTCGGCCAGGACGGGGTCGGCCGCCGCGGCCGTCCGCAGGCGCTCGAACCCAGGGGTCAGGGCGAGGTCGGAGTCGAGCACGGCGAACTCCTCCTCCAGGCCCACGGTGAAGTCCGTGGACTGCTCGAAGGCCTCCCGGGCAGTGTTGAAGTCGAAAACCACGTCGCGGTGGTCGGAGCCGCTCGGAGTCGATCAGGTCAGGTAGAAGTACAGGGCGTACAGCAGGTCGACGGCCGGGCTCGAGGTGTGGACGGTGACCTCGGGTGGAACCTGGAGCAGGGCCTCGGAGTAGTTGAAGATGATCTTCACCCCGGCCTCGACCAGGTCGTCGGCCAGTTCCTGGGCCGCGCCCGAGGGAACGGCCAGGACGGCCACGACGATGTCCTCCTCGTCGACCACATGCCGCAGATCGGAGTTGCTGCGGACGCTGAACGTGCCGATCTGAGTGCCCACCTTGTCCCCGTCGGTGTCAAACACGGCCACGACGCGGAAGCCGTGATCGGCAAAGATGTCCGAGGTGGCGATCGCCGTGCCCAGGTGGCCGGCGCCGAACAGGGCGATGTTGTGCTGGCCGGAGGTCCGGAGGATCTTCCGGATCTGGTTGACCAGCGAGTCCACGTTGTACCCGACACCACGCTTGCCGAACTTGCCGAACCCGGACAGGTCCCGGCGAATCTGGGTCGAGTTGACGTGCGTGTAGTCAGCCAGCTCCTGGGAGCTGATCGTGTCCTTGCCCATCTTGCGGGCCTGGGTGAGCACCTGGAGGTAGCGCGACAGGCGCGCGGCCACGCCCAGCGAGAGCTTCTCCCCTGGCTTCTCTGCGCCCGTGACCTGCGCGGACGACAAGCGATCGCGGTCCGCGGTGTAGCTCATCTCGCTCCCACAATACCGAGCCTCTGTTCGAGCTCGGATTCGTCCAGCTGGAGTTCGAACACCTCCTCGCCGTCGATCGTGACCACGGGGATGCGCTCCAGATACGCCAGCTGGAGCCGGTCGTCTGAGTCTATGTCCCGCTCCTGCCAGGCGAAGGTCCCCGGGTTCCTGCCCTGCACGCGGATCAGTACCGTGCGGGCCTCATCACACAGGCAGCAACCCTCTCGGGTGTAGAGCACGACGGTCCTCACGGGGCTCCTCAGGCGGCTGCCGGCGCGGCCGCCGGGACCTCGCCGGTCGCGTACACGTCCAGGTCCAGGTAGGCCGGGAAGGCCAGCGGTGCCACGAAGCGGGCGGCACTGGCGATCATCGCCGCGTTGTCGGTGCACAGCTCGGTCGGCGGGATGTCCAGCTCCACCCCCAGGCCGCCGGCCGCGCCTCGAAGCGACCCGTTGGCGGCCACACCGCCGCCCAGGGCCAGCCTGTCCAAACCGGTGGCGCTCAGGGCGCGCCGGACCCGGATCAGGAGCGACTCGACGATCGCCCGCTGGTAGGACGCGGCCAGGTCAGCCCGCCGGCGCTCCGTCTCGGCCTGCCCCAGATCCCGCACCTTGTAGAGGAGCGCGGTCTTCAGACCGGCGAACGAGAAATCCAGCCCGGGCAGTCGGGCCGCGGTCGGGAAGTCAAAAGCGGCGGGATCACCGTCCCGAGCCAGCCGCTCGAGCGCCGGGCCGCCCGGGTAGCCGAGGCCGAGCAGCCGGGCCCCCTTGTCAAAGGCCTCGCCCGCCGCGTCGTCGAGCGTCTCCCCGAGCACCTCGAAAGAAGGGCCGTGATTCCGCACGTGGGCCACGAACGTATGCCCCCCGCTGGCGATCAGGCTGAGAAAGGGCGGCTGCAGGGGCGAGCTGCCGATGAAGCTGGCCGCCACGTGGCCGTGGAGATGGTCGACGGGCGCGAGCGGGGTCCGGTGCACGGCGGCCAGCGCCTTGGCCGTGGCCACCCCAACCAGGAGGGCCCCGATCAGGCCCGGACCCCGGGTCACCCCCACGAGTTCGATCTCGCTGAGAGCGACGCCGGCCTGGCCCAGCGCGTCGTCGACCACCGGCCCGACGAGTGCCAGGTGGTGGCGCGAGGCGATCTCGGGGACGACCCCGCCGTAGCGGTCGTGGACCCCCTGGGATGAGATCACGTTGGCCAGGATCTCGCCGTCCGGGCTCAGAACGGCGGCGCACGTGTCATCGCAGCTTGTCTCGATGGCCAGGATCATCCGGAGCCCCCCGAGCGGGGGGCGTCCTGCACAACCCGCCACATGATCAGGGCGTCCTCTCCGGTGTCGCGGTAGTAGCCCGGCCGCAGCCCAGCGGCGTGGAAGCCGAAGCGCTTGTACAGGGCGATCGCGGCGCCGTTGGAGGGCCGGACCTCAAGCGTGATCGGCTCGGCCGGGCTCACGCGGGCGATCAGCTCCTCCAGCAGCAGACCGGCCAGGCCCCGGCGGCGGACCGGTGGGTCGACCGCCAGGTTCATCAGATGCCACACGTCCGCATACCGGGAGGCGATCAGGTAACCGGCCAGGTTCCCGGCCCGGCGCCGGCCGGGCAGGAAGGCGCCGACCGAGAAGCTCGAGGTCTTGGACAGCTCAAACATGAACATGGCCGACGACCACGGGGTGTCGAAGGCCCTGCGCTCAATCGCGATCACCTGAGGCAGGTCGGCCAGGCCCAGCCGCCTGATCGCGGTCTTCTCAGGCCCCTCGGCGTCGGTCCGGGGAGGCGGGGAGGATGGATCTGGGCTGGGCATCGGGTAGGCGTTGATAATCGGGGGCCAGCGCATCGGGGCTGGTGACCGGAAGGTGCAGGGCGAGCCGGCAGTGGCTGGCGGCCGTGACCCGGTGGAGTTCCGAGCCGTCGCTTGGAACGTCCACCCCGGCGCGCTCCAGCACGCCTCTGAATGCTACTGCGCCCTCCCCGACCGCCAGCGGGCGCCGGCCGAGTCCCGGCAGCGCATCCCGCAGTGCCTCGGGGCTGAGCGCGCGCGGCGTGAGCAGCGCCGGTCCCTGGAGTCTGTGTGGGCTCCAGGCCCCGGCGTAGACCTCGCCGCGCCGGGCGTCGAGCATCCCCAGCACCGCATCACGATCGGCGCCGTCCGGCCCGCCGGCGCCGACGGCCAGGGCGTGGAGGGTTGAGACCCCCACGAGCGCGGACCCGGTGGCCTGCCCCAGGGCCTTGGCCGTGGCCACGCCGATCCGCAGGCCCGTGAACGTGCCGGGTCCGAGTCCGACGGCGATCCGGTCGATCTCCGCCCACTCGAGCCCGGCCTCGCTCATGACCGTGGAGATCAGCGGGAGAAGCCGGGTGGCGTGCCCGGGACGCTCGCCGCTGGGCGGATCGTCGCGACGCTCCCACACACCTCCGGGAGCGGCCACGGCCACCGCGGTGGCCCGGCTCGCGGTGTCGAAGGCCAGGATCCTCACGGCGGATCGATCTCCACCATTCGCTCGTCCTGGCCCGCGTGCTCGATCCGCACCCGCACGACCATCGCTCCGAGGGCGGCCAGCTCGCCCTCCTGACGGGGCCATTCCACGAACGCGATCGTGTCGGGGCGGAGGTACTCGGTCAGCAGATCCGGGTCCTCCCGATCCAGGTCAGCCACCCGATAGAGGTCGACGTGGGCCACGGGCACGGGCGCGGAGTAGCGGTGTCCAATGCTGAAGGTGGGGCTTCTGACCGTCGCGGTCACGCCCAGGGCCCGGGAGGCTCCCCGGACGAACGTCGTCTTGCCCGCGCCCAGGTCACCCTGGATCAGGACCACCTGCCCGGCCGTCAAACGAGCGGCCAACTCGGCTCCCAACGCCTCGGTCTCCGCCGGGCTGCGCGAACGATGAGAGCCCATCTGTCCTGGCCACTGTATTCGGTACCGTCACCCGGGCCATGAGGGATTCCCGGCCACAGCGCCGACCGGGTGCGCTGGCCGCGCTGAGGGCGCGCTACGAGCCGCGGCTGAGCGCCCTGCGCGGCTCGGGTACGGCTACGGCCGCCGGCCTGGCCGGCGCGATGATCGCCAACAACCTGACCGCGCTGGTGGCCACGGTCGTCTTCGCCCGCGAGCTCCCACATGACAACTACGGGTCGCTGGCCGCGCTGATCAGCTACCTCCTGATACTCCTCGTGGCCGGGCAGGCGATGCAGGTGGCGACCGCGCGGGAGGGCGTCCTCGGGCACCTGGGCTCGGGGCGGTCGCTGTTGGCCACGCTCAGGGGCTGGACGCGAACCCTGGCCGTCGCCAGCGTCGTCCTGACCGTGGCCTCGGTCCTGCTCCGCCATCCGATCGCGGACGCCGTCGGCGTGCGCAGGTTCCAGTGGGGCGCTGCTCTGGGGATACCCACCGGGTGCCTGTATCTGGAGCTGTCGCTGCTCCGAGGCGCCCTTCAGGGTGTCGGGGACTACCGAAGCGTCGGCGTGAGCTTGGTCGGCGAGCAGGTCGCCCGGCTTCTCACAGGCGCCCTCCTGGCCATCGGACTCGGGGTGACCGGGGCGTACCTGGGTTCGATCCTGTCCTACATCGCCATGTCGGTTTACTGCGCCAGGCAGCTCCGGGCCTATGCCGCAGCCCACGCCGACGACGCCTCGGCGCCGACGGCGACGGTGTCATTGGGGCGCCACATCTGGCGGGCCGGGGCGCCGATCGCCGGGCTGGCGGTCATCGCCGTCCTCCAGAACATCGACATCATCGCCGCCAAACACCGCTTTTCGACCCACACCGGCACCTCCTACGCCGTCATCGCCGTGGCGGCCAAGGTCCTCATCTGGGTGGCGATCGGAGCCGGGTTCTATCTCGTGCCCGAGGTTTCCCGACGCCGGGCCGCCGGTGAGGACACCCGGCCGGTGCTCTTCCGCGCGCTGGGGATCATCGCCGTGTGTGCGGTCCCCTGCCTGCTGATATTCGCCGTGGCATCGCACCCTCTGATCAGCGCCGTGTTCGGGTCCAAGAAGGCCAGCGCGTCGGGAGCGCTGCTCGTGCTGGGCGTCGCCTTCACGGTCCTGGCCGCCACCTATCTGGCCGTCCAGTACCTGCTGGCGCTGAAGCGGACGTGGTTCCTGATCCCGCTGGGAGCGGTGGCCATCGCCGAGCCGATCATCCTCCTGCACGGGCCCCAAAGACCGGTGAGCTTCGTGGCCGTCGTCCTGGCCATCCAGGCCGCAGCGGCCCTGCTGGCCTTTGCCCTGGCCCTGCGCCGGAGGCCCGCGGACCCCGGCTCTCCCGCCACCGCCAGCCCGACCTCGGCGGGCGTGGCCGAGCTGGTCTGATCTAGAACAGCCCGAGCTGGGGGGCCGGCTCGGGCTGGCCCGGGCCGTCCAGGTCGCTCATGGCCTCCAGGGCGGACTCCACCTCGGACTCGTCGATCTCCGGCAGGCCGTCGTCGGCCCCCGGCTGCTCGGGCGCACCCTGGCTCAGCAGGCCGGGAATGCGGTGAAAGTCGGTTCGCAGCGTCTCCAGCATGGAGGGGGTGTAGAGCGCCGCGGCCGGGTGGTAGAGCGGGTACAGCTGGACCGCCCGCGAGCCGATCACCCGGACCTCCGGCTGCCCGTGCAGACGGGAGATGCCGGTGCTGTCGCCGCGGAGCAGCTTGGTCGAGAAGTTGCCCAGCGTGCAGATCACCGCGGGCTCGATCAGCCTGACCTGCTCAAACAGATAGCCCTGGCAGGCCTCGATCTCCTTGGGCTGCGGGTCACGGTTGTCCGGTGGGCGGCAGCGCAGGACGTTTCCGATCCATACGTCCTTCCGGTCCAGGCCGATCTCCCCCAGCAGCTTGTCCAGAAGCTTGCCCGCGGCGCCGACGAAGGGCAGGCCCAGCCGGTCCTCGGCGGCCCCGGGCGCCTCGCCGATGAACATCAGCTCGGCGTCGGCGTTACCCGCCCCGAAGACGGCATTGGTCCGGCCCTGATGGAGCGGGCAGCGGGTGCATTCGCGCACCTGGGTGTACAGGAGCTTGAGCTCCTCGCGGCGCTTGACGGCGGTATTCATGCCCCGTGACGTCTCCTCACCCATGCTGGGAGATACCTCACACAACCGATGCTAGACCCGAATTCGGACGGGTATCATGACTCCTGAGGCCGTCACCTGACGGGACGGACCTCGCTATTAGCGACCTGGTTCACACCCAAGCCGACCGGTATCTCAGATGCGGGAACTGGAACGGGATCTCCCCTCATACGACGCCGCGCGCGTCAGGATCGCCATCGTGGGCGACGGGCGGCTGGGTGCCGCCCTGACCGAGGCGCTGGCCTCGAGCACCGAGTTTGAGCCCGTTGGACCGCTCGGCCGGGGCGCCGATGGGCGGGGAGCGGACGCCGTCCTGGTGTGCGTGCCCGACGGCCAGATCGCCGCCGCCGCGTCGCTGATCGCACCCGGTAGGCCGGTCGGACATTGCTCGGGCGCCACCGGTCTGGACGCGCTCGCTCCCCACGAGGCGTTCTCCCTGCATCCGCTGATGACCGTGACCCGGGACCGGGCGAGCTTCGCGGGAGCGGGAGCGGCTGTCGACGGGACGACCGACCGGGCGCTGGACCTGGCCGAGCGGTTGGCCCACGCGCTGGGCATGAGGCCGGTCAGGGTGGCCGACGAGGACCGGGCCCTCTATCACGCCGCCGCCTCGATCGCCTCAAACTTCCTGGTCACGGTGGAGGCCGCCGCCGAGCGGCTGGCCGGGCTGGCCGGTGTGGACCGCCAGCTGCTGGCGCCGCTCGTCCGGGCCACGGTGGAGAACTGGGTCGCCCAGGGGCCTGAGCGCGCCCTGACCGGGCCCGTGGCCCGCGGGGATAAAGAGACGGTGCGGCGCCAACGCAGCGCGATCGCTGAGCGGGCGCCCGAGCTGCTCCCGCTGTTTGACGCCCTGGTCAGCGCCACGCGCTCGCTGGCCCCGGAGGCCCAGCCGGCATGAGGACGCTCCACACGATTCCCGAGGTTCGCGGCGCCCTGGCCGGGCACCGGCGGGCCGGCGAGGTGATCGGCCTGGTGCCGACGATGGGCGGCCTGCACGACGGTCACCTATCCCTGTTCCGCCGAGCCCGGGCGGAGTGCGATGTGGTGGTGGCCTCGCTGTTCGTCAACCCGACCCAGTTCGACGATCCGCGCGACCTGGAGGCATACCCGGGCGACGAGGAGCAGGACGCGCGCCAAGCCGCCGAGTGGGGGGGGACTACCTGTTCGCGCCAAGCGCCGAGGAGCTCTATCCCCAGGGCTTTGCCACGACGGTGTCCGTGGCCAGGGTGACCGAGACGCTGGAGGGAGCGATTCGGGGCCGGGCCCACTTCGACGGTGTCGCCACCGTGGTGGCCAAGCTGTTCAACATTGCCGCGCCTGATGTGGCCTACTTCGGCCAGAAGGACGCCCAGCAGGCCGTCGTGATCAGGCGCCTCGTGGAGGACCTCGCCTACCCGATCCGAATTGAGGTCTGCCCGACCGTCCGCGAGCCGGACGGACTCGCCATGTCCAGCCGAAACGTCCGACTGAGCGATGACGAGCGCCGCCGGGCCACGGCTCTGTACCGGGCGCTGACCTCGATCCAGCGGGCGGTCGACGCCGGCGAATCGGATGCGACGGCGGTCCGCGCCCAGGCCCTGTCCGAGCTCGGCTCGGCCGGGATCACCCCGGAATACCTCGAGCTTGTGAGCGCCGATTCATTGGCCCCGATGGAGACCGTCGACGGCCACGCGCTCGCCGTCGTGGCGGCCCGGGTGGGCGACACCCGCCTGATTGACAACTTGATCATCCAGACCAACGGCAGTGCTGAAAACGGGAGAACCTGAATTGGCCATCCTGCTCACCCCCACCTCCGGCCAGCCGGCCGGGGCCCACGCCGCCTAGAGGAGCCCCACATGTCTGCCACCCCTCACATGACCGTCCCCCGCACGCTCCACGACCCCGTGCCGATGACCCTGCCCCGGCTGGCCGAGAAGAAGCGGGCCGGGGAGCCGATTGTGATGGTCACGGCCTACGACTATCCGTCAGCGCAGGTGGCCCAGGAGGCCGGCGTGGACGTGGTCCTGGTCGGCGACTCCGCCGGCATGACCGTGCTGGGCTACCCGTCCACGGTCCCCGTCTCCGTGGAGGAGATGCTCATGCTCACGCAGGCCGTGCGCCGCGGGCTGGACACACCCCTGCTGGTGGGCGACCTGCCGTTCGGCTCCTACGAGGGCTCCGACGAGCAGGCCGTGTCCACGGCCCAGCGGTTCGTCAAGGAGGGCGGCTGCGATGCCGTCAAGCTGGAGCGGGGCGGAACCAGCGCCGACCGGGCCAGGGCCATCGTCCAGGCCGGGATCCCGGTGATGGGGCACGTCGGGCTCACGCCCCAGACCGCCACGGCTCTGGGCGGCTACCGGGCCCAGGGGCGGACCTCCGAACGGGCCCTGAAGGTCGCCACCGACGCGCTGGCGCTCCAGGACGCGGGCTGCTTCTCGCTCGTGCTGGAGGCGATTCCGGCCGCCGTGGCCCACGAGCTGATGCCACTCCTGGAGATCCCGGTGATCGGGATCGGAGCGGGCGGCGACACCGACGGCCAGGTGCTGGTGTTCCACGACCTGCTGGGCATCTACGACGGCCACACCCCCCGGTTCGCCAAGCGCTACCACGACCTCCGTTCGGAGATGGTGGCGGCGATCGGGCAGTACGCCGCAGAGGTGCGCGGACGGGAGTTCCCGGGCCCCGAGCACGTCTACTCGATCGATGAGCAGGAGCTGGAGGAATTCAGGCTGGGCCTGTCCCACCTGTAGGAGCCGGCTCAGGCCGGGTAGCGCGCCGCCCGTCGCCAGGCAGCAGGCGGCGGCCGATCAACCGCGTCTACATTGCACTGCGCAGATGAGGAGCGTGATCCACCCCAGCCTCGCCAGAGCCGTGCTGGTCTGTCTGGCCCTGGCCGCGACGGCCTGCGGCGCGGGCCACACCACGGTCAAGACCCCCGTGGGCTCGTCGACGATCGTATTCGGAACCCATCAGCCGCTGACGGGGCCGGCGGCGCCGGGCTACAGCCAGATCTCCGCCGCCTCCCAGGCCTTCTTCAGTTTCGTCAACGACCACGGCGGGGTCTACGGGCGGAACGTCCGCCTGCTGACGTTCAACGACGCCTACAACCCGACCCAGACGGCGGCGGCAGTCGAGCACATGGTCCTCTACAACAACGTGTTCGGGATCTTCGAGGGCCTGGGCACGCCCACCCATCTCCAGGTCAAGCCGTTCCTGAACGCCTACCAGGTGCCGGATCTGTTCGTGGGGTCGCCGTGCCCGTGCTGGGACAGCGGGACCGATGACCCGTTCACCTACGGCTGGCAACCCAACTCCACGATTGAGGGCAAGATCCTGGGGTCGTACATCCATCGCCATTTCCCCGGCCAGAGGGTCGGGGTCCTGTACCAGGACGATCCGGCCGGGCGGGCCGGCCTGGCCGGGGTGCGTGACGAGGTGTCCACGGTCGTGGCCACCAGGACCTACGGCTTCGGCGCGACCACCGTCGAGGCTCAGCTGAGGGACATCAAGCGCGCCGGGGCAAAGGTCCTGGTCGACCTGACGCTGCCCGCGTACACGGCCATGAGCGTGCTCTCGCTGCTGAAGCTCCGGTACGGCCCGCGGCTCGTCGTGTGGAGCGGCGGGATCGACCCGATCACGGTGGCCCGGCTCCTGAACACGTATTCCGGCGGAGCGGTCCACGGCTACGGACTGATCGACGGAGCGATCACCGACGCCTACCTCCCCTCTCCCGCCGAGACCTCCAACCCGTGGATCCGGCTGTTCCGGAAGGTCGATACCCAGTACGACGATGGCGTCCCGCTCAACACCGACGTCGAGTACGGGATGGCCAGCGCGTACACGCTCGTCCAGGCGCTCAGGGCGGCCGGGCCGAATCTGACCCGCCAGTCGCTGATAGACGCCATCAACCGCAGGGGGAGCTCGTGGCGAGGTCCCGGGCTCGTGCCGCTGCGCTACTCATCCAGCGACCACAGCGGGTTCACGGGAGCCCGGATCGGGGAGATCCAGAACGGGCAGCTCGTGCTGTCCGGACCACCGCTGGTCACGACGAGCCGGGCCGGCAGTCCGGTCACCGCCTACCATGGCGCCCAGCCCCCGCCACCACCGAACGGGTTCCCGGGGGCGACTCCGTAGGGCCTACCCCGGATATTCGATCCGCTTGAGGACCCGCGCCGGCGCGCCGGCGGCGATCGAGAGCGGCGGGATGTCCGAGGTCACGACCGAGTTGGCCCCGATCACCGCCCGGGCGCCGATCGTCACGCCGCTGGTGACGACGACGTGGGCCCCGCACCACACGTTGTCGGCGATCCGGGTCGGCCCCTTGCTCGTGAAGCCCTGCCAGGGCACGGGCTTGACCGGGTCATCGAAGCGATGCGCGGCGTCGCTGACGAAGCACCCGTTGGCGAACATGCAGTGATCGCCGATCTCGACCAGATCCAGGGCGGCGACCATCACCCCCAGGTTGAGGAACGTCCCCGACCCGATCCGGATTCGGGCCGAGTCCGGCGCGGTCAGCCACACGCCCGGCTCCAGCAGCGTGTCCTCACCCACCTCCAGCCGACCCTCCCGGAAGGCCTCCAGGACGTTGCCGTGCACCGGCCAGCGCACGAAGGCGCGGCGGCGGGCGAACTCACGGTGGATCAGCAGCCGATTCCAGGGCAATGAGTTGCGCTCGTACCAGCGCCACTTCTGGACCCAGAGCCTGAGCTCTGCCGTGTCGAGACGGGCCACCGGGCGATTCTCGCACCGCGCCGGCGGGCAGAGCGCTCGCCCGACTCAGGCGGCGGCCTTCTGCGGCCGGCGACTGGGAGCTCGGCGCGGCTTGGCCGCCGGGGCCGGGAGCAAACCGGCCAGGTACTGGCCCGTATACGACCCCTCGACCTGGGCCACCTCCTCGGGGGTGCCGCTGGCGATCAGGAGGCCACCCTCGTCTCCCCCCTCGGGCCCCAGGTCGATGATCCGGTCGGCCACCTTGATCACGTCCAGGTTGTGCTCAATCACGACGACCGAGTTTCCGGCATCGACCAGCCGCTGAAGGACCTCGAGCAGCCGCTGGATGTCGGCGAAGTGAAGCCCGGTGGTGGGCTCGTCCAGGATGTACAGCGTCCGGCCGGTGGCCACCTTGCACAGCTCCGAGGCCAGCTTCACCCGCTGGGCCTCACCGCCCGATAGGGTCGTGGCCGGCTGGCCGAGCCGGATGTAGCCCAGACCCACGTCGTTCAGGGTCTCGAGTCGCCGGCGAATCTTGGGGATGTGGGCGAAGAACTCGGCCGCCTCCTCAACGGGCATCTCCAGCACGTCGGCGATCGTCTTGCCCTTGAAGCGGACATCGAGCGTCTCCCGGTTGTACCGCTTGCCGTGGCACTGCTCGCAGGGCACGTAGACGTCCGGGAGGAAGTGCATCTCAATCTTGATCTGTCCGTCGCCGCGGCACACCTCGCACCGCCCGCCCTTGACGTTGAACGAGAACCGTCCGGGCTTGTAGCCCCGGGCCCGGGCCTCCTGGGTCTTTGAGTACAGCTCACGGATCTGGTCGAACAGCCCGATATAGGTGGCCGGGTTGGAGCGCGGCGTCCGGCCGATCGGCGACTGGTCCACGGAAATGATCTTGTCCAGCTGTTCCAGCCCCGTGATCCGCCGGTGGGCGCCCGCCCGCTCGCGCGCCTTGTGGAGCCGGTTGCGCAGCGTCTTGTAGACGACGTCGTTGACCAGCGTCGACTTGCCCGAGCCCGAGACCCCGGTCACGCAGCACATCACCCCGAGCGGGAGCCGGACGTCGATGTCCTGGAGGTTGTGCTCGGTCGCCCCCTCGACGACCAGGTAACCGCTCGGCTTGCGGCGGCGGCGCGGTAGGTCGATGACGCGCGCCCCGGCCAGGAACTGGCCCGTCAGGGACTCGGGGATCCGGGCCACCTCCTCAGCCGTGCCCTCGGCGACCACGTGGCCCCCGTGCTCGCCGGCGCCGGGGCCCATGTCCACCAGGTGGTCGGCCGACCGCATCGTGCCCTCGTCATGCTCGACCACGAGCACCGTGTTACCCAGGTCCCGCAGCCGCTCCAGCGTGGCGATCAGCTTCGCGTTGTCCCGCTGGTGCAGGCCGATCGACGGCTCATCCAGGATGTAGAGGACGCCGACCAGCGAGGACCCGATCTGGGTGGCCAGCCTGATCCGCTGGGCCTCTCCACCGGACAGGGTCGCGGCCGCCCGGTCCATCGATAGGTAGCCGACGCCCACGTTGTCCAGAAATTGGAGCCGCTCCTGAATCTCTCGCAGGACCATTCGGGCGATCCGCCGGTCGTGATCGGAGATGGACTGCTCCAACTCGGCCAACCACTCCAGCGCCCGGCGAGCCGACAGCGCGGTGAACTCGTGGATCGGGGTATCGCCCACCAGCACCGCCCTTGACTCCGGACGGAGCCGCGCTCCCAAACACTCCGGACACGGCCGCAGCGTCATGTACTCCTCAATCTTCTCCCGGGTGAACTCCGAGTCGGTGTCCCGGTAGCGCCGCTCCAGGTTAGGGATGATCCCCTCGAAGGTCGTGGCGTAGGAGCGGCGGCGGCCGAACCGGTTGCGGTAGGACACCTGGACCCTGTCCCCGCCCGAGCCATGCAGGAAGAAGTCGCGCGAGGACTCGGGCAGGTCCTCCCACGGTGTGTCCAGATCCACCTCATAGCGCTCGGCTATGGCTTGAATCAGCTGTTCGTAGTACTCGGACGCGCTGGCCGCCCACGGAGCGATCGCCCCCTCGCCGATGGACCGCGTCGGATCGGGCACCACGAGCTCAGGGTCGATCTCCATCTGGGAGCCCAGCCCGGTGCAGCGCGGGCAGGCCCCGTGCGGAGCATTGAAGCTGAACACTCGCGGCTCAAGCTCCACCAGGCTCGGGCCGTGGACCGGGCAGGCGAACTTCTCGCTGAACGTCAGCGTGCGCTCGCCCGCCGCCTCGGGGTCGACCAGCTCTATCTCCACCAGGCCGTCGGCCAGCACCACGGCGGTCTCAATCGAGTCGGCCAACCGCTTGCGCAGCTCGGCCTTCATCACCAGCCGGTCGACCACCACGGCGATGTCGTGTTTGAACTTCTTGTCCAGCGCGATCTCGTCGTCCAGCCGCCGGAGCTCGCCGTCCACCTTGACCCGGCTGAAGCCCTCGGCCCGGAGTTCCTCAAGCTGGCGGCCGTACTCGCCCTTGCGCCCCCGGACAACCGGCGCCAGCACCATGAACCGCACGCCCTCGGGCAGCTCCATCACCTGGTCGATGATCTGCTCGGTGGACTGCCCGCTGATCGGGCGGCCGCAGATGTGGCAGTGGGGATGGCCGATTCGGGCCCACAACAGCCTCAGGTAGTCGTAGATCTCGGTCACCGTGCCCACGGTCGAGCGCGGGTTGCGTGAGGTCGTCTTCTGATCGATCGAAATCGCCGGCGACAGCCCCTCGATCGAGTCGACGTCCGGCTTGTCCATCTGACCCAGGAACTGGCGGGCGTAGGCCGACAGCGACTCGACGTACCGGCGCTGCCCCTCGGCATAGATCGTGTCGAAGGCCAGGGACGATTTGCCCGACCCCGACAGCCCCGTGATCACCGTCAGCGACCCCCGCGGGATCGCCACAGTTATGTCCTTCAGATTGTGCTCGCGCGCGCCCGAGACGACAAGTTGATCCACATGAACGAGTCTAGTGAGCCGAACGGACGTTCGGGTCCGGGTCTACCCCTCGACTGAGGCGTAGACCTCTTCGATCAGCCCGGCTCGGTCGTTGAGGTCGAAGTTCTCCGCCAGGTAGCGATCGACCTCGTCCCGGGGAGTGCCATTGAGCGCCATGTTCAGGGCGATCAGGCGCGCCCCCTCGGTGTCATCGCCGAAGTCGGCCTCGCCGGCCGGCTCGGCCTCGAACTCCTCGACGACCGCGGTCTCCGCGTAGTAGCTGGGCTCTGGCTCTGGCTCGGGCTCGGGCGCGAGCGGTGGAGGCTCGTACGTGACCGCCGGCTCGGGCTCCTCGGGCTCAAACGCGGGCCGGGGCGACACGGCATCCCTGACCTCAACCAGATGGTTCTCAAGCAGCTGGAGATCGGAGCTGGCCCGGGACACGCTCGTCCGCAGGCCTTCGAGCATCGTCCCCAGCTCCTGCTCGATCGCGTCCAGCCGCTCCAGCGTGGCTCGGGTGGCCGTGGACACGTTGGCCACGTACTGTCCGGCCTGGGCCGTGGCCTCCTCACGGCTCTGCTTGGCCTCGTTGCGGGACTCCCGCCGGATCTCGCGCGCGTCCTTGTCGGCGTCGCCGCGGATCTGGCCGGCGCTGGCCTCGGCCGCCTCGACGATCGAGCGGACCTGCTCGGCGGCGGATTCAGCCAGCGATTCGCTCCGCTGCCGGGTGACGCTCCTGAGCTCCTCGACCTGGTCGGCCATCGCACTCAGGTGGCGGTCCACGGCGTCAGGGTCGTACCCCCTCCGCCCGATGGGGAAGTCCTTCTTCTCGATGCTCTGACGATCCAGGGCCACGGCGACCTACCTCCGTATGCGAGGGGAGTGACGGCGCGAGACTACCGGAACCGGGAGCACTTGCGGAGCCCCTACCGGCTGGGAGAGCTCTCTCCCGTGGCCGCGGCCTGATCGAACTCCCGTTTGAGGTCGCGGATCTCGTCCCGGAGCTTGGCCGCATACTCGAAGCGCAGCTCCTCGGCGGCCTGAAGCATTTCCTCCTCCAGGGCCACAATCGTCTTCTCCAGCTCGGCGGGCGACATCCCGGCCCGGTCGCGGACCCGGCGGCGGCGCAAGTTCGGGACCTTGGACTCGGACTGGAGGAACTCGGCGATGTCGGAGATGCCCTTGACGATCGTCTCAGGCGTGATTCCGTGGTCCTCGTTGTACCGGCGCTGGATCTCGCGGCGGCGGTCCGTCTCCCCGATCGCCGCGCGCATGGCCGCCGTCTCCTTGTCGGCGTACATCAGCACCTTCCCCTTCACGTTGCGCGCGGCCCGGCCGATCGTCTGGATCAGCGAGGTCTCGCCTCGGAGGAAGCCCTCCTTGTCGGCGTCCAGGATCGCCACCAGTGAGACCTCGGGGAGGTCGAGCCCCTCCCGGAGGAGGTTGACCCCGACCAGAATGTCGAACTGGCCCAGCCGGAGCTCCCGGATGATCTGGATCCGCTCCAGGGTGTCCACCTCGGAGTGCAGGTAGCGCACGCGGAAGCCCATCTCCAGCAGGTAGTCGGTCAGGTCCTCGGCCATCTTCTTGGTCAGCGTGGTGACCAGCGTGCGCTCATTCGCGTCCACGCGGCCGCGGATCTCGTTCATCAGATCGTCGATCTGGTTGCGGGTCTCGCGCACGTCGACCTCGGGGTCGACGATTCCGGTCGGCCGGACGATCTGTTCGACGACCCGGGCAGAATGTGTCCGCTCATATTCGCCCGGAGTGGCGGACACGAACACCATCTGGGGCGTGATCGATAGGAACTCCTGGAACGTTTGGGGCCGGTTGTCCAGGGCGCTGGGGAGCCGGAAGCCGTAGTCCACCAGCGTCTGCTTGCGCGAGCGGTCGCCCTCGGACATGCCGCCGATCTGAGGGACGGTCTGGTGGGACTCGTCGATGAAGCAGAGGAAATCGTCCGGGAAGTAGTCCAGCAGGCAGTAGGGCCGGTCGCCCGGCTTACGCCCGTCCAGGATCCGGGAGTAGTTCTCGATCCCCGAGCAGAAGCCCAGCTCCCGGAGCATCTCCATGTCGTACTGGGTCCGCTGGCGCAGGCGATGTGACTCGAGCAGCTTGCCCTGAGCCTCGAGCTCGGCGGTGCGCTCGTTCAGCTCGCGGCCGATCTCGGCCACCGCGTCCTCAATCATCCCCTCACGGACGTTGTAGTGGGAGGCCGGCCACACGCCGATGTGCTCGATGTCCTCCTGGAGCACCTCGCCGGTGAGCGGGTCGAACTCCTGGAGCTGCTCCACCTCCTCGCCGAACAGGACGACTCGGTAGGCCGTCTCGGCGTAGGCGGGGAACACCTCCAGCGTCTCCCCCCGGACCCGGAACGTCCCCCGGGCCAACGCGGTGTCGTTGCGGGTGTACTGGATCGACACCAGCTTGCGCAGCAGCTTGTCCCGGTCCACGAAGTCGCCCTTGGTCAGGGTCTGGAGGTTCTCGTCATACACCTCGGGGGAACCGAGGCCGTAGATGGAGGACACCTGGCCACGATCAGGACGTCCCGGCGGGCGAACAGCGCCGCCGTGGCCGAATGGCGCAGGCGGTCGATCTCCTGGTTGATGGCCGAGTCCTTTTCGATGTACAGGTCCTTGCTGGGGACATAGGCCTCGGGCTGGTAGTAGTCGTAGTAGGAGACGAAGTACTCGACCGCGTTCTGGGGGAAATAGGTTCGGAACTCGTTGCACAGCTGCGCGGCCAACGTCTTGTTGTGGGCGATGACCAGCGCCGGCTTCTGGACGGCCTGGACCACGCCGGCCATCGTCATGGTCTTGCCCGTTCCGGTGGCCCCCAGCAGGGTCAGGGATCGCTCGCCGGCCTCAATCCCTTCGGCCAGCGAGGTGATGGCCGCCGGCTGGTCGGCCGTGGGGATGAAGGCGGAATCGAGCTCGAACCTGGGCATAGGTTTTGAGGCTAGCGGGGCGTCGTTGATCCAGGCCGTGGGTTATGTTCGAATAGACCCTGGAGGCACCACCAACGAGAGGAGAGCGACGCATGTCAGTAATAGTCACGGTCTTGACGAAGGGCGACCCGAAGCAGGTCGAGGAGTACGCGTCAGCAAACGCCGACGCGATGCGGACGATCACCGATAGCGCCAAGAGCCATGGCCTCATCGCCCATCGCTTTTACGGAACCGACGACCAGGTCCTGGTGATTGACGAGTGGCCCGACGCCGACAGCTTCAACGCCTTCTTCCAGGAGAACGGCGACCGGATCGGGCCGATCATGGAGGCCGCGGGCGCCCAGGGGCCGCCCGAGGTCAACGTCTGGCGCAAGCTCGCCACCGGCGACGACATCGGCTGGGAGGCCTGAGCCGGGCGAGCGCGATCGGCTGGAGGCCTGAGCCGGGCGAGCGCGATCGGCTGGAGGGCTGAGCCGGACGAGCGCGATCGGCCAGGAGGCCTGACCCGGACGAGCGCGATCGGCCGGCGCGGGGGCCTGGTCGAGAAAGTAGTCAGATTGTCTACTTTCTCGACCACCCCCCGCGGCCCGCGCGCCCGGGCCAGCCCGGGCCGCGCTGGCGCAGGCCTACTGGTAGCCCAGTTGGCTCGCGTACGTCTGCCGGTAGTCCCGCTGGGCCTGCATGACCTTGAGCACGTAGGCCTGCGTCTGCGGGAACGGGATCTGGTACACGGTGAAGGCTCGGCCCGCGCTGTGGGCGGCGTCGAGCCATTTGTCGACGTTCGTCTCGCCGCCGTTGTAGGCGGCCAGGGCCACGACCTCGTTGCCGCGGTACTCGTTGAGTAGATAGCGCAGGTAGTAGGTGCCGTAAGCGATGTTGACGGCGGGGTTCTCCAGGTCGGAGGTCCGGAACGTGGTCGCCCCCGAGCGCCGGGCCAGGAACTCGGCCGTCTGGGGGAGCAGCTGCATCAGTCCCTCGGCACCGGCCGACGAGGGGCGCGAATCGAACTTCGTCTCGGCGTAGATGACCGCCGCCACCAGCGCTGGGTCCAGATGCTTCTGGGCCGCCTGTTGGCGGATGATGCTGGAGTAGGAAAGCGGCAGATTGAGGTCTTCGTACGCGCGGCGGAAGAGCGGCACGGTCAGGATGGCCAGCAGAACCAGCAGCGCGCAGCCCACGGCCAGGGCGACGCGACGGCGCCAGACGGCGCGCTGCCGGGGGCGGCGGCGGGCGCGGACAGTGGCTGTGGCGGCGGGGGGTGTCATCGGCTCTCAAGCATCTCAAGCACCGCCGACAGCTTGGCCTCAAGCTGATCGACGGTTCCATCGTTATCTACCACGTACGTCGCCCGGTTAGCCTTTTCCTGCTGAGAAAGTTGCCGTGCGGCCCGTTCGTCGAGCGCCTCATGGCCCCGCGCCCCGGCCCGCTCGGAGCGGACCCGCTCGTCGGCCAGGATGGCGATCGTGGCGTCGAACGCCCCCTCCATGCCGGACTCGAACAGGAGCGGCACCTCGACCACGGCCGCCCGGGGCGCCGGATCGGCCCGATCCACGTCTCGACGCCAGTCAGCCATCCGGGCTCCCACCCGAGGCCACAGCAGTTGCTCCAGCCACTCCCGGCCGTCGGGGGTCGCGAAGGCGGCCCGAGCCACCGAGCCGCGGTCGATCTGCCCGCCCGGCGCCACGGCCGGGCCAAAGCGGTCAGTCACCGCCTCCCGCACACCTGGATCCTCAAAAAGCTCGTGCACGACATTGTCCGTTGATAGAACCGACGCCCCGAGACGCTTGAGCGCCTCAAGGGCAGTTGACTTCCCGGCCCCGATCCCACCCGTGAGGCCGACGAACGGGACGGTCAGGCGCCTTCGTCCTCAACGGCAGGGGAGGCCTGCGCGTCCTCCTCGGCGGTTGAGGCCTCCGGCTCGGCGGCAGCCTCCGGCTCAGCGACCTCAGGATCGCCTGTCTCCGCCGACGGGGCCTCTGCTTCCGGCGCCTCGGCCACGGCTGCCTCCGGAGCCTCCGCCTCCGGCGCCTCGGCCTCTGCTTCCGGCGCCTCGGCCACGGCTGCCTCCGGAGCCTCCGCCTCGGGGGCCTCGGCCTCCGCCTCCGGCGCCTCGGCCACGGCTGCCTCAGGGGCCTCCGCCTGCGGCGCTTCGACCTCAGGCTCCGGCGCCTCGGCCACCTCCGCCTCCGCCTCGCGCCTCGCCTCCGCCTCCGCCTCGACAACCTCCGCCTCCGCCACCTCGGCCTGGGGCTCGGGCTCGGCCGCGAACACGTCCTCGGAGAGACCCAGCTCGGGCACGTGGTCAAGATCGCCGGCCTCGGACTCGGTGGGAGCGATGATCGGCCGGACCGGAAGTTCCTGGCCCTCGACCCGCTTGATCGACAGCGACAGCCGCCGGCGCTCGGACTCAATCTCCAGGATCTTGACGCGGACCTGGTCTCCAGGCTGGATGATCTCCCGCGGATTCTCGACGTGGTGCTGGGCCAGCTCGGAGATGTGGACCAGGCCCTCGACCCCGTCCAGGATCTCGACGAACGCGCCGAAGGCGACGACCTTGGTCACGGTCCCCTCCAGCTCGTCGCCGATGTTGTACGTGTCCACGACGCGCTGCCAGGGGTCCTCCTGAGTCTGCTTGAGACCCAGCGAGATGCGCTGGCGGTCGCGGTCTATGTCCAGAACCTTGACCGTCACCTTGTCGCCGATCCCCAGGATCTCCGAGGGATGGTTCACGTGTGACCAGGAAAGCTCGGAGATGTGGATCAGGCCGTCGATCCCGTCCAGATCCACGAAGGCGCCGAAATCAACGATGTTGGAGATCGTCCCCTCCACCACCTGTCCGGGCTGAAGCCGATCCAGGATCCGCTCGCGGTCCTCCTTGCGCTGCTCCTCCAGGACGGCCCGGCGGGAGAGCACCACGTTATTGCGCGAGCGGTTGAGCTCGATCACCTTGCATTCGATCGCCTGGCCCATGTACTCGTCCAGGTTGGGCACCCGGCGGATGTCGACCAGCGAGGCGGGCAGGAAGCCGCGGACGCCGAGGTCGATGATGAGCCCGCCCTTGACCACCTCAATGACGGTTCCAGATACCGGCTCACCCGATTCGGCGGCGGCCTCGATCCGGCGCCAGGCGCGCTCGAAGCGGGCGCGCTTCTTGGACAGGATCAGCCGGCCGTCCTGGTCCTCCTTGGTCAGGACCAGCGCGTCCACCTCTTCGCCCAGCTCCACCTCGTCGCCGGGGTCCACCGACTTGCGGATCGACAGCTCGCTGGCCGGAATCACGCCCTCAGACTTGTAGCCGATGTCCACCAGGACCTCGTCGTTGTCAATCCGGACGACCTGCCCGGTGACGACGTCGCCCTCCTGGAACGGATGGATCGTGGCGTCGTAGTTGGGAACGACCTTCCCGTCGATCTCCAGCAGCAGGCCGCCGGAACCTTCGACCACCTTGGCCGCGGGTTGTTCCGTTTCGCTGATCACAGACATTACGTTCGTCGGAGGATAGCCACGTCACGGGATTAAGCCCCCCTCCCGCCCCCAACCGCCCTCCCTATCATCCGATTGCCATGCCCCGGCGAGCCACCAAACGCGGCGCCGAGCGCACGCCGCTGCAGCGCGATTGCGACGTCCTGATCTGCGGAGCGAGCTTCGCTGGCCTGGCCGTGGCCCGAGAGCTGGCCGGCAGCGGCGCCGAGGTCCTGGTCATCGACCGTTACGAGATCGGCGAGCGCCAGACCTCGGCCTGCGGGATCCCGACCTCCTGGCTGCAGGCTTTGGACGTGATGGAGGCCCACCAGCAGCGGTTCGACGAGCTCGTCATCCACACCCCGCACACCAGCGTCCGCTACCGGCTTCCCTGGACGTTCTCAACGTTCGATTACCGCGCCCTATGTGGCGAACTGGCCGAGCAGGGTTCGGGCTTTGAGTTTGAGACGGCGACGGTGGCCGGCCGCCAGGGCCAGGTCGTGCTGACCGATCGCGGTCAGATCCGGGCCCCACTGATCGTCGACGGGCTCGGCTGGCGGCGGGTGCTGGGATCAGGGCCGAACATTCAGCCCCCGAACGCGCTCCTGTCGCGAGGCCTGGAGGTCCATCCGCTGAGCTCAGGGGACGAGATGGAGATCTGGATCGACCGCTCGTACGTCCCGGCCGGGTACGGGTGGAGCTTCCCGGCCGGCCAGGAGACGAGGATCGGCGTGGGCTCGTTTGACCCTCGGTTCCACGTCAAGGAGCCCACCGTTCGCCTGGCCGACGACCTTGACGCCGAGTCCGTGCGCTACCAGGGCAACTGGATTCCTCACGCGCTCCGGGACGCCACTGAGGACGGACTGTTCTTCGTCGGCGACTCGGCGGGGCACTGCCTGCCCCTGACCGCCGAGGGAATCCGGACGGCCCTGTACTTCGGCCTGGCCTGCGGCCGGGAGCTGCGGATGGTGCTGGCCGGCCAGCAGACCAAGGAGGATGCTCTGCGCCGCTACCACTCCTTCTCGGCCAGCCACGCCCGGCCCTTCCGCTGGATGCTCCACGTCCAGCGCCTGATTCCTCGGGTTCCGCCGCGCCTGCTGGGCGGGGGGCTCCGGACGATCGAGCGCGACCGGTTCATCGCCTGGGCCTTCAACCATTACCTGCAGGTAGCGCCGCCCGAGTTCGTCGGCCCACGCCCGGTCCGGCCCGGGGCGGCCTACGTCACCGGCACCGCGCGGGTGTAGGAGCCCCAGTTGTCCCAGCTGTCGGTGACCCGCAGGCTGACCGAGTAGTTGCCGCGACCCGCGAACCGGTGCGTGACCGACTGGCCGTTGCCCCGGTGGCCGTCGCCGAACAGCCAGTGGTAGGAAAGGATCCGGCCCTCGGGATCGTCGCCGCTGCCCTTGAAGGCGAGTCTCCGCCCCGGCTGGCTCCTGAAGGAGAACGAGGCGTGGTCCGGCCTGGCCCGGGGCTCGCAGCTGCCGTTGGCGTTGCTCCACAGCTCCTGCAGGTAGAAATGGCCGCCGGCGATGTTCTCGTTGTAGGCCCGCTGACCCGAGCCGCCGATGGCCGGGCCGAACGTGGTGATGCACAGGTCCGCGATCTCCTGGCCCGAGCTGTCAGTCCAGCCATCCCCGTCGGGGTCGGTGATGACCTCGCTCAGCTCGTGGCCGATCGTGGACAGAGCCGGGTCGGCCGTGCTGCCGTTGGGCCGCGGGTTGTTGGACTGACAGTGGCCCACGACGGCGTTGTACGGGATGAACGCGTAGTCGACCTCGTTGTCGTTGGTGTAGCGGTGATAGCCGCAGTACCCGTTGACCCTTCCGGCCAGCGCGCAGCCGCTGGTGGCGGCCGTCCCCCAGCAGCTGCCCAGCCCCCGTGGGGTCACGAGGAAGTACACGTCGTGCTGGGTGGTGGGCAGATTGCGGGCGTGAACGACGTGCTCGATCTCGGCCTGGAGCTCGGAGTCGGTCAGGCAGACCGTCCATCCCGGCCCGGCCACCGGCGGCTCGGTGCACTCGGTCGGGGGGAGCTTGTCGGTGTCCAGGACGGCGCCTCCATATCGCGAGTCGTACGCCGCCGGGCGCCCTGAGGAGTCGGTGTACTGGCCCGTCAGGGCGAACACGTTGTTCGTGCGATGGCTCGCCAGGGCCACGTCCCGCAGGAAACGCTCCACGAGCGGCCTGTAGCCCGGGTCAAAGGCCAGGTGCGAGCCGCTCGGCTGCCAGAAGATGACGTGGGTTCGGTTGGAGGTCAGCACCGGGCCGCTGTTGTAGCCCACCGACGCCCCGGTGCCGACCCCGGGCATCGTGCGGAAGATGTCCGCCTCGGGACGGCGAGCCGTCGGGTGCCCGGAGGCGGACGAGCGCGCCTCCCCCGTGGCCGCCAGCAGCAGGCCCGCTGCCGTGGCCAGCCCGGCGACTCGGTACCTCATTTGGCGGCCAGCCAGTTCGGGCCGATGCCCACGTCCACGGCCAGCGGCGGGTCGAGCTCGAACGCCCCCTCCATCTGGGTGCCGGCCAGCCGGCTGACCTCCTCGGCCTCCTCGGCCGGGCCCTCGAAGAGCAGCTCGTCGTGGATCTGGAGCACCATTCGCGACCGCAGCCCCACGTCGGCCAGGGCCTGATCACAGCGGACCATGGCGACCTTCATGATGTCCGCGGCCGTTCCCTGGATCACCATGTTGACGGCGAACCGCTCTCCCTGGCGGCGCATCTCCCACCGCCGAGCCCGGAGCTCGGGGACCTGGCGCCGGCGGCCGAAGAGCGTCGACACGTAGCCGTGCTCGGTGCCCTGCTGGATGGTGTCCTGGATGAACTTGGCCACGGCGGGGAACCCAGCCAAATAACGTTGGATGAACTCCTCTGCTTCCTCTTGGGGGATGTCCAACCGGTCGGCCATGCCCCAGGCCGACAGTCCGTACACGATGCCGTAGTTGATCATCTTGGCTTTGGATCGCATTCCCGGATCGATCTGGTCCGCCTGGACCCCAAACACACGACAGGCCGTGGCGGTGTGGACGTCCTGGCCTTTTTTGAAGATCTCCTCCAGCGCCGTCTCACCGGCGATGTGGGCCAGGATCCGCAGCTCGACCTGTGAATAGTCGGCCGAGACGAGCAGATTTCCCGGCTCGGCCACGAAACAGGCCCGGATCTCCCGCCCCAGCTCCGTCCGGATCGGGATGTTCTGGAGATTGGGGTTGTTCGAGGAGAGCCGGCCGGTCGTGGCCGCGGTCTGGTTGAACGTCGTGTGGATCCGGTCGTCGGGCGCGATCAACGCCGGCAGCGCGTCCAGGTAGGTCTGCGCCAGCTTGGTCAGCTCCCGCCAGCGCTCGATCTTCGGGATCACGGGGTGTTCGTGGCGGATCGCCTGAAGGACGCGGGCATCGGTGGAGTAGCCCGTCTTGCCCCGGCGCTTGCGGGACAGCCCGAGCGTCCCGAACAGGATCTCCTCCAGCTGCTTGGGCGATCCGAGCGTGAACTCCTCGCCGCAGAGATTGAAGATCTCCCGCTCGAGCGCGTCGGCCTCCTCCTTCACGCGCGCGGAGATGGCGGCCAGCAGTTCGGTGTCGAGCTTCAATCCAGCCTGCTCCATCTTGCGCAGGACGCGGACCAGCGGGAGCTCGACCTGCTCCATCAGGTCAGTGAGGCCGCGTCCGCGGATCTCCTCGCGCTGCCACTGCGCCAGCGCGCCCACCAGCAGGGCGTCGGCTCCGGTCTCGTCGTCCAGCTCGGCGGCCAGGCCGCGCTCCTCGCACAGCTCACGGAAGGGATAGGCGCGCCGGGCGGGTTCCAGCAGGTAGGCGCCGATCTCCGTGTCGTGGGCCAGGACCTCCGGGACCTCGCCCAGAGCCTTGGCGTCGTGAGCCACCACCGGACGGCCTCCGATCGCCGCCACCACGTCCTCGGGTCGCTCGGCCTCGCCCACCCAGACGCGGTCCGTGCCCGTCGGTTGGAGCGCGAAGTGGAAGGCCGGGTCGGGTGCGAACAGCGCGTCATCGGGCTTGTCCGGAGGCCTGACCGCCAGCGCCACCTCACGATGTGGGAGCTTGGTCAGATCGGCGATCGTGGCCTGACGGAGCCGGCCGGTGAGCGTCCCGGCGGCCTCCGGCGCCGGGGCCGCGGCGTCGGCTGAGCCGAGCGCCTCCTCCAGCCGGCGCAGTGGCTCCCGGAGCTCGTACTGGCGGAAGGTGTCCCTGAGCTTCGACCGATCCGGGGGTGAGGAGACAAACGCCTGGAGGTCGAAGTCCAGCGGGATATCACGCTTGGCCGTGGCCAGCTGCTTGGACGTCCGCGCGTCATCGGCGTGCTCGGTCAGGTTCTGCTTGCGCTTGGCCCCGCTGATGTCGTCGACGTGGGTGAGCACCTCCTCCAGGGATCCGAACCGCTGGAGGAGTTCGGCCGCCGTCTTATCGCCGATCCCCGGGACGCCGGGGATGTTGTCGCTGGTATCGCCCTTCAGGCCGATGAAGTCGGGGATCAGCTCCGGGGGGATGCCGTAGCGGTCGATCACTCCCTGGCGGTCGTACACGCGCGTGTCCGTGATGCCGCGAGAGGTGGTCATGATCTTGACCGTCCCGTCGTCGACCAGCTGGTAGGCGTCGCGGTCACCGGTCACGACCATGACCGGGATCGGTGGATCGGCCTGCCGCGCCCGCTCGACGATCGAGGCGATCACGTCGTCGGCCTCGTAGCCCTCGACGTCCAGGTTCTTGTAGCCGAAGGCCTCGACCAGCGGAGCCAACGCCGGCCACTGCTCCTTGAGCAGGTCGGGCCGGCTGGTCCGCTGGGCCTTGTACTCGGCGTACAGCTCCCGGCGCCCGGTGTCGCCGCGGTCCCACACGACCACGGTCGCCTTGGGTCCATAGTCGGTCAGGATCTTGACCAGCATGGACGCGAAGCCGAAGATCGCATTGGTCGGCACCCCGGTCGACGTGGCGATCGATTCGGGTAAGGCAAAGAAGGCCCGGTAGGCCAGGCTGTTGCCGTCGATCAGGAAGAGCTCCCCGTCCATCTCTGTATGTCAGGCTATCTCGGAGATGGCATCCACACCGAGCGCTCAATTCAGCCTCACACTGCGGGTCCAGATCGTCCACGAGCCCGGGATGCTCGGCCAGGTGGCCAGCGCCATCGGCCAGGCCGGAGGGACGATCGGCGCCGTCGATCTGGTCCAGGTGGACGGCCGGCACACGATTCGGGACATCACCGTGGACACCGCCGATGCGTCGGACTGGCCGCTGCTGACCGAAGCCGTGAACGGGGTCCCGGGGGCGCACGTGCTGGAGTACATCGACCGGACGCTGCAGCTCCACCTCGGGGGCAAGATCGAGGTGCAGAACAAGAGCCCGCTCAAGACCCGCGACGACCTGTCGATGGCGTACACGCCCGGCGTGGCCCGGGTCTGCGAGGTCATCTCGCAGGACCCCGACAAGGCCTTCCAGTACACGATCAAGCGCAACAGCGTGGCGGTCGTGTCCGACGGGACGGCCGTGCTCGGATTGGGTGACATCGGGCCCCGGGCGGCGATGCCGGTGATGGAGGGCAAGGCGATGCTGTTCAAGGAGTTCGGAGGCGTCGACGCGTTCCCGATCTGCCTGGACACTCGCGACCCGGACGAGATCGTGGCCGCCGTCAAGGCGATCGCCCCGGGCTTCGGCGGGATCAACCTGGAGGACATCTCGGCGCCCAGGTGCTTCGCGATCGAGGATCGGCTGAAGGAGGCCCTGGATATTCCGGTGTTCCACGACGACCAGCACGGGACCGCCGTGGTCGTCCTGGCCGCCCTGATCAATGCGATCAAGCTCACCGGCCGGCGGATGGAGGATCTCTCGATCCTGATCGTGGGGACCGGCGCGGCCGGCGTGGCCGTGACCAAGATCCTGATGGCCGCGGGCGCCTGGAAGATCATCAACTGCGACTCCCGGGGGGCGCTCAGCGTGGACCGGGAGGACTACCTGGACGGCACCATGCACCCGATCAAGCGTGCGCTGGCCGAGGCGGGCAACCCCGACCACCGGTTGGGCGGTCCGGTCGACGTGATCGACGGGACCGACCTGTTCATTGGCCTGTCGGGGGCCCGGGTGCTCCCGGCCGAGGCGCTGGCCCGGATGAATCCAGACCCGATCGTGTTCGCCATGGCCAACCCAACTCCAGAGGTCTCGCCAGAGGAGGCCGCTCCCTACGCCCGAATCGTGGCCACAGGCCGCTCCGACTACCCCAACCAGATCAACAACGTGCTCTGCTTCCCGGGGGTGTTCCGGGGGGCGCTGGATGTGCGAACCCCCCAGATCACCGAGGCCATGAAGATGGCCGCCGCCCAGGCGATCGCCTCGATTGTGGGCGAGGACGAGATCCGCGAGGACTACATCATCCCCTCGGTATTCAACCGTGAGGTGGCGCCCGCCGTGGCCGCCGCCGTGGCCTCGGAGGGGCGGTCAAGCGGCCTGGCCGAAGCCGGTGAGGCCGAGTTGGGCTACGGGCAGACGGAGGAGTTCGGGGTAATGCCGACGCGGTAGGGCGGGGCGGCCTCCTCAGTGCAGGCCGAGCGAACCGGCGGCGGCGCCTCCGCCGCCCACACGGACGACCAGGGGCTTCTCAAACTCGCGGCCGTACTGCTCGCCCACGTTGGGCTGCTGACCGGGAAGCATCACCATCCGCTGCTCGGAGACGATCTCGTCGATCGGGACCTCCTGGCGGGCGTTGTCCGAGTCGAGCTGGAACAGCAGGTGAAGGCCGTGGGTGCCGATGTCGCCCTGGTAGTACTGCTGGTCGCCCGGCTTGGGGATCCCATCCGAGGGCTTCCAGCACTGGCGCGGCTCGGTGGCGCCGGTGACCGGGTTCACGTATGTCCGCGGCTCGTTGGACGAGCCCGGGTTCACGCGCGGGCCTGGGTCCGAGCCGGTGCCGTCATCGAAGCACGAGTCGTCCCGGTAGTAGGGCAGCGCGAGCATCGACTGCGCAGCCCCACCCGGGGTGAGGTCGGTGACCTGGTCAACCTGGTAGCGGTCGACGATCGAGCCCCACGGGCCGGCCGTCTCATTCCACTGCAGCGAAGCGTTCAGGCCCTCGAACGTCGGGTCGGCCACGTTGATCGACTGGTGGTAGGGCCACGGGGAGCTACAGAGGCCGGTGCCCTGGTAGGCCTGGCGGTAGGTCTGGTTGGGGTCGGTGCCGTCCAGCGGCGTCCCGGTGCCCTGGATGCCGGTGCCCTCGTTCATGCCGTCGTAGTTGTGGTTGCACGGGTCGTCCAGGTTCCCGAACACCGTGTCGTTGCGGCCGTCCACGGCGACGCCACTCGGGACGTTGGGGTTGTAGTACCTGGTCATCCGCCCCGCCCGGAAGTCCCATTGGGCGTAGATGCCGTCCAGGGGCGGGATCACGTGGACGCGCAGCCAGCTCTTCTGGCGGACCTGGTCGGCGTAGAACGTCTCCATCCGGACCACATTGGTCCCCGAGTCGGCTCCCCAGGTGGCGCGGATCGCCCGCACCGGGCCGATCAGCTCGCCCATCAGCGTGCTCGAGCCGCCCCAGTGGGTGTCCTCCTCCTCAAAGCCGCAGCACGGAGTCTTGGACGACGGATCCTGGGCGAAGGCCCGGGCCTTCCAGCGGTCGACCACGTTGGGTCCGTAGTCCTGGCGCATGAGGCCCCGATCGTCGGGCGAGATCGAGATGCCCGTCATCAACCAGCGCCCGTCGTAGCGGAACTTGTACCGGGGCGTGATGATGGTCGCCGTGTCCTCGGGCCGGTGGCGGGCGATCACTGGCTTGCCGTCCGGGCCCAGGATCGGGGTCCCGTAGGGATGGCCCCTGGACGGCGCCCCGCAGATGTCGCCCTTGGGGGCGTTTCCGTAGTTGGAATAGTCCGACTGTGAAAACACGTACTCGTCGGCCGGCGTGGGCGAGCCGGGAGGATCGGTGAGGTAGCGAACGTAGCCGTTGGAAGCGTTGTAGGCCGGCTTCGGCCCATTCGGAGCGGCCACCATCACGTACACGTACGTGGGCGCAGAGCCCGGGCGCAGCGGGTCGGTGATCTGGACCGCGCGCATCGTCGTGATCCCCCTGGGCAGCGAAGCCCCCGGTGGCGCCTGCGGACCGCTGTCGGAATCCATGAACGACACCTCGTCGTTGGTGTCGAAGTACGGGATCGGACCCTTGGCCGCCGGGTGGTACAGGGCGTGGCAGGGGTCACTGGGGTCGGGGTAGTTGCGGAAGCCTTCCTGCTGCCACTGGTAGGTGGTCATCTGGTCCGCGCCGGAGTAGATGGCAAAGCCCGAGGCGTCGTTCTCCAGGTAGCGGGTGAACACCTTGTCGACCTGGAAGGGGATCTGGATGAACCGGTGGTGGCGCGAGTCCCAGCGATAGCCGAGGAGCTGATCGGGATAGACGCCCTTGATCGGCAGCTGGTTCTGGGCGCCGCTGGTGTCGACCTGGGGCGGCGAGTACTCGTTGTGGTTGCAGTCGTCCGTGTTGGCCCCGGGCTCGCAGGAGAGGAGGTCGGTGAACGGGAGCTTGGCGGTCTCGTTCTCCGGCACCGCGATGCGCGGAAAGTCGGCTCCGGTCAGGACGATCGGCTCAACGACCCGGTTGGGCGGGATCGTCGGGTCCACGATCGGCAGCGGGAGCGCGGGCTTTGACGGGGCGCTCCAGGCCACTCCTGTGGCGACGCCCGTGGCCGACACAGCGAGCGCGATGACCACCAGCCTCGTCCTGGTCCAGATGGCAGCTCGCACTCGCACTCCTCCCCGGCTTCCGTTTGCCATTCGGGGTATGAACGCGGGCGGGCAACAGAACTTGCGCTCCTCCGGCTCAGCGGCGTGTCCGGAGGAGGTGGAGGCCGGTCCAGCGGCGTGCCCGGAGGAGGTGGAGGTACGCTATTGCGGGCCGCGGTTGCGCTTGGGCAGCCAGCCCTCGACCCGCCACTTGGAGCCCGGCCGGCTCGGCAGCAGCAGCACGATCAGCAGTCCGACGACGGTCAGGACCAGGCCGAACGTCAACCCGACCCGCTCGCCGTATCCCTTGCGCTCGGCCAGCCAGCCGGCCCCGGCCGCGGACAGCAGCCACGCGAACAGCAGATACAGGCCGTCGGGCCCCACGTTGGCGAGCACGGTCACGGGATCACGCCCCCAGGTACGCCCTCTGGACCGCGGGGTCCTCGCGGAGCTGGTCTGAGTCGTTGGTCAGGGCCACCCGCCCAGTTTCCAGCACATAGCCTCGTTTGGCGAGATCGAGGGCGTAGTTGGCGTTCTGCTCGACGAGCAGGATCGCCACCCCCTGGCGGTTGATGGCGGCGATGTTCTGGTAGATGCGCTGAACCAGGTTCGGGGCGATGCCCATCGACGGCTCGTCGAGCATCAACAGCTTGGGCCGAGCCATCAGCGCCCGGCCGATGGCGAGCATCTGCTGCTCGCCGCCAGACATCGTGCCCGCCTTCTGACGCTCGCGCTCCTTCAGCCGGGGGAACAGCTCGTACACCCGCTCCCGATCCTTCTCAATGTCGGATCCCTTCCTGCGGCGGAACGCTCCCAGCTCCAGGTTCTCCCTCACGGTCATGCGGGGGAAGCAGTGGCGGCCCTCCGGCGACAGGGCGATCCCCCGGGAGGGAATCTCGTGGGCCGGGAGCCTGGTGATGTTCTCGCCCTCGAACACGATCTCGCCCGAGCTGGCCGGGGTCAGCCCCGTGATCGAGCGCAGGGTGGTCGACTTGCCGGCGCCATTTGACCCGATGATCGTGACCACCTCGCCCTCCTCCACGTTCAGCGAGACGCCGCGCAGCGCCTCGATCGAGCCGTAGTGGGTATGCAGATCGGAGACCTCGAGCAGCGGCACGGGTTACTCCTGGACTCCCAGATAGGCCTCGATCACACGCGGGTCCTGTCGGACCTCCTCAGGCGGCCCCTCGGCGATCTTCTGGCCGTAGTCAAGCACCGTGATCCGTTCGGAGACGTCCATCACGACCTTCATGTCGTGCTCGATCAGGAGGATCGTCAGCTGAAGCTCGTCGCGCAGCTGGCGCATGAAGGCGGTCAGCGCCTTGGACTCCTGCGGATTCATCCCCGCCGTCGGCTCGTCCAGCAGCAGCACGGTCGGGTCGGCGGCCAGGGCCCTGGCGATCTCAACCCGGCGCTGGTCGCCGTAGGAGAGGTTGACCGCGAGCTGGTCGAACAGCCCCTCGCGCAGCCCGACGTAGCGCAGCAGCTCGTAGGCGCGCTCGCGGACGGCCTTCTCCTCACGGGTGACCCAGGGCGGGCGGACGACGGCCCCGAAGACCCCGGCTCGCATGCGGGCGTGGCGGCCGATCATCACGTTCTCAACCGCGCTCATGGCCCCGAACAGGCGGATGTTCTGGAACGTCCGCGCCACCCCCCGGCTGGTGATCTGGTCAGGCCGCAGGCGGGTGATGTTGCGGTCGTCCAGAGCGATCCGGCCCCGGGTCGGCTTGTAGAGCCCGGTCAGCATGTTGAACAGCGTCGTCTTGCCGGCGCCATTGGGCCCGATCAAGGACACGATCGAGTGCCGGGGGATGACCAGCGACACGTCGTTGACGGCGACCAGGCCGCCGAACTGCTTGGTCACGCTGTCGGCGAAGAGGATCGCGTCGGCCGGGGCGTCGGTGGCCGTCGCGCCGTTCACGTCCGGAGCGGTGGAGCTCACGAGGACGCTCCCACGGAGCCTGAGACCTCCGCCAGCTGGGCATCCTCAGCCGCGACCGCGCCCGCCAGCTCAAGCCTCCGTCTTCGCTCCGGGAAGAGCCCCTGCGGCCGAACGACCATCACCAGCACGAGCAGGAAGCCGTACACGCCGAACTCAACCGTTGAGAGCTGGAAGTTCAGCCCCAGCTTGCTCGGGACGTTGTTCAGCACGTCCGGGAGCAGCCAGTAGTTGACATAACCCAGCCCCAGGCCACCCACGAGTGCCCCCCCGATCGAACCGAGCCCTCCGATGATGATCATTGACAGGATCAGGACCGAGAAGCCGAACTGGAAGTTGTCACCGCTGACAACGGTGAAGTAGCTGCCCAGGAATGCCCCTGATACGCCGCCGAAGGCAGCCCCCAGCGCGTAGGCCAGCAGCTTCGTGCGGACTAGTGGAATTCCCATCGATACGGCCGCGACCTCGTCCTCCCGCAGCGCCACCCAGGCTCGGCCGAGCCGTGAATCCCGCAGACGCACGTTGACGAACAGGACGATTAACAGCACCCCTAAGATCAGCCAATACCAGGGTCTGAGGTCAAGCTGGCTGAACGAACCGCCCAACCCGAAATAGGGTGAGTCGATCGCGCTGATCCCGAAGTCCCCGGCCGTGAGGGTCATGCCACCACCGATGTGGATGTCCTGGCCGTTGACCGCCACCACCCCGATGATCTCGCCGAAGGCCAGCGTGACGATCGCGATGTAGTCCCCACGCAGCCGCAGGGTGGGCAGGCCGATGATCACGCCGGCGATCGCGCAGATCAGCGCGGCCGCGATCATGATCAGAGCGAAGTTCAGGTGGATTCCCGGTCCCCCGCTCACGGCATGGTCGACACCGACGTGGGCGTTGGCCTTGAAGAAGAATCCGGACCCGAACCAGCCCGCCGCGTAAGAGCCGAACGCGTAGAAGGCGACGTAGCCCAGGTCGAGCAGCCCGGCGAAGCCGACGACGATATTCAGCCCGAGCGCCATCACGGCCAGCGCGACCGATTTGATCGTCGCGTCCATGAAGTTGCTGGCGTGCGAGAACAGGAAGGGCAGGATGATCCCGACCATGATTGCTGTGGCCGTGAGCGCCTTCGTCCACCACGGAGGGAGCGCGCGGTCGATCGCCGCTCGCCACTCCCTCAGCTGCGCCTGTAGCTCCCCCCAGCCGCCCTGGGGCGGAGGCGGCGGACCCGCCGGCTGGCTCGGCGTGGAGGCCACGGTGTTGGTCGGCGGGGGGCGCTCGCCCGAGCTCACCCGGCCTCCCTCGTCTCCTCGCCGAGCAGGCCTCGAGGCCGAAGGACCATGATCAGAATCAGGTACAGGAACACGACGGCCTCGGTCCACTCGCCCCCGGACATGCGGCTGTCGGCGAAGGCCTGGATCACGCCGATGATCAGCCCGCCCAGGACGGCCCCGCGGACGTTGCCGATGCCGCCCATGACGGCGGCCGTGAAGGCGATCAGTCCGGCCTCGAAGCCCTGGTTGAACACGATGTTCGTCTGGTAGAGCTCATACACGAGCCCGGCGGCGCCGGCCAGCATGCCGCCGATCAGGAACGTCAGCGAGATCGTCCGGTCGACGTTGATCCCCATCAGCCGGGCCGCCTCGGGGTCCTGGGCCGTCGCCCGCATCGCCCGGCCCAGCCTGGTGCTGGTGATGAACCAGGCCAGCAGAATCACCAGCGGGATCATGGCCCCGATGGCCAGGATGTAGCCGCGGTTGATCGGAACTCCGGAAATGTTGAAGACGGTGTTGTTCTGCTGGATCAGGTCGTTGACGCTCTGGGTCGCGCCGCCCTTCCACAGCAGCCCCACGTTCTGGAGGATGAATGAGAACCCGACCGCCGTGATCAGGGGGGCGAGCTTGGGGGCGTTGCGCAGCGGTCGGTAGGCCACCCGCTCAATCAGGACGTTGAGCGAGCCGCAGATCAGCATCGTGATGATCAGCGTCGCGATCAGCCCAAAGATCAGCGGCACCACACCGCTGCTCAGACCGAGTCCCAGCGTCGCGGCGAAGCCCACGGCGGTGAACGAGCCGATCATGAACACGTCGCCGTGGGCGAAGTTGATCAACTCGATGATGCCGTACACGAGCGTGTACCCGATCGCGATCAGCGCCCAGATCGCGCCGTTGGCCAGCCCCACGGCGACGTTGAAGCCGATGTGGCTGAGATCGTGGTGGATCACGAGATGCCCGTGGACGAATCCCGCCTCGTAACCGTGGGTCAGGTCACGGATCGCGTAGTAGACCGGGAGCACCGCCAGGGCCAGGATCAGCCCCCACCGGCCGACGTAGGTCCGGAGCAGGATCAGAGGCCGCCAGGCTGTGACCGGCAGCCTGGATGAGAGCGATCTGGCCTCCACTATCCGTCCCCAATCATTGCTTTTGCCGTCCCCTTGCGGAGCATATGCCTTGGCTCAGTCAGCCGGGAGCATATCCGCAGGGACGGCCGGTGGGGAGGGCACAAGGTGCCCTCCCCACGACCGACCGATTTCAGGCCCTAGACGATGTGTGTCGGCGTCAGGGTCTTGAAGAACTTCAACTGGCCGTTGACGACCTTGTACAGACCGTAGGCCTTCAGCGTGGTGTCGCCGTTCTTGTCAAACGAATACGTCCCCAGCACCGAGTTGCGGTTCTTCGTGGCCAGCAGGGCATGCAGGACGGCGGTCTTGTTGCTGCCCTGAGAGCCGAGCTTGGAGATCGTGTCGAGCACGAGCTTCATGGCCTCGTAGCCGTAGATGGCGTACGGGGCGGGCGTGCCACCGCCGTACTTGGCCTTGTAGGCGGCCAGGAAGGTCTTGCCGCCCGGATAGGCCGACAGGTCCAGCGTGGCCACCGTGCACTCCATCAGCGGATCCAGCGACAGCGGCACTCCGCCCTGCTTGGGATCCGTCCAGGAGCTCAGGCACATGCCGTCGGGGCCGAACAGCTTGGCCGTGGGGATGGCCGAATGCACGTCCTTGGTGATCTGCACCCCGCCGGTGGACGTCAGCCCGCCGTAGAAGAAGCAGTCCGCGCCCAGACCCTTGATCGTGGCGGCGTAGGAGCGGAAGTTCGGCGCCGTCGGGTTGACCCCGGTGTTGTTGACCACGGTGATGCCGTACGACTTCTTGATCAGTTCGATCTGGGTGGCGATACCGGCGCCGTACGGCGTCTTGTCGTTGGCCAGAGCGATCCGCTTGCAGCCGGCTTGCTTCATCGCCAGCGCGTCAGAGGCGGCCTGGATCGAGTCCCGCGGGACGATCCGCATGTAGGTACGGACCCCGGAGGGGTAGTACTTGGCGGGCTCGCCAGGCGCGCTCCCGGGTTCACTCGTGGTCAGACCCACGTACGTGTTGGCCGGGCTGATCATCGGAACCCCGCCCTTGTTGAGGATCGGGAGCGAGGCCTCCGTGCAACCCGAGTTGAACTCCCCGATGTAGGCAACGGCCTTCGGGTCCGCGGCCGCTGTACGACCGTCTGACGCGCACTGGGAGACGGTGTAGTTGGCCGCGGCCGCCGTGGCGTCATCCAGCGAGGTGAACTTGACCGTGAACGGCCCGGCCTTGTTACCCGCCTGAGAGAGTGCGAGCCTTTCGCCGTTGAGCGCCGGGACCGTGTCCGCGGTCAGCGGGCCGAGCAACGGGAGGCTCGAGTAGATGTCAATGGTCTTGCCACTTGACGCCGCGGGGGCGCCAGTGGTCCCGGTGGTTCCGCTCTTCGAACTGCTACCGCAGGCCGCGAGCGCCACCACAGTTCCGGCCACCAGGCAGCCGGTCAGAACAATCCTCGGAACTCTCATGCTCCTCCTTTGTCGCTCCCGGGGCCTGAGACCAGCCGGGACTCTGTCCACCCCGGGCCGAGGCCGGCCCGCAGGTGCGCAGCCTAGTTCCGTACCCGGCTGGATCAAGTCCTGCAGGGACTTGCTAACCGAATGTCAATCGAGCCGCCCCGGGGGCAATCGGGCGTGCGCCGGCTCGGCTCGGGCCCGCCGTCTACCCCGATGCCGGGGTGATCGTGATCGTGCCCTTGTCAACCGTGTAGGTGCCAAGCGCCGGGCCAGCCGGGCCGACCAGGAGCTGCGTATTTTTTGGGGGAGAGAAGAAATCGACGCGGACCGTGCCGCGGTCGTTCGCACTCGAACCCGCATTCTGGAGCGCCTTCAGCACCGCCGCCGTCGCCACGTACCCGAAGATCGCCTGGGTCGATGGGCGATGGCCGTACGTGCTGCGGAAGTCGCCCACGAACGCCTTGCCGCCGGAGTTCCCGATAAGCGCCGTCGCCTGCTGGTCGCTGCCCGGGGCCATGCTGGCGAACGTACGCCCGTAGGTGCTGAACGACTCGAAGTCGCTCGTCGGCACCGACGCGGCCTCTGCCGGGCTGACCTGGAGCAGGTCCTGGGCATTCGTGATCCCGAGCGAGTCGACCGAGGTCCCGGAGACCTCGCCCAGGTAGGCCACCGACGTCTTGTCGTCAATCGCCGTGCGGGCGTTGTCGGAGATCTTGTTCTGGGTGAGCACCTGGAGCTTCAGCGTGTAGCCCTTGACCTGGCCCGAGAGCTGGGTGAAGGCCAGCTTCTCGGCGTCGATCACGTCCTGGGCCGCGGGGTTGCCAGCCAGGTTCGAGGGCGCGCTCAGGTAGACCGCGAGCGTCTTGCCGCTGACCGTTACGGCGGGCGTGGTGGTCGAGCAGCCGGCCCCGGCGGTCATGACCACGAACAGGACGCCGAGACAGCCGGTCAGCAGTCGGCTGCGTAGGAGCAGTCCAGGCGACATCAGGCTCGCGGCGGTCCCCGCGGCGCTAGGGCCGCCGCCGCGGCAGATACGGGAGCACGTTGCGCACCGCGATCGCAATCAGGACCATCGCCGCGCCGATCAGGATCGAGTCGAATCCGCCGAACAGGTCAACCGCCCACAGCACGATCCAGATGCACAGGCCAGCGGTAGCGGTGAGGATCACGCCCACGCCGCGGGATGCTAGCTGAGCGCCTGGGCAAACGAGCGGACCAGCGCACCCACGGCGCCGACCGGGTCGGTCTCCTCGCCGGCGGCGCGGACCAGGCGGCTGCCCACGATCACCCCGTCGGCCCCGGCGTCCGCCGCGGCCCGCACCTGCTCCGGCGTGCCGATGCCGAAGCCCACCGCGACCGGGACGTCGGTGTGGGCGCTCGTCCGTCCCAGGACCTCCGAGAGCGCCCCGTCCAGGCTCCCCCGCTCGCCGGTCGTCCCGGTCACCGAGACCGCGTACACGAACCCGCGGGCCTGGGCCCCGATCACGGCCAGCCGATCCTCGGGGGTGGTGGGGGCGACCAGCGGCACCAGCGCGATCCCGGCGCTGTCGCACAGAGCGCGCAGCTCGCCGCCCTCCTCGGCGGGCAGATCGGGGACGATCAGCCCACTGATGGCCGACGACACCAGGGCGTCTAGAAAGCGTTCCGCCCCGTGGGCCAGGATCGGGTTGGCGTAGCACATGGCCACCACGGGAATCTGCTCCGAGACCAGCCGGCCGATCCTGAGGACATCGTTCGTGCGAACGCCCTCCTGCAGCGCCCGCGTGCCCGCCGCGTGGACCACGGGCCCGTCGGCCAGCGGGTCGGAGAAGGGAAAGCCCAGCTCGATCAGGTTGGCCCCGCCCTCCACGTACGCCGCCACGATCCGCTCGGAGCGCACGGGGTCGGGGAACCCACCCATCAGGTAGGGCATCAGTGCCGCCCGTCGGCCGTCGGCCTGGGCCCGGGCGAAGGCCTCGGCGATCCGCTCGAGGCCGGTCACGACGCCCGCCCGGTCACCCGCCCTGCCCGAGCAAATGCAGCGCCTCCTCCAGGTCCTTGTCACCGCGTCCGGACAGGCACACCAGGTCGAGCTCGCTGGGCGGGGCGGCCAGCACCCAGGCCAGGGCATGGGCGCTCTCGAGCGCCGGAATGATCCCCTCCAGCCGGGCCAAACGGGCGAACGCCTCCAGCGCCTGTTGGTCGGTGACCGCTTCATACCGGGCCCGGCCGGAGTCGCGCAGCCACGCGTGCTCGGGCCCGGTACCCGGGTAGTCCAGGCCGGCCGAGATCGAGTGAGCCTCCATGATCTGGCCGTCCTTATCCTGCATCAGGGCCGAGAACGCCCCGTGCAGCACTCCCGGTAGGCCGGCCGCCGTCAGCGGGGCGCCATGCCGGCCGGTGTCCAGGCCCTCGCCGGCGGCCTCGACCCCCACGAGCTCGACCTCGGCGTCGTCCAGGAAGCCGGCGAACGTCCCGATCGCGTTTGACCCTCCGCCCACGCAGGCGATCACTCGCTGGGGCAGCCGCCCGGCCTGGGCCAGGACCTGGGCCCGGGCCTCGTCCCCGATCACCCGCTGCAGATCACGGACCAGCGCCGGGTAGGGCGCCGGTCCGACGCACGAGCCGATGATGTAGTGGGTGGTCTGAATATTGGTCACCCAATCGCGGATGGCCGCCGACACCGCCTCCTTGAGCGTCCGCGCCCCGGCGTCCACAGGCTCAACCCGAGCTCCGAGCAGCTCCATCCGCTCCACGTTGGGCCGCTGGCGGCGCATGTCCTCGGTCCCCATGTAGACGACGCACTCCAGGTCCAGGAGGGCACACGCCGTCGCCGTGGCGACGCCGTGCTGGCCCGCCCCTGTCTCGGCGATGATCCGCGGCTTGCCCATTCGCTGGGCGAGCAGGCCCTGCCCGAGGGCGTTGTTGATCTTGTGGGCGCCGGTGTGGTTGAGGTCCTCGCGTTTGAGGTATACGCGATGGCCCACGACCTGGCTGAAACGCCGGGCCAGATACAGGGGTGAGGGCCGGCCGACATAGTCGCGCAGGAGCCCGTCCAGCTCGGCTCTGAAGCCCTCGTCCTCACGAGCCTGGATCCATGCCTGCTCGAGCTCGGCCAGGGCAGGCATCAGCGTCTCGGGCACGTACTGGCCGCCGTAGCGGCCAAAGCGATGCTCGACCGCGCTCATCGAACGCCCACGGCCGCCGTCGCCCTGACGGCCTGGGCGAACGCCGCCAGCTTGTCGGGATCCTTCTCCCCGGGACGCCGCTCGACGCCGCTGGCCACGTCGACGGCAAAGGGCTGCGTGGTGGCGATCGCCGCGGTCACGTTGTCGGCGTTCAGGCCGCCGCTCAGGATCATCGGCGTGGTTCCTCGGTGGGCCCGGACCAGCTCCCAGGCGAACGTTTCCCCGGTGCCCCCGAAGCTGCCCGGTACATGGCTGTCCAGGAGGTGGAAGTCGGTGTGAAACGAAGCCAAGGCCTGGATGTCCGCCCCGCTCTGGACGCGAACCGCCTTGATCACCTGACAGCCCGTGCGCCGCGCGATCTCGGAGCAGAAGGCCGGGCCCTCGTCGCCGTGCAACTGGACGATCGTGAGGCCGACGGCGTCCGCGGTCCCCACGACCTCCTCCAGCGACTGGTTGACGAACACGCCTGCGACCTCGGTCCGGCGCTTGAGCGCGGCGGCGATCTCAGGGGCTCGCTCGGGCGGGCAGGCTCGGGGCGACCCGGGCCAGAAGATCAGCCCAATCGCCCAGGCTCCCGCGGCCACGGCCAGCTCGGCGTCGGACGGCGATGTGATCCCGCAGAACTTGATCTTGGGCGAAGCGCTCACTGATCACAATCGTAGGGCCCGCTCAGCGGCCGGTCAGCGCCCGCACGGCCGCCTCAATGTCGGGCGAGCGCATCAGCGCCTCGCCGATCAGCACGGCGTCCACCCCGGCCTCGGCCAGCTCGGACAGCTCCTCCGGCGTGCTGAAGCCCGATTCGGACACCGTCAGGGCGCCGGCCGGTACCTGGGGCAGGAGCTCAAACGTCCGCCGGGTGTCCACCTGGAGGCTGGCCAGGTCACGGTTGTTGATCCCGATCACCCGCACGCCGAGGTCGACGGCCAGGTCCAGCTCGTGCTGATCGTGAACCTCGACCAGCGGCGTGAGACCACAGGCCAGCACCTCCTCGTGCAGTGCCGCGAGCTCGGACACGGGCAGCGCGGCCACGATCAGGAGCACCGCATCGGCCCCAGCCGTGAACGCCTCGAGCACCTGGTACTCGTCGACGACAAAGTCCTTGCGGAGCAGCGGCAGCGATGACGCCTCGCGGGCGGCCGACAGGTCATCCAACTCGCCGCCGAAGTTGGGACCCTCGGTGAGGATCGAGAGCGCCGCCGCCCCGCCTAGCTCGTACGCGCTCACGACGTCAGGCAGCGACAGGTCCTCCCGGATCACTCCCGCCGACGGCGAGCGGCGCTTGTGCTCCGCGATCAGCGACAGCCCGGGCCGGGCCAGCGCGTCGCTGAATGACCGGACCTCCGACCGGGTGCCGACGAGCTCGGGCCAGTGAAGCGGGCGGGCGCGCTTGCGCTGCTGGACCTCCTGTCGTGCCTGCGCGACGATCCGCTCCAGTGTGTTCAGGGCGCCAGCTCCCGCGTCCGGGCCACGAACCGGTCCAGCGCGTCCTGGGCGGCCCCACTCTCGATTGCCTGCTCGGCTCTCCTGACCCCCTGCTCGAGCGACTCCACACCGGCGCCCACGTAGATGGCCGCGCCGGCGTTCAGCACGGCCAGATCCCGAGCCGGGCCGGTCTCACCGGACAGAATCGCCCGCGCCGTGGCCGCGTTCTGCTCCGGGTCGCCTCCGGGAATCTCCTCCAGCGGCGAACGAGCCAGTCCCACCTCCTCGGGGGTGACCGCGTAACCCTCCAGCCGCTGGCCCCGAACCTCGACGACACGGGTGGCGGCACTGATCGAGAGCTCGTCCAGGCCGTCTTCGCTTGAGACGAGCAGCGCGTGGTCGGTCCCGAGCAGAGCCAGCGCCCCGGCCATCGTGTCCAGGTACGCCGGATCGGACACGCCGATCAGTTGGCGCCGCGCGCCGGCTGGGTTGGTCAGCGGGCCCAGAAAGTTGAAGATCGTCCGCACGGCCAGCTCGCGGCGGACCGGCACCACGTACCGCGTGGCCTGATGGTGGGAGGGAGCGAACATGAACCCGAAGCCCACGTCGGCGATGCACGTGGCGACCGCGTCTGGAGTCAGGTCGATTCGGGCGCCCAGCGCCTCCAGCAGGTCGGCCGAGCCCGACAGTCCGGTGGCCGAGCGGTTGCCGTGCTTGGCCACGGCGCATCCGGCGCCCGCGGCGATCAGCGCGGCCGTGGTGGAGACATTGAAAGTCCGCCGGCCGCCCCCGGTTCCCGCCGTATCCAGCAGATCATCGCGGGGAACCGTGACCGGGGTGGCGAAGGACCGCATGGCCTGGGCGAGTCCGGCGATCTCCTGGACGGTTTCGCCCTTCGTGCGCAGAGCGATCAGGAAGGCCGCGATCTGGATCTCAGAGGCCTGGCCGGACATCACCTCCGCCAGGACCTCGGCCGCCTCCTGCTGGGCTAGGTCCGTTCCGCCGGCGAGGGCGTCGATGGCGGCCCGGAGCCGGTGTCCTGAATCGGCCATCGGAGCTGCTCAACCAGGGGTGAGGAAGTTGCTGATCAGCCGGCGCCCCAGGGGGGTGAGGATCGACTCGGGGTGGAACTGAACACCCTCGGCCGGCAGGTCGCGATGGCGCACGGCCATCACCACCTCGCCGGCGGACGCCGTCAGCTCCAGGCAATCCGGGAGCTCGGGGTCGGCCACCAGCGAGTGGTAGCGCCCCACCTCCAGCGGCGAGGGCAGGTCCCGAAAGATCGTCCGGCCGTCGTGTGTGACCTGGGCGGTCTTGCCGTGAACCGGCTCGTGCTGGATCACCCGCCCGCCCCAGGCCTGGACCAGGGCCTGGTGTCCCAGGCACACGCCCAGCGTCGGGAGCCGGGCCTCGGGCAGCCGGCGGGAGGCCTCCAGCGAGATCCCGGACTCGTTGGGCGTGCATGGGCCCGGGGAATGATGGCCCGGTCATAGCCCCGGACCAGGAGCTCGTCCACGGTGGCGTGGTCGTTGCGGACAACCTCGATCTCGGGGCTGGGCGGGCCGGTTTCCCCCAGGTACTGGACCAGGTTGTAGGTGAAGCTGTCGTAGTTGTCGATCACCAGAACGCGCACGGGACACGAACGGTAACGCGCCCCGCCCGCCCCTCCCGCCCGCCCCCTCCGGCCCGCAACCCCGGGCTGAGCGTCAGCGTCGCGGACAGGTGTCCAGCGCAGCCTTTCCGGCGAACCGGGCGGCCAGATACTGGACGGCGGGGACCACGTAGGCGCCGGCCCCCGTCAGGTGCTCGCCGGCCGGGTTGCGGTGGTAGTCGATGACCGCTCCCCGCGCGCAGTCGGATGCGACCAGCTGGTCCACCGGCCCGATGATGGCCAGCTCGTCATGGAGCTCCTGGTAGAGATACGAGGGAGCCTCGGGGCGGGGCAGGCCGATCAGGTCGAGCTTCTTGTACACCCGCTTGACCCGGGGGAGCGCCTCCAGTGCCTGGGGAGTCCTGTAGTGGGTGTAGTCGGCGACCGTCCCGCCGGGCGCGTTGGTCACCGAGCCGGCACAGCCGCTGGCGTCCGCGCCGTCCTTGGCCGCGAGCGCCCGCCCCTTGGCGTTCAGAAGAGCGTTCAGCCGCAGCTGGGGATAGGCCCGGTTGACCGCCACCGACACGCCGATGAGCGTGCCGGCAAACGGGCCGCCGTTGACCTTGCTCAGATTCTCGATCGGGTTGGGCACGTTGCCGCCCGAGGCGGCGCCCACCAGGTGCAGCTCAGGCGCGTACCGACGGGCCAGCACGTTGGCCCACAGGGTGGGAATAGACCCGCCCGAGTAGCCGATCATTCCGACGCGGGTCCGCGGCCCCTCGAGGTGGGCCGGCGCGAAGCGCTCGACGGCCCGGATCGAGTCAAGCGTGGTCCGACCCTCGACCGGCCCCACCGCCCACTCCGATTGAGGGCCCTGGTAGTCGGGGACGACCACATCCCACCCGTGCGCCAGACCATAGGCGACCTCCTGGGATTCGGCCCATTGCGTACTCCCGCCGTTGTTGCCGCCGCGCATCGTGTACGAGGGAGCGCAGTTGGTCGTCAGGCTGTCCTCGGCCGTCTGGTAGGAAAGGAGCTTGCGCGGTCCGGATGCCGGGGCCGACGGCAGCAGCAGTGTGGTTGCGGTGGCGATCGGCGCGCCGGTGGCGCTCGTGGTCCGGTACAGAAGCTGGTACGCGGTCGTGGAGGCGAGCTCGTTTGTGGGCGAGAGCGTCACCCTGCGCCGGCGGAGGATCGCACCCGGGGCATAGGACCGCAGTGACCGCGGCGGGTTGTAGAACGGGTCGTGGCTCGGAGGGGTGGGGCCACTGGCGGCCACCGCCGAGGTGGCCAGAGCGAGCAGCGCCAGGGAGATCATCGTCGGGCGCCGGTGCCGCATGCCCACCCAACGGCTCAGAAGCCCGTAGCTGACGCTAACCCCACTCTGGCCTACGGGCGGCCAGCTCGATCGCGGCGTCGTAGAGGAGCGCGCGCCCAGCCGCGTAGGCACGGTCGAACTCGACGTCGCCCAGCTGGGCGCGGGCGCCCTCGGTGCTCTCCTGCAGGAACCGGCTGTAATAGGGCAGCCAGGGCTGGCCGGTCTGGTCCAGGAACCCCTTCGCCGCGCCGTGGAGCTCGGCGGCGCGCCGCCACTGGCCGGCATCAGCGGCCACACACGCCAGCCCTAGCGCCGCATAGGCCAGACCAAAGCGATCCCCGGTGCGCCGGCAGATCATCAGGGCGGCCCTGAGCATCGAGGCCGCCCCCTCTCGGTCGCCCTCCTCGCGCCGGACCATGCCCATGCTGATGCTCACGTTGTACATGGTGACGCCAATGGCCTCATTGGCCGTTTCCGCCTCCTCCAAGTGGCCGCGTGCAGCCCGGACGTCCCCCACCGACAGCGCAAGAATGCCGGCGTTGTTGTGGAGCATCGCGGCCATGTAGACGTCCCCCAGACGATCGGCCGCCGCCAGTGCGTCACGCAGGAGTTCATCGGTCGGGGCGCGGTCGACCGCATGGTCGTACAGCCCGTACAGAAGACCCGCCGACAGCGCATCCTCGAGCACGCGGTCGTCGCCCACCGACCGGGCACGGCGCACGGCTTCTTGCGACAGGGGATATCCGGCGTCCAGCCGTCCGGCGAAGGCATGGGCGCCGGCCGACATGCCCAGCGCGTCGGCCAGAATCCTCTCGTCATCGATCCGGCGGGCAACCTCGACCGCCTGTCCGATCCGGCGCAGCGCGCTCTCAATGTCGAGGACGATCGACCCGCGAGCCGCCAGGATCAGCCCCCTCGCGAGCAGCGCTGGATCGTCCTGCACGTCGGGATGTTGGAGCGCCTCCAGCAGGACGCCGATGATCTCCATCCCTCGCGACCCGACCCACCAGTACCGCTCGAGGGCCACGAGCGCACGCACGACCTGCGCGGCCTTAGCCGGATCAGCCGACGCCTGGTCGATTGCCCTCCGGACATTGGCGTGATCGGCGCCCAGGCGAGCCAGCCATCGCCCCTGCTCAGGCCCGGTGAGGTGCGGGCCGGCTTTCTCGGCCAGCGCGATGAAGTAGGCGCAGTGCGCCTGGCGCGCGGTCTCGGCCGCGCTTTCGCCGGCATCCAGCAGCCGCTCGGCGGCGAACTGCCGGATGGTCTCGAGCAGGCCGTAACGGAGCTGCTCTCCTCGCGGCTCAGCGCCCACGAGACTCTTGTCAACGAGCGATCCCAGCAGGTCGAGGACGTCGAACGACTCGACGTCGCCCTGCGCGCACACAGCCTCCGCGGCCTCGAGATAGAAGCCGTCCACGAACACCGACAGCTGCCGGAGGACGGCCTGCTCGCGCACGTCCAGAAGCGAGTAGGACCACTGCACGGTGGCCTGGAGGGTCTGCTGGCGGGGCAGCGCGCTGCGGCTCCCTCCGGTCAGCAGTCGGAACCGCTCGTCCAGGCGCTCGGACAGGCTGCTCAGCGAAAGCGACCGCAGCCGGGCCGCCGCGAGCTCGATGGCCAGCGGCATGCCGTCCAGTCTCCGACAGATCGACTCGACCAGCGGCACGGTCTCAGAGTCGATCACGAATCCGGCCCCCTGGTCCCGGGCCCGAGCGGCGAACAGCGCCACGGCATCCGAACTCTCCCCCGCCTCTTCCTCCGAGGTCGAGATCGAGAGGGAGGGCACCCGGTAGATGCTCTCGCCGCCCAGCCCCAGCGGCTCCCGGCTGGTAGCCAGCACGTGCACCTTCGGGCACCGTCGCAGGACGGCGTCCGCGACCGTGGCGCAGGCCGCGGTCAGGTGCTCGCAGTTATCGAGCACGATCAGAAGCTCCTGGGGCGCCACGGCATCCAACAGCACTTCCGAGGCCGCACGCCCGGGTTGGGTGGTGATGCCAAGCGTTTGCGCAATCGCCGTCGGCACCTCGTCCTCGTCGGCGACCGAGGCCAGCTCGACCAGCCACACCCCGTCTCCCGACCCGTCGAGCATCTCGGCGGCGACCTGTAGCGCCAGGCGGGTCTTGCCGGCGCCTCCGGCGCCGGTGAGGGTGACGAGCCGTGAGGACTGGACCAGAGCCCGGACCTCGTCGAGCTCCTGTTCGCGGCCGATGAAGCTGGCCAGCTGCGCTGGCAGGTTGTTGGGGAGCAGCGGGTTGTCGAGCGAGCGCAGGGGCGGGAAGTCAGGCGCCAGCCCGTCGGCGGTGAGCTGGAAGATCTGCTGGGCGCGGCGGAGATCCTTGAGGCGGTGGTGCCCCAGATCCTTGAGTGACGCACCCTCCGGGAGCGAGTCCCGGGCCAATGCTGCCGCGGTCTCGGAGAGCAGGATCTGGCCGCCGTGAGCCACCGCTGCCACGCGCGCGGCGCGGTGCACGTCGTACCCCACCAGGCCGGTGCTCGTCTCGGACGCCTCGCCGGCATGGATCCCCATCCGCACCCGCACCTGCTCGCCCCCGTTCCAGCGGTGAGACGCCAATCCGAGCTGCATCTCGACCGCCGCCGCGACACACGCACTGGCCGAGGAGAACACGACGAAGAAGGCGTCACCCTGAGTGTCGACCTCCTGGCCACCGTGCCCGGAGATCCCGGCCCGGATCAGCCGATGATGATCGGCGAGCAGCTGGCCGTAGAGCTCGTGCCCCAGGCGCTCGAGCAACGACGTCGAGCCCTCGATATCCGTGAACAGGAAGGTGAGTGTCTCCGTGCTCACAGCGAGTGTCTCCGTGCTCACAGCCTACGGACCACCCGGGCTCGTGGGTAACAGGGACGCTTGCTCGGTCGCCTGGCCCAGCGCCAGCTCGATTGCCTGCTCCTGCCGGAGCTCGAGTCCCGCCGCGTACAGGCGCTCGTACTGCTCGTCGCCCAGGTTGGCCCGGATCGTGTCGATGCTGCGCAGGCGAAGCCGGTCGTAGTGGAGCCAGGACACCCCGATCTGGTCGAGGATCGCCTGCGACGCGCCGTGGAGCTTCGCCGCGCGCTCCCAGTCGGCACGATCGCCGGCCAGGTAGGCCATTCCAAGAACCGAGGCCGCCAGCCCAGGCTGATCACCGGTACGGCGGGTGGTGCGGACGGCGTCGAGCAGCAGTGACCTCGCGCCGTCGCGATCCCCCTCCGCCAGCAGCGCCAGGGCGAGTGGGACCCCTGAGTACTGAGTCGCCGCCCCGAACACGCGACCCACCGCGGCCGCGCGAGCGAAATGGCTTCGTGCTCCGGCGGCGTCGCCCGCCTCCAGCGCTTGCTCACCGGCCAGGAGGTGGAGGTCGTGCGTCAAAAGCAGGTTGCCCGACCGCTCGGCCCAGGCAAGGGCATCCGCCGGGTCGAGATCGACGCCGCAGGTGATGCCGGCCAGGGCACATTCGGCTGACAGCTGATCGTCGTCGATCCCCCTGGCTCGCTCGAGTGCCTCTCCCGCCAACGCCGCCGCGGCCTCCCGGTCACCGGCCAGCAATCGCACATAGGCCCCCGTCAGCACGGCCCAGACCTCGAGGGTCGGGTCGCCGAGTTCTCGCGCCCGCCACGCCACCTCCTCCCAGAGCTGCCGGGCGATCTCGGCGTCGACCGCCGACGCGAAACTGACCGCGAACACGAGCGCCCTGAGGTAGAGCTTGGGATCCTCCGTGGCCTCCGGACGAGACAGAGCCGGCATCACGAGCTCGAACGCCTCGCGCCTCCGGGCCCGAGTGAACCAGTAGTACCCGAGGGCGATCGCGAAGCGCACAACCTGAGGGGTCAACTCAGGATCCTCCGATGCGCGCTCGATCGCCCGACGGAGGTTGGGCTGATCCGCATCCAGCCGGGCGAACCAGGGTCCGGGCTCGGGCCCTCTGAGGTGCTCTGAAGCAGCCTCGGCAAGGCGCAGGAAGTACTGACCGTGCGTCTCGGCGAGCGCCACGGCCTCTGATGCATCCGTCTCGGCCAGCCGCTCGGCGGCGAACTGCCGGATCGTCTCCAGGAGCCCATAGCGCATGCCCTCCCCGCCCTGATCAGCCACCACCAGGCTCTTGTCGACGAGCGACCCAAGCAGATCCGCGACGTCAAGCCGCTGGATCTCCCCGAACACGCACACAGCGTTCGCCGCCTCCAGGTCGAACCCGCCCACGAACACGGACAGTCGTCGCAACAGCGAGCGCTCGGTGTCGGTCAGGAGCGAGTACGACCAGTCGACGGTCGCCCTGAGGGTCTGCTGGCGCTCGAGCGCGGCGCGGCTGCCCCCGGTCAGGAGGCGAAAGCGCTCGTCCAAAAGTTCGTGCAGCTCGAAGATCGACAGCGACCGCAACCGCGCGGCGGCCAGCTCGATGGCCAGCGGCATCCCGTCCAGTCTCCGGCAGGTCGAGGCCAGCACCGGGCCCGAACGATCATCTAGCCTCAGATCCACGCCCTGGGCGCGGGCGCGCTCGAGGAATAGGACGACCGCATCCGACTGGGCGAGTGCGGCGAAGTCATCGTCCTCCGACGGCAGGGACAGCGAAGGTACGCGGTAGACGCTCTCGCCGGCGACGCCGAGCGGCTCGCGGCTTGTGGCCAGGAGCTGGACCCTGGGACACCGTCGGAGGATTGCGTCGGCCACCCTGGCGCACATGGCGATCACGTGCTCGCAGTTGTCCAGCAAGATCAGGGCGTTCTGCAGCGCGAGCGCCTCGAGCAGGTTGTCCAGGTCCCCGCGCCCCGACCGGCCCGGGATCCCGAGTGCTCCCGCCACGGTCCCCGCGACCTCATCCGGCTCGGCCACGGCCGCGAGCTCGACCAGCCAAACGCCGTCGCGGGACCCGTCCAGAGCTTCAGTCGCCAGCTCCAGGCCGAGGCGGGTCTTGCCACACCCACCCGCCCCGGTGAGCGTCACCAGCCGCGTCGAGGCGAGAAGCGCGCGCACCTCCTCGAGCTCCCGATCGCGCCCGATGAATGACGCCGACTGCGTCGGCAGATTGTTGGCCAGGAGCGGATGGTCAAGCGAGCGCAGCGGACCGAAATCGGCCTGGAGGCCCTCGGCGTCCAACTGAAAGATCTGTTGAGGGCGGCCCAGGTCCTTGAGGCGATGAAGGCCGAGATCCCGCAGCGAGGCGCCCTCGGGAAGCCTGTCCCGCACCAGCGCGGCGGTCGTCTCGGACATGATGACCTGACCCCCGTAGCCGACCGCGGCCACTCGGGCTGCTCGGTGGATGTCGAATCCGATCAGGCCGGAGGCTGTCGCAGAGGCTTCCCCGGAGTGCATCCCCATCCGGACCCTGACTGGCTCCCCGGTCGGCCAGTGATGGGCGGCCAGCGCCTGCTGAATCTGGGTCGCCGCGGCGGCACAGGCGGTCGCTGAGGAGAACACCAAGAAGAACCCATCGCCCTGGTTATCCACCTCTCGCCCACCGTGGGCAGCGATGGCGGCCCGGATCAATCGATGATGATCGGCGAGCAGCTGGCCGTAGAGCTCGTGCCCCAGGCGCTCGAGCAACGACGTCGAGCCCTCGATATCCGTGAACAGGAAGGTGAGCGTTTCCGTGGCGCGACGCTCCCAGCCGCTCTGGGCTACGGCCACTCCGGCTGTCGGGTGGCCAGCTCGATTGCCGCCATCACGGCCTGGGCCTTGGCCACGGACTCCTCAAACTCGCGCTCGGGCACGGCGTCCGCGACCGTCCCTCCTCCGGCCTGGACGTGGGCCTGGCCGTCCTTGATCACAACCGTGCGGATGTGAATGCAGGTGTCCAGGTCGCCCGTGTAGCTGACCCAGCCGATCGCCCCCCCGTAGCCCCCTCGCTTGACCGGCTCGAGCTCGTCGATGATCTGCATCGCCCGGACCTTGGGCGCCCCGGACAGCGTTCCCGCCGGGAGCACCGAGCGCAACGCGTCCAGCGCGGTCACTCCCGGGCGCATCCGGCCGGTCACATTCGAGACGATGTGCATCACGTGGCTGTAGTTCTCGACGGCCATCAGCTCGTCGACCGTCACGGTGCCGTACTCGCACACCCGCCCCAGGTCATTTCGTCCCAGATCGACCAGCATCACGTGCTCGGCCCGCTCCTTGGGGTCGGACAGGAGCTCCTCGGCCATCCGCCGATCCTCCTCGGGGTTGGTGCCCCGGGGCCGCGTGCCGGCGACCGGCCGGGTGGTGAGGAGCCGGCCTTTGACCGTGATCAGGGGCTCGGGGCTGGCCCCCGCGATCTCGAAGTCGCCGAAGTCCAGGAAGTACATGTACGGGCTGGGATTGACGGCCCGCAGCCCCCGGTAGATGGAGAAGCCCTCCACCGGGACCTCGGCCGACCAGCGCTGCGAGGGAACCACCTGATAGGCATCTCCGGCCCGGATGTACTCGATGATCCTGGCCACCGTGGCCTCGAAGGCCTCCTTGGACATATTCGATCGAAAAGGTCCTGGTGAGCGAGCGGGCCCGGACCGCTCGGGAGCCGCTGGCACCGGGCCGGCCAGGCGCGCGCGAATCTCCGCCAGCGTCTGGAGCGCCTGACGGTAGGAGGACTCCAGGTCCCCCTCCTCCGGGTAGAGGTTGGTCAACAGCGTGACCGTGTGCTTGAGGTGGTCAAAGATCACGAGCACATCACTCAGCATCAGGGCCAGGTCGGGCAGCCCGATCGGGTCGGGGCCCGGCTCCCCCAGCGGCTCCATCGTGCGCACCAGGTCGTAGGCGAACATGCCCACTGCCCCGCCGGTGAAGGGCGCGGCCAGGCCCATCTCCCCGCCCACCGGGGCGGTCCGGAAGCCGCTCAGGGCTGACGCGGCCAGCTGATAGGGATCCCCCGGCTCGCCCAGCGACCACCGGAGTACCTGGCGCGGGCGCACGCCGATGAACGAGTAGCGCCCGACCCGACCCTGCTCGGCGGACTCGAGCAGAAACGCCGGCTCGCCGTCCCGGAGCTTGAGGAAGGCCGACACCGGCGTCAGCAGGTCGTCGATGAACGTCACATGGACCGGGATCAGGTTGTACTTCTCCGCGAGCCCACGAGCGGTCTGGAGCGAGGGCAGCGCCTCGGAGATGGCGTCAGCCGCGACGGCCATCCAGGACCTGCTCGGCGTCGGCCAGTGTCAGCCCGCGGCCCCGCATCAGCACCGTGAGGTGGTAGATCAGGTCGGCCGCTTCCTCGGCCACACGGTCGTCGGACTCCTCCCGGGCCGCCCGGACGACCTCCTCGGCCTCCTCCTGGACCTTGGAGGCGGTCAGTTCTCGGTCTTCGAGCAGCCTCACCGTGTAGGAGCCTTCCGGACGGACGGCGTCGCGGTCGGCGATCGTCCGCTCGAGCGCGGGCAGTGCCTCGTGCGGCGCCGCGGGCTCGAGCTGGCCCCGGTGAAAGCACGTCCGCTCGCCGGTGTGGCAGGCCGGACCCGCGGGCTCGACCAGAGCCAGCAGGGCGTCGCCGTCGCAGTCGTAGCGGAGCGCCCTGAGCGCCTGGGTGTCGCCGGAGGTGGCCCCCTTGTGCCACAGCTCCTGGCGCGAGCGGCTGAAGAAGTGCATCTCCCGGGTGCCGAGCGTGAGCTCGAGCGCCTCCGAGCTCATGTAGGCCAGCGTCAGCACCTCACCCGTGCGCCAGTCCTGGACGATGCACGGGATCAGCCCGCGCTCGTCGAACTCCAGCTCGTCCAGCTCGAGGTCAGCCACGGAGCCAGTGTACGTGCGCGGGAATGCACCCAGGGCGGGGTTATTCGATCCCCAGTCGGTCCAGGACGCGCTCGTCGCCCCGCCAGTGGCGGCGGACCTGGACCCTGAGCGCCAGATGAACCTGAACGCCAACCTCCTTCTCGATCACCCGCCGGGCGGCGATCCCGATCGCCTTGATCATCTGCCCCTGGGCCCCGATCAGGATCCGCTTCTGGGACTCCGTCTCGACCAGGACCACGGCCTCGATCCGAACGAGCCCGCCGGCCTTGCGGTCCTGGCGCTCGAGCGCCTCCACCTGGACCTCCACGGCATGAGGCAGCTCCTCACGCGTGCGCCGCAGCACCTGTTCGCGCACCAGCTCGGCCAGCCTCACGTGCTCGCCCTGGTCGGAGCGTTGCTGGGGCTCGAAGTAGAACGGCCCCTCGGGCAGGAGCGACACCAGGTGCTCGGTCAGAGGGCTGATCCCTGCCGTCGTTTGAGCTGACACGGCGAACACGTCATCCCCGACGGCCAGCCCCACGGCGTCCTGGAGCGCGGCCACCGTCTTAGCCCGCCCCACCCGGTCGATCTTGTTGACGGCCACCACCACGGGCACCGGCGCCGCCTTGAGGAGCTGGGCGATGAAGCGATCGCCAGGACCAACACCCTCCTCGGCGTTGAGCACGAGCACGCAGGCGTCGGCGTCCTGGAGCTCCCGCTCCACGCGCCGCTGCATCCGCTCGGTCAGGGCGTCCCGGGGCCGCTGGACCCCGGGCAGGTCGATCAGCACGAGCTGCCAATCGGGACCGGTGGCGACCCCGCGGATGGCCCGGCGCGTGGTCTGGGGCTTGTCGGACACGATCGCCACCTTGACCCCCACGATCGCGTTGGCGAGCGTCGACTTGCCGACGTTGGGCCGGCCGGCCAGGGCGATGAAGCCGGAGCGCGTGGACGGCTCCGTGCGCGGGTGCCCGGTCACCGGATCCAGCGCATCAGCTCGGCTTGCAGGGCGAGCATCTCGCCGTCGTCCGCCTCGTGGTCCATGCCCGTCAGATGGAGTGCACCATGGACGACGGCCTCGCGCACGTCAATCGTGTGCTCGGGGCAGACCACGATGTCGCCGAGCTCCCGGGGGCCGGCCACCGGAGCGTCCTCGTCCACGCCGAAGGCCAGCACGTCGGTCGGTTCATCGATCCCCCGGAAGCGGCGATTGAGCTCCTGAATGCGCTGCTCGGAGACGAACTGCACGGCGGCGTGGCCCTCGTCGATGCCGGCCGACGACAGCACCAGCGCGCACAGCTCCTCAACCTCATGGGCCGTCGGGCCGTCGGCGTCGCCCTCCGATCCGCCGGGGGCGATCCCCTCGATGCCGATCACATCGACCTCGAGCACGGCTCAGGTCCTCCGCCGCACGTCGGATCTACGCCCGCTTACGCGGCCGCAGATCCGGTGCCAACTTCTGCGCGTGCTCCGCGTACGCCTCGACGATCCGGCGGACGAGCTTGTGCCGGACCACGTCGTCCTCCCCGAACCGCACGAAATCGATTCCCTCCACCCCCTGGAGGATGTCCGTCACGACCACCAGACCCGAGTCCTGGTCCACCGGGAGGTCGATCTGGGTGATGTCGCCAGTGACGACCATCCTGGAGTTGAACCCCAGCCGCGTCAGGAACATCTTCATCTGCTCAGGACTCGTGTTCTGGGCCTCGTCGAGGATGATGAAACTGTCGTTAAGGGACCGTCCCCTCATGAATGCCAGCGGGGCCACCTCGATCACTCCGCGGTCCAGGTACTGGCTGACCTTGTCCGGCTCGAGCATGTCGTGCAGGGCGTCGAACAGCGGGCGCAGGTATGGATCCACCTTGGCCATCAGGTCGCCGGGGAGGAAGCCGAGCCGCTCGCCCGCCTCCACCGCGGGCCGGGTCAGGATGATGCGGCTAACCTCCCGGCGGCTCAGCGCGGCCGCCGCCACCGCCACGGCCAGAAACGTCTTGCCGGTCCCGGCCGGACCGATTCCGAACGTGATCGTGTTGCGCCGGATCGAGTCCACGTAACGCTTCTGATTGACCGTCTTGGGGGCGATCTTGGCCGCCCGGTGGCGCCACACGACGTCCTCAAGGATGTTGGCGGGTGACTCGTGGGCGTCCAGCGCCCGGGTCACCGCCTCAATTGTTCCCGGGGCGATCTCGTGCCCCTGCTCGACCAGCTCGGCCAGCTCCCGGACGACGGTCTCGGCCGTGTCGATGGCCTCCTGCGAGCCGTCCAGCGTGAGCACGTTGCCCCGCAAGAAGACATCGCAATCGAGATCCGCCTGGAGCGCCTGCAGGACGGCGTCGCCGCTTCCAGCCAGCTCAGTGGCCACCGAGTTGTCTAACTCGAGCTGCTTGCGCATTCAGGAGTTCGCCCCGAGCGCCTCCCGCACGCGGGCCGAGACCCGCTTGCCGTCGGCCCGGCCGGCCGTCTGGGCCATCACGACCTTCATCACCTGCCCCATGTCCTTGGGGTCGCTGGCGCCGGTCTGCGCAATCGCCTGGGCGACCAGCACCTCAAGCTCGGCGTCGCCGAGCTCGGCTGGCAGGTAGCCCTGAATCAGGCCGGCCTCCGACTCCTCCTGGTCGGCCAGCTCGGAGCGCCCGGCCCCGCGAAACTGCTCGGCCGCGTCCAACCGGCGCTTGCGCTCGCGTCGCAACACCGCCAGCTCGTCGTCGGAACCCTCCTTGGCCGCCTTCTGGAGCTCGGACAGGACGAGCCGGAGCGCGCTCACTCGCTCGCGCTCGCCCGCCTTCATGGCGGCGTTGATGTCGGTGCGGAGCTGCTCGGTTATGGCCACTCAGACCAGGATAGTGGCGGGGCGTCGGGTGGTCCCAAGGGAAGCGTGCTGAAAAAACCGCAATATTTGCCGCAAAGTGAGCACCCTCCCAGGGCCGGGCACCCTCAGCGGCCCTGCGAGCACCCGCTCAGGCCGCCTCGCACCACATCCCGTCGGCCTGGAGCTCACGGCAGACCACGTCCACGAGCTCGCCCCGCTTCGCCGCCCCCGGCGCCAGATAGCAGCGGGTGTAGTCAGCCGTGTAGCCCGAGCACTGGGTGTCGGCCACCTTGTCCACCAGGACGCGCTCCGGGCGGCCCAGCTTGGCCGCCCGCCGCCGGCGCGAGAGAGCCTCCGAGCGGCCCCGCATGACCTGCGAGCGGCTCTTTTTCTCCTCCGGTGGAACCTGATCTCCCAGCCCCGCGGCGACCGTCCCCGGGCGGGGCGAGTACGGGAACGTGTGCACTCGCGAGATGCCGGCCTCCTCGACGGCGTTGAGCGTCCGCTCAAAGGCCGCCACGGTCTCGGTGGGGAAGCCCACGATCACGTCGGTGGTCACGTTGACGGCCGGCACGGCGGCGCGGAGCGCGGCCACGATCTCCTGGTACTCCCGGGCGGTGTAGTGGCGCTGCATGTCGCCCAGCACCGCGTCGTCGCCGGACTGCATCGGGATGTGGAGATGGGGGCAGACGCGCGGCTCGGACACCAGCGCCTCGATCAGCGATTCGCGGACGTGGATGACCTCAACGCTGGACAGCCGGACCCGCTCAACGCCCGGGACCTGGGCGACGGAGACCATCAGCTGACCCAGCTCGAGGCCGCGTTCGGGATCGCGGTAGTCGCCCACGCTGATCCCCGTCATGACCATCTCCGGCTGGCCCTGGGCCACCCGCCGGCGGACCTCGTCCAGGATCGCGCTGGCCGGGCGGGAGCGCGCGCTGCCCCGCACCGTGGGGATGATGCAGTAGGCACACCGGCAGTCGCACCCGTCCTGCACCTTGACGAACCCGCGGGTCCGGGTCGGCTGGAGGGTCGCGCGGCTCTGCTCGCGGGCCAGCTCCCGAGCCAGGACGTCGTGCTCCAGGTCGGCGCACCCGCCGAGCTCTCCCGCCACGTCCTCGGCCGTGCCCGTGAGCGCGGTAACCCGCGCATCTATGTCCCGGAACTGTCCGGCGTTGAGGTTGGCCGCGCAGCCGCTCACGTAGACCCGCTGGGCCGCGCGCAGTGACCGTCTGACCGAGTGGCGCGACTTGGCCTCGGCCTCGCTGGTGATGCAGCACGTGTTGACGACGTGCAGCTCGGCCTCCTGCTCAGGGGCCTCGCGATGGCCGGCGTCGATCAGCGCCTGGCGGGCCAGCATCGCGTCGGCCTGGGAGACCTTGCAACCCAGGAACTTGACCGCGAAGGAGGCCACCTGCCGCGCCTCGCCTCAGCGCTGGTTGCGCCCGAAACCAGCCTCGCAGTTCTTCAGGGCCTGGTGCACGTTGAGGGCGCCGAAGATGAGGTGGTGATGCGTCAGGTCGTGGAAGGCCCGGTAGACGCTGTAGACGCAGAACGCCTTGTTGACGCGCCGTCTGGCGGCGGGCGTCTTGGCGAAGTGGTTGGCGATCTTGTGGGCCACCACGTTGCCCAGGTAGTGGGCCGCCGCGCCGCAGCCGGCCGCCCCGATCGGGGCCGCCAGCAGCACGCCGATGATCATCAACCGAGCGAGGATCTGTCTGGCGTTGCGATTCAGGGGGCGCAGCTTAGAGATTGCGCTCCAGGAGCAGCGCGGTCCAGTCGCTCAGGTCCCGCCGGGCGGTCCGGCGCAGGCCCAGCCTCCCAAAGGCCTCCGTGATTTCGGCGGCCTCGCGAGCCAGCAGGCCGCTGGCGATCAGGGTCTCAGGGGCCCCGGCCGGAGCACACTCCCAGGCCCGAGCCAGCTCCATCAACAGCGGTCTGAGCAGGTTGGCGGTCATGGTCCCGGCCACCGGGGTCGGGTCTCGCCGCAGGTCCAGCCGCTGCACATCGATCTCCACCTCGTTCTCATGCGCGTTGGCCCGGGCAATCTCGACGGCTACGGGGTCGTTGTCCAGGGCGAGGACGGGTGAGAAGCCCAGCTTGGCCGCGGCAATGGCCAGCACCCCGGACCCGCAGCCCAGGTCGATGAATGACCCGTCGGGAGGCAGGTCCATCAACAGCTCCAGGCACAGCCGGGTCGTGGCGTGGGCGCCGGTTCCAAACGCCCGGCCCGGATCGATCGCGAGGTCGATCGGCGTGTCGCCGGGTGGCTCCCAGGGTGGCCGCACGGTCAGCCGCCCCTCCAGGACCAGCGGCCGGTGAAACCGGCGCCAGCGCTGATCCCAATCGTCGGCCACCTCGTCGGTCCGCACCTCGACGAGCGCTCCGTCGGCCGCCGCCCGCAGCGCCGGGAGCTCCGGGAGCTCGCCGGGTGCCCCGTAGACGGCGTATTCGATGATCCCGCCCGGGAGCTCGACCTCCTCCACGCCACCCGGGGCCAACTCCAACAGCTCGGCCAACACCAGTTCTGCCTCCTCGCCGCGAACCCGGACGGCCAGGCGAATCAAGACCGCTCTAGCCCCCGAAGGCCCGCTTGAGCTTGCCGAACACGCCCTCGCCCGAGTGGAGGTTGTGCTCGGTCATCGTGCCGGCCAGACGGTCGTAGAGCTCGCGCTGCTCGCCCGTCAGGTGGCGGGGCACGATCACGTTGACGACCACCCGCAGATCACCGCTCCGCCCCGGCCGTCCGCGCAGCGACGGGAGCCCGGCGCCGCGGACCTTGAGCGCATCGTGGGGCTGGGTGCCGGCCGGAATCTCGACATCGACCGGTCCGTCCAGAGTCGGCACCTGCACCGTCGTCCCCAGTGCGGCCAACGGGGCGGACACGTCCACGACCGTGACCAGGTCGTTGCCGTCCCGGACGAACCGGGGGTCCTCAAGCACCCTGACCAACACGTACAGGTCGCCCGGCGGCCCTCCCCGCTCGCCGGCATGGCCGCGCCCGGCGATCCGCATCCGCTGGCCATCGGCGATCCCAGCCGGAATGTCGACCGACACCTTGGCCCGCTCCGCTCTCCGTCCCCGCCCGCGGCACTCGTGGCACGGGTCCTTGGCCACCCGGCCGTCGCCGCCGCACGTATCGCACACCGCAGTTCGCACCATCTGACCGAAGGGCGTATTGGACACCGCGCGGAGCTGGCCGGCTCCACCGCATTTGGGGCAGGTCTCAATCGGCGTCCCCGGCTCGGCGCCGTTCCCGTGACAGTGGGGGCAGAGCGAGACCACGTCGTAGGTCACCTCGACGGTGGCGCCCCGTGCGGCCTCCCCGAGGTCGACCTCAGCGGCGACCGCCACGTCTCCGCCCTGGACCGGACCACTGGTCCGGCCCCCTCCGCCGAAGATGTCGGCCAGCCCTCCGGAGGCGCCGCCGAAGAAAGCGTTGAAAATGTCGGCCACCGAGCCGAAGCCGTCGAAGTTGGGCGCATAGCCGCCGCTGCGCAGCCCGTCGTGACCGTAACGGTCATATGTGGCCCGCCGGTCGGCGTCGGACAGGACCTCGTAGGCCTCGGCCGCCTCCTTGAACTTCTCCTCGGCCTGCGGATCGTGGCGGTTGACGTCGGGATGGAGTTCCCGGGCCATTCGGCGGAAGGACTTCTTGATGGTGGCCTCGTCGGCATCCCGGGACACGCCCAGGATCTCGTAGTAGTCGCGTGTCACAGGCATCGGATCACCATCACCGCTCGTCGTACACCTCGGCCACGAAGCGAGAGAGTTGGCTGGCTGCGTCTCTGACCGATCTGATCGCCTGGCCGTAGTCCATCCGCAGCGGCCCGATCACCGACACCGCCCCGAGTCGCCGCTGGGGGAGGCCGTATCCCGCCGCCACGAGCGCCACGGAGCGCAGCTGCGGTACGTCGTTCTCGGTGCCGATCCTCACAACGACGTCGCGTTCGCCCAGCGCCGTCCGGAGCAGCCCGAGCAGGCTGACCCGGCGCTCGAGCACGTCCATCAGCGCGTTGAGCTCGGACACGTCGGTGAATGCGTCATCGCGCACCAGGCGGGAGGTGCCCTCCAGATAGAGCGACTCGTCCGAACCCGCCACCAGATCGGTGAACACCGGCGCCAACGCATCCAGGAAGGCCGACTCAGAGGCGGACAGCGATGGGTCGTGGAGGCGCTGATGAAGCATCCGGGCCCCCAGGCCCAGCCCGACCAGACGCTCGTTGAGGTAGCTGGCCGCCCAGTCGGCCAAACCCGCGTCGACCGGCTGGGAGAACGTGAACAGCCGCTTGGTCACTCCACCTGTTGAGGTGATCACGACCACCATCAGCACCTGTGGTTGCAGCAGCAGCACCTCGACGTGCCTGATCGTGGACGTCTGGAGCGGCGGCGCGGTCACGATCGCCAACAGGTTGGTCACCTGCGAGAGCGTCTCAGTGGTCACCCGCATCGCCTCGTCCAGCTCACGCCGGACCAGCGACAGCGCCAGGCGAGGCCCCGGGTCGGGCTGCTGGGAGGCCAGCAGCTGATCGACGAAGTGGCGGTAACCAGCTTCGGTGGGCACCCGGCCGGCGGACGTGTGGGGGTGACCCAGCAACCCGAGGTCCTCCAGGTTGGCCAGCTCGCTGCGGATCGTCGAGGGGCCCCACTGCACTTCGGCGGAGAGCAGCTTCGAGCCCACGGGGACGCCGCCCTCGAGGTATTCCTCCACGAGCTTGCGCAGCACAAGGTCCTGTCGTTCGGTCAGCACAGGATTGATTCTAGGAGCGGGGTTGGCGGGGTCCGAGCCCCACTCGCCCCGCACACGGATCTGACTGGGTGATGTGCGGGAAAGGCTCGCTGCGGTGACCGGGCAGACCCGCCGGCCGCGGCCCGCCGGGCCGAGCCGCGCGAGCGACGATTCAGACGCTCAGCTCGGCCGAGCCGTTGCGGATAATCCGCTGGCCGGCCTGCTCGGCCTCGGACTCCACCCTGGCCACGCCGTCCTGCACCGCCGTCACGGTCCCGGACACGACTATCTCCTGCCCCATCTGGCCGATCCCCCGGAACTGGACCGACAGGCGCCGAAGCTTCTCCGGACCTCCGGCGGCCTCGGTGTGGGCCCGGGCGACCTGGGCCATCGTCCACAGTCCATGCAGGATCCGCCCCGGCAGGCCGACCTGCTTGGCGAACGCCTCGTCTATGTGGATCGGGTTGAAATCTCCCGACGCGCCGGCGTAGCGCACGGTCACGTACGGGTCGGGGGTGACCCGCAA
>CAVPKV010000024.1:0-69701 GCA_963705785.1 uncultured Solirubrobacterales bacterium | reverse complement strand
CTGGAGTAACACTGAGGATGACCAGGCAGGCCAGGTCCAGTTAGAACCCGGTGGACTGCAGGTACAGCGGGTCCTCGTTGACGAACGCGCCAGTCCGGGCAGGCGATCACCCACACGTCGGCGCTGTGCCCGACGGGGAAGCCGAGCTTGTGCTTGTCGACCAGCGCCTGTGTGGTGGCCTCGTCATCGACCGACAGGGCGGCCACGCGGATGCCGGCGTCGCGGAGGCTGTCTTCGGCGCGCTGGAAAGCCCCCAGCTGGGCATTGCAGTACGAGCACCACGGATGTCCCCGGTGGATGGGCACGGCGCCATAGTCACCGCCGAACGCGGTGGGCAGGTCGAGGCGGCCACCGCGCAGGGCAAGCAGGACCCTCCAGGACCGGGGAACCGGTCGCCTCCACTCAGCAGGGGCATGAGGATCTCCTGCTCGCGCGGGTGCGCTTTTCGGTATCAGGCGCAGACCGCCAGCGTCTTGAAGCTGCGGGTCGTGCTGGTTCGGTTGTAGACGTCCCCGTCCCAGGAGACCGCAACGTCACCATCAACGGTGCCGGCCGTGGTCCCGGCCGCACTCAGCGGTCCACTCTCCTCGAACTGAAGCTCCGGGGTCGGCTTGCCAAGCACGAGGACCCCGCCGCCGAGCGCGCGCTGGCCCGCCGGGCAGCTCGAGGCGACCTCGACGCTGTTCTTGGGCGCGACCGGGACAAGTGAGGCAACGATGTGCGGCCTCGCGCTCTTCGAACAGATGACCACCGCCTGAAAGCTGCGTGCGACGTCGAAGCCGTTGTACGCCGCGACCTCCCAGGCACGGGGAGAGTCGCCCGTCGACGTCCCGCTGACGCTCTTGCTCATGGACAGCGGCCCGCTGCCCTCCTCGTATACGCCCGATATCGGCGAGGTCGCGATGCCGAGCCCGCCGCCGAGCGCACGCTGGCCACGTGGACACGAGACCACCTTCGACTTCGTCGTGGACGCAGGGACGGAGAAGCTCGCGACAATCACCCGAGCATCCGTGGAGGCCGAGCAGATCGCGAAGACCTTCATGTCCTCGTCGCTGCCGGCACCGCTGTATGCGAAGGCGTACCACTCGCGAGCGCGATCGCCGGTGCGCGTCATGCCGGGGAGTTCGGTCTTGTTGACCGGGGCGCTCACGTTGATGGCGACGTTGAGCGGCGGTGGGTCGACGGTGCCGAAGCCGCCACCCGTTGCGGTCGTCCCAGGCGGGCAAAAGGCGGTGGCGCCTCCATCGTTATTGAAACTGAGCGTGAAGTCCCCGGTTTGGACGATGGCGTCGTCTACCGGACTTGCATTCGCCAGGGCCCCGCCTGCGAGCAGGATCGCTGAACCCGCGAGCGCCATAGCGAGGGGCCGTCTCACCTTTCCGCGCTCCTTGTGCGTAGTTCGGCACCGCTGTCGTCGGCGGGCGGCGCACCGGCGCTAGTAGATCCCATGATCGACAGCGCGGAGAGCCGACGGGAAGTGGTCGCCTTCACAACACCCACCACCCTACAGTTGCCCGCGCTGGTTGTCAGGCTCTCTCGGCTCAACCCGGCACGGGGGCGCCTTTCTGAGTGGTGCCCTGGGATGAAGGCATTTCCGGATGCGAAGCTGAGATCACCAATCAAACCAGCGACACGCGAGCGTTCAAGCCGAGATGCGCACCGGGGTCCCGATTGGGATGTGTTGGGAGAGCCAGACGATGTCCCGGTTATAGAGCCGGATGCATCCATGGCTGGCGCTGGTCCCGATCACCCACGGCTGGTCGGTCCCATGAATACCAATCTGGCCGTTGCCCCCATTCCCGAAATGCATCAGGACGTCAGAGTAGGCCGAAGTACCGAACGCGTACGGGCCGTAAACCCCTCCGGGATCTGGTTGCTTCAGGAGTTCGGTGATGAAGAAGTGGCCAACCGGCGTGGGAGTCGACGGCTTGCCGACGGCGATCGGGATAGTCCGGATCACGTGATCGGCTCGGCTTACCACCAGGCGGTGCGATTGCAGCCGGACGGCGACCTCCCACGGATCCTTGAGTATCCGGACGGCACCCGCACGAACCCACCCCAGCGATCCATTTGGGCGGCTCGGTAGGTAGGTCTGAACCCAGCCCGCTCGCCGCTGCTTGACCAGCAGGGTGAGCGATGCATGCGCAACCGTGGGGCTGGCGAGCGTGAGCATCCTTTGTGCGCCTATCGGGCGTCTGTAGATCGTCAGCTCGTGATACCTGGCCACCGCAACAGAACTCGACGTGGGGTGAGGCAAGGCTGATGGAGCCGGTCGAGTCGGTCGCGACACCCCGGCCGACCAAGCAGGAGGTGTGCTGCTGAACGCCTGAGAGATTCCCCAGCCCACAACGGCCGACAGCGCCATCACGACCGCGAGAGTGGCCGGGAAGGAGAACTTCGCCGATTCCGAAGTGTTCCTTGTAGCCGCCGAGGGGACCTTCACCGAGTTCAAGGGAACCTTCGCCGAAGTAGACAGAGCCCTTGCTCGGTACGAAGTCCGGCCCGCTGGCTTCGCGGGGACCTTCACCGAGTTCAAGAAATCCCTCGTTGAGTGAGCGCGGTCCCTGGCCACTTCGGACGCGACATTCACTGAGTTGGAGGCGTTCCTTGCCGACTTGCTGGAGCTCCTCGGTATCAAAGGGCTCCTCGCCGGTTTCGAGGTGGCCTTTGCTGATTTCGACGGAGCCGTTGCCGTCGTCGAACGACTCCTCACGGGTTTCGAAGGGTGTTGCGGCATGGGAATCGCGGGTGCCGCCGCCCGCCTAGCGGGCGGCGGCAATCACGCATCAGCCAGCGAAGTTCGCCTCCTGCGTGAATGAGCTGGGCGCTTGGACCGTTTCGTCAGCCGCGGCGTCTTCAGCCTCCTCACGTTCAGAGTCACCGCATCTATCACGGCGGAAGGCGTCATCCCCGCGGATGGCGTCATCCCCGCGGGAGCCGCGCTCGCGGAAACGACAGGAACGGCGTACGCGCTCGGCGCGCCGGCCTCTGCGGTCGCCGCGCCTGTGCAAACGCGAACCCGCGCGGTGATGACGGCCGCGCGACCGCAAACCCGAGCCGACGCCAGAACCGTGGCGGCGGCCGCGCAAACGCGAACCCGAGCCAGAGCCGGCTCGGTGCGTGCGCGCGCCAGATCCGGATCTCCGTGCGTGGCTTCTCAAGCTGTGCCTGCCATGCCGGCTCTTACCGGAAAACCCACCCTGAGCAACCGCGAGGCCACCGCCCGCAGCAGCACAGGCGAGCACCGCGGCCGCCGTCAGGACAAGACGACGATGAACGCTCATTGCTCCTCCTTGTAGTGCTTTTCCCACACGGGGTTGAACCCCGGTCGGGTTGGTGGAGCGCATCCTGGCAGGCAAGTACCCACGGGTCAGTGTCGTTTCGGTGTCTGTTGGGTCTCACCTGCGAAGCCCAAAGGGGCCGCCCGGCTCTCGCCATGCAGAAGGTCGAGTGTTCGAGGCCCTTCAGCCGCTCTCAAGGAGAGCCCTGCTCAGGCGGGCCTTTCTGTCGCCTGAACCCACTCTCAACGCGGACGCACGTTGCGCCTGCGATGTGCTTACCGCGGGAGCGCTCGCTCCAGGAGTGCGAATAGCGCTGTGAAGTGGCGCTCGGCGGCCGCTTCGTTGTACGCGCCCATGTCGGACATCGTGTAACCGTGCTGCGCACCCTCGTAGAGCTCGGTCGTGTGCCGCACGCCGGCGTCGTCCATCGCCTGATCGAGCGTCGCGACGTTCTCCGACGTCATGCTCTGGTCTTGGTCGGCGTGACCCCAGTAGACCTCCGCGCGCACCCGGGGCGCGAGCACATGAGGGCTGTCCTCCTCGTCGGTGACCATGCGACCGGCGTGAAAGCCGCCGAACGCGGCGACGCGATCAGGGTGCTCGGCGGCGATCATCCAGCCGAGCCGGCCGCCGAGGCAATAGCCCGTCACCCCGACGGGACCGTCGCTGAGCTCCCCGAGCTTGTCCAGATAAGCGCCGCCGTCCGCGGCGACGGCGGCGGGTGTGAACGCGCCCATGAGCGGACCGAGGGACTGAAAGAACCTGCCGCGAGAGTCAGGATCGTGGAGGTCCGGCGTCTCCCACAGCGGAGCGCGTCCGGCCCGGTAAAACACGTTCGGGGCGAGGACGCCGTAGCCCTGGGCCGCAATCCGATCGGCCATCTCCTCGATCCGCGGCCGCAGCCCGATCGCATCGATCATGAATAGGACGCCGGGATGTGTCCCAGCGCCGGCGGGCTTGGTGAGGTAGCAGTCGGCGACCCCGTCGCGGGTCGGCACGTCGATGGTTGAGCCGTTCATGACCTCAGCTTCGCAGGTCTGGCGAGCGTCGTCAGCCGTCGGCTCACGCTGCCGCCACGTTGATCCCGAGCCACGGCAAACGATGGCTAGACCGAGGCGTCGGCGTGGATTCCGAGTGTTTGCGCTCAGGCCTTGATCCGAGCGATACTTGTGCCTGCCATGACTGACGTCACCGTGTCTCTTCTAGATCAAGCTTTCCTCGATGATTTCACCCACCGCTGGCTTGACGCCTGGAACCGATTGGACGGCGAGGGCTTAGCCGCCCTCTGTACCGAGGACATCGAGTTTTTCGACCCGGCGATCGGAACCGTCCGCGGTAGAGGAGCCGTAGCGGAATGGGTCAGAACATGCGCGCGCGCGTTCCCGGACTGCCACTTCGAGGAGTTGGAACCGGCATACATCTCCCGGGACCGTCCGAAAGCCCTATCTCCCTGGCGAATGGTTGGCACAAACACCGGTCCACTTGATCCCCCCGGCTTCGCACCGACAGACAAGTCTTTTGTTGTGGACGGCGTTGACCATTGGTGGTTCCGAGATGGCTTCGTGGAACGCTACCGCGCCGACTACGACCTGAACGGGGCCCTCCGCCAGCTCGGTCTCGTGCCCCAAACGGGATCGCGTGGAGAGAAGGCGCTGGTGTTTTTGCAGCGGTTGGCCTGCCGACTTCGGCGCAAACGTCCGTAACAAGACGAGGCCGTCGCGTCGCACAAGCGCTTGGCGACGGAGCGGGAAGACGAGCAATTCTGCCCGCCGCCCCGCTCCGTCGGCCACGTTCGCCTGTGCTTAGAGCGCCTGCACCAGCTCGATCAGCGTCGAGGCCTGGTCGTTGGTCAGGGCTTTACCCGTCTGGGCGTTGACCTGGTTGATGAACGCGCGGACGCTGGCCTGCCTTCGCGTTTGCGTTGGGGGCGTGAGCGATCGCCTCCAGCTTCGAGTTCAGACCGGCGCTCACGCCGGGGTTGGTCGAGAACTGCCCCACGAGCGACTCCAGCCCTGACGGCGTGTTGACCATGATGCCGTTGTAGCCGAGCTGCAGATACGTATGGCCGGATGGTTCGTTGTCGCCGCAGTAGCCGCCGCCCGTGAGGTTGACGACCTGGTCGTTGCTGCAATCCTGAACCGGGCACCCGCCGCGGCCGGCGGTTGTGCGGTCCCGACCAGGGGTGTGGGGCGGCCGGCCGTGAGTAGGCCGGCCCTCCGAGCCCGTCCGTTACTTCTTCCCGCGCCGCCCGAACCGCGACGTCAGGCCGCGTAGCCTGCTCCGGATCTCCTGGCTCGCGTCAGCGGCGATCCTGCCGACCGTATCGTCGGTCTTGATGATCCCCAGCTCCTCGTCGGTCGGGCGCTCGGGGCCGCCTCGAGCGACCGTCTCGGCGGCCTGCGTGCGGTAGCCAGCACGGCGGGCCTTGGCGGCGTCGATCTGCGCCCGCAGGCGGGCGACGTGGTCGTCGGGATCAGGCGAGGCCGGGGTAGCGTCGGGGTCGTCGGGCATGGGACGCATTCCATCACCTATCACGGCATGAGCGCGAGGCCGTGAGAGAATCCGGGCGGTGGGTTCCCCCCAGACGCTGAGCGAAGCCGACCGGCGGGTCGTGGCAGCGTGGGCGGCGGACTGCGCGGAGCGGGTACTAGGACTGTTCGAGGCGAACGTGCCGGGGGACAGCCGCCCCCGCGATGCCATCGCCCGAACGCGCGCCTTTGCCGATGGCGAACTTGGCGTTGCAGGGGAGATCCGACGCCGTTTTGTCGCCGGTGGCGCTGCGCGCGAGGCGAGCGACGCGGCAGCGGTGGCCGCCGCGCGAGCGGCCGGCCAGGCGGCGAGCATCGCTCATTTGGGCGCGCACGCGCTTGGTGCAGCCGCGTATGCCGCGAAGGCGGCTGGGCTTGCCGCCCCCGACCGCCCGGAGGCTGTCGAGGAGGAGATTCGCTGGCAATTCGAACATATGTCCGCGGCGACGAGAGCCGCCCTGCGGCAACTGCCGCGCGTCGGAGAGAATTCCTCCGGCCCGCTCGGACCGGGGCTCCTCGCGTCGGGCGTTCTCGGCACCATCATCCGCCGGCTCCAGGCCAGTCTGATGGAGCTCGACCTGCGAGATACGCCGGGTCGACGGCCTCAGTCCGCGTGGAGGCGTTCGCGCCCCTGATGGCCCGCGAAAAGCGTGGGAGCGGGTATCTCAGCAGGGCCGCTGTAGGCGACGCGCCTGTCGGTCGGGTTGGCTGGGGCTTAGAGTCCCAGACGGCGCACGCCGGTCTCGTCGAAACCGAGGGCGTGGCCTACTTCGTGTCGTACGGTCTCGGTGATTTTTGCTCTGAGGAGAGCTGGATCGCGCCCGTAGTCGCGTAGCAGGGTGTCTCGATAGATGATGATCTGACTGAGCTCTGCACGTCGGCCCATGCCAAAGAACCACCATCGGTATCCGTCATCCGGGCCGGAGCCGGGGACGTACATTCCGTACGCGTGCTCGATGTGTCCGTCGTCGGACACGGTAATCACGACGTCCTCAAGCTTCTTCTGGATCCCGTCGGGAAGACCGTCGATCGCTGAACGAACGGCCGCTTCGAACTCTACTTCCGTCCGGATTGGCCTGTCATATGGGAGCGGTCGCAGCGCGTGTTGGGAGGGCGCTTTCTGACCCTCGGCGGCGAGCCTATCGACGGTGTCCTCGAGAGCCTCAAAAGACGGCTCGTCGAGACCTTCGACACGATCGGCCCCATCATTGTCATCCGGCGAACTGTCGTCGTTCAACGACATGCCCTTGTACTCCTTTGGTCGGCTCGATCCGCGTACGCCTGGATACAGGTTGTGCCCACCGGAAGCTACTACCGACGCGCCACCCCCAGCCGCGCTCGCTGCCGCTTGGATCGAACGGGAACTGGCACCCGCACCCGCGTGCTGGGCGAGGGTTGCCCGCTCGTCGGCTCCGAACGCCGGCGCAGCGTGAACGGTCAGCCGGCGAGTAGCTCTTCGATCTGCGAGCGCAGAAAGCGCCAGGCGCCGTCCAGCTTCACTGTCAACCTCGTATGAGCGCGCGAACATTCCACGCGCCAATCCAGAGTCGCGCCGCGACCGCGGCGTTGTCGGCCGCGAGCTGCTGGTAGACCAACCACTCGAACGGCCATAGGTCGCCGACCGCGCTCGTGTCGGAGATGCCGCGGAAGGCGATGAACGGCACGTGATGCCTCTGGGCGGCGAGCATTGAGGCGGTGGTCTGCTGGTCGTCCGCGACATATGTCGCGCCGGACGCGGTGCCGAACTGGGTCGGCGCGGCACGCCGCCCGGCCGGCGGCGGCGGCGTGACGCGCGAAAGCAGCTCGGCCGCATTCGGGACCAGAACGCCGTCCTGTGCAGCCCGTGACGCCATCTTCGCCACGCTCGCCGAGGTCCTCGCCCCGGGGGTCACATCGCTTCGGACCATCGCCTGGGTCGAGCCGGGCGGACACGGGTTGCAGCCCTCGAGCATCCCGCCGTCGGCGAGACACTGGTCGCTGCCGCCTGTGTTGTCGGTCTCGCCGCCGCCGCCGACGATGACCCTTGGGGACCGCATCGTGGGCACGAGCTTGAGGGTGTCGACGAGTCCCGAGCACGCGCACGGGCCATCGTCCACCGCGGCGGCGTTGCCCAGCTCCGACGTGGCCTTTGCAGCGATCGACCTTGCGACCGCGAGTGCCTTGGCGCTGACGTTCGCGGAGCTCTGGCCGTGGGCGAAGGGCTGCCCGTCGTATTCAGTCCACCGGCTGGGCACGGTCACGTCCGCGAGCCCCGACTCGCCACCCCCGCCCGCCGTACCCTCGAACACGACCGCGCTGATGCACGAGAATCGACTCAGGGCGAGTTGGGTGATGGCGTAGGTGTCGGCGGGCGATTGACCGGCGATGCCCAGGACCACGCGCCGACTCTCGAGCCGACCCGAGTAGAAGTCGTGTCCCTGGACGGTCGTCGGCTGGCCGGGATCAAGCTTCTCGAGCGACAGGTTGGCGCTGACCTCCGAGGGATAGGAGCCCAGCAGAAGCACACGGGAGCTGGGACACGACACGTTCGACCTCGGCTTTGACCTCTGGGTCGCGCCAGCCGAGGGCACCAGGACGACCGCCGCCAGGACAGCAACGATTACGCCGAGCCGTAAGCCCCTGTCGAGCATCCCTGCAAGCTACCAACGGCTGGTGCCTGTGAACGCCGGTCCAACGTCCCCGTCGTCGGGCACCCCGGGTCGCCATCGGACAAACGCAGTCACAGGAGCGCGGGCGCCCCGGAGCCGCGCGATTACCTGACGCCCGCCGCAAGGTGGCCCTGGCGGTATAGCCTCACCTAGTGTCGGAACCCAGCCCGCAGACGCGGATCAAGGATGGCCGAACCTGGCGCATCGGTGCCGACGAATGCGTTGTCTGGATCGACGACGGTGTGGCCAGGGGACTGTCAATCGCAGCGAGCATCCCGCCGATCTTCGAGGCATACGCGACCCTGGCATTTCCGTCGGAGCTCGAGGCGAGCCGCGACGGCGTGCGTGCCGCGGAGGATCGCTTTGACGACGCGTTGCTGCGCGTGCTCTGCGCGCACACGAAGCCCCAGCCGTGGTGGCTCGGGTTCCTTGACACCGGCGCCAGCGATGTCGTTCTGGATGATGCTCCGCGGGTGCGGATCTACTCAGGCTGGAACTACGTCCTCGTCGAAGCCGGTCCGCGTGAGGCCCGGACCTGGCGTAGCGACGAGGGTCGCTGGTTCACTGCGTTGCCCGAGCTGATGTTCCCTTCGGATCGCAGCTGGCTCGTGTCGAGCCTCTGGGATGACGCATGGGCAGGTATTGGAGGTTCGGCCGAGCTGATTTCCGCGCTGCTCATAGAACCTGAATTGCGCCCTCGTGCGGAGAGGACGGATCCCTCGATTCCGGATATGTGGCCGTCGAGTCTGCCCGACGCCATGCACGAGCTGCTGAAGCGCTAGCGCCAGCTGACGTTCATCGTCAGACCCCAGGCGGCCTGTCCAACAGGACCCCATAGACGCGGCGGACGTGGAGACGAACGACCAGGCGCCGCGCTTCGATCATCTGCGCATAGAACTCGTCCTCATCGAGGTGGTCGTAGAAGGCCGAATGGACCTCCAGCAGCTCCCGGGACGCGTCATCGCCCGGACGGGTGGCCACGTCGGAGACCTCAGCGTCGCATTCGGCGACCGCGTAGGAAAAGAAGTGATCCCCGGGGACGTGCAGCGCGGCGTGAGAGTCGCAGCGGAAGATCCTCCCCTTGACCCTGTCCGCCGTCGTGGAGACTCGGGCGATGCGCCGGCCCGGGTCCCATACGTACCAGATGTTCGTGAGATGCGGGTAGCCCTGCCGAGTCACCCCCGCCAGGATCCCCTCGCGACGGGCGCCGATCAGGTCCAGCAGTTCTCGTTCATCAGCCATCGTGCAGTCCCCCTCGATCGGATTGGCGGAGATAGGTCTTGCTGATCGACGGTGCCGGGACTACGCTCAAAGGCTCGTCCTTGAGAAGGAGGGTACGGAGATGATCACGCAGGACATCGAGACGCTTCGGACCGAGAACGATGAGTTGCGTCGACTCCTTGCGAAGCACCAGTGGAGCGGCCTCACGCCTTTGAAGTCCCGCGGCGTCTGTCCGGAATGTTGTGCGTCGGCACGTTCCGGAGATCATCGGCCCGGATGCGCGATCGCTGAGGCGCTGGCACAGTCGGACTAGGGCCTGGTCCGATCGTCATAGCGTGATCACGGTCTTGCCGCTGGCGGTGCGGGACTGTGTCGGGCTCAGGACGGCCGGTACTTCCTCGAGGGATATGCGGGTGATTGGCGGAGGGACGATGCGCCCGTCAGCGACGGCTTCTGCCACCCGCTCGAAGAGCTCGCTCGACGCGGGCAAGGCGAAGTTGACGCCGGTCACCCCGGTCGCCGCGAGGGCCTCCTGATCAGCGACATATTGCGTTGTCACCGCGGCACCGCCTGGTCTCACGAGCGATGCAAGCGCAGCAAACCCAGTCGCGTCGCTCACCAGGTCGAGGAGCGCATCGATGCCATCGGGGTGTGCTCGTCGTACCGCGTCCGGCAGCGGGGCGGCCGTGTGATCGATCGTCTCGATAGCACCGTAACCGCGCATCCGCTCGGCGTCGTCTTCGCGGGCGTTTGTGATCACATTCCCCCCGCCATTCACAGCGAACTGAGTGGCGAACGAACCGACGCCGCCGCCCGCACCGACGATCAGCACCGTCTTGTCCGCGAGCGGCTCGAGCAAGTCCACCAACGCGAGCCCAGCCCCACCCGCCGTCGGCAGCGCCGCCGCCACAACGTCATCGAGTCCAGCGGGAACTCTCGTCAGCGGTGCGTCCTCGGTAACCGCCACATACTCCGCGTACGTTCCCGCCGATCCAAGCGGGGCGATCAGCAACTGTCCGAACAGATCATCGCCGACGGAAAATCTCGACGCCCCTGCACCGAGCTTCTCGACGACGCCTGCGGCATCGGCACCGAGCACCATCGGGAACGTCGCCGGCATCGGCCTCCAGTCACCAGAGGCGAGCACGCGATCCATAGGGTTCATCCCCGCGGCCCGTATCTTGAGCAGGACCTGTCCATCCCCCGGCTCAGGCGTCGGCACCTCCGCCATTGCAGGAGCAACTCCATATTCAGTGACCGTGATCGCACGCAAGTCCGCCTCCTTCCGGTGGTGGCTTCGGAGATGGCCGTTGGCGCATGCCCTGACGTCCCGCTCGGGGTGGCCAAATACTCGCAGCCGCCGGCTTCCGCCGCTTACCGCATCCCGTGCCGTCGGCGCGGCGGCACCCGGAAGCAAGCAGGACCTCCGGGTGCGAGTGAGTCCCGGAGCGACCGCGGTCACCGCTATCCCGCCGGCGCCTAGCCCGACGGCGAGCGTCCGCGCCATTCCGATCCGCCCAACCCGGTCCGCCCCATGAATCCGGGTCGGCGCCGGCGGCTCAGGGCGTTTCTTGGAGCGTGAGGCTGGGTCCGATGGGCCGGGCGCCGTTGCCGCTCGTCGTGAGCTGGTGGACTCTTCGATGGGCTTCTGGGGTGAGGATGAGGTGCCCGTTCGATCGGCGGTGGACGAAATTGGCCGCTTCCAGCGAGCGGAGCGCCAGCGTGACGGTGGGTCGGCGTGCGGCGGCCATGCGACCCAGGACTCCGTGTGAGAGGAACAGGGGAAGGACCATTCCCTCCGGTGTGACACGGCCGCAGCGATTGGCCAGCAGCCAGAGGGTCAGCAGCACTCGGTCGTCAGCTCGGGGTAGGTGAGCGGCCAGCCCTTGGATCGCCAGGCGCCGTCGCTGAGCTTCCAGGCGCTGGTGCAGGTTGGTCAGCAGTACTGGCCAGCGAGCGGTGGCCTGAATGAACAGCCTGCCCAGCACGATCAGCCTGGACCGGCTAAGAGCGGTCAGGCCCAGAGCACCGCCCGCGACCAGATCATCCACTGCGCCGGCGGGCAGCAGTAGCACGTCGCCCGGAGTCAGGAGTTCGAATACGACGTGGTCTCCGAGCGCCGTCTCACGGCTGATCATGCCGTCTTCCACGATCAGCCCGATGATGTTGCGGGCGTTGGGAGCCTTGGTCGGCAACGTCCACTCGCCGGGATCGATCTGGGTCAGATTGGCTTGCGTCGCTCGGCGGGCAGATTCCCAGTCGTGCCCTTCGATTCCGCGCCCGAGGTCCGGATCGAGGTCCAGTAACGCGGCCACGGCCAGCGCGCCGGCGGTCCAGCTCGTCCCGCCCTCGCCACGCGTTCCTGACGGGACTGAGGGGTCGACGTGGCGGGCGGCGGAGGCGGTCACGGTCGTCCTGGCGCTCCGGCCATCAGCTGCTGGTCACCAGAATCGTTCAGCACGCCTGGATCAAGATGTACCGGCACGGACCGCCTCCACAGGTTTACGTCGTCTGGAGGTGGACCGAGCGCTCCAACAGAAGCACCCAGCGACCGTCCTATCCGTGCAAGGGGTTGGCGCGACATAGCAGGCCAAACCCTTCACCAATGTTAGCAATCCGGTCCCGGTCCGTTAGAGCCCCGTGGATCTGCGACACTCCGGGTGGTCGGTTCAGGTCTGGGTTCTTCTGGCCGGCATCTTGCGCTCGCGGCAGATTCGCCGTCTTTCCCTTGTTCCTGCGCCGGATCCTAAAACGCCAGGGGAAGGCGGGAAGGGAAATACGATGTCCGCTGCGACCCAACCGGAGCGTGCCCCGGGAGGCTCCATCTATCTGGCCATCTCCAATGCGATCGTCGCTGTGCTACGCGAGTACACCGGGCGCGGACCCACCAAAGCCCGCACCACGATCCGCGACAACGTCGTCGTCGTAATGCTCGAACAGACGCTGACCAAGGGCGAGCAGGTCCTAGTCGACAAGGGGCGCGGCGACAACGTAATCACGCTCCGTCGCGAATACCAGGAAATGTTGCGCGAGGAGGCCAGCGCCCGAGTGGCCGAGATCACCGGCCGAAAGGTCATCGCGATGATGAGCGCCAACCACCTGGACCCGGACCTGGCCGCCGAGATCTTCGTTCTCGACGGCCCCCCCGCGCACGAGCCCACGGTGTCGCTGGCCGACGAAAGCTAGGTCAGCTCAGTACGGCGTTCATCGGCGCCGACTGATCAGGCGAACGGCTCGCCGACGAGCTCCGGGGCCAGGCGCCCGGCGATCCACGACAGCACGCTGGCCCCGACGTCAGCCAGCGGCCCGTCGTGACGGTGGCCGTCGGACCCGGGCCAGATCGCCAGCAGCGGCGCGTACTCGCGGGTGTGGTCGGTGTGCGGGGCGGTCGGGTCGACGCCGTGGTCGGCCGTCAGTATCAACAGGTCGTCGTCGCCCAGCAGCGTGAGCCACTCCCCCACCGCCCGATCGATCTGGATCAAAGCATCGTGGAAGCCCTGGACATCGTGACGGTGGCCGTAGACCTGATCGGTCTCGACAAGGTTGACGAAGATCAGGCCCGATTCGAGGGCTGAAAGCAGAGAGGCGGTGATGGCAAGACCCTGCGCGTTCGTCGGGGCCGGGTGGTGGACGTCGATCCCGACGCCCGCGAACAGGTCGTTGACCTTGCCGACCGCGTGAACCTCGGCCCCGGCCGACTGGAGCTCCTCCAGATATGACCGCCCCGGCGGCGGCAGGGCGTAATCGTGCCTGCCCTCGGTCCGGCGAAATGCGCCGGGCTGTCCCTGGAAGGGGCGAGCGATCACCCGGCCGACGGCCTGCTCGCCGGTCATCACGCCACGCGCCGCCTGGCACGCGGCCCACAACTCCTGCTCGGTCAGTCGGTCGATGTGGGTGGCGATCTGCAAGACGGAATCGGCCGACGTGTACAGAATCGCCTCGCCCGTCGCCAGGTGGTGCGGACCATAGTCGTCGATCACGGCAGTACCGCTGTACGGCTTGTTGCAGCAGAAGCGGAGCCCGGTCGCCTCCTCGAGCGCCAGCACCACGGGCGGAGGGAATCCGGACGGATACGTCGGCAGCGGACGCTCGGGCACGACGCCCATCAGCTCCCAATGCCCGGTGACCGACTCCTTCCCCGGCCCGAGCGGTGCCAGCCGGCCGTGGACCACCGGAGCGGGGGCCGGCGGTACCCCGAGGATCGGGATGATCGACCCCAACCCGAGCCGCTCCAGGGTCGGCAGCTCCAGGCCGCCGACGGACTCGGCCAGATGCCCGAGCGTGTCCGAGCCGGCGTCGCCGTACGCCGCCGCGTCCGGAAGCGCCCCCACCCCACACGCGTCCATGACAACGACCGCCGCCCGTCTCACGCCGGCCACACGACCTCTCCGGCGACCCGTACCTCCGCGATCGATTCCTCCCGGGCCAGAGCGAACAGGGCACCGAGGATCTCCTCCATCGACTCCACACGCTCCAACACCGCCGACAGCGTGCTGCCCGAGGGGGGCCGAATGAGCAAGAAGTCGGCGCTCTTGCCCGGGTGCAGGTCGCCGGTCTCGTCGTCCAGCCCGAGTGCGGCGGCGCCGGCCGCCGTCGCCAGGTACAGCAGCTCGCCTGATCCGAGCAGTACGGGCTCCGGGTTCACCCGCTGGAGCTGATAGGCGGCCAACGCCTCGCCCAGCACGCTGAAGCTCGGTCCAGCGCCGACGTCGGTGCCCAGCGCAACGCGCACGCCGGAGGACAGGTGGCGGGCCAGCGGGAACAGACCGCTGCCCAGGAACGCGTTGCTGGACGGGCAATGGGCGACCGCGGCCCCCGCACCGGCCAGGCGCCCGAGCTCGGAGTCGCTCACGTGAACATCGTGGGCGAACACGGACCGGCGGCCCACCAGTCCGGCCTGCTCGTAGGTCGCGAGATAGTCGAGGGCCCGGGGATAGAGCTCACGTACGAGTGCCAGCTCGCCAACCGCTTCGTTCAGATGGCTCGTGACGAGCAGCCCATCGGCAACGCCCACCAACTCGCCGCAGGCCGCCAGCATCGCCTCCGAGCACGACACCGAGAAGCGTGGGCTGATGGCGTACCGCAATCGCCCGCGGCCGTGCCAGCGCTCGATCAGGGCGCGGCTCGCCGCGGACGCGTCGTCTGGCGAGCGATGGAGCTCCGGCAGAAGACCGCGGTCGGAGACGACGAGGCCGCTGGCGATCCGCAGACCCGATCTCTCAGCCGCCGAGAACAACGCCTCCTGGGCAGCCGGGAAGTGCGAGCCGAACACGAGCGCGGTGGTCGTGCCGTTTGCGCCCAGCGCCCGCACGAACGATGCGGCGACCGACTGCGCGTACGCCTGATCGGCCAGCCGCGCCTCCTCGGGCAGCGCCCTGGTGGCAAGCCAATCCATTAGCTCGAGCCCGATCGCGCCGATTACCCCGATCTGGGGATAGTGGACGTGGCAATCGACGAACCCCGGCAGCAGGATCGAGTCGCGGGCGTCGATCACGGCGGCATCGGAATGAGCCGCCAGCACGTCACGTGAAGGTCCACAGCCGACGACACGGCCGCCGTCGAATGCCAGCGCCCCGTCCTCGAATACCTCCAGCGCGCCCGGGTCGACGAACGGATTTCCCGGCGTGTGAGCGATCTTTGCCCGAACGACGGTGGTCATCGTTGAGAGCACGTTAGGCGAATTGGACTGGCCCGGCCTGACCCGGTTAGTGTTGCGTTTTTGGGGTCCTCGGAAAGGAGACGCAGTGAGCATGAGGATTGGGGCGCGTAGCCTCGTAGCCATCTCAACCGCCGCGCTGGCCATCGGACTGGCAGCCTGCGGCAGCAGCAGCAAAACCACTCCGGCAAGTTCGGGCAGCACGTCCGCCAGCTCGGGCAGCACCACCGGCAGCTCGACAAGCTCGGGCGGCGGTTTCAAGGTCGGCCTGGTGACCGACATCGGTGGCCTGAACGACCACGGCTTTAACCATCTGTCGTATGAGGGATTGCTCCAGGCTGAGAAGCAGCTCGGGGTCAAGGGGACGGTGCTCCAGTCGACTTCGGGCGCCGACTACATCCCGAACCTCACCAAGCTCGCCGCCGCGGGCAACAAGCTCGTGATCGCGGTCGGCTTCCTGATGGCGGCCCCGCTCGAGAAGGTCGCCACGCAGTACCCGAACGTGCACTTCGCGATCGTCGACAACCCGGGTGGGATTGCCCCGGACACGGCAAAGAACATTGAGGGCATCGACTTCGCCGAGCAGCAGGCGGGCTACCCGGCCGGGTACCTCACCGGCCTGTACCTGAAGGCCAAGGGGTACTCGACGGCCTCGACAGTTGGTGGCCAGAGCATCCCGCCGGTCAACCTGTACATCGCCGGGTTCCAGGCGGGCGTGAAGGCCGCCGACCCGTCGGCCAAGCTCCTCAATGCGTACTCGCAGGACTTCGTTGACGAGTCCAAGTGCAAGGAGCTCGCGCTCAACCAGATCAACGCCGGCTCCAAGGTCGTGTTCCAGGTCGCCGGTGCGTGCGGGCTGGGCGTGATTTCCGCCGGTGCGCAGACGAAGACACAGGTGATCGGCGTGGACGCCGACCAGGCCTACCTCCAGCCGACGCTCGTTCTGACGTCAGCCGAGAAGCGGGTCAACACCGGCGTGTTCACCGCGATCAAGAACCTGAAGGCCGGCCAGTTCGCGGCCAACCTCCAGGAAGACATCAACAACGGTGGTGTCGGGATCGGCAAGATCGATGCGGCCGGCGCTCCCTACGCATCGAAGATCAACGCGATCATCGCGGGCATGAAGTCCGGGAAGATCAAGCCCCCGACCACCCTCCTGGTGAAGTAAGGGCAGATCACGGCAGCTGTGACATCGTCACGCCCTCCGGCTCTCGAGCTCAGAGGGATCACGAAGAAGTTCGGCTCGGTCGTGGCCAACGACCGAGTCGACTTCGACGTGGTGGCCGGCGAGGTCCACGCACTGCTGGGTGAGAACGGGGCGGGCAAGTCAACCCTGATGTCGGTCCTGTACGGCCTGTACAAGCCCGACGAGGGTGAGATCCTGGTCGACGGAAGGACCGTTGAGATCGACTCGCCCTCGGCCGCGATCAAGCTAGGGATCGGCATGGTCCACCAGCACTTCATGCTGGTGCCGGTGATGACGGTCGCCGAGAACATCGTGCTCGGGCAGGAGCCGAGCCGGCGCGGCGGCCTGCTGGACCTGAAGTCAGCCCGGACACGCGTCCGCGAGCTGTCTGACCGCTACGGCCTGGCCGTCGATCCAGGCGCTGTCGTCGAGGACATCACGGTCGGCGCGCAGCAGCGGGTGGAGATCCTGAAGGCGCTGTATCGCGACGCCCGGATCCTCGTCCTGGACGAGCCGACCGCGGTACTGACGGCCCAGGAGGTACGCGATTTGACTGGTGTGCTGGATCGCCTCAAGCGCGACGGGGCGGCGATCGTCTTCATCAGCCACAAGCTCGGCGAGGTCCTTCAACTCGCCGACCGGATCACGGTGCTGCGGCGGGGCAAGAAGGTCGACACCGTGCCCCGCGAGGGTGCGACCGAGCTGAGCCTGGCGCGGCTGGTCGTCGGCCGGGACGTGATGCTGGCCGTGGATAAGGACCCGGGGAAGCCGGGGGCACCGCTGCTCGAGGTGCGCGACCTGCACGTGCGCGACGACCGCGAGCTCGAGCAGGTCTCCGGGCTGTCGCTGTCGGTGCGGGCGGGCGAGATCGTCGCGCTCGCGGGCGTCGACGGCAACGGCCAGCGGGAGCTGGTTGATGCCATCACCGGGATCCGTCCGCCCGAGTCGGGCATCGTGGAGATCGACGGTCGGGACATCGCCGGCCATGGCGTTCGGGCGGCGACTGAGGCCGGCGTCGCCCACATCGCGGAGGACCGGCACCTCCGCGGGCTCGTGCTCCCGTTCACGCTGTCCGAGAACGTGGCGCTGCGCGAATATCGCCGGCCGGCGTTCAGCGCCCGCGGGTGGCTGCGGCTCAGCTACTGGAGGGAGCTGGCCAAGCGGCTGCTGAAGGAGTTCGATGTGCGGGGCGGCGGCCCGGACACGTACGCCGCGGCGCTGTCGGGCGGAAATCAGCAGAAAGTGTGCGTCGCGCGCGAGATCGCCTCGGACCCGAAGCTGCTTGTCGCCCACCAGCCGACTCGGGGGCTTGACGTCGGGGCGATCGAGTTCGTCCATGGTCGACTGATCGCCGAGCGCAACAGGGGGCGGGCCGTGCTGCTCGTCTCGCTCGAGTACGAAGAGGTGAGGGCGCTGGCCGACCGGATCCTCGTGATCTACGAGGGGAAGATCGTGGCCGAGTTTCCGCCCGACGCGAGCGAGGAGGAGCTGGGCATCGCGATGACCGGTGGCCAGAGGCAGCCCGCCGAGGCAGCCGTATGAGCGAGCTCGAAGAGGAGCTCCAGGCCGAAGCCGAAGAGAGCCCCGCCGCCGCCGCGCGGTCCCCGGCGACGCTGACCGCGTTCCGGCGCGGGTTCAGCGGCATCACCGTGCCGGTGCTGACGGCCGTGCTGGCCTTCATCGCCGGGGGGCTGATCGTGCTGGCCACAGGCCATAACCCGTTCTCGACCTACCACTCGATCTTCAATGGGACAGGACTCAACTGGCTGTTTCCGTGGGTGTCAGGAGCCGAGCGCTCCACCGCGGCGGGCAACCTTCAGCAGACGCTGATCCAGGCCACGGCCTTGCTGCTCGTCGGCCTCGCGGTCGCGCTTCCGTTCCGGGCCGGCATGTTCAACATCGGCGGGCAAGGCCAATACACGGTCGGGGCCATCATCGCCGTGTGGATCGGCTCGTCTTTCTCCGGGATGCCGCCCGTCCTGCACATCACGCTCGCGATCGTCGGCGCGGCTCTGGCCGGCGGCGCGTGGGCCGCGATCGCCGGGGTCCTGAAGGCCACCACCGGCGCCAACGAGGTGATCTCGACGATCATGCTCAACTGGATCGCCATCTGGGTCGGGGTGTACTGCTTCCAGCTCGGGGGCCCGCTCCAGGACCCCACGATGTCGTCGACTCCCGTGTCGAGCACCGTCGTGGCGGGCGCGAAGCTGCCGGTGTTCTGGGGCAGCGCCTCGCTCCAGGGCCTCGACGTCGGGATCTTCATCTCGCTCGCGCTGGCCGTCGTATTCGCGCTGGTGATCAACCGCACCCGGTTCGGCTACGAGGCCCGGACGGTCGGCTTCAATCCGGAGGCCGCGCGCTATGCCGGGATCAGCGCCGGCCGCACCTGGGTCCGCGTCATGCTGGTCGCTGGCGCGTTCGCGGGCGTCGCGGCCGCGCTGGACATCCTGGGCTGGAAATTCAGCCTGTTCACCAACGACATTCAGACCTCGCAGATCGGCTTCTACGGGATCGCGGTCGCCCTGCTCGGTCGGAACACCGCCGGCGGGACGGTCGCCGCCGCGCTCCTGTTTGGGGCGCTGCTGACCGGTACGTCCAACCGGAACATCAACCTCAGTATTGATCCGACTCTCGTCCAGTACCTCACGTACATGATCGAGGGGATCATCATCCTGCTCGTCTCAACCGACCTGATCACACTCCGGCTGCTCAAGGGCGGGCGGCGGATCGGGGTGGCGATCAAACGGAGACCCGCTGAGAAGGCCGAGGAGGTTGCATCGTGAGCGTCGGCTCGGTCACGATCGACCGGTCGGTGGCCGTGTCGCCGAAGCAGATCGGCGTCGCGGGTGTCGTGCTGGGCGCGCTGGCGTGGGTGATCACGATCCCCCCGATCGAGGTTCGCACGCTCGCGCCGTCGATTGTGCTCGCGATCCTCGCCGTGGGAGCCGGCGCCTGGGCCGCCACACACGATCAGCGCAAACTCGGGATCGGAGCGATCGCGGTCGCTCTGGCCGCGATCGGTGGTGCGGTTGGGTCGGCCAACTCATCGATCGTGACACTCGAGTCGGTGTTCACCTGGTCCGCGTTGGTTGCGGCCACGCTCCGCTACGCGACGCCGCTGCTGTTTGCCGCGCTCGGCGGATTGGTCTCCGAGCGCAGTGGTGTGTTCAACATCGGCCTCGAGGGCATGATGCTCATGGGTGCTTTTTGGGGCATCTACGGCGCCGACGTGCTGGGCTCGTGGGTGTGGGGGATTCTGGTAGCGATGATCGCCGGCGGACTGCTGGCCCTCCTCCACGCCTTCTTCTCGATCCACCTCCGGGCCAACCAGATCATCTCGGGCACCGCGATGAACTTCCTGGCCCTCGGGATCACGGGTTACTTCCTCCAGTACCACTACGGCCCGAACGGCACGCCGCTGAACATCTCAGAGGTCCCGAACGTCAAGCTGCCGCTGATCCAGCACGTCGGGTTCTTCGGCGTCGCGTTCGGTGACGCGAACCTGCTGACCTGGGTCGGGATTGCGCTCGTCCCCGCGCTCACCTTCTTTCTGTTCCGGACGCGGGGGGGGCTGCGGCTCCGGTCCGTCGGCGAGAAGCCGCGCGCCGCCGACACTCTTGGCCTGCCCGTAATTCGGACCCGATACATCGCGGTGGTCGTCTCCGGGATGCTCGCCGCGCTCGGCGGCGCATATCTGTCGGTCGGCTTCGTCGGCTCGTTCAGCAATGACATGACCAACGGCCGCGGCTTCATCGGGCTGGCGGCGATGATCTTCGGCAAGTGGAGGCCCTGGGGGGCGCTCTGGGCGACGCTCCTGTTCGGTTCGGGAACGCGATGTCCGATCGGGTCTCGAACGTTAACGCGACGCTCGGGACGTTGTTCGAGGCGCTGCCGTACGTGCTAACGCTGATCGCGGTCGCCGGGCTCGTCGGGCGGTCGCGCCCACCGGCCTCGGGTGGCATCCCGTACGTGAGGGAGTAGTTTGAGCCGATGGCTGTTGCCCGGCTCTCCCTGACGAGGCTGTCCGATGGAGAGGTCCGCCTGAGTGATGAGGTGGAGCTCTACCAGCGGACCTACACGACGCTGTTGCGCTCGAGCGGCGAGACGCACCTGCGCGTGCTGGAGTCCTCACACCGCGCGATGGGATCGAGCCTGCATCCGCTCGCCGGGAGCGACGAGCTTGATCTCGGAGCGTTCATCTACGCGATCCGCCGACTGCCGGACGGGATCGTCGGCGCCGAGCTGGTCGTGATGGGCCAGGACGTCGAGGACCTGGTCGCCAACGGGATCCCGGTCGGGGAGTGGGTGGAGGCCGAGGCCCCGGCCAGACGCCGCCGCTGGTACGACAGCGGCACCGGCACGCTGGCCGTGCTGATGGCCAGCGCCTCGGACGTCGACGACCTCGTGCCGACGCTGGTGGCGTTCCAGATCGAGTGGAACAAGATCCGCGTCAAGCTGAGGGCCGCCGGCCTGTCCCGAGACGACAGCGTGCCCGCAGAGGTGCTGTCCAGGGAGCTGGGCGGAAGCAGCGAGGACTGGAACCGGCTGCGTGAGGCGTGGGGCGAGCTGTTCGGCGAGCGGATGCGGCTGATCGCAGGACCAGCGGCTGTCGCTGCGGGTGCGGATGCTGGGCGGCAGCAACACCGGCTACTCGCGCCTGACGCGACGGTGGTGGGCTCAGGTCAGCGCCGAGCTCACTTCGATGCGCCGCTGTACTTCGTCTCCTCCAACACCCACAGCATCGTCAACATCGTCACCGGGCTTGCCCGCCAGCGCGAACCGGAGCTGGTGGCCTTCGTCGAGCAACTGGGTGACGGCGACATCCTGCGCCAGGAGCTGACCGCCTTCCGCGAGGGCAGGACGGAAGGCTCGTGGGAGAACTTCCTGTACTTCGTCGCCCGGCTCTACTTCAGCTCCCGGGGCGAGGAGGGACGCGCCGAGCGGCGAGCCGCCGAGCTGAGGAAGGGCATCACGCACCTGCGCAGCAAGACGGCGCTGCGGGTGCCCGCGCAGGTGATCCCGCTGGCGGCGCTGGACCCGAGCGGCGCTCGACCCCCGCCTGGGCGAGATCGATGCCGGCGCGCTGAAGGCGAGCGACGCCGTGCTCGTCAACATCGACTACCCGCTCGGCGTGGCCGCGTACAACATCCTGCGGGAGGTGACCGTCGACCGGACGGCCCTGCGCGGCCTGTACGTGTTGGGAAAGGCCGCCACGCTCAACGCCGACGTTGGCGACGTGATGATCTCAAGCGTCGTCCACGACGAGCACTCGGGCTCCACCTACTGGCTTGACAACGCCTTCACGTCAACGATCTCGCAGCGGACCTGCGCTTCGGAACCGGGCTGGACAACCAGCGCGCCGTCACCGTCAAGAGCACGTTCCTGCAAAACCGCTCGTACCTGGACTTCTACTACCGAGAGGCGTTCACGGTCGTCGAGATGGAGGCCGGCCCCTACTGCAACGCGATCTACGAGATCGCCGACGCCGACCGCTACCCGGTCGGCGAGGCCGTCAACTTCTCAAAGCTCCCGGTCGACCTGGGCATCATCCACTACGCCTCCGACACGCCCTACACCCAGGCGCGGACGCTCGGCGCGCAGGGGCTCAGCTACTACGGGATGGACTCGACATACGCGTCGTCGCTGGCCATCGTCCGGCGGATCCTGCGCTTGGAGGGGGCGCTGGATCGGGGGGCGCGGGAGTAGGAGGTGTGCGTATCCGGTTTGGTCGAGTCTGGATCGCGATTTCGTGAGTCGCGCCCCGGCATCGGGGGTCAGGCGCCACCTTTGTGCGGTTCGACCGTGAGGCCTGGTTGAACCTGCAAAAGGGGCGCCCGCAGTGGGCCCGGCTGACGGCACAGGGACGGCGGCGCGAAGGCGCGCAGCACTTGATCGGCGCGCGGATGCACTTTTCGTCACCCCAAATCGCTGCGGCGGGTTTGCCGTGACATCAGGGGCGCCTGGAGCCCTTTCTGTCACCCCAAACTCCCCACCGAGGTTTGCCGTGACGAAAGGGACCGCCCGCGACGCCGGCGGGGTGATGAGCGGGAGACCGCCCGGGGCCTGCAGCCCCTCCCCCCTATGCCCCCACCGGGTGCCAGGCCGTCTTCAGCTCGCATACCCCCTCGAGCCGCTCGAGCGCGTCCGCGACGGCGTCCTCGTAGCCGGTGGCCGCCCCGCGGTGGCGAGCGCGCTTGATCGTTTCCGCGGCGAGCCGGTCGAGTTCCTCGGACAGCTCGGCGTCGCCCGACCGCGTCGACGATCGCGTTCAGATCGCGGTGTGCCCCGAGCGCGACGGCCAACTCGTGGCGCCGGCCCGACAGTAGGTTCACGACCCCGCCCGGCACGTCGGAGACGCCGAGCACCTCGGCCAGGTCGAGGCCGGGCAGCGGATGGGCCTCCGAGAGGATCGCCACCACCGTGTTGCCGGCGGCCAGCGCCGGAGCGAGCTCGGCGACCAGGCCGAGCAGCGCCGGCTCGTCGGGGGCGACGACGCCGACGACGCCCGTCGGCTCGGGCAGCGAGAACGACAGGAACGGCGCAGCGACGGGGTTGATCCCGCCGAGCACTGGCGCGAGCTTGTCGGTCCAGCCTGCGTAGTGGAGCAGCACGTCGACCGCGTCGCGAACCTCGGCGCCGTCGCCGAACCGCTCGGCGCTTGACTCCAGCGCCTCGGCCGCCCGGTAGAGGATCTGGCCCCGGTTGTAGGCGGTCCGCGCGGCCCATGGCCCCGACGCCTTCCGGGCCGCGGCGACGGCGTCGCGGACGTCCTTGCGCGAGGCGCGCGGAATGTTGAACTCGCCGGCGCGGTCGTAGCGCCCCGACTCGGAGCGCACGAACGCACCACCGATCCACAGCTTGTACGTCTTGCGGACGGCCAGGCGGCTCACGCGCACCGACCACCTTCAGATATGGCCGCAGGCCCGGCGGGCCCGCCCTCGCGCCCGAAGCCCGATTCCTTGTACCCACCGAACGCGGCGGTCGGGTCGAAGTGGTTGTAGGTGTTCTGCCACACGACCCCCGCCTTCAGGGCGCTGGCCACCTCAAACGCCTTCGCGCCCTTGTCGGTCCAGATCCCCGCCGCGAGCCCGTAGCGCGAGTTGTTCGCCTTTTCGATCGCCTCGGCCTGGGTGCGGAAGCTGAGAATGCTCACCACGGGGCCGAAGATCTCCTCGACCGCGATCCGATGGGCCGGCGAGACATCGGTGAACAGCGTCGGGGCGAACCAGTAGCCGCGGTCGGGCAGCTCGCAGGCCACGGTTCTGCGCACCGCGCCCTCCTCCTCGCCCGCGGCCACCAGCGTCTCGATCCGCTGCAGCTGCTCGGCGGAGTTGATCGCGCCCACGTCGGTGTTCTTGTCCATCGGGTCGCCGATGCGCAGCAGACCCATCCGCCGCCACAGCTTCTGGATCACCGCGTCGTGCACGCTCTCCTGGATCAGCAGCCTCGACCCGGCGCAGCACACGTGGCCCTGGTTGAAGAAGATGCCGTTGACGATCCCCTCGACCGCCTGGTCGAGCGCGGCGTCCTCAAAGATGATGTTGGCCGATTTGCCGCCGAGCTCCAGCGTCAGCGGGATCCCACGGCCGGCCAGCGCGGTCTGGATGTCGCGCCCGACCGCGGTCGACCCCGTGAAGGCGACCTTGTCGATCCCGGGCGAGCGCACGAGCGCGGCGCCGGCCGCGCCGTCGCCGGGCAGGATCGTCACCACCCCGGGTGGGAGCTCGGCCTCCAGGCAGATCTCGGCCAGCAGCAGCGCCGTCAGCGGCGTCGTCTCCGCCGGCTTCAGGATCGCCGCGTTGCCGCAGGCCAGCGCGGGCGCGAGCTTCCAGGCCGCCATCAGCAGCGGGAAGTTCCACGGGACGATCTGCGCCGACGACACCGAGCGGCGCCACCTCGCGGGCGGCTACGCCGTAACGCAGCTTGTCCGCCCAGCCGGCGTAGTGGAAGAAGTGGGCGGCCGCGAGTGGGATGTCGACGTCGCGCGACTCGCGCAATGGCTTACCGCCGTCAAGCGTCTCGACGATCGCCAGCTCGCGCGATCGCTCCTGGATCAGCCGGGCGATCCGGAACAGGTACTTGCCGCGCTCGAGTGGTCGGAGCGCCGCCCACTTCGGCTGCGCGGCGCGGGCCGACTCGATCGCGCGCGTGATGTCCTCGTCGCCCGCCCACGCCACCTCGGCGATCGGCTCCTCCGTCGCGGGGTTGATCGTCGCCACGTACCGACCGGCCGCCGGCTCGCGGAACTCACCGTCCAGGAACAGCCCGTACCGGTCGGCTCAGCCGGATGTGATCGGTCGACTCGGGAGCGGGCGCGTAGTCCCAGACGATGCTGGTTCGAACTTCCGTGCTCATTCCTCTGGAGAAGTCCTCCGACGCGGCCGTACCGGCCGGTCTCCGTCTTCGCGTACTGCATAAGGAGATCATTGAGCACGGACGACGCGCCGATCCGGAGCCGCTCGGGTGTGAGCCACTCATCGCCCAGCGTCTCCTTGACCAGCACCAGCCGGTGCAGGGCCGCCTTCGACGTCGACACACCGCCGGCGGCCTTGAAGCCGACGATCCGGCCGGTCCGGTCGCCGTAGTCCCGGATCGCCTCCAGCATCACCAGGCACACGCCCGGGGTGGCCCCCGCGGACGCCTTCCCGGTCGAGGTCTTGATGAAATCCGCGCCGGCCTCCATCGCGATCATCGACGCATGCCGGATGTGGTCGTAGGAGCCGAGTTCGGCCGTCTCCAGGATCACCTTCAGGTGGGCGTCGCCGCACGCGTCCTTGACACGGGCGATCTCATCCATCACGCGGGCGTCGTCACCGCTCAGGAACGCCTCGCGTGAGATCACCATGTCGATCTCGTCGGCGCCGACGGAGACCGCGTCAGCCGTTTCTCTGAGCTTCGCCTCCAGCGAGATCTGCCCGGCCGGGAAGCCCGTCGCCACCGACGCCGTGCGCACGCCGGTGCCCTCCAGCGCCCGCGGCCGCCACCCCGACGAGCGACGGGTACACGCACACCGCGGCGACGGATGGCATCTCGGGCATCATGGGCGCCGGGCACACCGCCTTCGCGCACAGGTGCCGCACCTTGCCGGCGGTGTCGGCGCCCTCCAGCGTGGTCAGGTCGAGCATTGAGACGGCCAGGCGGATGCCCTGCTGCTTGGCCGTGGTTTTGATCGAGCGCCGGCCGAGCTGGGCGGCGCGCTCCTCCACCCCGACTCGATCGACATGGGGCAGCCGTCGGATCACGATCTGAGGCTACTACGCTCCGGAACCGTGAAACGCGTGCTGGTCTTCTGCGGCTCGAGCCCGGGCGCCCGCCCGGAGTACGCCGCCGCCGCGGCTGAGCTCGGTCGCCTGCTGGTCGAGCGCAAACTCGAGCTCGTCTATGGCGGGGCGAGCGTTGGGCTGATGGGTCAGGTCGCCGACGCGACGCTGGCCGCCGGCGGCACGGCGATCGGTGTGATCCCGAGCCGGCTGGTCCAGGCAGAGGTCGCCCACGGCGGGTTGAGCGAGCTGCACGTCGTCGAGACGATGCACGAGCGCAAGGCGCTGATGAGCGAGCTGTCGGACGCGGTGATCGCGCTCCCAGGCGGCCCAGGAACGCTCGATGAGTTCTTCGAGCTGTTCACGTGGAGCCAGCTCGGCCTGCACCGGATGCCGCTCGGCGTCCTGAACGTCGCCGGCTACTGGGACCCGCTGCTCGAGCTGCTGGAACACGCTGTCAACGAGCGCTTCCTCCGGGCCGAGCATCTGGCGACCCTGATCGTCTCCCTGGAGCCAGCGGCGCTACTCGATGAGCTCGCCGCATACGAGCCGCGAACGCTCGACAAGTGGCTGGACCGCCGCGGTGATCAGGTGGTCCCGAACACGCGGTCTCCGGCGTCGCCCAAGCCCGGCCGGATGTAGGCGTTCGCGTCGAGCTCACGGTCGACGGCCGCGGTCCAGATCGGGACGTCCGGGTGGGCCGTGTCCACGGCCTCGATCCCCTGCGGCGATGACACCAGGCAGACGAGCTCCAGCTGCCTGGCGCCCGCCCGCTTGAGGTTGTTGAGCGCGTGCACAGCGCTGCCGCCCGTGGCCAGCATCGGGTCGAGCACGTACACGCGGGCGTCGGGGAGGCCCGGCGGCAGGCGCTCGTAATAGCCGACCGGCACGTGCTCCTCCTCGTCGCGATAGACCCCGAGGTGACCGACGCGGGCGTCCGGCAGCAGCCGCAGAAAGCCCTCGACCATCCCGAGCCCGGCGCGAAGCACGGGCACGACCGCCACCTCGTCGCGCAGTCGCCACCCGCTCGTCGTCTCAAGCGGAGTCTGAATCGAGACCTCTCTGAGCGGCAGGTTCCGAGCCACCTCGACCGCCATGATCGCCGAGGCCTCGAACAGCGCCTGGCGGAACGTCCCGTGCGATGTGGCCCGGTCGCGCAGAACGGATAGACGATCGGCCAGCACAGCATGCTCAACGACGGTTAGCCCCTGGGGCACGTACGCGATGCTATCCGCGCGGTAGGCTCGCGCGGCGGTGCCAAGCGTGAACGTCGAGCTCAAAGCGAGAGATCGCGACCCTGAGAGGACCGCCGCGGGCTGCCTCGCGCTCGGAGCGGTCGACCACGGGGTGTTGATCCAGCGCGACACGTACTTCGGTGCGCGCCACGGCCGACTGAAGCTGCGCGAGCAGGCGACCTCCGAGCTGATCGCCTATCGGCGCCCCGACACGGGCGAGCCGACGGAAAGCACGTATGTGCTCGCGCCGGTGGGCGAGCCGGACCAACTGAACGAGGCGCTGGACTCGGCGCTCGGCACGGTCGTGGTCGTCGCCAAGCGCCGCCGGTTGTTGCTGTGGGAGGGGGTGCGGATCCATCTGGACGAGGTCGAGGACTTGGGGGCGTTCATCGAGTTCGAGGCGGTGGTCCCGGACGCAGGCGATCTCGGCGCCGCCCACCAGAAGGTGACCCGGCTCCGCGCCGAATTGGGGATCGAGCCGGCGACCTCGTCGCGGTCGGCTACGCGGACCTGCTGGCCGACGCCCAGGCGCTTCTCCGCGCCGCGGACGCCGCCATGCGCAACGCCTACGCGCCGTACTCCCGGTTCAAGGTCGGCGCCGCCGTGCGGGCGCCGAGCGGGGCGATCTATTCGGGCGCCAACGTGGAGAACGTCGCCTTCCCGCAGGGGGCGTGCGCGGAGGCCGCGGCCATGGGCGCGATCGTCACCGCCGGTGAAACCGCGATCACCGCCGTCGCGGTGGTGGCTGAGCGCGTCGACCGCTGCCCGCCCTGCGGCGGCTGCCGCCAGCGGCTGGCCGAATTCGGCCGCCGCGGACACGCCGGTGTACCTCGGCCGCCCGGCCGCGGACTTCGAGACGGCGAGCTCGGGGAGCTGCTGCCCCTCGCGTTCGGGCGCGCCGAGCTGGAGACGTGAACAACGCCGCCGCGATACTGGCGGAGCACAGCCCCCGCGTGGGTGTTGTGCTCGGGTCCGGGTTGGGGGCGGTGGCCGACGCCGTCGAGGATCCGGTCGTAATCGGTTACGACGATTTGCCCGGCTTTCCCGCCCTCAGTGTCGCGGGGCACGCCGGACAGGCGGTGCTGGGCGTCATCAGCGGGGTCCGCGTCGCCGTGCTCCAGGGCCGCTCGCACCTGTACGAAGGCGGTGATCCGGACGCGCTGCGTACGCCGGTGCGGGCGCTCCAGGCGGCCGGCGCGGACGTGCTGGTCCTCACGAACGCAGCGGGATCGCTGAGCGCGGAGGTCGGTCCGGGGAGCCTGATGGCGATCACCGACCACATCAACCTGACTGGCGTGAACCTGCTGGTCGGCCCCAACGACGAGGAGGTCGGGCCGCGCTTTCCGTCGCTCAGGGACGCGTACGACCCGGCGTTGCTGGATGCAATGCGAGCGGCTGCGGACGAGACGGGAGTCGGGCTCGCCGAGGGCGTGTACCTCGCCGTCACCGGGCCGAGCTTTGAGACACCCGCGGAGATCCGGGCCTACCGGGTGCTCGGCGCCGATGCCGTGGGCATGTCCACCGTGCAGGAGACGATCGTGGCCCGGCACTGCGGCCTGCGCGTGGCTGCGATCTCGGCCATCAGCAACCTCGCTGAGGGCATGGGCGACGAGCCGCTGAGCCACGAGCAGACGCTCCAGGGAGCCCAGCGCGCGGGCGCCGACCTCACCCGCCTCCTGCTGAACTTCATCCCGCGATGCTCGTAGCGGAGCTGATTCGCATCAAGCGCGACGGTGGGGAGCTGTCCGCCGAGCAGATCGACGAGCTCGTGCGCGGCATTGCCGACAACTCGGTGTCCGACGCCCAGGTCGGCGCGCTGGCCATGGCGATCTTCCTCCGCGGGATGTCGGCCGCCGAACGCGTCGAGTCTGACCGGCTCGATGACCCGCTCCGGGGACGTGATCGACTGGAGCGAGGCCGGCCTGGATCAGCCGATTCTGGACAAGCACTCGACCGGCGGGGTCGGCGACAAGGTCAGCCTGCTGCTCGCGCCGATCGTCGCCGCATGCGGTGGCGCGGTGCCGATGATCTCGGGCCGTGGACTCGGCCACACCGGCGGGACGCTGGACAAGCTCGAGTCGATCCCGGGCTACAACGTCACACCGAACACCGACACGCTGCGTCAGGTCGTCAAACGGGCCGGCTGCGCGATCATCGGACAGACCGACCGGCTCGCGCCGGCCGACCGCCGGCTGTACGGGATCCGCGACACGACGGGCACGGTCGACTCGATCCCGCTGATCGTCGGCTCGATCCTGTCCAAGAAGCTCGCCGCCGGCCTCGAACGCGCTCGTGATGGACGTGAAGGTCGGCTCCGGCGCCCAGTTCCGCGATCTTCGAGGAGGCCCGAGCGCTGGCCCAGGCGCTGATCGAGGTCGCCGCGGGCAACGGCATGCCGACGCACGCGCTGCTGACCGACATGAACCAGGTGCTCGGCCGCACCGCCGGCAACGCCGTCGAGGTGCGCGAGTCGATCGACCATCTGACGGGCGCCGCCGAGCGACCCGCGGCTGCGCGAGGTCACGCTGGCGCTGTGCGCCGAGCTGCTCGTGCTCGGCGGACTCCACCCCGATCTGGACACCGCCCGCGCCGCCGCCGCGGCGGCGCTCGACAGCGGCGCGGCGGCCGAGCGGTTCGAGCGGATGGTGGCCGAGCTGGGCGGGCCGGCTGACCTGGTCAGCGACCCGGGCCGCCATCTCCAGCCCGCTCCGATCGTCCGGCCGGTCGAACCGCTCGAGGCCGGCGTCGTCACCGCCATCGACGTCCGGGCGCTGGGGATCGCGGTCATCAACCTCGGCGGCGGGCGGGCCCGAGACACCGACGTCGTCGATCACGGCGTCGGGCTGACCGAGGTGGCGGGGCTTGGAGAGGGCGTCGGCCCGGGCGAGCGGCCGCTGGTGCTCGTCAACGCCAAGGACGAGGATGGAGCCACGCGGGCTGCGGCGGCGGTCAGGGCCGCATACACCCTGGGCGATGAAGCGCCCGAGCCGTCAGACCCGGTGGTCGAGGTTCAGCGGACCGTGTAGACGCCGGTTGAGACGGCGTGGTAGCCCTTCTGGCCGATCGAGCGCGCCAGCTCGCTGCGCGGATCGTCTCCCGCCGCCAGCGCGTCGAGCGCCTGCTCGAACCCGTACCGCGGCTGCCAGCCGAGCTCTCGGCGGGCGCGCTCGCTGCTGTACACGCGCTCGATCGAAGAGAACATCGTCCAGCCCCGATCGCGATACACGTCCTCATAGTCGGGGTACAGGCGGCGCACGACCCCCGGTAGGTCGCTGCGGATCGCCGCGCAATCGTCCCGTGTCAAGGGAGTGGTCGCGCTGATGATGTAGCGGCCGAAGCCGATCGCCGGAGCCCGCTCCAGCGCCAACTCCACCGCGTCGACGATGTCCGCGATGTCGACCCTGCGGTAGAGCAACTCGTTGACCTTGACGTTGAGGCTTCGTACGTCGCCCTGACGTGATCGCGATCGTCGGGCTCGGGAAAGAACCGCGAGGTCTTCAGCACCAGGCAGGGCAGCCCGTGGTCGCGATGTATGACGTCGCACAGATCCTCGGCGGCGTTCTTCGTCGTGCCGTAGATGTTCCGCGGGATAGGCCTGACGTCCTCGGTGATCCAGGCCGCCGGCTCGCCTTCGGCGGGCTCCAGAGCCCTGCCGAACGTGCTCGTCGTGCTGATGAAGATGAAGCGGCTCACGTTCGAGGCGACCGCCTCCTCGAGCAGGGTCAGCGTCCCGGCGATGTTCGTCTGAACGAACTGCACTCGGGTGTGCGAGCCGATGTGCGGCTTGTGGAGGGTCGCGGCGTGGATCACGGCGTCCACGCCCGCAACGGTCTGCCGGACGCACTCTCGCTCGGCGATCGAACCGACACGCTCGGTGAACCGCGAGGCGAGGATGTCCAGCCCGACCACGTCGTGGCCGCGGCCGGGCAGCGTCCGCATCAAGGCCTCCCCGAGATGGCCCGAGCTGCCGGTGACGAGAATCCTCACGAGCAGAGAGTTATCAGAGGCGCGTGATGCGGGTCAGTGCGTGATAGACCTCTGCCGGTCATGCTGCCCAAAGCCGAGCTCCACGTCCACCTGGAGGGAACCGCGCCGCCGGAGCTTGTGCAACGGATCGCGGCCCGCAACGGCGTGCCGATTCCCGAGGGGATACTCGGCCAGGACGGCCGCTTCCGGTACACGGACTTCCTCGACTTCCTGCGGACGTACGACCTGGCCGCGAGTGTCATCCGCACCGCGGAGGACTACCGAGACATCGTCTACGAGTACCTGACCGCCTGTGCCCGCGGCGGCGCGATCTACGTCGAGCTGACAGCGTCGCCCGACCACGCCGCGCTCGTCGGGCTGAGCGATGAGGAGCACCTCGACGGCATCGCCCACGGAATCGACGAGGCCCGCCGTGACACGGGGATCGAGGGCCGGATCCTGATCTCGGCGGTGCGCAATTTTGGCCTCGAGCGGGCGCTGCGCGTTGCCGAATACGCGGCTTCCCGTCCGCATTCGTACGTGGTCGGCTTTTCGATGGCGGGCGACGAGGCGGGGTATCCCGCGCGCGAGTTCGCGCCCGCCTTCTCGATCGCCGCGGACGCGGGCCTGGGGTGCACGATCCACGCCGGCGAATGGGCCGGACCCGAGAGTGTCCGCGCTGCGCTCGAGCTCCCGGTGACCAGGATCTCTCACGGGGTCAGGGCGATCGAGGACCCGGCGCTGGTCGACGAGCTGGCGGCGAGGGCGATCGTGCTCGAGTGCTGTCCGACCTCCAACGTCGTGCTCGGCATCTACCCGAGTTACGAGGAGCACCCGCTGCGGCGCCTACACGACGCGGGCGTCAGGGTCACGCTCGGCTCCGACGATCCCCCCTATTTCGGAGCCACGATCGAATCCGAGTACGAGGTCTGCGCCCAACGAATGGGCTTCAGCGAGGACGAACTGCGGCAGATCACCGACACCGCGATCGAGGCCGCTTTTTGCGACGAGGGGTTGCGGGACGCCCTGCTCGCGCGCCTGTAACCTTCGGCCCAGAGTGGGCACGAGCGTTGAGAGCAGAGTGGGCGCGGCCAGCGGGGTCGACGCTGGCGCTGCCCCCGGGATCGGGCAAATCCTGGTGGGCGCAGACGAGCTGGATCGCCGGATCGGCGAGCTCGGCGCCGAGATCTCGCGTGACTACGCGGGCAAGGATCTGCTGCTGATCGGGATCCTGAAAGGGGCCGTGCTGTTCTTGTCAGATCTGCTGCGCCGGATCGAGGTCGCGGCCGAGGTCGACTTCATGGCCGTTGCCTCCTACGGGAACGCAACGAAATCCTCCGGCGTGGTGCAGATCCTCAAGGATCTGGAGGACGCGATCGAGGGCCGTGACGTGCTTATCGTCGAGGACATCGTCGACACGGGGCTCACGCTTCGCTATCTGCTCGAGACCTTGCGGAGCCGCAACCCACGCACGCTCGGGGTCTGCGCGCTGCTGTCGAAGACAGAGGCGCGTGTCGTCGAGGTGCCGGTCGAATATGTCGGCTTCGAGATCCCGAACGAATTCGTGGTCGGCTACGGACTCGACTACCAGCAGCGCTACCGCGGCCTCCCCTACGTTGGCGTGCTCAACCCAGAGAGCTGATCCGCGAGGTCAGCAGGGCCAGGAAGCGGTCGGCGTCGATCTCCACGGCGACGTGGCAGTTGGGCTCCCATCTGTCGCCGCGCATGTCCACGTGGGTGCGACCGCGCGAAAGCTCGGGCCCGGTGTCGACGATCACGCCCCGGCGGACGGTTCCTAGGAGGGTGGGATCGATCACGTGTGCGACCGCCACGGCGTCGTGGACGGGCGCCCCGTCCCAGCCGTAGCGGCTGGAGTGGAACCTGGCGTAGAAGCTGTACAGGTCGGCGACCAGCTTGCCGGCCCGGCCCTCCAGGCGCTCGACGTGAGCCGGCGTCATCAGCGCCTGGTGGGTGACATCGAGCCCGACCATCGTGACGTCCAGCCCGCTGGTGAAGACTCGGTGCGCGGCCTCGGGGTCGGCCCAGATGTTGAACTCCGCCGCCGGCGTCGTGTTGCCCTCGCCGATCGACCCACCCATCAGCACGATCCGCTCGATCTTTGAAGTCAGCTCTGGGTAGCGGGCCATGAACAGCGCGATGTTGGTGAGCGGCCCGGTTGGGACGACCGTCACCGGGGCAGGGCTTTCGGACACCGCGTGAGCGATCCAGTCGATCGCGTGCGCGGCGTGGGGCGCTCGCGCCGCGGGCGGCAGCTCCGGCCCGTCGAGGCCTGTTTCGCCGTGAACGTCGGCGGCCACGTGTCGCTCGCGGACGAGCGGTCGCGAAGCGCCGGCCGCCACGGGGATGTCGGAGCGCCCGACGTGATCGAGTACGCGGATTGCGTTGGCGGTCGTCTTCTCGAGCGTCTGGTTGCCCGACACGGTCGTGACGCCCAGCACCCTGACCTCGGGGCTGGCCAGCGCGAGCAGGATCGCAATCGCGTCGTCGTGACCCGGATCACAGTCGAGGATGATGTCGGTCACGGCCGGCTCATAATCGCATCGACCTCCGCCGCGGTCGGCAGCGCCGGCTGCGCACCGGGTCGCGAAGCCGCCAGGGCGCCGGCGGCGCACGCCCGCGTGAGCGCGTCGGCGCGCAGGGCCGCGTCGGTGCGCGCGCGTGGATCCAGCAGACCGAGGACGAGCGCGGCGACGAAGGCGTCCCCTGCCCCCGTCCCGTCGACCGGGTTGACCGCCGGCGGCGTCGCCTCGGCGACGCGACGCCCACCCTCAAGCAGCACCGCGCCCTCGGCCCCCATCGTCACCGCCACCAGGCCGTCGTAGGGGCCCACCTGCTCGTACTCGTAGCGGTTCACCACGAGCAGGTCGGGCTGGCGCTCGAGCTCGAGCCGGCCGCGGGCTGGTGCCGCGTTGAGGCAGAAGAGCGGGGGGACGTCGGCGGCTGCCGCGGCCCTCGCGACGGCCTGCACTGTCGCGGGCGGGATCTCCTGCTGGGCGATCACCGCGTCGGCCTCCCCGATCTCCATGTCCCCGGGGGCGAGGCGCTGGTTCGCGCCCGGCGCCACGACGATCACGTTCTCGCCGCCGGCGTCCACCAGGATCAGCGCGACCCCGCTCTCCCCGTCGTCGCGGACGACGCCGCCGATATCGACGTCCTCGGCGCGCAGCGCTCGCAGCACGAGATCGTCGCTGCCCACCCGCCCGACGAACCGGACTCGTGCGCCGAGCCGAGCTGCCGCCACTGCCTGGTTCGCCCCCTTTCCCCCAGGCCCACGCTCGAACACGGCGTCGGTCAGCGTCTCGCCGGGCCGTGGCAGCCGCTCACACCGCGCGACGAGGTCGATGTTGGCCGACCCGACGACCGTGACCCGCGGCGCCGCCACGGCTACGCCTGCCTTGCGGCCCAGCCCCGCGCGATGTCGGCGGCGAGGCGGCAGTTCCCGCGCACGATCTCCAGATTGACCTCCACGCTACGCCCCGCCGTGTGCCGGTGGATGTAGTCGAGCAGGAACGGTGTGATCTCCTTGCCCCTGACCGACGCCGCGTCCGCGGCGCTGAGTGCCTCGGCGAGCAGGCGGTCGTGGAGTGCCGGGTCGAGCTGGGCCGATTCCGGGAGTGGGTTGGCGACGAGGATCCCGCCCGGTCGGCCGAGCGCGTCGGCCGCCTCCATGATCTCGGCGACCTCGTCGGCGCTGCTAACCGGATGGTCGACGGTGTGGCCGCTATCGGTCACGTAGAAGGCCGGGAAGCGGTCGCTCCCGTATACGAGCACGGTCACGCTCAGGGACTCCAGTCGCTCGAGCGTGGCTGGGATGTCGAGGATCGACTTGACGCCGGCGGACACAATCGTGATCCGGCAGCCAGCCAGGACCCCGAGGTCGGCCGATTCGTCGAACGTCGCGCCCGCTCCGCGGTGCACGCCGCCGATCCCGCCGGTGGCGAACACTCGGATGCCCATCTGCGACGCGAGCCACGCGGTGGCGGCGACCGTGGTGCCGCCGGTCGCCCGGCGCGCGATCGCCACCGGAAGGTCGCGGGCGCTGAGCTTGAGGGGAGTGTCGGCGCGGGCCAGGCGTTCCAGCTGGTCGGGCTCCAGGCCGATGTGGGCCACGCCGTCAATCACAGCGATCGTCGCCGGTACCGCGCCCCGAGCGGCGACCGCCTGTTCGAACTCGCGGGCGGCGTGCGCGTTCTCCGGCTGCGGCAGGCCGTGCGTGATGATCGTCGACTCCAGCGCGACCACCGGCGCCCGGTCGCGCAGCGCGCGGGCGACCTGGTCGGAGACAACCGTGATCATGTCGGCGTGCACGCTACCTGCGACCGTACCGAGCCGTTGTTGATCTGCATGATCGGCGACCTGATCATCGATGTGATCGTTCTGCCCACGGCGCCCCTGAGGGCCGACGGGGATACGCCCTGCTCGATCCGCTTCTGCGCCGGTGGCCAGGCCGCCAATGTCGCCGCCTGGGCCTCCGCTCTGGGCGCCGGGAGCCGTCTGATCTGCGCGCGCGGCGGCGACTTCTCCAGCGAGCTGGCCGGCACGGAGCTCGCGAGCCATGGCGTTGAGATCTTCGGTCCGGTGCTGGAGGGCCGTGGCGGTGTCGTCGTCTCCCTCGGTGAGGTGGACGGGCGGCGCACGATGGCATCGGACCGGGGTGTGGCCACTGAGCTGAGCCCGGCCGACATCGATCCGGCCTGGGTCCGGTCCTGCGATGTCCTGCATGTGTCGGGCTACTGCCTGCTGCGCGAGCCGATGGCTGAGGCGGCGATCGAGGCGGCGAGGCTGGCCCCGCGCGTCACCGTCGACCTCGCATCAGCCCACGACATTGAGCTGCTCGGCGCCGAGCGCTTCGCCACCCGGCTGAGGGCGCTCGCGCCTGAGCTGGCGTTCGCCACGGAGCCCGAGCGCGCCGCCGTACCCGACTTCGACACACGGTGGGTGATCAAGCTCGGCGCCGCCGGCGCCCGCTTCCCCGAGGGCGCGTACCCCGCCGCTGAGGTGAATCTGGTCGACGCCACCGGCGCCGGCGACGCGCTCGCGGCCGGCTATCTCGTCGGTGGGCCGCCGCTGGCGATTCAGGCGGCGGGACGATGCGTGTCGCAGATCGGCGCGATGCCACCACAGGGGGCTGCGTAGGAGCCGTGGGTTACACGGCCTGGGCCGCGGGATTGAGCTCGACAACGTGCCCTTAACGTCACTCACTTCGCGGTTCCCCGTAAGCGCGTGACCTCAGGGGCGCATGGAGTCCCTCAGGTCACCCGAAACCGACGCTCGGCCGAGTGCGTGACGGAAAGGACCCCACCCGAGCCACGCTGGTCTTCCGTCCAACAGCGGGGCGTGTGCGAGACTCGCTCCTGTCGCTGGGGCATGCCGATGATCAATCCGTTGACGTTGCCAAAGGCCGAGTTGCACCTCCATATCGAGGGGACGCTCGAGCCCGAGCTGATGTTCGAGCTCGCTCGGCGCAACGGCGTCAGCCTCCCGTACGCAGACGCCGAGGCGGTCAGGCGCGCCTACAGGTTCAGCAACCTGCAGTCGTTTCTGGACGTCTACTACCGGGCCTGCTCGGTGCTCATCCACGAGCGGGATTTCCACGAGCTCACGACCGCCTATCTGACTCGAGCCCGGGCCCAGGGCGTTCGTCACGCCGAGATCTTCTTCGACCCGCAGACCCATACGGCGCGCGGCGTTCCGTTCGACACGGTCGTGGCCGGAATCGGTCGAGCCCTGACCGAGGCACGGCGGCTCGGGATGACGTCGCACCTGATCATGTGCTTTCTGCGGGACCTGCCAGTCGCTGACGCGATGGCGACGTTGGAGCAGGCGATCGCCCACCGGGACACGATCTTCGGCGTCGGGCTCGATTCCGCCGAGGTGGGTAATCCACCCGAGAAGTTCCGCGACGTGTTCGAGCGGGCGAGCGGCGCTGGGTTCCGCGCCGTCGCGCACGCCGGCGAGGAGGGGCCTCCCGATTACATCTGGCAGGCGCTCGATGTGCTCGGGGCGGAGAGGATCGATCACGGCGTCCGCTGCCTGGAGGATCGTCGCCTGGTTCAGCGCCTGGAGGCCGACCGGACCCCGCTGACCGTGTGCCCGTTCTCGAACGTCAAGCTCCGGGTCGTCGACACGCTCGAGCAGCACCCGCTGGCAACGATGCTGGACCACGGACTGTGCGCCACGGTCAACTCCGACGACCCGGCCTACTTCGGCGGATACGTCGGCGAGAACCTGGCCGGAGTCAGGGACGCCCTCGGGCTCGGCGACGACGCGCTGGTCCAGCTCGCCCGCAACAGCTTCCAGGCGGCCTTCCTGGACGTCGCCGCCCGAGCGCGCCACCTGGCCGAGCTCGAGGCTGCGCTGGGCGTCACTGGCTGAGGCGCCCCAAGACCTGAAGAGCCCCCGCCGGCGCTCAGCCGAGTTCTTGGGCGAGCCCTATGAGAAGTCCGTCGGGCCCGCGGATGTAGCAGAGCCGAGACGAGTCTTTGTACTGGACAACTTCGCTGCTGACAAGCTCCGCGCCGTGCTCACGGAGCCGCGAGAGCGTCTCGTCGATGTCGTCCACGGCGAACATCACGCGGAGATAGCCGAGAGCATTCACGGGGGCATTCCGGTGATCGGCGACCGCAGGGGGCGTGAGGAATTGCGAGATCTCAAGCCGGCTGTGGCCGTCCGGCGTCCGCATCATGGCGATCTCGACGCGCATGTCACGCAGTCCAGTGACGCGCTCTGCCCAGTCTCCTTCGATCGTGGCTTGGCCTTCGAGCTCGAGGCCGAGCTCGCGAAAGAACGCGATCGTCGCCGGTAGGTCGTCGACAACGATGCCCACGTTATCCATCCGTTGAACAGCAATGTGCCCAATCTAGCCGCCCGGCGGGAGCGGGAGCGAGCCAGGCGTGGTGATCGTGTTCAGCTCCGTGAGTAGGCGGCGTAGTTGGCCGAACTTTCGGGGTCCCATTTGTTGTTCCCATTCGTCTTCGACCTGTTGGACGATTTCGTAGATTGCGCTGGTTGCAGCATGGCCTCTGGGGGTGAGGCGGATGCGCTTGGAGCGTTGGTCGTTGCGGTCGGTTTCGCGGGTCAGGTATCCGAGCTGCTCGAGCTGGCCGAGCAGGTAGTTGAGCGCTTGCTTGGTCATGCGCGTCTGGGTCGCGAGTTCCGAAGGGCGCTGGTTTTCGGGGCCGGGGTATCGCCACACGTCCACATGCGCTGCGATGAGGTCGGTGAAGCCGCGGTCGTGTAGGCCGACGAGCATTCGCTCGCGCACCGTCTCCCATGGGACTCGCAACAGCGCCCCGATCAGCGGCGGCGGCGGTACAGGCCCAACATCGGATTCAGTAAAGCTACTTGACAGACTCATGCGCCGAGTATACGCTGGTCAAGTTGCTTTACGCAACAGGCTTGGCCCGAGAGGAGCCACCTTGCACGCCACCACCGAAAGGGGCCACGATGTACAGGACCATGGACAACGACACGATCACGGTGGGTGCGCTTAGCGTGCGCTTCCTGGTCGAGGCCGCGGACTCGAACGGGAGCGCGTCGGTGTTCGAGTGCCACGTGCCAGCCAACTCTCGGATGCCCGCGCCCCACAGCCACGACGCCTTTGAGGAGACGATCTACGGGCTCGAGGGCACGACGACCTGGACCATCGACAGCAAGACCGTCGAGGTCGGGCCCGGCGAGGCGGTGTGTGTGCAGCGGGGGCAGATCCACGGGTTTGCGAACCACGGCGACGTCGACGCGACGTTCCTGGCGATCGCCACCCCGGCATTGTTCGGGCCGGCCTATTTCCGCGAGATCGCCGAGGTCCTCGCCGCCAGCGCCGGCGGCCCCCCGAATCTCGCCGCGATCGGCGAGGTGATGCGCCGCCACGGCCTCACGCCCGCCCCACCCAGCTAGTCTCGGTTCGTCCCGAGCGGCCGCGCCGCGGCAATCGCTCAGCAGTGCCCTACACAGGTGCGCTTGACCCCACCGATGGGAACGGCATACCAGCGGCCACCGCGCTGGCAGTCTGTGCCGCAGCCGCGTGTCTAGGATCGTTCTTATGGCTAACAAGACATGGTTCATAACCGGTACTTCGCGCGGTTTCGGTCGCGAGTGGACGAAGGCGGCGCTGGAGCGCGGCGACCGCGTCGCTGCCACCGCGCGTGACCCAAGCACGCTCGACGACCTGAAGACCGAGCACGGCGACGCGCTGATGCCACTGACTTTGGATGTAACTAGCCGCGAGGCGGCGTTTGGCGCCGTCAAACGGGCCCACGAGAATTTCGGTCGGCTGGACATCGTCGTCAACAACGCGGGCTACGGCCACTTCGGGATGGTGGAGGAGATCTCAGAGCAGGAGGCTCGGGCCCAGATCGAGACCAACCTCTTCGGCGCGCTGTGGGTCACGCAAGCTGCGCTTCCGTTCCTGCGTGAGCAGGGAAGCGGCCACATAGTCCAGGTGTCGTCGATCGGGGGCATCTCGGCGTTCCCGAGTGTTGGCATCTATCACGCCTCGAAGTGGGGTCTCGAGGGGATCAGTCAGGCGCTGGCCCAGGAGGTCAAGGAGTTCGGGATCAACGTCACGCTGGTCGAGCCCGGGGGGTTTTCGACCGATTGGAGTGGTCCGTCGTCCAAGCGCTCGGAGCCCATCCCCGCCTACGACGCACTCCGAGAGCGCCAGCAGCAGTGGCGCGCCAGCAACGTACCGGGCGACCCAACCGCCTCGGCCGCGGCGATCATGCGCGTCGTCGACGCCGATCCCCCGCCGCTACGGGTGTTCTTCGGCACCGCGCCGCTGGGTATCGCCGAGAACGATTACGAGGGCCGCCTCGCGACATGGCGCGAGTGGCAGCCGGTGGCTGAGCTGGCTCAGGGAGACGCCCAGTAGCTGATGACCGCTTTGCTCGTCCCGACATCGCCGAGCTGACGATCGCCTCGGCGACGACGCACTCGCCCAACTCGAGCGCTCACTCCCGACTGAAAACGATGTCCTGAGCCCCGTGCCAGAGGGTCAGCTCGCCGAGCGACCGGAGGTTCTCGTTGCCCTCGAACACGGTCAGGAAGTGGTTGCCCGCCAACTGGCCGACGATGCTCGAGAACCGGCAGCCGCCGTAGGGCAGGAGGATCTCGGTCTCGCTGAAGCCGCCGGGGTACAACAGGATCTGGCCGGGCGCCGGGTGGCTGGTGTGATTCTCGAAGCCAACGCCGGCGTCGAAGTCGCCCAGGGGGATCCAGGTCGACTCGCCGCTCCAGCGGACGTGGATGACCTTCTGCCGGAATGGCAGCAGCTTTGAGAACACCTCACACGTCTTGGGCGCCTGCTCCTCCTCCAGGCGGGCCCGGAAGGTGTACGGACCGGCGGTGATCAACAGCGTCGTCATGGGCGCTCCGTTTCAATGAGCTCGAGGAATCTCGTCGTCGCGTCGATCGCGGCCGCGACGTCCTGCACCGTCACCGACTCAGCCGGGGTGTGGCTGACCCCGCCCGCACACCGGACGAACAGCATCGCCACCGGGGCGATCGTCGAGAGCATCCCGGCGTCATGGCCGGCGCCGCTCGACAGGCGGACGACGGGATGGCCTGACGCCGAAACCGCTTCGGCGACGAGATCGGTGAGCTCTTTCGAGCAGGCGACCGACTGAGTCTCCTGCACGACCTGCCACTCGAGCGCAGACCCGCGCCGATCGGCGATCGCGGCGGCGCGCCCGCGTAGCTGGGCATTCACCGACTCCCGCACGGGGTCCGCGGCGTGGCGGACGTCGAGGCTGAGAGTTACCCGGCCCGGGATCACATTGCTCGCACCGCCCAGCACCTCAAGCTCTCCGACCGTGGCCACGACGCCGGCCTGATCGCCGGCCAGCGTCTCGACGGCGCTCACGAATTCGGCCGCTGCGCACAGGGCATCGCGCCGCAGCGCCATTGGCACGGTTCCTGCATGGCCCGCTTCGCCGGTGAACGCGATGTGGGTCCGGCTCTGCCCGGTGATCGCCCCGACGACGCCGAGCGCAGCGCCGTCGGCCTCGAGCACCGGACCCTGCTCGATGTGGACCTCGTAATAGCCGATCAGGTCGGCTGGATCGCGGCGGGCACTCGCCAATCCCGCCGGGTCGCCGCCGAAGGCGCGGAGTGCGTCGGCCAACGTCACGCCCTCGGTGTCGCGCCGGTCCAGAGAGCCGTAATCGAAGCGGCCGGCGACGACGCTGCTGCCCAGGTAACCCGTGCCGTACCGGACCCCCTCCTCATCGGCGAAAGCCACCACCTCGACCGCGTACGGCAGCGACCGTCCCTCATCGCGCAGCCGCTCGAGGCACGCGAGTGCGACCAGGACTCCGAGTACGCCGTCGTACCGGCCGGCATCGCGGACCGTGTCCAGGTGAGAGCCGATCATGAGTGTCCTGCGACCGTCGCCGCCGAGGCGGCCGATCACGTTTCCGACCGCATCGCGCCGTGTGTCCAGCGCCGCCGCCGCCATCCACCCCCTCACCGTCTCCCCGGCCTGCCACAGCGCGGTTGTCGCGAAGCGCCGGGTCAGGCGTCCTTCCTCCTCGCTGAAGGCGGCCAGGTCATCGCAGCGCCGAAGCGTGGCCGCTGCATAGTTCATGGAGTCGCTCATCGGTGTGACGTTTGCCCGCGATGACGGCGGTGAGCGAGACTACCGACGTGGAGGTTCTCCAGACCGACAGCTGGCAGGAGGCGCTCGAGCTCAAGGCCGCCCATCCGCACGCGGTACCGGTCGCCGGCGGTACGGACCTGATGGTCGAGCTCAACTTCGACCGCCTCCGGCCACACGCGGTCCTCGACGTCACGCGGATTCCCGAGCTGACCGAATGGTGGCCCGAAAACGGTCGCCTGCGGGTCGGGGCCGGCGTCACGTATGCGCGCCTGATCGCTGAGCTCGCCCACCGCCTGCCTGGGCTGGCCATCGCCTCACGCACGGTGGGGTCACCCCAGATCCGCAACCGCGGGACCGTGGGTGGCAACCTCGGTACCTCTTCTCCCGCCGGGGACGCGCTGCCGCCCCTGTTCGCGGCCGACGCGGAGGTCGAGTTGGCGTCGACGGCCGGCACTCGCCGGATCCCGGTGGGCGAATTCGTGACCGGGCCAAAGCGCAACTGCCTGGCTGACGACGAGCTGATCGCGGCCTTCCATGTCGCCCCCGCCGATGGCCCGCAGGAGTTCGCCAAGATCGGGACCCGCAATGCGATGGTGATCGCGGTCTGTTCGCTCGCGCTCTCGCTGTGGCCGGAGCGGCGGGGCGTCGCCGCGTGCATCGGTTCTGCGGGCCCAACGCCGATCCGGTGCGGCGAGGCCGAGCGCTTCATCGCCGGTGTCCTGGACGAGCACGACCTGTGGGGCCGGCGCGCGCCGATTCCGGAGGTGGCGCTGGCCGACTTCGGCGAGCTCGTCGAGCGTGCCGCGCGCCCGATTGACGACGTGCGCGGGACAGCCCGTTATCGACATCACGCGCTCGGCGTGCTGGCCCGGCGGACGCTGACGTGGACCTGGGAGGCGTACCGATGCGCCTGACGCTGACGGTCAACGGCGAGCACCGAGTCCTCGACGGGATCTGGGAGGCGGAGAGCCTGCTTTACACGCTGCGGGAACATCTCGGCCTCCCCGGGTCCAAGAACGCCTGCGAGCAGGGCGAGTGCGGATCGTGCTCGGTCTACCTCGACGGGCAGGTCGTGTGCTCCTGCCTGGTGCTCGCGGCCCAGGCGGAGGGGCGCGAGGTCGTGACCGTCGAGGGGATCGCGGAGGGCGAGGAGCTCCATGAGGTGCAGCGCGCGTTCGTCGAGGCGGGCGCGGTGCAGTGCGGGTTCTGCACGCCGGGTCTGATCGTGGCCAGCCACGATCTCCTGCGCCGCATCCCGCACCCGACCGACCTGGAGATCCGCGAGGCGCTGGCGGGCAACCTATGCCGGTGCACGGGCTACGAGAAGATCCTCGACGCCGTCCGACTGACCGCCGAGCGTATGGCCGAGGCGGGCCCGAGTTGAAGACGCGCACCGTGATCGAGGGCTGCGCGATCGCGACCGTCGATGCGGTCGGGACCGAGTATCGCGACGGGCACCTGGTGATCGAGGACGAGCGGATCGTCGCGATGGGCGAGGGCCCCGCCCCCGACAGCGTCGGCGGACCAGAGCCCCGCCGAATCGACGGTCGCGGCCGGCTGGCTACGCCGGGGCTCGTGAACTCCCACCACCACCTCTACCAGTGGGCCACCCGCGGACTCGCTCAGCAGGCAACGCTCTTCGAGTGGCTGGCCGAGCTCTACCCGGTCTGGGCGTTGATCGAGGCGGACACCTGCTCGGCCTCGGCCCGCGCCGGTCTGGCGGCGCTCGCGCGCTCCGGCTGCTCTGCCTCCACCGATCACCACTACGTCTTCCCAAAAGGCGCCGGGGACCTGCTCGAGGTCGAGATCGACGCCGCCGCATCCGTGGGACTGCGCTTTCACCCCGGCCGAGGATCGATGGACCTCGGCCAGTCGGATGGCGGGCTCCCGCCGGACGAGGTCGTCGAGGACCGCGATGCGATCCTGGCCGCGAGCGAGGTCGCGATTGGTCGTTTCCACGATCCGGCGCCGGGTGCGATGGTCCGGATCGCGCTGGCGCCCTGTTCGCCGTTCTCGGTGACACGCGGCCTGATGGCTGATGCAGCCGAACTCGCGCGGCGTCACGGCGTGCGCCTGCACACGCATCTGGCCGAGACGCTCGATGAGGAGCGGTTCTGTCAGGAGCATTTCGGCGTGCGCCCCGTCGACTACCTCGACGAGCTGGGGTGGCTCGGCGACGATGTATGGCTGGCCCACTGCGTCCACCTAAACGATGCCGAGATCGCCCGCTTCGGCGCGACCGGAACCGGGGTCGCCCACTGCCCGAGCTCGAATGCGCGGCTCGGCGCGGGGATCGCACCGGTCGCGGGCCTCGTGGACACCGGCGTCCCTGTCGGTCTGGGGGTCGACGGCGGCGCCTCCAACGAGGCCGGTGGGCTGGCGTCAGAGATGCGTGCCGCACTCCAGTTCGCTCGGCTGGCCGGCGGCCCGAATGCGCTGACCGCGCGCCAGGCACTCGCCCGGGCCACGATCGACGGGGCGCGCTGCCTGGGGCGCGATGACGAGCTCGGTTCGCTTGAGATCGGCAAGCTCGCCGATGTCGCGCTTTGGCGCCTCGACGGGCTGGCGGGCGCCGGGATCGAGGATCCGGTGGCGGCGCTCGTGTTCGGGGCGACTGACACCGTCGAGCTGCTGCTCGTGGGCGGGCGCTCGATCGTTGACGGAGGCGAGCTGCGGACGGTCGACGTGGTCGCAATCGCCGGCGACCTCGCCCGCGAGAGCCGACGGCTCGCCGCCAGGGCGGAGGCTCGGGTATGAGCACGATTCCGGCCGCCCCGACGCGCGAGCGACCCCGCGATGGCGAGGTCCACCGACCCGGGGGCATCGGGACCTTGACTGCCCGCGCCGACGGCATCCCGAAGGTGACGGGCGAGTTCGAGTACTCCTCGGACATACGCATGGAGGGGATGCTGTGGGGCGCGACGCTTCGCAGCGCTCACCCGCGGGCCGACATCTGGTCGGTGGACGTCTCCCGCGCGCTGGCCATCCCGGGCGTGCGCGCCGTGCTCACGCACGAGGACGTTCCCGGCCGCAAGCTGTACGGGATGGAGCGCGCCGACCAGCCGGTGCTGGCCTGGCAGCACGTTCGCTACCAGGGCGAGCCGATCGCGATCGTCGCCGCCGACGACCCGGAGACGGCCCGCCGGGCGATCGACGTGATCGAGATCGACTACGACGTTCTGGAACCCCTGACCGATCCAGAACGGGCGATGGCCGCGGATGCGCCCCAGCTCCACCTGTCCGGGAATGTCCTCCGCCACGTCCGGATCATCCACGGCGACCCCGAGGCGGCGGCCGAGGTCGTCGTCACAGGCGAGTACGAGGTCGGGATGCAGGACCAGGCCTTCCTGGGCCCCGAGTCGGGCCTGGCGGTCCCGGACGGCGAGGGCGGGGTCGATCTCTACATCGCCACCCAGTGGCTGCACGTCGATCGCGATCAGCTCGCCCTGAGCCTGGACCTGCCCCCCGACCGGGTGCGCCTGATCCTTAGCGGCGTCGGCGGAGCGTTCGGCGGCCGCGAGGACCTGTCGATGCAGATCCATGCCTGCATGCTCGCCCTCCACACCGGGCGGCCGGTCAGGATGGTCTACAACCGCGAGGAGTCGTTCTTCGGCCACGTCCACCGCCACCCGTGCCGGATGCGCTACGAGCACGGCGCCACCGGCGACGGACGGCTCGTGTACGTGCGGGCGCGGATCGTGCTCGACGGCGGCGCCTACGCCTCGAGCTCGACGGCTGTCTGCACGGTCGCCTCGTCCTTTGCCGCCGGGCCGTACGAAGTGCCCAATGCGAAGATCGACGCCTACGTGGCCTACACCAACAATCCACCGTGCGGAGCGATGCGCGGGTTCGGCGCCGTCCAGGTCGCGCTCGCCCACGAGGCGCAGATGGACAGGCTCGGCGAGGCGCTGGGCATTGATCCGGTCGAGCTGCGGATCGCCAACGCGATGGCGCCCGGGACGCGGATGCCGACCGGACAGGCGATACCCGAGCCGGCGCCCGTGACCGAGTTGCTCGAGCGAGTCCGCGCGATGCCGCTGCCGCCCGAGCCCTCCGATGCCAACCGAGACCTGCGCGAGCTTCCCGGCGGTGTCTCGAACACGACCCACGGCGAGGGGGTCCGCCGCGGGATCGGCTACGCAGTCGGTTTCAAGAATGTCGGTTTCTCCGAGGGCTTCGACGACTACTCGACGGCGCGCGTGCGCCTCTCAATCGAAGGCGGGGAACCGCTCGTGGAGGTGCACACGGCCGCCGTCGAGGTGGGCCAGGGCCTCGTCACGGTCCAGGCCCAGATCGCGCGCACCGAGTTGGGCGTCGAGCGCGTCGCCGTGCTGACGGCCGACACGAGGGTGGGTTCGGCCGGCTCGAGTTCGGCCTCCCGCCAGACGTACGTGACCGGCGGCGCGGTCAGGGCCGCTTGCCAGGCGATCCGTGAGCGACTCGGCGCCGATCCCAGGACGATGAGCGCTGAGGAGCTCGCCGAGCTGCTCGGCGAGAACGCGATTGAGGAGACCGTGGAGTGGCGTCACCGCGAGACGTATCCGCTGGACGAGAACGGTCAGGGTGACGCTCACATGCAGTTCGCCTTCTCCGCCCACCGAGCTGTGGTCGACGTCGATCTCGAGCTCGGCCTGGTCCGGGTGGTCGAGCTGGCGACGGCGCAGGAGGTCGGCAAGGCGATGAACCCCCAGGCGCTCGAGGGCCAGATCCACGGTGGAACCGCCCAGGGTCTGGGCCTGGCGCTGCTCGAGGAGATCCAGGTCAAGGACGGCAAGGTGCTCAATGCATCGTTCACCGACTACCTGCTGCCCACGATCCTGGACATGCCACCGATGCAGATCGAGATCCTGGAGCACGCCGATCCGGAGGCTCCATACGGACTCAAGGGTGCCGGGGAGCCGCCTCACATATCAACACCACCCGCGGTCCTCGCCGCGCTCCGAGCCGCCACTGGTCGCCCGCTCACGCGGGTCCCGGTCCGGCCCGACCACATCGTCGACCTCGAGCCCGCGGAGTTGCCTGTCTCCCTGGAAGAGCTGGGCTCGCTGTTCGAGCACTCTCCGTGGGTCGCGGAGGCGGCCTGGCGACGGCGGCCGTTCGGGAGCGTGGCCGAGCTGGAGGCCGCGCTCGAGACGGCGATGCGCGAGGCACCTCGCGAGCGCCAGCTCGAGTTGATCCGGGCCCACCCCGAGCTCGCCGGCCGCGAGGCCCAGGAGCGCGCGCTGACCGCCGAATCCACGCACGAACAGGCCTCGGCGGGTCTGGACCAGCTCACAGCCGACGAGCTAGAAGCACTGGGGCGCCTGAATGGCTCCTACCGGGACCGGTTCGGCTTTCCGCTGATCGTGTGCGTCCGCGAACACACCAAGGGCTCGATCATCGCCTGGGGAACCGCCCGGCTCGAGCACTCACGCGAGCAGGAGATCGAGATCGCGCTGGGCGAGATCACGAAGATTGCCCGGCTCCGCCTGGCCGACCTGCTGGCGGAGGCGTCATGACCGGTATCACCACGCACGTGCTCGACACGTCACGCGGATCCCCGGCGGTGGGGGTGCCGGTGGTGCTGGAGCGGGACGTTGATTCGGGCTGGCAGCCCATCGGCCGGGGCGCGACGGACGCCGACGGGCGAGCCAACGATCTGCTCTCATCGGCCCCTCAGGAAGGGCGCTACCGGCTGACGTTTGACACCGGCGCCTACTTCCGCGCGGTCGACGCAGCCGGCTTCTACCCCGAGGTGGCGGTGACGTTCGTGGTCGAGCCGGGCCAGGAGCACTACCACGTGCCGCTGCTGCTCAGCCCATTTGGCTACAGCACATACCGAGGGAGTTGACCGATGACGGGCGTTCTGGGTCAGGCTGGGTACGGAAAGTCCGAGATCCGCCTGGTCAAGGTCTCGCGCCGGCCCGACGGCCACGATCTGCGCGACCTGACGGTCGACGTCGGGCTCGAGGGCGACCTCCAGGCCGCGTACGTCGATGGCGACAACACCGGACTGATCGCCACCGACACGATGCGCAACGTCGTGTACGCGCTCGCCAAGGAGGACCCGATTGAGGACATCGAGTCGTTCGGACAGCGGCTCGCCCAGCACTTTCTCCAGAACGGGCCAGGTGTCACCCGCGCGCGGGTCCACATCGTCGAGCATCCGTGGAGCAGGCTCGAGGTCGGCGGGCGCTCCCACGAGCACGCCTTTCAGCGCGGCAGCGGCGCGGTCCGCGTCGCCACCGTCGTCGACGACGGCGGCGGGGTGGGCGGGCTCCAAATCGAGGCCGGGATCGACGACCTGTTCGTGCTGAGGACCACCGGCTCCGGCTGGGAGGGCTTCCAGCGCGACCGATATACGTCGCTTCCCGAGACCTCCGATCGGATCCTGGCCACGATCATCACCGCGCGGTGGTCCTACCGCGGGCGGGACATCGACTTCGGAGCCTCCTGGCAAGGGGTCCGCGACGCGATCCTGGAGGCCTTCGCCGACCACTACAGCCCGTCGGTCCAGTTCACGCTGCATCACATGGGCCAGGCGGTCCTGGACGCTCGCCCGGAGGTCGACCGGATCAGCTTCTCCCTGCCCAACAGACACCACTTGCTGTACGACCTGGGCCGGTTTGGTCTGGAGAATGACAACGAGATCTTCCACGCCACCACCGAGCCCTACGGGCTGATTGAGGGAACGGTCGAGCGCTCGCCAAGCGACGCCCGACCGTAATCGGCTGGTACTCCCGGCCGCGTGTGCAAAGGGCCCCGCCTCCCCGTTACGCCCGTGTTATGCCCCGTTGGCTAAGAAGGTGGCCATGCGCGCCAGCACAGGGACCCTCGCGGTCATCACGGCCGCATGCGCGGTGGCGCTGGCTGCGTGTGGCTCCTCGGGTGGCTCGACGAACTCGAGCCGGGTGTCAGCGGGTCTAAAGGTGGCCGAGTGCATGCGCGCGCACGGCGTTCCGAACTTTCCCGACCCGAGCTCGGGCGGCGGCGGCATCCAGATCCCCGACAACGTCAACCCCCGATCTCCCGCGTTCCAGTCAGCCCAGAGCACATGCTTCAAGCTGCTCCCGGGTGGCGGCCCCGGCCGCGGCGGAAACTCCGAGGCGCGCAAGCAGATGCTGCTCAAGCTCGCCGAGTGCATGCGCAGCCACGGCATATCCAGCTTTCCCGACCCCAGCTCCTCGCCGCCTTCGGCGCCACCGGCTGGTGGTGGCGTCGCCTTCGGCTCCCCCGGGGCCTTCCTCTCAGTGCCGCAGACGATGATCCAGTCACCCGGGTTCAAGAATGCGGCGGCAGCGTGCGGCTTCCCTGGGTTTGGCGGACACGGCGGGGGCTGATCGAGGGGCGGTGGCGCGGTCGCAGGCGGCTCAGCTGCGAGCAGGCAGATGCTCGCGGACGAGCGGGATCACCTCGTTGCCGTACGCGGCCAGGGTCGCGTCCTGAGCGTCGTGCTGTAGGTACAGGCCGATAGTGGCCGACGCCGAGGTCCGCGAGCTCTTTCAGTCGCGCGACCTGGGTCTCGGGCGGCCCGATGATGCAGAACCGCTCGACGATCTCGTCGGGTACGAACTCGGTGTCGGGGTTGCCGGCGCGTCCATGCTCGTTGTAGTCGTATCCCTGGCGACCGGCGATGTAGTCGGTCAGGCTCGTCGGCACCGCGGCGCCCTCAGCTCCCGTAGCGGGCCACGATGTCGGCGACGTGGTTTCCCACCATCCCGCCGAACCAGCGGCATTGATCGATCGCGTGGGCACGCGATGCGTCGCTGCCATCGGTCACATAGGCCGGCGCGGAAACGCACATCGTCAGAGCGTCCGGGTCGCGGCCGGCGGCCGCCGCGGCGTCCCGGACGGCCTGGATGCTCCAGGCCGCGATGTCGGGATCGGCGAGCTGCAGGATGTAGCCGTCTCCGACCTCCCCCGCGACCTTCAGCGCCTTCGGCCCGTAGGCCGCCACCCAGATCGGCAACCGGCTGTCCGGGTTCCAGGGAAAGCGCAGGGTGCTGCCCTTGTACTGCACCGCTCCGCCGTTGGCGAGGCCTCGAATCACCTCGACGCACGCGCTCAGGTCGGCCAGGTTCACCGGCCTGCCGTTGAGCGTCCGCACCGCGGAGTCGCCGCGGCCGATGCCGCACACGGTGCGGTTGCCGTACATCTCGTTCAGCGTGGCGAACATCGACGCCGTGACGGTCCAGTCACGGGTCGCCGGATTGGTCACCATCGGCCCAACGATCAACTTGTGCGTGGCGTCGAGGATCCGGCTGTAGATCACGAACGGCTCTTCCCACAGCAGGTGCGAGTCGAACGTCCAGGCGTGGCTGAAGCCGTAGGTCTCCGCCCTGCGGGCGAGCTCGATCACGCGAGCCGCCGGCGGATTGGTTTGGAGGACGACTCCGAAGTTCACAGCTGACCTCCTGTCTCTGAAATCAAGTCGATGACCTGCTCGACGGTGCGCCCGTAAGCATCGATCGCGACCTCGAGCGCCGGCTGAGGAGAATCCTCGATCGCCGCGTGGGAGATCGGCGGATCCGACTGGGCGAAGATCATCGCGGTAGGGACCACCCGTCCGATCTCGGTCGCGTCGTGCAGCGGCCCGCTCGGGATCGGGCTCGCCGTCACCGCCGCCGGCTTCCTGCACGCTGGCCCGCGCGATCTTCGACCAGGTCCGGGTCGAAACGGAGTCGGCGTGGCGCCGAAGACACGTGGCACCTCGACCGTGCAGCCGAACTCCTCGGCCGCCGCCCGGCAGCTCGCGACGGCATCGCCGAGCATCGCCGCCAGCGCGTCCGGGTCGAGATGGCGCTGGTCCAGCTGCATCTCCGTGCTGCCCGGCGACCGCCGTGATCACCCCCGGCGTCGAGTCCATCCGCCCCACCGTTGCGACGCCCCCGTGGTTGATCGCGCTGTCGCGGATCTCGAGCGACGCCCGCGCGGCGGCGGCCAGCGAGTCCTGGCGCAGCCGCATCGGCGTTGAGCCGGCATGGGCGGCCTGGCCGATGAACGTCATCAGGTGGCGCTCGACCCCAAACGTTCCGCTTACCGGCGCGGCCAGCCGCCCGCCGTCGAGCAGGACGGGCCCCTGCTCGATGTGGAGCTCCAGATAGGCCGCCGCCCCCGCCAGCGCGTCGTCGCGCCGACGGCGCGGTTCAGGTCGACTCGCAGCCAGCCAACGCGTCACCGAGAGTGACGTCCTGGGCGTCGGTGAGATTGCGTACCTCGTCGGGTATCAACGTCCCGGCGCCCGCGGAGGAACCGAGCAGGCTCCGGCTGAACCGAGCCCCCTCCTCGTCGGCCCAGTCGACAAACCGGACGCCGATCGGCAGCGACCGCCCATCTCGCTTCAGCTGCCGCACCGTCTCAAGCGCAGTCATCAGACCCGACGCGCCGTCGAGCCAGCCGCCGTTTGGCACGGCGTCGATGTGCGACCCGACGATCAGGAATGGCTCGTCGTCGCCGTCGACGGCGCCCACATGTTGCCCGCCTGGTCCAGCGTCGGCTCGAGCCCGATTTCCTCGAGCTTCGACCGTGACCACGCTCGCGCCTCCATCCACTGCGGCGTCCAGGCCAGCCGATTAGCCCCCGCGAACCGCCCACCGCTCTGGTCCGCAAGCTCGTCGAGGTCGGCGATGACCGCCTGCGGGTCGAGCCGCAGCTCGGTCACGCCACGACCTGGACCGAGGCCCCGAGCGTCCGCGGGACGAAGCGACCGTGCCCGGGCTCGGTCCTTATCTCGCCCCGGTCGTAGACGAGTGTCCCGCGCGAGAACGTGTGCCGCACGCTGGCGCTCGCCGTCTGGCCTTCGTAGAGGTCGTAGTTGACGTTCATGAACGACGTGGCCTTGCCGTACGGGCGAGGCGCCGCCGGGTCGAGCACGACGACGTCGGCGTCCTTCCCTGGCGCCAGGGCGCCCTTTTCGTGCAGGCCGAACCGTCGGGCGATCGTCGTGCTCGTGCGGTCGACGAGCTGCGAGCGGGTGATCCGTCCCGGCGACGACACCCTCGTCCCAGAGCTGGGCCAGGCGGTGCTGAATCAGCGCGAGTCCGTTGGGCACGAGGCTGAAATCGTCCAGGCCGCGGGACTTCTGCTCGTCGTTGAACGGGCAATGGTCCGTTGAGATGCTCTCGAGTACGCCGCGCCGCAGGTAGCCCCACAACGGTTCATGATTTGAAATATCGCGCAGCGGCGGCGAGCAGATGTAGCGGCAGCCCTCGACGCCGGGGTGGCGAAGGTCGTCGATGCCGTTGGTCAGGTACTGGACGCACGTCTCGCCCGTCACGGCCGCCCCGCGCTGCTGCGCGGCGTCGACCTCCGCGGCGGCGGCGGCGCACGTGACGTGGACGACGAACAACGAGGCGCCAGTCTGCTCGGCGATCCTGGCCGCGCGCCCCGTGGCCTCGGCCTCGACCCACTCGGGGCGGGTCAGGGCGTGATGAATCGCCGAGGTCTCGCCCCGAGCGAGCGCTCGCTTGACCAGCAGGTCGACGATGTCGCCGTTCTCGGCGTGAACCATCGTCAGTGCGCCGAGGTCACGGGCGCGCTCCATGCACGCGGCGAGCTCGTCGTCACGAACCATCAGCGCACCCTTGTAGGCCATGAACAGCTTGAAGGAGCAGATGCCGGCCTCGGTCATCGCCGCCATCTCCTCGATCACCGGATCGCTGGCGTTCGTGATCGCCATGTGAAACCCGTAGTCCACGTGCGCGGCCCCGTCGGCCCGACCGCGCCACTCGTCCAGCGTCGACTGGAGGTCGTCCGGGTGCTGCTGAATCGCGAAATCGACGAGGCAGGTCACTCCCCCGGCGGCGGCCGCCCGCGTGCCCGTGTTGTAGTCGTCGATAGACATCGTGCCCATGAAGGGCATCGACAGGTGGGTGTGGTTGTCGATCAGGCCCGGGAGCACGAAGCACCCCGTGGCATCGATGACGTCGGTTCCATCCGGGGCGCCGACGCGACCGACGGCGGCGATCTTCTCGCCCTCGATCAGTACGTCGCCGTCGAACTCGCCTTCCGCCGTCACGACCGTTCCGTTGGCGATCAGGGTGGTCTGGGTCATGGCTCGCCTCCTGTGGTCGGTTCGGTCCGCGGCGTCATTTCTGGCTCGGGAAGCCGTAGTCCACGCTCGAGCGATGCTGGGGCCAGCGCTCGGTGACGACCTTGGCTCGGGTGTTGAACAGGACTCCCTCGCGGCCGTACATTGGAGATCGCCGAACAGGCTGTCCTTCCAGCCTCCGAACGAGAACGGCGCCGTGGGGACCGGGATCGGAACGTTGATGCCGACCATCCCGGCGGTGACACGGGTGCGGAACTCCCGCGCCACGCCGCCGTCGTTGGTAAAGATCGCGGCTCCGTTGCCGTAAGGATTGGCGTTGACGATCGTGAGCGCCTGCTCGAACGAGTCGGCGCGGAGCACGACCAGAAGGGGGCCGAACACCTCGTCCCGGTAGACGTCCATCTCCGTCGTGACGTGGTCGAGCACGCTCGGGCCGATGAAGAATCCGGGCTCGTCGTCGCCGAAGCGCTCGCGGCCGTCGAGCGCGACGGTCGCGCCGTCGTGCTCCCCACGGGCGATGTAGTCGGTGACCCGCGCCCGGGCCTGCGATGTGACGAGCGGTCCCATCTGGCTATCGCCGTCCGAGCCCGGTCCGACGATCAACTCGCGGCCGCGCTCGACGACCCCGCGCACGAGCGCGTCGCCGGTCTCACGTCCGACCGTGACCACTGCGCTGATCGCCATGCATCGCTGGCCCGCGCTCCCGAACGCCGCCGACGCGACGGCGTCGGCGGCGGTCCCGTCGGGGTTGCGGTGCGGCCGGGGAACAGCGCCATCGCCGCCCGCTCGGCGGTCGGGGGGCGCGGCCATGCCGGGCGGTGAACCGGGCCACGGTGGTTTCCCGGCGCGCCGCGAGCCGCTCGACAGCCACTCGGGGATGCGGATCGCCTGGTCGTAGCGGCCGACCTTGGTCTGGTCGTGCCAGAGCATGGCCAGCCCGCCGTAGCGGCCGGTGCAGTCCAGCCGCAGCCGCAGCACCTCGCTGACCCGCCGTCCGGTGACGATGATCGTTTCCCAGATGTCGCGCAGCCCGAAGTCGGCCGGGTCCAGGGCGGCGAGCCGGGCGAGGTTGGCCTGGTCGGCCAGGGCGCGGGCCACTTCGTCGGGAAACGGGCTGCGCTTGCGCACCGGCGTGGGTCCGGCCGCGGGCATCGCGGTGATGAACTCCCGGGACAGCCCGGCCTGTTCGGCGGCACCGCAGTCCAGTGCCCAGCGCAGCAGCTTGCGGGCGTGGTTGAAGGTGATGGCGCGGGTGGTCGTGGTGACGGTCGACGGGGTGCCGTCTGCCGGCGCATCGCCAGCGACGCCAGCCCTTCACGTTCGCGGTGCCGCTGGTCGGCGGCGAACCGGTGGATGTGCGCGGCGGTCAGCACCGCCGGGTCGTGGCCGCCGCCGGGTGCGTCGACGGCTAGGAACGCGCTCAGCTCGGTGGCCGCACGGCGGAAGGCGTCGAAGGTGCCGCCGCTGCGCGGGCAGTCCGGGGAGCTCGGCAGGCGGCTAGGTAGTCCCAGAGCAGGTCCCGCAGCCAGCGCTGGGCGATGCCGGTCAGGTCGAAGTGGCTGCCTCGCTCGTGGAACCGCACCCCGAAGTGGTCGGTCTCGATGAAGCCGGCGTCCCGGCTGGTCTGCGGGGTGAAGTAGGCCAGCCGCAGGTCGTGCAGCATCTCCCGGGCCACCAGCACGACGAACGTGGTGCAGGAGGAAAGGTCGAGCTCGGTCAGCGAGCGGCGCCGCGGGCGCGGCAGGTGTTGGCCAGGGCCTGGACCCAGCCGGTGTCCCAGCGGGTGTGCCGTTGGCGCTGGGTGTGGGCGAACAAGCCCCAGCGGATCTCGGCGGCGGCCAGCGGCGCCAGGCCGGCCAGGTTGATCTGGCCCGGCCAGGGCATCGGCGGCTGGCTGGCGCACCAGCCGCGGAACTGTTCCTCGTCCCGGTAGCTGACCGGGACCGGCAGGCCCTGCAGCTCGTAGGCGTGCAACCAGGTCTGCGGCAGCGCCGCACCGCCCGGGCGGCCGTCAGCCCGGTAGTGGCCCTGGTGGCCTGAGCACAGGCCCAGCGGCGTGGCGGCCAGGTCGGGACAGGCGGCCACCTGGCAGGTCCCGTATCCGCCGAACGGGGACTGGGCGGCTAGCCAGTCCTCGAAGCTGGCCTGCTGCCCCTCGCCGCGCTGGTGGTGATACCAGCGGCTGGTGTGACGGTGGCACAACAGCCAGCGGGTATGCGTGGCGGGCCGGTCCGGGCAGATCCGGCAGGGCACCTGCGCCACCCAGACCGACGGGCCTAGCGGCTGCGCCGTGGCCAGGAACCCGGCCTTGCCCACGCCGCCGTCACGGGCCTGCGCCCACTGCCCGTTATGGACGTGGCACATCTCCAGGCTGCCCTTGCGGGGCCGCTCGCAGCCAGCCACCAGGCACGCCCAGCGGAAAACCGGGTGCCGGGCCGGGACGCGGATCACCTCGGCGCCGAACAGCGGGTCAAAGGCCGGGCTATTGATCAGCGCGGTCAGCAGCTCCAGCCGGTCCCGGTCGGCCCCGGCGCCGTGCTGCTCCCGGTAGAGCGGCAGCAGCGGGTCGGCCTTCACCGCGTCTGGCCCCAGACCCGGCGCAGCGCCGCGTCGAACGCCGGGTCGTGCACGTCGGCATGAGCGTAGGTCTCGCTGACCACGGTCGCCGACGCCCATCCGCCCGCATCCCGGGCGATCACCAGGTTGCCGCCCGAGGCGTCCAGCACGGCGGTAGCAAAACCGTGCCGGAACGCGTGCGGGATGACCTTGCCGAGCCCGGCCCGCACCCCGGCCCGGCGCAGCATCCCGCGGGCCGCGTCCGGCGCCCACGGCTGCCCGGCGTTCTCCCCGTGCAGCTGCACCAGCAGCATGCCGTGCCCGGCGTGCGCGGGTACTCGGTGGTCATGTACTCGAAGTAGGCGTGGATCATCGCCGGGCTGGCCCGCTTGATCAGCCCGCCGGTGACCACGCCGTTCTCCAGCTGCCACGGGTGCTTGGTCTTGGCCGCCGCCCCGTTCGGGTTGCCATCCCGGTGGCACACGTGCACATGCGGCACCCGGCACTGCCCGCACCCCGCGCCGTCGCGCAGGTGCAGGTCGGCCAGGTGCAGCCCGCACAACTCGCCGATCCGGAACCCCCCGTCGGCCAGCCAGGTCACCACCAGCCGGTCCCGGGCCGTGCTGACCGCCTCCAGCAGCTTCTCCCGGGCGCCGTCGGGCGGCAGCTTCGGATGCCGCCGCCGCAGCCGGGGCGGGGCCAGCGGGTTGGCCGGCAGCTCGGCCTGCACATGGCCCAGGAACGCCCGCTGCCGGTCGGCCCGGGACGGCAGCCGGGCCAGCTGAAGCTGCGCGCCCAGCTGGGGGTTGACGCCCAGCAGCGCCTGCTGCAGGTAGAAGCCCTTCACGCACGCCGCAGCCGCCGACAGCGCGCTCTGCCCGAACGGGCGGCCGGTGCGCCACGGCTGGCCATACGGCCCGCGCCACGCCGCGCCCAGCGCCGCCATGTAACGCTTCAGGCCGGTCAGCGTCACCGTCTCCGGGGCCAGCGCCTCCCGTTCCAGCCAGCGCAGGTGATCCACCAGCAAGTACGCGTAAGTCCGCTGGGTTCCCGACCCCTCATAGCCCCGCAGGAACCGGTCTCCGGCCTCGTGCACGGCCCCGTCCGGCCACACGATCGTGAACGACCGGCCACGGCCGCCCCGCTGAACCGCCTGCACGCGAAGATCCCCGATGACAACCCTGCGCGCCACGAATCCCCCGATCCCCCGGACGTCCCGCACGTCCCCGGCCCGGCAGGTTAACAGGACCGTCACGCTGCCAGAAGCAGGCGCGCCGGACGTGGCGGACGCCAGCGGGGCCGGTCGGAAAAGTCGATGACCAGGACCGGGGTCCGGCCCCGCTCTGCGGCTTCCCCGGCCAGGACGGCCCAGGCCTGGACGGCGAGGGCGGCGGTGCCGTGGACGGGCCGTCCGCCGAGGGCGGTGACCACGTGGGCGAGGATGCCCCGCACGCCTGTCGCCGGGTTGCCGACGTAGATGATCGTGTGGGCGGCGGGGTCAGGCCGGCGACGGCGCAGCGGATGGCGACGGTCTTGCCGGTGCCGACCTCGCCGGTGATCATGCCGATGGTCTTGTCGGACACGGCCCAGGCGATGCGGGCGGCGGCCTCGCCGCAGTCGGCGTGCCGGTGCAGCCGGGAGGGCGGCAGGTCCCGGCCGAAGGGCATGCGGGCGAACCCGAACCGGGTGACGACGGCGTCGATCATCAGAATGCTCCTTCTCCTGCTTCTTCCGCAGGTTCGCTGCCGTGGACGGCGGCGAGCTGCTGCTGGGCGTTCCCGAGGTCGCGGGCCAGGGCGGCCGCGGCGGAGCGGGCGTCGGACATGAACATCCAGGCCCCGCTGACGGCTGCGGCGGGGTCGGCGCCGTCGTCGCAGCCCAGCTGGCCGGAGGCGAGGGCGGCGGCGAGCCACCGGCCGACCTGGGCCAGGAGCTGCGGCAGGCCGGAGGCGGCGAGCGACAGCTCGCCGATCAGCTGGTAGGCGTCGGCGGGCTGGGCGAGGCCGGCCCGCCGAGGGTGGCGTGGTTCAGGGAGCGGACCGCGCCGGCCGCGGTGCGGGCCAGGGCCAGCGTCTCGTCCGGGGAGTCAGCCACGGCTGTCTCCTTCCTCTGCCCGGGGAGTGACGAGGGACCGGTAGGAGACCTGCTCGCGCAGGGCGGCGTCGTGCCCCTCGCCGAGAGCGGCGAGGTAGTCGATCCCGGTCGGGGCGGGCTCGGCGCGCCGGCCGCCGTCGGGTACCCGGGTCTTGGGATGCCGGTGCCGGCCGACCGCGAACGGGACGGCGGTCCCGGCGGGCTTCCCGCCGGCCCGGACCTCGATTCTGTCCAGGTCGAACGGGTCGAAGACCAGCTCCAGCGTCCGCCCGGCCAGCCACGCGTCGACCTGGTAGACGTTGCCGTGCATCCGGACCAGGGCCGTCTTGTCCGCCTTGCGCCGCTCGGACCACAGGAACGCCTCCCGCAGCAGCGCGGGCTCGGGGACCGCCCGCTCCTGCGGCGACGCCTTCTCCCACCGGGCGGCCGGGGCCTCCCCGGTCTCGGAGTGAACGGCCCGGTGGTAGACGGTCTCGGTCCAGGCCTGGAACAGGCGGTTCATCTCCGCCAGGTCCCTGATGCCCTCCCCGTCGCCGGCCTCGACCAGGAACTGGTCCCGCACCGTCCTGAAAAAACGTTCGATCTTCCCTCTACCCTCTGGTTCCCCGGCCTGGAGTGGATCAGCTTGACGCCCAGGACGGCGCAGTCCGCGCAGCAGCCACGCGTCGACGAAAGCGCTGCCGTTGTCGCAGTTATGAAGAGTTCTTCATAATGCTGCGATTATGCCGATCCGCCGGTTATGCCGACGGAAGCGCAACGGCCCTGGTCACTGACGTGACAGGGCCGTTGCTGACGGCATAACCGGGGGTTTCGTTCAGAGGTTTTCGAGGAATTCCAGGAGCGGGTCCGGTGGCTGGTAGCGTTTCTGCCTGCTGCCGGGCGGGGCGGTTTTCCCGATCGCTTCCTGCTTCTGATGCATGTCGGCATGCAGGTAGGCCTGAGTGCTGGACAGGGACTCGTGGCCGAGCCAGAGGGCGATCACGGTGATGTCGACGCCGGCGAGCAACAAGCGTCATCGCGGCGGAATGCCGCAGGGTGTGGACGGTCACGTGCTTGGCGGCCAGGGACGGGCAGCCGACCGCCGCCCGCGCGTGGTAGAGCTTGACGCGCCGTTCGACGGCGTCGCGGGACAGCCGCTGCCCGGACGGTCCGGGGAACAGCGGGTCGCCGGGCTGCCCGCCGCGTTCGGCGAGCCAGGCTTTCAGGATCCGGACGGCGGCGGGCAGCAGCGGCGTGTCGCGTTCCTTCCTGCCTTTTCCCGTGCAGTGGACGTGCGGCCCGGCCTGGATCCGGATGTCGGCGCAGGTCAGGCTGGTGAGCTCGGAGACTCTCAGGCCGGCCTGGACGGCGAGGGCGAGCATGGCGTGGTCGCGGCGGCCGGTTCGGGTGGACTGGTCGCAGGCGGCCAGGAGCGCGTCGGTCTCGTCCGGGGTGAGGTAGGTGACGTCGGTGCGGTCGCGGCGCTTGCCGGGGATGGCCAGGACCCGCTGGATCAGCGCTCCGTGCTCGGGATGGCGCAGGGCGGCGTAGGCGAACAGGGAGTGGACCGCGGCCAGGCGGGCGTTGCGGGTCCGGGCGCTGTTGCCGCGGTCGTCTTGCAGGTGCTGCAGGAACGCGGTGATGGCCGGGGCGTCGAGGTCGGCGAGACTGAGCGCGCTCGGCGTTTTCCCCGATCGGGCGGAGGCGAAGCCGATCAGCAGCCGGAACGTGTCACGGTAGGCGGCGATCGTGGCGGGGCTGGCGTCCCGCTGGCTGACCAGCCGGCGGGTGAAGAACTCCTGCAGGACGGGAGCGAGGTCACTCATCGCAGTGTCCTCTTTCGCGGCGGCCCGGGCGGCGGCGAGCTGCATCAGCTCAGGGACAGCCGAAATGTACCAGTATGTCCCTTCGGGAGTCGTGTGGCCGAGGTATCCGGACAGGGCCGGCATCTGCGCGGCGACGTCCTCGCCGGACCGGTACCACTCCAGCAGCGTATTAACCGCGAGGCTGTGGCGGACGTCATGGATGCGGGGCCGGCCGGGGATCCCTGCGGCGGCGCATGCCTTCCGGAAGGATGCCAGCGCGAGCTGCCGGCTGAGCGGGGTTCCCTTCTCGGACACGAAGAACGTCGCGGCCCCGGGGAAGCTGCGGGTGCGGAGGGCGTCGTAGTCCGCGAGCGCGGCGACGGCGGTGGGGTGCAGCGGGAGGATCCGCTGGCAGCGGGACTTGGCGGGCATGACGGGCAGCAGCCCGGCATCCAGGTCGATGCCGCCGGCCGGGATAGCGAGGGCCTCCCCGATCCGGACGCCGGTGACCGCGATCAGCCCGAACAGCGCGGTGCAGGCCGCGGCCCGCATCGCCGGCCGCAGGACGGCGCAGCCGGCGATCACCGCGGCGAGGTCCTCGCTGGTGAAGATGAACGGGGCGGGCCGCTTGCCCTGCCCGGGGAACACGCCCTTCGGCGGGATCTCCGTCGCGGGGTCGATGGCCCGCAGCCAGGTCGCGAACCCGCGGACGGCGGACAGCCGGTGGGTCCAGGTCACCGGGTGAACGCCTTGCGGGAGCTGCGCCCACGCGATCGCGTGCTCGGCGGTGACCGTGGCGGCGCCGTGCTGCTCCAGGTAGTCGGCGAACTGCGGGAGGATGTAGCCCTCATGCCGCAGCCGGAAGCCGAGCGCCCGGCGCAGCCGCAGGTATTCCTCCGCCCGCTCGTGCAGCAGGGTCGTCATGACGCTTCCCCTTCCGGCAGGGCCGGCGTCCCGGGCCAGGGACGGGCGAGGGGACGCAGCCGGTCGATCCCGGCGCGGGCGTAGATCGCGGTCACGCCATGGGACCGGTGCCGCATGGCCTGCGCGATCCCTGCCATCGGGACCTTCGCGCCGATCATGGCGCAGGCCGCGGAATGGCGGAGCCGGTGAGGGCCGAACGGCTCCAGCCCCGCCCGCGCGCAGGCACGGCGGACGATCCAGCCGACGGCCTCCCGGGTCAGCGACCGGGTCGGCGCGGTCACCGTGGTGAACACTTCCCGGAAGGAGACGGCCGGGCGGCCGTCGCGCAGCCAGGCCGCGGTCGCCGCGCCGGCGTCGGCCGGGAGCGGCAGGACGTCGTACTGGCCGCCCTTGCCGCGGATCCCGATCTCGCCGGCGCGCCAGCTGATGTCGTCCAGGCGGAGCCGCGCGGCTTCCCCGGCCCGCAGGCCGAGCCGGGCCAGCAGCACGATGACCGCGTAGTCCCGCCGGCCGTCCGGCTCGGCCCGGTCGCAGGCGGCCAGCAGCGCCTCGATCGTGCCGGGTTCCAGCCCCCGGGGCAGCATCGTGGTCCGCCGGCCGGTCACGGACAGGGCCGCGGCGGACACGTCCGCGGCGACCAGGCCCCGCACGTGGCAGTACCGCAGGAACGCGCGCAGCGCGCACGCCAGGTGCTGGCCGGCGCTGGCCGACAGGCCGGACGCATCCGCCAGGACCGCTGCCGTCACGTCGCCCGGCGCGATCTCGGCCGGATCCCCGTCCGGGGCATAGCGGGCCAGGAACCGGGCGGCCCGCGACGAGTACGCTCCCACGGTCATCGGCGCAAGGCCCGCGCTCGGAGCGGAGGTACTCCGCGAATTCCGCGATCAGCACGGACGCCGCGTCCTGCGGCGGTGCCGGCGGTTCCGGCGCGATGACCCCGAGCCCGCCCAGGTAATCCAGCAGCGGGCGCAGGCCCGCCGGCTTCCTTGGCCTCCCCCGGCAGCGTGACGCGCGGCCAGGAACCGGTCCGCCTGCTGCCCGGTCAGGCCGGCGGCCGTCAGCCCTTCCCGCTCCAGCCACCTGCTGACGTGCGCCATCAGCTGCAGCTGCGGCACCGTCGTCAGCGGCGTATACCCCTTGTCCAGCAGCCAGGCCCGGAACCCGGGAGCGTACTGCTCCAGCGGCCCCGGCACGAACGCGTTGCAGACCCTGCTCTTCGGCTTCCCCATGATGATGACCCCGTTCGCTCAGGGAACTCGCCCGCGGCGGAGCGGGGGTGCCCCGCCGTCCCGGGAGAACCCGGCACCCACGATGGTCACAAGACGGAGCCGGGAAGTCGCTAGCCAGAGCAGCCAGAAATTATGCCGACACCTCTGGACAGAAAACCTTGGGGTGAGCGCGTTCTGGTGATCCCGTCGGCATAACCGGCGGATCGGCATAATCGCAGTTATGAAGAATTTCTTCATAACTGCGACAACGGCGCGCCTTTTTCCAATGCGTGGCTGGCCAGGACATGCGGGGTGCTGGGCATCCGGCTGGTCCATTCCCGGCCGTATTCGCCGGAAGGGCGGGGAAAGCAGGAAAGGCTCAACCGCTATATCCGCGAGGCGTTCCTGGCCGAGGCCACTCACCACGGCATCGAGTCCCTGGATCAGCTCAACGACCTGTTCGCCGCCTGGGCCGCCCAGGTGGCCAACCGGCGGGTGCACGCCGAGACCGGCCAGGCGCCGATCGAGCGGTTCGAGGGCGGCGGCCCGCTCCGCCGGGCCGATCCTGGCAGGCTGCGCGAGGCATTCCGCTGGTCGGTGATGCGCAAGGTCACCCGCACCGCGACCGTCCCGCTGGAAGGCAACTCTTACGCCGTTGACCCGGCGCTGACCGGGCGGCGGGTCGAGCTGCGGTATGACCCTGAGGATCTGTCCCGCCTCGACGTGTTCCTCGACGGCAGGCCCGCCGGGGCGGCGGTGCCGTTCGTCACCCGCCGCCACGTGCACCGCGCCGTCCCGCAGGCCGCCCGGCCGGCGGCGGCCCCCACCGGGATCGACTACCTGGGCCTGGTCGCCACCGCCCACGACGATGAGGCGGGGACCGGCGCGAAGATCGACTTCGCCCAGCTGGGCCTGTTCACCCCCGGCAGCCAGGAGGACCAGCCATGACCAGGGCACCCTGGGCCGCCCATTTCGGGCTGGCCCGCACCCCGTTCGGCAAGCGGATCGCCGCCAAGGATCTGTTCGCCCGCCAGGCCCACGCCGAGGCGGTCGCCCGGATCAGCTTCTGCGTCGCCGAGTCCGCGCTCGGAGTAATCACCGGGGACGTCGGCGCGGGCAAGACCGTGGCCCTGCGCGCCGCCGTCGCCGGCCTCGACCCCACCCGCCACCAGACCATCTACATCGCCAACCCGGCCTTCGGCACCCGCGGCCTCTACGTCACCATCGTCCGCGCACTCGGCGCCCAGCCCCGCTACCTCAAGGCCGAGCTGATGGCCCAGGCCGCCGACCTGCTCGCCGCCGAGACCGCAGAGCGCCACCGCCAGGTCGTAGTGATCGTCGACGAGGCTCATCTCCTGCAGCCCGACCAGCTCGAAGAACTGCGGCTGCTCACCAATGCCGAGATGGATTCCGCCAGCCCGTTCGCCGGCATCCTGGCCGGGCAGCCCACCTTGAACCGGCAGCTGCGCATGGGCATGTTCGCCGCCCTCGACCAGCGGATCGCCACCCGGTTCACCATCAAGCCGATGGACCTCGCCGAATCCGCCGCCTACCTGCGCCACCACCTAGCGCTGGCCGGGCGGGAAGAACCGCTATTCGCCGACGACGCGATCGCCCGGCTGCACCGGGTCGCCTCCGGCCTGCCCCGCGCCCTCAACAACGCCGCCACCGCCGCGCTCATCGCCGCCGCGGCCGACGGCAAAGACCTTGTCGATGACGCCTGCGCCAAAAAAGCCGTCGCCGAGCTCACCCGGGACTGACCATTGCCCCGGCCCGGCCGCCCAGCGCCCGCCGACCGCCACAGACCGGCCGGCGCGGGCGGCCAGCCGCTCTCACCAGCCCAGCAGTCGCCGCCCGGATACGCCAGCTCGCCGCCCAGGCCGAGCACCGCCGCGCCATCGCCGAGTTCGGCGCCCGCCGCGCCGCCGACCAGCAAGCCCGCGTTGACGCGCTGCTGCTCGAGGCCATCGCCGCGCTCGCCAGCCTGTTCAGCGAACCAGGCCGAACCGGCAACCAGCCAACCTGACCGTCCCGCTCAGGCAAGCCCCCAACGATCGGCCAGCGACGCCGTCATCACCAAGACCTGCCAGAACGTGCACGCCAAGCGTTGCCAGATCATGTGCAAACAGCGTGGCCGCTAACACCTCCCCCCGCGTCTCCAGGCCGCCACTGGGTGAGCGTGGAGGTCATCTCCTCGGTCGGGCACCGTCTCGGCTACTTCAGGTTCTCCCGGGTGGCAGGGGTCTGCCCGCAGGGCCGAGCGAGGCGAGCCCTTGTGGCCCAGGAGGTTCGGGAGTAGGGCTCTGCTTGCCTGAGCGAGGAGATGACCTCGCCTGACCTCCACCCCATCTCCGAGGAAGGGCCGGGGTCAGCCAACATCTTCGAAGAAGTCCTCGTCTATCCGCTTGATGACATACGTTTCCCTGTTCTGGACACCTATGTTGAGGTTGACCATCAGGTCTGCAAGCATGTGTCCGTCAATCAGAACCAGCCTCGCGGAGACGCGTTCGGCGTAATCCTTAGCGTCTGCGGTAAATCGGCTGGTCGTGATGAAGATGCCGCGGTCAGCCTGAGCGCCGTGAAGTGCCCCCACGAACTCCTGGATCTCCGGGCGCCCTACCGAATTGTCGTCGGCATAACACTTTGCCTGCACATAGATTCGGTCGAGACCAAGCGGATCTTGGCGTATGACACCGTCCAGGCCTCTGTCGCCCGCCCGGCCCGTGTGTTCGGCCGAGCCTCGGGCACCGCCGTAGCCCATGGCGGTCAGCACGTCCAGGACAAGATGCTCCAGGAAAGCAGGGCCTCGCTCGCGGACCCGGTCAAGCACCTCGGCGGCGACAGCTACATTGGCTTCCTCCACTGCGGCGGCAACCGTCTCCCGTGGCGTTGTCTCGACGGCGGGCTCCGCGGCCAGACTGGCCCCGGCAGCCTGCCGGGACCGGCCTCGGAACTCGATGAACTCCTCGAACTGAACTAGAACACTGAGGTCAACACGGTCAGGATGCTTGACCAGGACTTCCTGACCGCGAGGCGTGATCTGCACCACTCCGCGCCCGGGTTGACGCACCAGCCCACTTTGGTACATGTAGGTGACAGCCCAATGCAGCCGACTGGCAAACAACGAGGCACCGCTAGGAATGGTGGCCCTGAGATCGTCAGCGGTCAGGACGAGTTGATCACCGATCACGGTTCGCAGCTCGGACATCGAGTGCTCCTGGCCATCCGCCAGGGCATGTAGGGCAGGCGCCATAAGCGACTGATAGTCCGGGACGGTCACGCCCAATGGATATCAGCAAGTGGTAACCGATGCACGCAGTCGCAGATCTTCGGCTGGAGAGCGGCAGGGCTACGCCAACTGGCAAGGGCAGCGAACAGGGCTCACAGCCCCGGTAGGGGTGGCAACCCAGCCCCGCCAGCTGCGGGGAAACGATCTAGTTGATCACGAACTGGCCCTGCGAGCCGCCTGGCGGAATCGAAACCGATGATCTGCGCATTACGAGTTCCAGTAGCGGCGGTTCACGACGGTTCGCCGCAGTTCAGAGGGTGTGGGCGTACGTCCTGGGATGGGTCTGGACGGTTCCGAACTGCAACCGGAACTGCAACTCGGTGCTGCCGGGTTGCCGTTGGCGGATGATGCTTGCTCAGCATCTGTTCGAGGCCGCCGCAAGAGAGTCATCTATTCTGCTGGGCAGCAGCGCAGGGAGCGGTCTTTCTGTAGCGCGGAGGTCGCCGGTATCACGGAGCATGTGCGAAGGTCGCGTCATGGCTAGGCGCCCGCTGATCCTGGTTACCAACGATGACGGGCTCAACTCCCCCGGCCTGCTCGCCGCAGCCGAAGCCGTCGCCGAGTTGGGTGATCTCCTGATTGCCGCCCCGGCGAGCCAGCAGACCTCGATGAGCCGTGCGGTCATGACCGGGCCAACGGTCGGAGCCGTGCAGGCCAGGGAGCTGACCATCCTCGGGAAGCCGGTCACCGCCTACGCCGTCAGCGGAACTCCCGCGCAGGCCGTGACCCACGCGATGGTCGAGCTGACCGACCAACGTCCCGACCTGTGCGTGAGCGGTGTTAATTACGGCGAGAACATCGGCGCCGACCTGGCTGTCAGCGGCACCATCGGCGCCGCGCTGGAGGCCGACGCCTATGGCGTTCCGGGCCTGGCGGTCTCCGTCCAGGCCGACATCTCGCAGTGGCGTTCCCACGGCGACCGCGACTGGGGCACGGCCAGGTACTTCACCCGCAGGTTCGCACGCCAAATCCTGGCCGAGGGCCTCCCCGAGGACGTCGCATTGATCAACGTCAACGTGCCGGATGGCGCGACACCGCAGACCGAGGTGCGCAGGACCGTGCAAAGCCGTCGGCGCTACTACGTGCGCATGCCTCCCGGTACACGGTCGCTTGCCGATCCGGTGAGACTGGAGATCCGCACTGTCGTGGAGCCTGAGCTGCTCGAACCGGACAGCGACATCCGAGCGGTCGCCTGCGACGGCGTGATCTCGGCTACCCCGCTGACCTGGTCGATGACCGCCCGGACGGACTGGCAGCCAGCCACAGACAGGCAGCATCCTGGCCCGCGTGGCCGACGTAGCGAATGCCAAACGCAATGATCACGTGGCGACCACCCGGTTGCAAACCAGCGTCAGATTGGTCTATGCCGGTCGTTGGAGCAGGTCAGTGGTCGGTGGCACTCTGACGCAGCCGTCCACAGTCGACGGCGTTGCTGTATCCGAGTGCTGTACAGCTTCCGGCTCGGCCGGTTGGCTGGCACGGCTCGAAGCCGCGGATTAAAAGCTTGACCTGAGCAGGTACGCATAGGTTCGCACGTGCTCGCCATGCAGGTCAGGTCCGGCGACTGGACGCCGATGAACGAGGGTGTACGGGGTAGAACTGCAACCCAAAATTGCAACGCGTAGACCTGATGGTCATTCTTTCGGGACGGCAACTTGACAACTCAATAGTGTGAATCAGGGATCGGCGGTCACCGGACCATCGGACCATCAGGACAGGTCTATATGTCAGCACGCCGGGTGTGGGGGCGTCATCGAAGCACATGCTTTAGCTCATCTATGGTTAGCGCCCGACCAGTACCGCGGTGGATCATGGCGTGGCAGTTCGGACAGAGCGGGCGGAGGTCATCGATCGGGTTCACGTAGTAATCGGCCGGTGCTTGTGATAGCTCAAGCGTGTGGTGGACGTGGATGTAGTTCTTCCCGATCGACCCGTAGCGCTCCTCGAATGAGAAGTTGCAGACAGCGCAGCGGTAGCCCCAGTGGTTCAGGCATGCTTTGCGGGCCCGCCGATCGCGTTCATAGCGGTTGGCCGCGACCCGGTGCACTGCACCTTCGGGGAAAGCCAGGTCGTCGAGCCTGCGGGGCTCATCCGGTGAACGGAAGGACACCTGGCCGGTGTGGCGCGCCCACAGATCGCTGAGCTTGCGCCGTACTGGTGGTTCAACTACTTCCCATCCTCCTCCCTGGAAGTGATCCCAGTTCACTTCGGGAATTTTGTCTCTGAGGACCTCAAGTGGCAGACGGTCCTCATAGTCCAGGACAGTGTCCCAGACGACGTCCGTCCAGTTGGCTAGGCGTCCGCTGCCGTCCCAGTGTGGATCGGGATACACCTCGGAGGTGAAGACCCCGCTGGCCACCAGACCCCGGTCATGGTGCTGGCGGTACAGGACCGCCCTGTCTCCGGCGCGGATTTTGCGTGACGTTCGTCCGACGGTCCAGTTGTCCGGATACGGTTGCCCAGCTGCTGTGAACTGTATGGCATCGTCGTTCCCGTCCTCCTCCCACAGGTATTGCGTTGGCTCCCACCCCAAGATGAACATCGACACAACTTCAGTCGCAGGTACGGCGAGCGCATCCGCCAGGCGGGCCGCGTCGCGGGGCTGGTAGCGGGGCACCTTCAGCCGCAGCCGTATGCGCTTGGTGGCGTTGCCACCCTTCGTCGCATCGGGCGCCTGTCCGATCCTGGCTTGCGCCCGTCCCATCTGGCGCCTCAGGGCGTCCAGGTCTAGTTCTTGCGCTAGCCGGATCGGCGCCTCGACGACTCTCCGATCTGATTCCGGCAACCCCAGCTCCTGCGTGTGACGGGAGTCCACCAGGGCGTCCATGAGGACGGCATTTAGCTGACCCAGCCTCGCCAGCAGGACCGTCAGTGCCTGGTTATAGTCGGGATTGCGCGGGGACCTTGAACCCGATGGGCCGCTACGACTGTCCATCACCACGGCAAGGTATGGATCATCAGACTGGACCAGGTACTCAGCATCCAGAACCCGGCCATCATCATCAACCAACTGCACGATGACACCCCCGCACAACCAGCGCGTTCGCGGGCAACCACCATGGCACAAGACGAGCCGGATTGACAGCTACCGGCCACCAGTAGACGCCGACCGCTTCACGACCCTCGGCTGAAGGGCGTACTACCGTAGAGGGGCGTCCCATGAGAAGACTGATCAAGTAGGAAGCTCCCGGCGGCAACCGGGAGCTCCACATCCCCGGTCGGCTGGCTGCACCACCCAGGGATGGTCCAAGTCTCTCACGCGCCAAGCCATGTAGCAATGCGCCACGTGGCCATCTGCCACGTGGCGAGGTGCTACTTCTCAATGTGCCTAATGGCTGGCGGCCAGATTGCGAATAGCCATGAAGCCAAAATTGTGTCTTGTGCCCTCAGAAGTTGACACCGCCGATGGGCGTCGCAGATCATCATCATGTGATCCTCCGCAACTGAAGGGCGACGGCAAGCGCCGCGGAGGTCCTGAGGTCGGCTGGCTGCGAGCTTGGAGATGGTCTGATGCCGAATCAATTTCATAGGTGGTGTATAGTTGCCTTGTTGGTGGGAGGAATCCTGTTCCTCGCCTTCCAGGCGCTGAGCAGAGGTCCGACAGAGCTTACGGCTCTGGCGGCAGTCCTAGCTGCAGGAGCGAGCTTGCTCGCTAATATGGAGAATAAGCAAAAGTAGACGCGCGTCGAAATAGGCACGGGAGGTTGGACTTGCCTGGAAAGCGTATTCCAAACAATCTTTGGTATAAGAGTTCGGCCAGCGAGTCAGCGAACTGCGTCGAGATCCGCGTGCTTGATGACTCTGTGCAGGTACGTAACTCGCGGGACCGTAATGGGCCGGTGCTGAATTTTACATTCGGTGAATGGCATGCCTTCTTGATAGGCGCCGCTCGCGGAGAATTCACCCTTGCGGAGGATAACGCTAAGTGACCGCGGCCGAGGGCTCCGGCGACTGGTCTCACATGTAAACTGGTATGCTGTTGGAACCGACAGAAGGCCGATCTTCATGTTCGCTGAGGCTGACTGGGCGTCCACGCCTTTCGATCATGACACGGCACCGGTGTGCCTGGTGGTGACCTGATGTCTGTTGTCGAACGCGCTCTGCTGGCCAGAGAGCTGAAGCGGCTTCGGGTAAGCTCAGACAGGACCTTGGAGGAGGTCGCCAGCTCGCTGTATTGGTCCGTTTCGAAGCTGATCCGCATTGAGGGCGGCACAGTAGGTGTGCAGACTACGGACGTTAGAGCACTCCTCGATTACTACGAGATAACAGACCACGATGTTATTGCCAGGTTGGTTGAAATTTCGAGGTCAGCACGTACCCGCGATTGGTGGGCCCCCTATAGAAACGTTCATAATCAGGAATTTTTGACGTATGTAGGATATGAAACAGGCGCCGCCTCCATCACACAAGTGCAGTCCCTTGTAATCCCGGGTTTGTTGCAGACCGAGGAGTATGCGAGAGAAATTGCTCGTGCGTTCCGTGTTGGAGAGCGTGACACCTCGGGAGACGTCGTAGAATTCCGGCTTGAGCGGCAGGCTCAAGTGTTTGGCCGCCAAAACCCTCCCAAACAGACGTATCTCCTTGACGAGGCTGTCATCGTTCGCAGCGTGGGTATGCCTGGAAAGCCAGGTATTATGCGAAATCAGCTGCTTCACCTGGTTGAGTTGGCATCAAGGCCGGAAATAACGATAGAGGTAATACCCTTCACTGCGGGAGCGCATCCCGGACTTCGAGGACCTTTCACACTACTCGGTTTTGAGAACAGGCTGGACGAGGTTCTATATATAGAAAGCGCTCAGAGGGGTGACCTGACGCTTTATGATTCAGCCAGTGCTGACCTAATTGCGGACTATCACGAGGCTTTTGAGACTCTCCGGGGAGTCTCGCTCGGAACCGACGACTCAGTCAAGCGAATCATTCGTGCAGCGGATGAATGTTGTCCGCCTATAGACGGACAACATCCAAAAGTGACGGGGTCTCCACATCCGCCATGACGTACCCCAGAGAATGAACCATCAGCTCAGGACCAGGTTGACCGAACGTTCCGGCTCAACGGCTCCCGCGCCGTGCCAACAACCTGACCTCGCCATCCTTTCGATAGGCGCCGACCCGAGCCAGGCAAGATCACGCGCAAGAGTGGCCGTAGGCCATCACATGTGACGCGCAGCGCTCTTGCGCGTGATCTTGCTTGGCTTCACACTAGAGCGCCGGGAGGATGGCC
>CAVPKV010000023.1:0-8140 GCA_963705785.1 uncultured Solirubrobacterales bacterium | reverse complement strand
GTTGTGTGACATGTTCGGCGACCAGTCGTCTTGCTTGACCAGGTGGGTCGAATTGCCGGTGTCGAGGGAGAGCTTATGAATACGCCACTGAAGCGCTACTCCACCGGCATGCGCATGCGTCTTGGCTTTGCCGTAGCGGCCCATCTTCCAGGCCTCCGATCATCGTCGTCGATGAGGTACTGGCCGTCGCCGACGCCGCGGAGTTCCAGCGTCGGTGCCTGGGCAAGATCGCGGAGATCGGCGCATCTGACCGCACGGTGCTGTTCGTGTCCCACGATCTCGGAGCGATCGCCCGCCTGTGCGAGCGGGTGCTGTGGATCGACGCTGGAGAGATCAGGGCCGACGACCGGACAGGAGGTGGTCAGCCGCTATTTGGCCGATGCCACGCCGGCTACCACATCGGTCGACCTCCGGGGCGCTGGTGGAGGTCCGGTCGAGCTGATTCAGGCCCAGCTCGTGGGCCCTGAGGGGTTGCCCGAGCCGAACCCCACCCCAGACAAACCGCTCCGGGTCCGGTTCGAATTTGCGGTTCGGGACTTCGTGCAGGGATTCGACATCGCACTCATCCTCAAAGACCAGCGAGGCGTCCTGTTGCTCGACGAGGCGTGGTCAGATACCGCGGGTGGCACCCCCCCGCGCGAACTGGCTCCCGGCCAGTACGAGGTCACAGTGACCATCCCAGCCCTGCTAGCCGCCGGGAGATACGTCGTCACCGCCTGGTTCGGGAGCAGTTACCACGACGACTTCCTGACGCACGACCTGATGTCGTTTGAGATTCTCCCAAACGCGACGATCTTCAGGAGTGGATCGACCGAAATCGGGCGCTGCAACCAGAGGCCAGCTGGAGCGTGACAGCGGTCAGTCAGGCTGCTTCTGAGCAGCTGGCGCAATCCGACAGGCACCCGGGCAAGCCTAGACGCGCCGGTTGGCCCTGGCGGCCCGAAGCCCGTCCCGGAGACCAGGCCGCAGGCCTCTGAACATCGCCTGAGTGGTCGGCGATCCCGTGCCGCCAAGGCGTGGATGAGACCTGCCCACATACCCGCCATCAGCGCCCGGACGAGATCACCAAACAGGCGCCGGTTGGCATGGCGGATGTGCTTTATGTAGAACTGACCGTTGGCGTACCCGTACCGCTCGTACAACGACTCGAGTTGCTCTGGCGTGCGCCAGTCGTGATGGGAGACGACGAGCTCCGGCCTGTATTCCAGCCTGCGACCGTCCCTGAGCCACCGAAAGCAGAGGTCGTTGTCCTCGCCCGCCCCGGCGCTAAACAGCTCATCGAAGCCGCCGATCTCAACCACCCCACCGACGGGGAGCAGCATGTTGTTCCCGAACAGGACGTCCGCGATGCTGTCCCGTGTAGTCATGAGGTTCTGGATCGGTCTTGATCGAAGGGACCCGGCTGGATCTCCCACCGGGAGAACGCGTCCGGTGAAGATCGTGGGCGCTGGACCCGCCTCAATCAAGCTCGCGGCGACCCGGATCCACGAAGGATCGACGGTGCAGTCATCGTCGGCGATCAGGAGCCAATCGGTTCGGGCCAGTGAAAGCGCCAGTTTCTGGCCGGGAGAGCCCGGGCGGGTGCGAGCGAACGACCCTCGACGTCGAGATCTGCGGACTCGCGCGCCAGCCGGTCAATCGCTGCATCTCCGCTCTGATCGATGATCAGCACCTCCAGCGGCCGCACATCGCAGCTGGCGATCGACGCCAGGCACTGCTGCAGCAATTGCACCCGCCCGATCGTGGGTATGGCCACGGACACTGGAGCGCGGCTCAGGCTACTCACGCGCGCACCGCTACACCCGTCATGGTCCACACGCCACGGCCGGCCCTCATGAGGGCGCCGTCGGTCGACTTGTGCCAAGGTGAGTCAGCGCCAGCAGCATAGGCGCCTCGCACCATCGCATGTGAGGTGTGCGGTTGACCCACAGGCGGCGGCGCTGGAAGATAAACGCTCCGTCGGCCCGGCGCATGCGCCGCAGAGCGAAGTCGAACGCGCGGTCCGCCCAAGCCCTGTAGTCCGGGAACAGCGTGGCCGCGCGGGCAAACGTCTGAATCGCCTGAGCCACGCACTGGCAATCGATTGGGTACTGCGCCGTCGGGGTGTACTTCGGCGCGCCGTCGCGTCGGAATAGGGCTGTTGCGTAGAACTCGAGGCCTCGCTCCAGCGCACCGAGCACGCCTGAGCCCGCTTCCTGCTCGTAGCATGTGAGCAGACACTCCAGAACGTAACCGGTGTGGAAGTTGTCCACCCAGCCCAGGTGCGGCAGCTCGCCGTATGGCCACGAGCCGTCCGGCCGCTGGCGAGCGATCGTGTAGCCGGCACCGGCACCGGCGGCGCTGGTCAGCTCGGGTCGATTCAACCGGCGACCCAGCCGAGCCAGCAGTGCGGATACGAGCATGCTGGAGTTGTGAATCGGAGTGCGATCGCCGACCAGGTAACCGAAGAAGGCCCCGCCAGCCTCATCCGTCTGCGGGACATGCCGCAGGAAGAACTCGGCCGCACCATGGGCGTACTCCAGCGCTCGCTGGTCACCGGTGTATTCGTGCGCATCGAGCAACGCCAGCCCGGCGAACGCCGTGGCGATCGTGTTGGGAGCGCCCTTCGGATAGGAGAAGACGCGAGTGTGAACATCGAAGTGGTAGCCCCAGCACGGCTCATCAAAGCCCAGACAGCGAGCTTCGAGGAGCCGGTCGATCGAGCGCTCGAGCTTGGCCTGTGCCGCTTCCCTGGGCAAGAAGCCGGCCCGGGAATAAACCCCAACCAGATAGGCCAACGTCACCGAGCTGAGCGCTGGCGGGACTCCGAGGAGCGGTCGGAGATCGACAGGCGAACGTTTGACCATCTGCATGACGACCCGCGAGGCCAGCCTGCTTCTGAGCGCTGGAACCAGGCGCGTGTGGTTTAGCGCGTCGTACGGATCGGTCCCAATCCAGTCTCGCGCCCCGCCCCAGCGCTCGAGTGCGCGAGCGGCGTCGAGCACGACGTCGCGCCGTTCAGGATCCAAGGGCGTCGGCAGGTGGCGCAGAGTCGGTCGCGACCAGCTCGCTGGCCACCCGTGACTCCTGTGTGGCGGCCAGCACCTGGGCTGCTCGCAGTGAGGCCTTCCCGTCCCACAGCGGCGGCGCGCCAGCCCGGCTGCCGGCACCGTCGCGGAGCGCGGCTGGGATCTCATCGATCCGGTCAGGCGCCAGCCCCAGCAGCGTGTTCGTGCCCGCCCGCACGGTCACTGGGCGCTCGGTGTTATCGCGGAGGGTGAAACAGGGCACACCGAGATAGGTCGTTTCCTCCTGGACGCCGCCTGAGTCGGTGAGAACCGCTGCCGCATCTGCCTCGAGCGAGAGAAAATCGAGGTATCCGACCGGGTCGACGATGCTGATGCCCGGATCTACCTCGAGGCCCTCCATGGCCTTACGGGTACGCGGGTGAACCGGAAAGACAACCTGAAGCTGGCGGGCGACCCGTCCGAGCGCCTCGAGCGTGTTCTTGAGCAGCGGCCCATCGACCAACGCTGGACGGTGGAGCGTTACAAGCAGGTAGTCGCCGGGCGCCAGCGACAGGGCTTTCGCCGCCTCCCTCTCCCGAAAGACATGCTCGAGCGCAACCAGGGTGTCGATCATCGTGTTCCCGACGAAGTGCATCCGCGAGTCCGCGATGCCTTCCGCTCGCAGGTTGGTGATTGCCTCCTCGGAATGCAGCAGCAGGTAGTCGGCGAATTCGTCGGCCACGATCCGGTTGATCTCCTCCGGCATCGTGCGATCGAAGCTGCGTAGCCCGGCCTCGAGGTGGGCGAGCGGAATGCCGAGCTTGACGGCGACCAGAGCAGCGGCCAGCGTCGAGTTGACGTCGCCCGGAACGACGATGAGGTCGGGGCGTTCGCGCTCCAGCACGGGCTCGATTCGCTCCATGACCCGAGCTGTCTGCACGGCGTGAGTCCCGGAGCCGACGCCGAGCTCGTAATCGGGTGTGGGCACTCCAAGCTCGTCGAGAAAGATCTGCGAGAGCATCGGGTCGTAGTGCTGGCCGGTGTGAACCAGGATATGGCGCCCGTCGGGTAGCCGGCTTCTCATCGCCGCAATAAGCGGCGCCATCTTGACGAAGTTGGGTCGCGCCCCCACGACATACAGCGCCCTCATTGGGCGCAGAGTAGCGATCGGTTCGCCTGTCGTCCATCTGGTAGATGGTCCAGCCGGGGCTACCGGATCGCCACAGCCCACGCCCGCGGCCCCTCGGCCATAGCTGGACATACGTCCAACACACAGAGTTTCTGTGTGTCCCGAGCCGGCAGAGAACCGATGCCTCGCTCATGCCTCGCCGGAAAGCCACGCGCCTACGCTTCGCAGCGGCTGCCGTGATCGTGGTCGCGCTCGGGATCACAGGTTCAGCGGCTGCCCTCGCCGGGGGCCACGGTCAGGCGAAGCATGGCGTGACTCACCACCGCAAGGCCAAGCACGTCGCGTGCCACCGGAGGCGTGACCGTGCGCATTACCGCCACCGGAACGTTGCCCGCAGGCACAACCATCGACATAAGCACCAACATCTTTGCGATGCCAAGAGACGGGGCCGCGCACGTACCGCGGGGCTCGGATCAGGCGGCGGCTCGTCCAAGGCGTCGAGCGGCGGCACGTCAAGGACGTCAGGCAGCGGCACGTCGGGCGGCGGCACATCCAAGACATCGGGCGGCGGCACGTCGAAGACCGGCAGCGGCTCCACCACCGGCAGCGGCAGCGGCTCCACCACCGGCACCGGCTCCACGACCGGAACCGGCAGCGGCTCCACCACCGGCACCGGCTCCACGACCGGAACCGGCAGCGGCTCCACCACCGGCACCGGCTCCACGACCGGAACCGGCAGCGGCTCCACGACGGGCAGCGGTACGACAACCGGCACCGGCTCCACGCCCGGGGCCACCGCCCCGTACGTGGCGCTCAACTTCGATTCGACCCAATTCGGCGGCCCATGGCAGGAGACACCAAACGATCCCTCGCTGATAACGACGGTGCCGGGCTTCAGCGGTACGGGGTGGGCCTGACTACGACCGGTGCGAGCTTTGGGCCAAACGCCTCGAGCCAGGCGACTTGCATCTGGGTCGGCGCGTCCAGCGCTTACGCAGGCATCTCCCCGAGCGGTGAGCAGGTGCAGGGCCAGGACGCCTGGTACCACGTTCGGATGCTCCTTCCGTCAGCCTCGTACCAGCCGACCACCGGCCAGTGGAACTGGCTCGTGGAATGGCACGACGATAACCACACGGCGGCGAGCGGTGTCGACCCCGTTTCGATGGCTTTGGGGATTTACACGGACTACCCGGTGGTCAACGGTGGGGTGGGCCAGAACCCCCATCTGGTTCTCCGCCTGGCCGGTGGCAGTTCTGCCTCTCCCACCTATCAGAGCATCGAGCTGCCAGATCTGGTCACCGACGACCATTGGTATGACCTGACGTTCCATTTCGTTTGGAGCGCAGACCCCAACGCTGGTCTGGTGGAGTGGTACGTGGACGGCAGCCAGGTGCTGTCCGAGCATTTCCCGACCCTTTTCACGAATCCGGATGGCACGGTGTCCTACAACACCTTCGGCGTGTACAACTACCACCTCGCCGCTCCGTGGAACTCGACCGTCGACTTCGACGACCTCGCTATCGGTCCGACGCAGGCATCAGTCGGTAGTTGAGGGGCCCAAGATGTTCAACCGCGATGGCGACTACGTTGGCCCGGTACTTCCGCACGGTAGGTTCATAGTAACCTGATTTTGCACACACCTCGCGGACCAGTGGAGGTTTTCTGGGGGTGAGCGATACTCGAACCGACCGCCGCTCGACGCGTTTCCCCGAAAACAGCCAAAAAGGGCGCTGGACGCTAGGGTTAGGGACCAGCCGGCTCCGCACGCCACCGCCGCTCGCGGTCGACCCAATCGACATGTTCATCCACGACAGCCTGCGCACCGGCCGAAATGTCGAGTTCGAACTGAACTTCGCCCGGCGTCATCTCCGGCCCAACGGAGTGATGCGCGCCGACGATCTCCACTGAAGCCGTGAACGCACGATGAGACCGCTTGCCCGAGTCTGTGGACTCTTTGTTCTGTTTGACACGAGCTGGTACCGACTCCGCAAGCTAGTCGCCCGCACGTACTACAGAACTCGCTTCGAACAGTGCGGACGCAATTGTCGCTTTGATCCGCTTAGTTCGGAGATCAGATACGAGGTGATCAAGGTGGGTGATGATGTCTTCATGGGTCCCGGCGCCGTCATCGGACGAGCGATCATCGGCAACGACGTCATGTTCGGGCCGGGGGTCCACATTCGCAATGGGAACCACACGTTCGAACAGGTTGGCGTTCCGATCCGGGAGGGTGATGATCCACACGACGATCACGATGCGATCGTGATCGGCGACGACGTCTGGATCGGTCAGGACACGACCGTCCTCCATCGAGGATCGATTGGCGAGGGCGCAGTCATCGGAACCAGATCACTCGTGAACCGCCCCATCCCGCCATATGTCGTGGCCGCCGGCCAACCCTGCCGCATCATCAGAAAGCGATTCAGCGACGCGGATCTACGCAGGCACCTCAGGCTCCGGGGGTGCGATCATGAGACGATCGAACAGGTTCTGCGCGCTCGCGAAAATGGCCTTCGCGAGTTTGGGCTCCCGACCGATGCTGAGGCCGTTCACACCGTCAGCCAATAGGAGGTCGGTTAGCTGGACGCACAGATCAGCGACGGTCGCAGCGTCACTCTGAGAAGCCGCGGCGCGCGCCACGCTGAACAGCTAGCGCGTTATCTGCGCCAGCAGGAAGGCGCTTGCCTTCGGTCGACCGCGTCAGCGCGCCAGCGCCTCCTGCTCCTGCAAATCCACGGATTCACCGCCGTGCTCCAGCGAGGTCTGTGCGGCCTCGGCCAGGCGGACGACGTCGCAGGAGAGCACGAGATTGTTCTCGCGAACGGCCCCGGCGCGGATGCTGCGGATGAAATCACTCACCTGAAGCGCCAGCGGCTCGTCGCTGGAGATCTTCGGCGAGAGGATGTCGCCGGTTCGGTAGGACAGCTGGTACTCACCGAAGCTCTCCGGGTCCTTGTAGACCACGCCGCTGTTGTAGATCTTGATCGGCTCGTCGCTTCCGTCCTGGTAGACGACCATCTTCTTTGACCCCACGACGACCATTCGTCGGAGCTTGCTCGGGGCCAGCCAGCTCAGCTCGACGTTGGCGATCACCCCGGAGCCGAACTCCATGGTCACGAATGCGACGTCGGCGATCCCGGGCACGATCGAGTCGCGACCGGTGGCGCGCAGCGACTTGGGGGCCTCATCGAGCCAGTACAGGAGGATCGAGAAGTCGTGCGGTCCGAGATCCCAGATCACGCTCACATCGCGCTGGTGCAGGCCAAGGTTGACCCGGCTGGATGAGACGAAGAACAGATCCCGAGCTCGCCCCTGTCGATCAGCTTGCGTATCGTCCGCACCGGAGGGCTGTACAGGAACGTGTGGCCGCACATCAGCACCAGCTCACGGTCCAGCGCCATGTCGACCAGCTCGAATGCAGCTTCGCTCGTGGAGGCCAGCGGCTTCTCGATCAGTGCGTGCTTCCCAGCCTCCAGGCATCGGCGGCCCAACTCGTAGTGGGTGAAAACCGGCGTGGCCAGCACGACGGCATCTACGGTTGGATCGTCCAGCACATCATCCAGGTTGGTTGTGCCCCGGACGGCGGAATACCGCCTCCTCATCTGGCCCAGGCGCGCCGCATCCTGGTCGCACAGCCACGCGATCTCAACGTCACTGCGGTCGGCCAGCACTCTGACCAGGTTCGGGCCCCAGTACCCCAGGCCCACAACGGCCAGCCGAACTACCCCGCGACCTATGCTCATCAGACCTGCACCCCCTCATACCGATTCATCGGTTGCTTCATCGCCCCTCCCAAACAATCCATTGTTTCAACGCCCCTTCCCCGATACTCCAGTCCTTGGTAGGTCAAGGATAAAGCATTTTGCGTGGTTTTCAACCAATGTTCGATACCCGGGCAACCTTGCCGTTGCAGCTGGCCGGGGGAGGCCCTGATCCACCGATTTCCATCCCTCATACGAACTTCGCGCTCAGCGCAATCCGGAGGCCCAGCTCGGGGAGCTAGCTCCGGATCCCCGGGCATCTA
>CAVPKV010000022.1:0-23627 GCA_963705785.1 uncultured Solirubrobacterales bacterium | reverse complement strand
TACCTTGGCGGTGCTGGTTTGCCCGAACAAGCCGTTCGCGGGGGAGACGTTGACCGCCGTTGTCGCCGGAGCGCCAGCCCCAGGCGAGAACGAGAGGACCGCAGCTTCCCCACCCGACGTCGTCCGACCGAAATGCAATCCTCCGCCCGCGGGGCACACTAAGTGAAACAAGCTAGCGGTGCCCGACACCTGCTGCTCGATGCCCGGCACCCCGTTGACGATCGGCGAGACGTCGCCAAGAACCTGGTCCCCATCGCTGCCAGCGGCCAACACAACGCGCCGCTCACGCACGCAACCGCAGAGGAACTGGGCGAAGCCGACCGCGCTCGCGATGTCCGGCGTGGTCTGAACGGCTCCCGGCGTACCGGCGGTCACCGACACGGCGGCGAAATCGACCCCTTGGCCGAACGTGAACTCCACGGCCGTGCAGTCGCTCGAGGTCGCGCAATCGATGTCCACCAGCTCGGCCGTCCCGGTCACCGGTTTGACGCTGCCCGCGACCCCCGAGCTGATCGGGACCACAACGCCGCTAGAGAAGTCGGCGCTGGCTCCGACGCTTACGACGACCCTGGCGCTGAACATGTTATGCCGATCAGGACCCCCGTACCCGGCACCGGCTGCACAGACCCGGGTGTTCCGCCGGTGATCGGAACGACGACACCCTCGCTGAACTGGTCATTCAAGCCGTCCGCGACGCACGCCCCGGTCGAATCGCAGGCCACATCAATGAACTCGCCGGTGCCGGAAACAGGCTCAGCCGAGCCGGGGACCCCGTTCGTGATCGGCACGACAACGCCCTCGGTGAACTGATCGTTGGCGCCGACGGCCACGCACGAGCTGGCGCTCACGCACGCGATCTCACTCAATGTGACCTGGTCGGAGCCCGTCACGACGGCCCCAGGCACGCCATTGTTGATCGGGACCACCACGTCCTTGCCCGCAGTGCTCACTCCCACCGCCAGGCACGAGGAGACACTCGTGCACGCCACCCCGAACAGGCTCACACCCGCTACAGACTGGCGTTGTCACCCCGGCCGCCTGAGTCGCGCGCACCGCGAACGTCTGGCCGCGCAAGGCGGCAGCACGCGGCATGGTAAGTCTCCCGGTCGCGCGTCAACTGGGCTCCAAACCCCGAGAGGAACCCGAATCCTGTTCCCCAGGCTGACCGACCGACCGTTGCCCTGGCTACTACCGGAGTCGCCGCAATCGCCGCAGTGGAACCGAAGGACAGCATCCCGAACAGACAAGCGACGACCACCTGGAACAGAAGACGTGAGCCAGCACCCCTGTCCCAACAGCCGTGCCTGCCCCGAGGATCCGGAACGCCGTCGGCGATTAACGATCCGCCCGTCGCCTGCATGCCCACCATCGCGCCTCCGATCTCCGACGCTCACGCCGGCACACCGCCGGCGTGAGCGAGCCTATCTGGTCCGCACACGACATAGCGAAATCCTTCACCGCCAAGGTCGCTTACGAGCGGGCGGGTGGCCGCGAGCGTCCCCCCTCGTCCAGGTATGCCCCTTGAGGGGGGTCCCGCGACCCGTCGCTTGAGCGAGACCGCGCCTCCGACACTCGTCCTCGCCAATGCGCTCCCGGCGCCTGCTTCCCCTCGCTGACCGGCATCCACGATCGGCGCCAATCCCATCGCCGGTCCGGACGAGACTCAGGAGCGCGACCGGGCCCCGGGGTGAGCTGCCGGTTCCAGATCCGAAACCAGAAGCCCGTCCCGCAGCCAGAGGCGCCTGCCGCGTCGGGCTACCACCAACGGCCTCGTCGCGAGCACGACACCGCTGGATCCGCCCGGCATTTGAGGAGTCGACCGGAGTGGGCAGCCCGACCCAGTCCGACGGCCCGTTGAGCCGGGCCGTCGCTCGGCCAGGCCAAGCAACGGTCGCCGTCGAGGTCGGCTACCGCCTGCTCAGACTTGACCGCCAGGTCGGCCGCGGATACCCGACGTGCTGGCATCACCTCGACCGCCTTCACAGAAGGAACAGTCAGCGACCTGGCCGCCGCGCCGCCGGTATCGCGTGGTATGAGCCGCCCCGCGAGGTAGCCTGGGTGGCGGCCCACGACGTGAGTCTTGTCCCCCGCGTCGATTACGTCTCGCCTCTGCGGTGGAAGTTGCGAAAGAACCAACTGTCGTGCGGGGCTCGATTGCGTGGCGGGCGGGGTAACGCGTTGGCCGTCGGACGGTTGAGGGCGGGGATCAGGGGCCGCTCAGCGGCAAGACGAAGGACGAGCTCGAGTATGTGCAGCTTGACTGGAGGAACTTCGGCGTAGTCGTCGTCGGCCGCCAGGTCATCCTCCGGGAGGACTAGGCCGTCCTCGCCCTCGATCGAGTCATCGGCGGCCGTTTCGTCTGTAGGCGTTAGATACAGGGCGACATTGCTTTCGAGGGCCTCCGTGAGCTCGCCGAGCGTGTCGCCGGTCGCGAAGCAGCCAGGGAGTTCTCTGACGTGCGCCCAGTACCCGCCGCCCTCGTAGTGGATCTCGACGTGCAACTCCTCGTATGCCACGACACCTCCCTGGAGATCAGCGCGGTTGAGCCGTAGCGGATCCTGTCACGACGGCTTCACCGTCGTGAAGCGCGGTCGTCCCGCGGCACACCGGGGAGAGTCTTGCGCCGGCTTAGACGTGACCTCCGATGGTCCGGATCGACCCGGCCGCAGTCACGTGCCGTACGCAGCACATCGGTACTCCGGCGTTGTGACGCCGCTCGTGGCAACAGCGTACCCCCAGCGAGTCACGTTTAGTATCTCGACAGTATCTTGAAGCCGTACTGCCTGAGTGTCTGGCTGGTGCACAAAGCGCCTAGAAGCAGGACTTTTCGTTAGCGCGCCCGGAGAGATTCGAACTCCCGACCTTCGGTTCCGTAGACCGACGCTCTATCCAGCTGAGCTACGGGCGCCTGAACGGGCGATTCTAGCCTCGCCACGGGGTCCCGGAGTCCGGCGAGGCGATCACTCGCGCCCAGACAACCGGCGCTGAGACGGCGGGCGCTCAGGTACACTGCGCGGCAAGGGCGCCCAAATCCAGGGGCGTCACCCTTGCGGGAGGGAAGCGATGTCGGGAACCACGCTGGCAGGCGAGTCTGATGTCGACGCCACGCGGGAACGACCGGGGCCCGGAGCCGTATCCCGGCGGCGGTTTATTGGCTATCTGGTCGCCGGCCCGACCGTCATCGCAGGGGCGCAGCTCTGGACCCCCTCGGCTCGGGCAGCAGTGCCCACGCACCAGCTCGTCGACCGGTACGACCTCACCGATCTGCTCACCGACGCGACGAAGCCGACGGCCCACCTGATCACGGTGGTCGTCAATCCCGACGGGACGGTTTCATTCGCGCTGCCCCGAGCCGAGGTGGGCCAGGGGATCACCACCGCCGTGGCAATGGCGATCGCCGACGAGATGGACCTCACGCTGGGCAAGGTCAGCATCACGCTGGCCGACGCCCGACCTGAGCTGGTGTGGAACCAGCTAACGGGCGGCTCCAACTCGATGCACTCCATCTACACCCCCGTGCGAGTGGCTGCGGCGATCGCCAGAGGACAGCTTCTGACGGTGGCGGCGCGAACCCTGGGCACGACCCAAGCGAAGCTGTCTGTCCGGGACGGCGTCGTTCGGGCACCTGGCGGACGAACGATCACCTACGGCGCGGTGGCCCGGCGGGCCGCGGTCTCAAAGACCAGGCGGGTCAGCACCGTCCTGAAGGCCCAACACACCCTGGTCGGCACACCGCAGCGGCGGATCGACGCGCGGGAGATCGTCACAGGGAGCAAGCAGTTCGCCATGGACCTCGACGTCCCCGGGGCCCTGCCCACGATGGTCTGCCGCCCGCCCACGATCAACGGCAGTGCGCTCGCCGTAAAGAACCTGGCCCAGGTCAAGGCGATGCCGGGGATCACGGATGTCGCGGTGATCGCGCACACCGCGTTTGTCCCCGGCGGGGTCGCGGTGCGGGGGGACACGTTCGGGCAATGCATCGATGCGATTCGCGCCCTGGACGTCCAATGGGGCCCCGGCTCGGTAGATGGCAAGTCGGACGCCGACGTGCTCAAGGACCTGGAGGCCGGTGAGCTGCCCCTGACGCCGGCGTTGCCCGGCAGGGCGATCGACCACCGGTTCACGTTCTACTTCCGCCCCGGAGATCCGCTGGAGACGAACTGCGCGATCGCTGACGTCAAGAGCGGCAGCGCCGAGATCTGGTCGGCGCTGAAGTCCCCGATCTACGCCCAGGAGCAGATCGCCCAGAACCTCGGCCTGTTGCCCACGCAGGTAACCGCTCACGTGACTCAGGGCGGCGGCTCATTCGGACGTCATCTGTTCGCCGATGCCGCCTTTGAGGCGGCGGCCATATCCCAGAAGCTGGGCAAGCCCGTGAAGCTGATGTGGCACCGCAGCGACAATTTCCGGCAGGGCCGGGTGCATCCTATGTGCACCTCCCGGGTGCGGGTCGTCCACTCCGGAGCCAACGTGCTCGGCTTTGACCAGCGTCACACGAGTGTGGCCACGGACTTCACCCACGGGCTGGGGGAGCTCCTGAGTGCCATGTTCGGGACGCTGCCCGAGGGCGACTTTCTGGGCTACTCGCAGTCCGTGTTCACGCTGACGGCGAACGTGCCCTACAACTTCGGCCCGGTCACCCAGCTTCTGAACGAGGTCTATTCCTATGACACGTTCAACACGAGTAGCGTGCGCAACATCTACAGCCCGGAGGTGACGACGGCCACCGAGCTGATGGTCGACCAGGCGGCCAAGGCGATGGGCCAGGACCCGTACAAGTTCAGGCGGGCCTTCCTTCGGGACCGCCGGCTGAAGGCGGCCCTGGATGCCGTGGCCAAGGCGGGCCAGTGGGGGCGGCCGATGCCCCGAGGCACCGCTCAGGGCATCGCCATCCACAGCGAATACAAGAGCCGGGGTGCGTGCCTGATGGAAATCGATTGCCGCCCGGCAACCGTCAACCGCACGGTGGAAAACGGCTACACCGGCCCGCGTGTGACCAAGGCGGTGTTCGCCGTGGACGCGGGGTTGCCGATCAACCCCCTGGGTCTGAAGGCCCAGATGATCGGTGGGATGATGGATGGGATCGCCCAGGCTCTCACCTACAGCCTCCACCTGAAGGACGGTCACTTCCTGGAGGCGAGCTGGGACAACGCCTACTACACCCGGCAGTGGAACACGCCGCCGGACGTGCAGGTGATCGTGCTCCCCGCCACGGGCAGGCATCCCGGTGGGGCGGGCGAGCTGGGGGTGGCTCCGTCGATGGCGGCGGTGGCTTGTGCCTACGCGCGGGCCACCGGCGAGCTGCCCACCAGCTTCCCGATCAACCACAACCTGCCGCTCGGCTTCACGCCATATCCCACCGTGCCCCCGATCCCCCAATCTCCGACCAACGGCCTCAGCGAGGCGTTCTGAAGGAGCCGCCGTGGCCACGCACACCTTCATCGTCAATGGCCAGCAGGTGAGCGTGGAGTGCGAGGACAGCGTCCGCCTGCTCTGGGTGCTTCGCGACCTGCTGGGCATCCATGGGCCCAAGTACGGCTGTGGCCTGGACGTGTGCAAGGCCTGCACGTGTCACATCAACGGCGAGGCGTTCAACCCGTGTTCGGTCCCGGTCTCGGACATCAAGCCCAGCGATCGGATCACCACGATCGAGGGGCTGCCGGCCACGGTGGGCCAGACCCTCCATCCGATGCAGGAAGCTTGGCTTCAGTTCGACGTGGCCCAGTGCGGCTACTGCCAGCCCGGGCAGATCATGGCCGCTGTGGCACTGGTCAAGGAGAAGGGGAGCAATATCACCGAGGCTGATCTGGACGGCATTCGGAACATCTGCCGCTGCGGGACGTATCCCCGGATCCGCGAGGCGATCACGTCCGCGGCCGCCCAGATGTAACCCGGACTCGGCCGCTTAGCGCCGTTCTCGGGGCCGGGTCGACGGACCCACATACTCCCCCAGCCAGGCCACGAGGGGCTTGGCCGACTCCAGACCGGCTTGGACGCGCTTGTCGCACTCAGCCGTGTGCAGCCAGCGCCCGAGCGGATACCGGCGGTGGACGACCAGCTGCTTCAGTCGCAGCCGCTCCAGCCGCGGGTGGTCCGAGGGGTAGCCCCGCGGTGCGCGCTTGAGAGCCGGCTCAAACAACGACAGCCCGGCCGTCTGCGCGCGTGACACCGCTCGCTCGAAGGCGGCCGCCCGCCGCGAGTTGTCGATCGCGGCCCGGAACCGGTCCAGCTGGTCGGGCGCCGGGTGAAACAGGCCCGCGCCCAGCAGCAGGCCGTCCAGCGACAGGTCGAGGTAGTAGCCACCGGCTCCGGTGAAGCCGATCCCGACGGCCACGTTCTCCTTCAGTGGTGGCCCGGGGCGGAAGCGGAGGTTGTTGTACGGACGGAAGAAACGCGGCTCCCCGAGGTGGGCCAGCCGCTCGGTCAGCTTCCGGGTCGGTTCGAGCAGCTCGGAGTCGTAGCGCTGCCGATTGGCCCGAAACCAGTCGCGGTCGTTGTTGGCCTCGAGCTCGCGCAGGAACTCGAGCGCCGCTGGTGGCCACACGTCAGCTGGCTGCGGTGTCCGCCGGGAGCTCCGCCGAGTTGTGGAAGCGGGCCACGGTGAACCCCACCAGCATGGGGACGTGGACGGCGAAGATGACCAGAGAGAGCGTCAGCACGACGAGCGCTCCGCCCCTGAGGTGGTTGCGCAGGAAGACGTACTCGATCATCCCGGCGATCACGACATAGGCCAGCAGCGACCACTTGGCCACCTCAAAGAAGCGCGGCCAGTCGAACACGCGCACCCGGCTGAGCAGGCCCAGGTTGACCACGAGCAGCGCGGCCGAGGCGGCGAGCAGGACGACGGCCGGGGTCAGCGATACGTGCTGGGGCAGGTGGGACGACAGGTAAATGCCGCCGGCGACGATCAGAGCCAGCGAGACCATGGCCAGCTGCGTCACGGGCGGGTACTTGGGCTCGCTCACGACGAGGCCAGCTTGGTCATGATCACCAGCGTCGCGATCTGCATCGCCCCGAGGATCCCCGCCGAGTACATGAACCGCTTCATCAGCCGCTCGATCACGGTCGGGTTGGGCCGCGGCTTCTTGAGCTCCACCAGCACCGCGATGTTCGCCGGCTCGAGCAGGCCCAGCGCGATCACCGACATCACCCCGACCACGATGAAGCTGGCCACGATCCAGCCGTGCTGGGGGAAGGAGGTCAGGTTCGTCCCCATCTTCGTGGCCAGCTGCCACCCGGCGGCCAGGGTCATCGTCACGACCACGGGCATGATCAGGAGGATCTTCGGCATCAGCTTGGTGGTCATCTCGATCCGCGCCGGGATCGAGAGGCGGCCCAGAATCGGCCCCAGAACAAATCCCAGGAAGAGGTCGATGATCGTCCAGGCGGCGCCGCCGGCCACGTGGAAGAAGGTGAGAGGCCAGAGCTTGTTGACCGCGATCGCGGCGATCAGCAGGCCGATGATCGGCACGACGAGGATCAGCCCCACGCGCGGGACGATCTGAAAGTCGGGAATCTCCAGCGGCGGGTGTGCGCCCGCCGTCTCTGGCTCGGCTACCTGGACAGGGCCCCCAACAAGCATCGCGTCCGCCATGACGGCGTTAAAACTAGCTGAGGCGACGGCGGAGCGCCACTGCGCGGGGTCTGCTTGCTGACCGTTACTCGCGCGGCTCGAGCGCGGTGGTGAGCGGTGCGTTCTCCCGGAGGGCGACCTGGAGAGCCGTGTCCAGGCCCTGGGCGGTGACTCGCTCCACCACGCGCTGGGCGAACATCCGGATGTGGAGGATCGGCTCGGCCCACCCTGGTGCGACCACGCGGCGGGCCCGCGAGGCCACGCCCCGTTCGATCGCGTTGACCCCCGCGCTCAGCGGTGCCACCCGGCTCGGACCGCGGCGGATCCGCGCTGCTGCCTCAGTGCCGAAGCCGCGGCTCGTCATGTCGGTGTCCAGCTCGGCGAAGTAGGCCACGCCGACCCGGGCCCCGGTATGGAGGAGCTCGATCCGCAGCGCATCGCCCAGCGCCTCGACGCCGGCCTTGGAGGCGCTGTAGGCACCGAGCAGCGGGGGATGCACAGCCGCCGCCAGGGATGAGATCGCCAGCGCGTATCCCCCCGGATGGGCGATATGGGGCGCCGCCGCCCGGAGCGTGTAGTAGGCGCCCAGCAGGTTGACCTCAATCGTCCGTTCGAACACCTCGGGATCACCGCCCATCAGGGGCAGCTGGGCGGCCACACCGGCGTTGGCGATCACCACGTCCAGCCCGCCGAGGTGCTCGACCGCCGCCTGGACGGCTGCCTCCACCTCCTGGCGGTCCCGGACGTCGCAGGCGATCGCGGGTGCGCCGCCGCAGTCCGCCGCCACGGCGGCGAGCAGGTCGGGCTCGATTCCGGCCAGGGCCACGCGTGCACCTCGCTCGTGCAGGCGCCGGGCGGTGGCGGCCCCGATGCCTCGGGCCGCTCCGGTGATCAGCACCCGCCGCCCGGCCAGGGAGCTCGTGTCGGTGGCGGGCCCGGCGGGCTCATCCGGAGCGATCCGGAGCGTGCCGATCGTGGTGGCGAGCATCTCGTAGTGACCAACCAGCATCACGAGCTCGATCAGCTCGACCTCGGAGAACTCGGCTCTCAGGGTGGCCCACAGGTCGTCCGGCAGCTCGCGCCGCTCGTGCAGCGCGTCAGCGGACGCGAGCAGCAGCGACTGGCGGGTGCTCCAGCCGGGTGCCTCGGGGCCCTCGCGGACCCGGTCGATCTCCGCGCTGCTGAGGCCAGCGGCTCGGCCGAGCCGCTGGTGGTGGCGCCATTCGTACTCGCAGGCCGAGTTGTGCGCGACGCGGAGGATCACCAGCTCGGTCTCGGCCCGGGGCAGGACGCCCCGAGGCATCAGGGCACCGGCGAACCGCAGCCAGGCCCGGAACAGACGGCGGTGTCGGCCGAGCGTCGTGAACAGGTTCGGGGCCCGCCGCGTGCCGGCCGCCCGCCGGATCACATCTACGATCAGGGCGTTAGCCGCGCCCAGCTCGCGGCGACTGGCCGGCGCGAGGCGGGGTTGACCGGGCGACTCCGGTGCCCGCCCGTTGGTCGAGCCGTCGTCGGTCACGGTTGCCTGGGGTGGGAAGGGACGAACAGGGAGATGCTGACCGTTGTCGTGTACACGGCGGTGCCGTGCGTCTGAGCCTGCGTGGTGTCCTGGCGGTAAGGGTTGGACGGCCCCAGCTTGACGCGGAGGGCGAGGCGGCCATCTCGGCGGGCGCGAACGGACGTCCTGTGACCGTGGGCGCCGTCTCCGTACGTCTGCACGGCGTAGTAGGCGTTCGGGTGGTAGATCGGGGCGCTGAGTACCGCCGCCGAGCCGCTGCCGGACAGATCAAAGCCCCGGACGCTGACCTGAGAGAGCGTCGAGAACTCGCGGACTGGGCGATGCATGCGGACCTGCCACCCGTAGATCGAATACGAGTTGTCGGCGCTCGTGTAGGTGAACTGCGCTGGGGCGGGAGCCGGGTGCGCAAAATCGAACATGATCCGGCCGATCGACCAGCGCAGATCCCGCGTCCAGTACGGCCACGAGTGGGTGCCATTGCCGTAATCGTCGAAGTACGCCGGGATGCCCAGCGAGTTCAGGCGGGCCTGGAAATAGTTGTTGTCCGCCCAGATCAGGGCCTCGATCCCGTTCGCGGCGCCCGACGAGCCGGGCGCGTCATACGGGCCGTCCTTGCCGTTGCCCCAGTACATGTAGATCCGGGTCCAGCGCAGGTTCTCCGCCAACGAGGCCGGGTCGTGGGCAGCCCAGTTGATCCCGTCGGTGAGTGGGTTGCCGAAGAACGTGTTGGGTGCAACGTGGTCCAGGCCGACCTCTGTGGCGTTGATCACGGCCTCGGCGCCCGCCCGGGCCTGCGGGTCGTAGTAGATGTCCGGGGCCCCTGAATAGCCCAGCGCGATGGAGAAGAGATCAGGGTGCCGGGCCGCGTAGCTCATTGAGCAGAACCCGCCCTGGGAAAGCCCGGCGACGGCGCGCTCGCCGCGGGTGTTGATCGTCCGGAGGTTCGACTGGACCCAGGGGAGGAGCTCGTCGATATGGAACGTCTCCCAGCGCTGAGCGCCGTCGGGCCAGTTCGTGCACCACCCGCCTCCGCCGTCGTTGAGCGCGATGTCAGGCATCACCGTGATCAGCTGCCGGTTCCCGATCACCTTCTGGGCCGCGCCCTTCAGGGTCCAGTCCGAGGCCGTCCCGCTGGTGCCGTGAAGCAGGTAGAAGACCGGGTAGCGGCGGCCCGGGCGGGAGGTGTAGCCGGGCGGGAGGAGGATGTAGATGTTGGCCGGGGCGGGAAGCGTCCTGGTCCTGACCACGATCGCGTATAGGCGCGAGTTGATCCGCTTGACCGATTTGATCTGGAGCCCATGGCCGCTGTGGAACGTGGTCGCGCCCGCGGAGGCCCCCGCACTGGCCGGGACCACCAGGGCGCAAACGACCACCACCGCCGCAATAATTCGCGTCGCCATCGGGCGAGATCCTCGCAGGTCTGGGCACCCTACGCCGTGCAAATAGGCCATTTTGTGGCCACCGAGAGCGGTCAGCCGGGTGACCGTTGGCCCCCCAAAGGGGCGGTGGCTCGTTAGACGGAGGGGGCGGGATTCGAACCCGCGGTCCGCTTGCACGGACTCTGGTTTTCAAGACCAGCGCATTCGACCACTCTGCCACCCCTCCGATGGGCAGGGCGATCGTAGCCCGGATGACCGAAGACCTGGGATCTGCCTTTAAACTCCCTGTCCCGGAGAGGTGGCCGAGTGGCTGAAGGCACTCGCCTGCTAAGCGAGTAAGGGGTTCACACTCCTTCGCGGGTTCGAATCCCGCCCTCTCCGCTCCTGTGCGTCTGGGCGGGACACCCGCTCCGAAGGAAGCGAGTGTCCCGCCCTCAACCGTTACGAGTGCTTCCAGGTCGACGTGAACGCGTTGTGCGCGGCTGCGCTCCCGCCGCCGGTGAGCGGGCCGGTCTGGACACGCAGCAGGTTGCCGCTGACCCAGTTGTATCCACGCCCCGGGGTGGAGCCGAGCGGCTTGCCCTTCACCCTGGCGGCGGAAAAGTGGACCGACCCGAAGTCGGTGACCGGGTAGTCCGACGCGCCGCCCGGTTGCAGGACCGCGTCCAGCCCAATCTCCGCCGTGAGGCCGGGCGCACCCGCCGTGGACTTCGTCAGGGTGAACGTGTGGCCAGGCGTGAGGTCTGCAATCGTGGCCGCGGTCGTCGTCGAAGACGTCGTGACAGTCGCCTTCATCAGGTCGCCAGGGACCGGCTTATGCGAGTCGAACGTCACCTTGTCGCCGAACTGAACGCCGGCCGCGAGCACAGGGCGACCGCTGAAGCAATAGAAGAGAACACTGGCGAGATTGAGATTGGACTTGCCGGAGACCTTCGTGTAGAGGAAGGAGCCTGCACTGGCGCCCGTGCTGGTGCTCGCGCAGTGCAGCGTGGGAACCACGTATTCAGAGGTGACGGTGGTCCGCCCCTTTTGGGAGAACACCCAGCCTGCGAAGTGACTCATCTTTCCATTGGCTGCCGCGTACGCCGATGCGTGTCGGGCGGCGAGAGCCGGTGCGACCGCGACCGCGCCGGCAGCCAGCGAGCCGGCAGCTGCGACGACCAGCAGGGACCTACGAATATTCAACATCAGCTTCTCCTGCCGGCCCCCTCGACGGCTATCGCGGCGAGCATAGCGATCGGAGGTGGCCGAAGCCGGGATGCCGGCCGGGATCTTGCCGCCGCCGCTCCGGCCCCACGGCGACGTACAGGGGAGCGGCCGCCTGCCTAACCGACTTTGGCGGCTTTCTGCTGCTCGCGGATCGCGTTGGCGGCGAACTTCGCGTCCTTGCGGGCGCGACGGTTGCGCCGGGCCGAAAGCGCTCTGAACGGCGACCCGACGATCATCTTGACCGTCTTGATCAACCAGACGATCGGGCGGGTGAGTAGATAGATCATGCTCGTCTCCTGTGACCCCGAGAGGGCATCGTGTCCCCGAAGGGACGTCGTCCTTGAACGCGGCCATTGTCTCATCGGACCGCCGCCAATTCAATGGCTGCACGGGCCACGTCAGCTCGTGGTGAGCGCGTCTCCGAAGTAGTCGACGGCCAGGCACCGCGTGGTGCCCGGTCGGCAGGCCAGCGCGCTGATGGGCGCGAACGGATCGGCGGGGCCGAAGCGCCACGCGTGATGACCGCTGTTTGGGTCAGTGGAGGTGAGGACGGACCCATCGTTGCCGTCGAATGCGATGCACAGCCGGGTCGAGCTGCATGTGACGCCGTTCAGAGCGGCGTCGTGCCCCGCGCCGAAGACCCGGAAATGCCAGCTGGAGGCACCTCCCGTGGGGTGGGTCGAGGTGATGATGTCGCCGCTGCCGTCGGCCACGACGCACAGCCTTGACGACGGGCATGAGACACCGGTGTTGCCGTTGGCGTCGGCCGGGTGCTCGATGTTGACCTCATGCCACACGCCGGCGCCTCCCGTCGGGTGGGTGGAGCTCAACACGTCTCCCGAGCTGTCACCCACCACGCACAGGCTGGCCGAGGCGCAGGCCACCGTGGTCAGCTCGTCCCCGTCGGGATCGATCTTGGCCTTGTGCCAAGCGCTCGCCCCCCCGGTGGGATGACCGGTGGTGAACACGTTGCCGGCCGAGTCGATGGCCACGCACAGATTGCTCGACGGGCACGCGACCCCGAAGAAGAAGTTCGCCGGGTCGAGCTTCGCCTTGTGCCATGCGGAGGTTCCGCCCGTGGGATGGGTCGATCTCAGGACCGCGCCGTGGTCGGTGACCGTCACGCAGAGGCGGGCGGAGGGACAGGCGATACCAGTCAATGCGTCCGGGCGGACCAGATGCGCGACCTGCCAGGGGCCGCCGGCGCTCAGGTGGCGTGCGGTTAGGACATTGCCCCCCAGGTCCACCGCCGCGCACAGCCCGGACGAGGGGCAGGCCACGCCGGTGAGGCTGTTGTAGCCGTCCACCCGGATCAGGCTCCACCGGCCACCGACCGGATGCGATGTCGTCAGCGCGTATCCGTTCGCTGACGCGCCCACGCAGAGGTGCGCCGCCGGGCACACGATCGCGTCGGCCGCGGCTCCGGGCACACGCAGGCGAATCCGGTGCCAGGCACTGACGCCACCGCGGGGATGGGTTGAGGAGAAGATGTGGTTGTCCCCATCGAAGGCCAGGCACAACCGGGCCGAGCGGCACGACACGCCTCCGGAGAATCCGGGCAGTGCGCTCGGCTCCAGGGCGACGCGGTGCCAGCGTCCGGCACCCGGTGCGGTTGATGTCAGGATGTTGCCCGCGAAGTCGAACATCACGCACAGGTGGGTGGACGGGCAGGAGATGCCGTCCAGCGCATTGCCCTGATCGACGGTCCGCCGATCCCAGACGCCGGCGCCACCGCCCGGATGGGTCGTCGTGTAGACCCGGCTGGAGAAGCTGTCGATCGCGGCGCAGAAGTGGGTGGTGGGGCACGAGACCCCGGCCAGATCCTCGTCGTGGTCCAGGAACACCCGGCGCCACGTGCCCGGCCTGCCGGCGGGGTCGGTCGAACTCAGAACGTCTCCGTCCTGGGTCACGGCGACGCACATGGCCGGGGTGGGGCACGAGATGCTGTTGACCGGACCGGAGCCCCGTGGATGCAGTATCCGCCAGACGGGCCGCCGGGCCCAAGGGTTGGCGGAGGTGAGCAGATCGTGGTTGGCGTCACCCAGGACGCACAACCGTTTAGCCGGGCAGGCGATGGCCGTCAGCGAGTGCAGCCACAGGCCGGTGATATGCCAGGAGCGAGGCCCGCCGGCCGGATTCGATGTCCGGAGCAACTCCCCGCGCTCGTCCACGGCCAGACACAGATTCCGGGCGGGACACGACACGCCTGGGATCGCGTACCCCGAGCCGGCCAGTGGCACCCGGTCCATCACCGCCGGAGCGGACCACGTGAGGTGGGCCGATCTGGACGGAATCAGGATGCCGGCCAGGGCCGACCCGGCCATCGCGAGTGTCAGCACCCCGACGATCACCCCGGCCAGCCACGCCCGAAACATTCGCGCTCCCATGTGGCCGAATTGTCTCAGCGCCGGGGCAGGCTTTCAATCGGTGGTGAAAGTGGGACGGGCTATCCCAACTCGATGATCGCGCCCGCCCAGGTGAAACCACCTCCGAAGCTGGCCAGCAGGACTCGGCTCCCGGACGCGATCCGGCCCTCCTGCTCGGCCACGCTGAGCGCGATCGGGAGCGTGGCCGTGGAGGAGTTGGCGAACCGGTCCACGTAGTCGGCCACCCGGCTCGGCGTCCAGGCCCAGACGCTGCCCCACGGCCCTGATAATCCGGGAGTTGGCCTGGTGGTAGACGAACAGGTCGATCTCGTCGAGCCCAGCACCCGCGGCGCTCAGTGCCTCCTGGCTCACGCTGGCTCAGGCAGGACACTGCGGCCCGGAACGTCTCCTGGCCCTGCATGGAGATCCGCCCACCCCGTTCGAGCTTGATCCACTCGCAACCCACCGCGTCGGAGTGAAGTACCACCGGCCCGATCCAGCCGCCGACCTCGGACGCGGGCGAGAGGACCGCCGCCCCAGCCCCGTCGGCGAACAGGGTGGCGGTGTCCCGGTCGGAGAAGTCCAGGAAGCGGGACAGGAAGTCAGCCCCGATGACGAGGGCGTGCTGCGCGCGCCCGGACTCGATCTGACCGGCGGCCAGGGCCAGCCCGGCGAGCCACCCCGTGCAGGCCGACCCCAGGTCAAGCGCTCCGGCTCGCTTCGCCCCCAGCTGGCCGGCCACGAGCGGCGCCGCGTTGGGGGTGATCTCATCGGCGGTGGAGGTGGCCACGAGGACCAGGTCAAGCTCGGCCGCGTCCAGGCCCGCCCGCTCCAGCGCCCGGGCGCCGGCCTGGGCGGCGAAGTCGCTCAGCCGCTCGCCCTCCTGAGCCCACGGGCGCGAGGCCGTGCCGGTGCGCTTGCTGATCCAATCCTCGTCGACGCCCACGTGCTGGGCGATCTCGGCGTTGGTCACCCGCCGGTCGGGAACGGCCATCGCCACCGCGCGGAGCGCGGCGCCGCCCCCGCGGCCGGCACGCACTAGCGGCCGGAGTGCAGGCGAGTGCCGAAGACGTGGTCCCAGAACGGGGCGCTGACGCCGTACCCGCGCTCGTGATCCTGGAAGTGATGGCGCATATGGAGCTCGCGCAGCATCTTGCCAAGCGCCGTCGTGGGGGTGTGGTGATGCACGTGGTAGTGGAGCATGTCGTAGCCCAGATAGCCGGCCAGGAAACCGGCGCCGAAGGGCAGGAACCCGGGGCTTCCGAACACCGCGTAGAACCCGAGCACGAACAGCGCGGACAGGGGCACGCTCACCGAGGGCGGCATGACCAGGCGCAGCGGGTCGTTGGGGTGGTCGTGGTGGACGCCGTGGATGATCCAGTGGAGCCTGGCTCCGAGACCTTTCTCGGGCTCGAAGTGGAACACCAGGCGATGCAGCCAGTACTCCGTCAGCGTCCAGAAGAAGTACCCGCCGAGCATCCACAGCGGCGTGAACCAGCCGGCGCCGTGCACGACGCCCTCCACCAGCATGACCACGATCGCCGGGATGAAGATCAGGGGCGGGACGATCGGGTGGACCCGGGAGAGCTTGTCCAAGCAGCTCGGACTCGAACATCCGCGGCGACGCCCGCAGAAGCTCGCTCCGGCTCAGCCCTTCAAGTTCTTCGACGTAGGGAGTGCCCACGGCTTAAGGATACCTCCGCTGGGCCGGGGCGTAACGCCGACGGCGGGGACGAATCGGCCGCTGTACGCCGCTTCGCAGCGCGTTCTGGTGCCTAATCGGCCTCGTCGCCGGCGTGTGTGACGAGCACCACATGCGCGACGGACAGGGCCATGAACGGCAGCTGCTGCACGGGGCCGTCGCCGTCCAGAGGTGTTAGCTCCACCTCGGTCAGGGAGAGAAATGCCCGCTCGGGGGCATTCAGGTAGTCGCTCAGGCGGCTGCGGTAGCCCTCGGGCGGCAGGCGGAGCAATCCGGTGACCCGGTAACGCTCGGTCTCGGCCACGACCTTGGTCAGACGCTGATCCACGCTGCGCGACGATAGCGACTGCGGACGACGGCATGCGATCCTGTCGGCCATGGCCGATCGCCAGCTGCCGGCGGCGAGGTGGTGGAGCGTCAGGCGAGCCCAGAACAGAAAGCCGGCCACGTACACCTGCCCGCTTTGCGGTCGGTACCTCCCCGCCGTGAGCGAGCACATGCTGATCGCCCCCGAGGGCGACAGCTCCCGGCGCCGCCACGCCCACAGCACATGCGTGCTCCGGGCCCGCCGCCAGGGCCGGCTGCCCACTCGCGAGGAATGGCTGAAGACTCAGCCCCGGGCACCCGGATTGACGGCCCGCGCGCTGGAGCGGCTGCGCAGGCGTCTCAGCTAGTGATGTTGGTCTGGCAGAGCGTCGATGTCTCGGCGCGTGTCCCTGATCCAGCGGGTGATCGTCAGCACCAGAATCACCCCGCCCACGATCGAAAGCCACCAGCCAATCGTCGTGCCGACCACGACGAACGTGATCCCGATCGCCGTGACCAGCGGGATGATCGTGGGGCCGGGAAGGTGTATCTCCTCGCCCGCCGGCGCAACCGGGGCGGTCGAGTGCTCCGTATCCGGGCTCATGGATGGACGTAGATCGCCGCGGCCGCGAAGGTGATCCCGAACATGATCAGGGCCACGGCTCCGGCGATCAGGCCTGAGCGAATGTTCTTGCGGGCCAGGCGTCGATCCACGAGCGGAAATCTACCGGTTTGCGGCGGTCGAGATCACAGCCAGTGACCGAACACCTTCGTGTCGATCACCATGCTGGCGAACAGCAGCGCAAGATAGGCCAGTGAAAACAGGTACAGCCGCAGTGCCGTTCGCCGGTCGGCCCGGCGATAGAGCCACATCCCGCCGCCCACGAAGGCCAGGCCGAGGACCATTGAGGTGGCCAGGTAGAAGACGCCGAAGCCCCCGGCGCAGAAGGGAAGCTGAGAGATTGCGTACAGGAGCGCCGAGTACAGGACGATCTGGCGACGGGTCTCCTTCTCACCGCGGGCCACGGGCATCATCGGGACGCCCACGCGCGCGTACTCGTCCTTCATCAGCAGGCTCAGGGCCCAGAAGTGGGGCGGGGTCCAGTAGAAGACGATCGCGAACAGGTACACGGCCGTCCAGGAGAGCGACCCCCGGGTGGCCGCCCAACCCACCAGCGGGGGAATGGCCCCGGCGGCCCCGCCGATCACGATGTTCTGCGGGGTGCGGCGCTTGAGCCAGATCGTGTACACGCCCACGTAGCCCACGAACCCGGACAAGGCCAGGGCGGCCGCGAGCAGGTTCACGCACAGCGACAGCTCCAGGAAGGACAGCGCGCACAGGGCCAGTCCGAAGCCCAGCGCGGCCCGCGGGGCGATCCGGCCGGCCGGGATCGGCCGCGAGGCCGTGCGCTTCATGCGGGCGTCCAGGTCGCGGTCCCAGTAGTGGTTGAACGCTCCCGCCCCGCCCGCGGACAGGTAGCCCCCGAGGCAGGTCAGGGCGATCTTTGACACCGGCGGGTCCCCGGCCACCTCCATCGTCGCCACCGTGGTGAACAGGAGCAGCGACTGGACCTTGGGCTTGGTCAGCTCGAAGTAGTCAGAAACGGTCCGCCACCAGCCCAGGCCGGACGGGTGGGCCGCCGCGCCGGCGGCCACGGCCGAGGGCGCGCTCAGGCTAGAGCCTGGCGTAGCGCTCACTTCCGCCCCCCTTCTGGGCGACCCCGGTCTGGCGTTCGATCTGCCGGCGGATGTCTCGCATCGGCTCGACGCTCCGGACGCGGGGGATGACATCAAAGTTGTTGACGGGCGGCGGCGACGGGGTGAACCACTCCAGCGTGTTGCCCTTCCAGGGGTCGCTCCCAGCGACCCGGCCTCGCTTCAGCGAGGTCATCACGTTGCCGATCGTGACAAGCACTCCGGCCCCAAGGATGAACGACCCGATCGTGGAGATCAAGTTGTACGTCGACCACCCCAGCCCCGGCTGGTAGGTGTAGATCCGGCGCGGCATCCCGGACAGCCCCAGCGCGTGCTGGACGAAGAACGTCAAGTTGAAGCCGATGAACACCAGCCAGAAGGAGAGCTTGCCGACCCGCTCGTTCATGAACCGGCCGGTCATCTTCGGGAACCAGTAGTACAGCCCGGCGAAGATCGGGAAGATCGCCCCGCCGAAGATCGTGTAGTGGAAGTGGGCCACGACGAAGTAGGTGTCGTTGAGCTGCCAGTCCACCGGGAACACGGCCAGGAAGATCCCGGTGATCCCGCCGATCACGAAGATGGCGATCATCCCGATCGCGTAGTACAGGGCGGTGGTCATCTGGAGCGACCCTCGCCACAGGGTCGCCACCCAGTTGAAGATCTTCACCCCCGTCGGCACGCCGATCAGGAACGAGCTGAGCATGAAGAACCCCAGCACGACGATCGGGACCGGGGAGGCGAACATGTGGTGGGCCCAGACCAGCGTGGCCAGGAAGGCGATCACGGCGGTGGAGGCGGCGACCGCCTTGTAACCGAAGATTGGCTTGCGGGAGAAGACCGGGATGATCTCCGAGATGATCCCGAACCCGGGCAGGACCATGATGTAGACCTCGGGGTGACCGAAGAACCAGAACAGGTGCTGCCACAGGACCGGTGCGCCCTGGTCGGTGGGGTCAAAGAAGTGGGTCCCGAAGTGCCGGTCGGTCAGCAGCATCGTGACCGCCGCCGCCACCACGGGCAGGGCGATGATGAGCAGTACCGCGTAGACCAGGATCGCCCATATGAACAGCGGCAATCGGCCCCAGCTCATCCCCGGCGCCCGCATGTTGACGATCGTGGCGTAGAAGTTGATCGCGCCCAGCAGCGAGGAGATCCCCGTCAGGTGGATCAGGAAGATCCAGGCGTCCTGCCCCCCGCTGGGGGAGAACTGGATGCTCGAGAGCGGCGGATAGCTCCACCACCCGGCCTCCGGGGGCTGGAAGAAGATCGTCAGGTAGAACACGATCCCTCCGGTGAGCAGCAGCCAGAAGGAGAGCGCGTTCAGCCGCGGGAAGGCCATGTCCCGGGCCCCGATCATCAGCGGGACGAAGTAGTTCGCGAACCCGGCCATGACCGGCACGACGAACAGGAAGATCATCGTCGTCCCGTGCATCGTCAGCAGCTCGTTGTAACGCTCGCCGGACAGCAGCGTGTTCCCCGGCACGGAGAGCTGGAGTCGCATCAGCAGCGCCTCGACCCCACCCAGGATGAAGAACACGAAGGTGAGGACCAGGTACATGATCCCAATCTTCTTGTGGTCGGTCGTCAGCACCCAGTCGATCCAGCGCTTGGTCTTGCGCGGGGTGGCGATCGCGTGGGTGGTGACCTGAGGGATCGGGGTCAGCGCGGTTTCGGTGCCGGCGGTTATCGACATGGCTTGATCACAGGTTCCCGCTTGCGGTCAGGCTCTGGCGGAGCTGCGTGACCTGGTCGTTGGCGTTGATGATCTGCTTTTCCTCGGTGGCCGCCCACTGGGTGTAAGCAGCCGGAGTGACCACCTTGACCTGGGCGGTCATGTAGGCGTGCTGGCGCCCGCATAGCTGGGCGCACTGTCCCCGGTAGATGATCGGGTGGGTGGGGGTACCGGCCGTCGGCGCCTTGAACCACGTGTACGTCGTGTACCCCGGGACGGCGTCCACCTTGCCGCCGAGCTTGGGGATCCACCAGGAGTGGATCACGTCGGTGGACTGGATGTCCAGGATCACCGTCACCCCGGCGGGCACAACCATCTCCTGGTAGGAGTAGGGGAGCTTGGAGGCGAAGGCGTTGTTGAGGCACTGGTTGCCGTACGTGTAGCGCCAGATGAACTGGCGGCCCTGGACGCACACCGTCAGCTTCTTGCCGTTGGGGGGTGTGGGCTGGTTCAGGCTGGCCGACAGGAACGACGCCGACGCGGTGGAGTTGGGCGGGTTGATGATGCTGGGCAGCTTGACGAACGTGACCACGGTCAGGGCCACCAGGATCAGCGCCGCGCCCAGCGTCCAGCCGACCTCCAGGCGGGTGTTCCCGTGGATCTGGGCCGCGACCTTGTTGCGCTTGGCGCGGAACTTGAATACCGAGTAGATCAGCGCCCCCTCGACCCCCACGAACACGACCGCGGCGATGTACAGGATGATCTTGTACAGCGAGTCGATCTGATCGGCGTTGGGCGAGCCGCCCGACTCCGGGGTGATGAAGCCCGCCATCGCGCTCGGGGCCAGCACCAGGATCCCTGCGGTCGCGAAGCACAGGGTCATCACAAGCTGAGGTGCGCGACGGCGCAGTGCGGCGGCGAGGCGGACGGGGCGCAAGGCGCGGCATTCTAACTGTCGGGGGCCGGTCGCGGTCCGGCGGTGAGGACCGGCGGCGGACGACCGGTCCGAGGCGAGCGGGCCTATACTGCCCCGTCCTTGCGCGCGTCGAGGGCCATCAGAGCCGCTGCGTGGACTCTCGTCGCGGCGGGGGTCGGCGCCCCGGCTCTGCGCCGGCGTCTGAAGCTCCCGGCCCCGGCGGTGCTGGCCGTCTCCTGGCTCTCACCGCTGGCCCTGTGCGTCGTCCTCCCCAGACCCGCCGCCGCGATGCCGCCGTGTGTGCGCTCAACATGTGGGCCTACATCGCGTCCTACGAGATGCCCCACGACGACCCCGACAAGCTGGCCGCCAGGGCCCACCTGCACTACCCCCACGCCGCCGACGAGATCCTCGGCCTCGGGGTCACGCCCACGGTCCGGCTCCAGCGCGCCTTCTCGGCTCCGGGCAGCGTGAACCGCTTCGAGCGGCTGCTGGTGTTCTGCCACTGGATCTGGTTCATGGTCCCCCACGGCAGCCTCGCCTACGTGCTCCTCCGCCGCCCGGACCAGTTCGCCCGCTCCGCGGCCCGGATGTACGGGGTGTTTGACACCGGCGCGGTCTTCTACTGGGCGATTCCGACCGCGCCCCCGTGGTGGGCGTCGGCCCAGGGACTGCTGCCCGAGCGGGCCGCCCCGGTCAGGCGGATGATGGTCGAGTACGGGCCCGAGTTCTGGGGAGACCTCTGGGAGCCGCTTTACGATGTACTCGGAGGAAATCCCCTGGCTGCGATGCCGTCGCTTCATTTCGCCACGTCGCTGATGGCCGCCCGCGTGCTGAGCGAGACCGGGCCGGTGGCCGGTGCGATCGGCTGGACCTACGCGGGCACGCTGGGGCTGGCGCTGGTGTACCTGGGCGAGCACTACCTGGTTGACCTGATCGCAGGGGCCGCGCTGGAGGAGTCGGTGCGGCGAGCCGCGCCGAGGTTGACCCCGGCCGCGCTCAGGGTGTCGGGCGCCCTGGAGAGGCTCAGGCTCCGAGGACTGGCGGCTGGATAGAGGCCGTGGACGAGGACGAGGCCATCAGGGACGAGGCTGCAGACGCGCGCAGGCGGCGGATGACAGGAGGGCCCTTCCCCGGGGGCCGGGGATGGTGGGGGTTCAGTTCACGCCCCGCCGGGTGCTGTGGGCGCTGGCGTTCGTCGTCCTGAGCATCGCCTTCCTGTACATCGTCCTGCCGAGGCTGGTCGGCCTGCGGGACACGTGGAACCGCATCCGGCACGGTGATCCGTGGTGGTTCGCCCTTGCCGCCGGCCTGGAGGTGCTCTCGTTCCTGAGCTACATCGTCCTCTTCCGAGCCGTGTTCGTCCGCGGCATGTCCCGGATCAGCTGGCGCGTGAGCTACCAGATCACGATGGCCGGCGTCGCGGCCACCCGGCTGCTGGCCTCGGCCGGGGCCGGCGGCGTGGCGGTCACCGTGTGGGCGCTCCGGCGCTCGGGCATGGGCGCCCGGATGGTGGCCAGCCGGATGATCGCCTTCATGGCGCTCCTCTACGGCGTGTATATGGCCACGCTGGTCGTGGACGGCCTGGGGCTGTACCTGGGCGTATTCCCGGGCCGGGCCCCGTTCGCGATCACGATCGGCCCGGCGATCTTCGGGGCCGTGGTGATCCTGCTCTTCCTGGGCGTGAGCGCGATGCCCTGGGACGTCGAGGCGATCGTCACCCGCCGGACGACAACCGAGACGCGGCGGGGGCGGCTGCTCCGGCGGGTGGCCGCCGCTCCGGCCGCGATCACCGCGGGGGTCAAGGACGCGCTGGTCCTGATCCGGACCCGCGATCCGCTGCTGCTGGCGGCCGTCGGCTGGTGGGCCTTCGACATCGCGGTGCTGTGGGCCTGCTTCCACGCTTTCGGGAGCGCGCCGCCCCAGGCCGTGATCGTGATGGCCTACTTCGTCGGGATGCTGGGCAACGTGCTCCCGCTGCCGGGCGGGATCGGCGGCGTGGACGGGGGGATGATCGGGGCCTTCACGGCCTTCGGGGTCAACGTCGAGCTGTCAATCGTGGCCGTCCTGGCCTATCGGGCGTTCTCGTTCTGGATCCCCACGGTGCCGGGTGCGGTGGCGTACTTCCAGCTGCGACGTACGATTCATCGCTGGCGCCGCGCCGAGACGAGCCAACCCACCGGGGCGCCCGCGCCCGCCTAGCGCTATACTAAATGAAGTACCGGGGTACCGAATAAGGAGGGTGTCGTGCCTGACGGCACAGAGGCCAAAGACTTTGAGAATGTGATCATCATCGGCAGCGGGCCCGCCGGCTACACGGCGGCGCTCTACACCGCCCGGGCCAATCTGACGCCGCTGGTGATCGAGGGCTTCGCCTGGGGCGGGCTGCTCCAGCAGACCACCGACGTCGAGAATTACCCCGGTTTCCCGGACGGGATCATGGGGCCGGAGGTGATGCAGCGCTTCCGCGAGCAGGCCCAGCGCTTCGGCGCTCGGCTGGAGACCGACGACGTGACCGCGGTCGAGTTCTCGACCGACGGCGGCCTCCACAAGGTCATCGTCGGCCCCGACGAGCATCGGGCCAGGGCGGTGATCCTGGCCATGGGAGCCCAGCACCGCAAGCTCGACGTGCCCGGCGAGGAGCTGCTGGCCGGCCGCGGCGTGAGCTACTGCGCCACGTGCGACGCGGCCTTCTTCAGGGACTCTCCGACGATCATCGTGGGCGGCGGAGACTCGGCCATGGAGGAGGCCATGTTCCTGTCCAAGTTCGCCCGCCGGGTGGCCATCGTCCATCGCCGCGACGAGTTCCGGGCCTCCAGGATCATGCTCGAGCGGGCCCGGGCGATCCCCAACATCGATTGGATCACTCCCTACGCCGTGGAGGAGTTCGCCTCCGGCGACAACGGCTCGCTCGCAGTCGCCCGCCTGCGCAACACGGACGACGGGTCGGCCAAGGAGCTCCCGGTCACCGGCGCGTTCATCGCGATCGGCCACGTTCCCCAGTCGCAGCTCGTCCAGGGCCAGGTCGATATAGACGAGAGCGGCTACGTGGTCACGCAGGACCGGTCGACCCTCACCAACGTACCCGGGGTGTTCGCCGCCGGGGACCTGGTCGACCACACCTACCGGCAGGCCGTCACGGCCGCCGGATCAGGCTGCCAGGCGGCCCTGGACGCGGAGTGGTATCTCCGGGACAACCCCGGCCCTTTCGAGGCTGAGGCCCGGCTGGCCGAGAGCACCGGCCAGGCTGCCTAGGGCCGCCCGGCTGGCCTCCGACGACCTAAGGGCCT